>NZ_CAXIQJ010000004.1:0-674272 GCF_964031195.1 Spiroplasma endosymbiont of Phycita roborella | reverse complement strand
CTGATTTATTTACTAGTGCAGAAAAAAGAGCAATTAAACATGCACAATTAATTCCATTAAATTCACCAGTATTTATGGGTTGTAAAATTCAACCTTTGTCATTAGATAAATGTGCAATTACTATTTATCATCGCAATCCTAAATATAAACCAATTACAGTTGTTGATAGTATTCTTAAAGCAAAAACTTTTGTTACTCAAATACATCCATTCCATTGATATCGTTGATATAGTGGTTGATACATTGGTTATGGAGTTAATCAAAATAAATGATTAAAAGCAATAGCATTTGCTCCACCAGTGGTGCAACAAGTAATTAGAGATAGTTTTAAAGTATATAGAGAAATATTTAGAACTATTAGAACTTATCATAAAGTAGTAAATGTTATTAATAATCCTATTGAAAATATTAACAAATCATTTAAAAATGTTGGTTTAAAATTTAGTGTTAATACTTTATTTGGTACTGGATTATTACATCATTTAGAAAAGTTTGCATATAGTCAAGTTGTAACAAAAAGTAAGAAAAAAATAAAAAAAGGTAAAAATAAAATACAAAAAGAAATTGAACATATAACACATAAAAAAACAAAAAAACATACTCATCATTATAAACAAGCATTTTTTAAGGAATGATAAATTATGATTAATAAACTTTGAACTGATGTCAGTCTTGAAAATTATAATAACTGATATCCATTAACTGGAAAAATTACAGAAACTCCACAACAATATATACAAACATGACCAAATATTAATGATTGATTTATAACTTTTGCTATTCGCGCGCAAAATGATATTAATGCTTATCTTGATTTTATTTTATCTAAATTTCCTTTTGATAGTTTTAAAGATGAATTAATTAAAGAAACATTAAGAGATATGGTTTATGTTATGGTTGAACATTGAGTATTTAATCGTACACCAATTGAATTTAATGTTGATGCTACTATTCAATTTAATAATGGTAATCAATTTAGTGCAAATAGTACTCCTACAATTAATGTTTGAGATTTAGCACCTAGTAGAATGAAAATATGAGCAAGATTAACAGAATTAAAACAAATATTTTCAAGTTATAATAATGATGAAATAGATGTTGAAAAAATTGACTTAAAAGCATTTTATACTAGAAATCAAGTTGATGAATTAATTAAAGAACAAAAAGAATTTACATTATTAAAACAAATTAAATTATATGATGATTTAGTTGATGATAATGAAAATGAAATATATAGAGGTCCTGTTAGTAAATTTGTTAATAAAGGTTATGTTGCAACTGGTTATGATAAAGAAACTGAAACAATGATTTTAGATTGACCAGATGAAATTGGAACATTACCACCAGAAGCATTACAAAATAATCCGCAAATTGGTGATTTTACTCATTCACCAACTTGTGATTTTTCTGCTAAACAACAAAAACGAATTACTACTAATGAAAATGAAATTACCAAATTAAATAGTGAATTAACTAAAACAAATGAAAACATTGATGATATCAAAAATAATTGATTTAATATTGAAACTAGTCCTTTATGAAAAAAAGTTGAAAATAATAATATAGAAATGTTGAAATGATATTTTATTAAAATCAGTTATCACTATTCAACAGAAAATAACTTTATGAAATTTTATAAAATAATTAAAATTTATTTAAATAATATTTTTCATGAATTTGAATTGTTAAATGTTGATTCCATGACTTATAAAGAACAAATACAAAATAAAAATATTTTAAATATTGGAACTATTTACTATGACAATAGAAATAAAAAATTTAGTGGTGGAGGTAATTCCTATCCTGAACGTGGAAAAATTAATTTAATTGGTGATATACAAGAAATATATCAATATCAAGGAATAGATACACCAACTGAATTTATAACAGAAGAAAGTACTGAACATGATTATTACACAAAACTAGAAACTAATAATTTATTAGATAAAAAGCAAAATATCAATGATGATGCTTTACAAACAGTTTCTAAACAAATCGTTCCTGCAATTAATGAAATCAATAATAAAATTCCTAATTTATCTGATTATTATAAAAAAGAAGAAGTAGATAAAAAATTAGAAGATGTAAAATCACAATTTCCTATTGCATTTCAAATAAATGCTATTAGTGCAGAAATTCCTAATTTAGAAACTACTGATAAAACTATTGCCGGTGCTATTAATGAATTAAAAGAAAAAATAAAAGATAAAAAATTTTCAAATGATTATTTTAAATATAAAACTGAAACAAATGAAATTGCATTAAATAATGAAGAAAATTCATTACTTTGTAAAGATTTATTAGAAAATAATGAATATAAATTATTAAAAACTCAAAATAAAAAATTATTACAAGCAATTAATGAAATATTAGAAAAACAACCACAACCCAGTCCAAGTGGTTCAAATTGAAAAGAAGTAGGTAAAGTCGTAGTAGATAAAAATAATATTACACATATAGAATATATATTTAAAGATAAAACACATTATAGAATATATTATAGTTTTGGTGATTATACTAGTAAAGAAAATAATAAAAATTATAGTTGACAAATAATTAATTTTTATTATCAATTAGATACAAATGTTTTAAAAAGTAGTTTATGAATATCAAATAATAATGTTAATGCGGATACTGAAATTAATATTTATAATAATAGAATAATGTGGGGTATGGGTAGAGATTATATTTTTAAAAAATTAGAAGAATTACAGGAATAATATTATGTTTTTTAAAATTATAAAAATTATTTTAGGTTTAATAGGAGTAATTTTATCATCAGCAACAGCAGGTTTAATTATATTTATTATTATAAAAATTGTATTAAAAATTAATCAAATATTTTAAAAAAAGGTGGTGAATATTATGTTAAGTCTATTTAAAAGAAAAGAAAAAAGTAATATTAGTGATAATCAAAATGAAAAAGTAAAATTTTTAACTAATAAAAATAAAAGTACTCATGCTTCAATTTTAAATTATTTTGGTTTTAATGATTTTAACCATGAAACTTATTTCACTGATTTTGTAGCAGAAAATAATGCTAATTTATATAATGCTCCATTAGATATTAATAATGAAACTATTAAACAATATTTAATTCAACAAGAATTTTACAGAAAAAATTGAAATTCAATTTTTAAATTAAGTAAATTAGGAATTAGTGCTTATTTAATTTATATTGCTAATGATGACTTATATTTTCAAGTAGTAGATATACAACAAAGAGTTTATGATATTACTGGTAAATTAATTGAATGTACTATTTTTTATGATAGTTATGAACAAAATGCACAAATGGTAAGATTATTTGAAGTTTATACATTAAATAATGAACAAATAACTATTAATCGTGCAATTTATAGTATTAGTGATAATAAAAAACAATTTCCATTAGATTTTAAATCATTCATTAATAACCCTAATTTAGCACAAGAACAAACACTAAATATTAACTATATACCAATAGCAATTATGAGAAATAAAGCAAATGAGCTAGCAGATTGTAATAAAGTAATGGATAAAATTAAAGCATTAGATGTTATTTATGAACAAATTGTTTTAGATACTATTTTAAACTCACCTAAATTTATATTTAGTCAAACTTATGGCAATGTTCAATCTTTAATAGAAGACGCAGTAAGAACATTAGTTACTAAAAATTACATATTTAAAAGCGGTGGAGATAATAATGAACAAAACGAAAATATCAATATGACAAATAGTAATTTTAAAGGTAAAAATTTAACTGATATATATGATTGAAATGTTAATGAAATATTTAAACGTTGTGGTATTCATATACCAAGTCAAAAGAAATCAGCACAACAATCAGTTCCCGAAAGTACAGCAGTAAATATTTCAACTATTAATTATATTGAACAAAAATTATGACAATTTAATATTGATATTCTTAAATTTATTCAAATATTAGTAAGTGTAGATAAAGATTTATTAAATAGTAAAACATTTAATATTAATGATGATCAAGAAATTAATAATTTAACAGTTAAATTAAAATTATTTAATCCCGAAAATAACCAATTAATAGGAGAGAACAATGGAAAACAACAACAAACCACAAACGAAATTTCCACAGAAACAAACTAAACTTAATCAAGCAGAAGTAGAAAATGATTATTTAATTGATAACATTCCTTATGACTTTACTAATATGATGCGTGCTACTAGTGACCCAGATATTAATAGAGCATATGATGAATTTAAAAAAAGAACGATATATATTTATGAAATTGAACGTTTATTTAAAAATAATGAAAATAATAGTTTAAAATTTTCAGCAAATACTATTAAAATAGGTTTTATTGATATTGATAAAGTATTAAAAACTACTGCTGTTGAAACATCTGATTTTACTATGCAATTAAATCAAAGAGCAAGTACTAATATTAATGATAATACAATTGAATATAGTATGACTGATATTAAAAATTTAATATTTCAAGAAATAAATTTATTAAATCAATTTAAGTTATATGCTGTATCTATTAATGAACCTTTAACTGAAAATAATATTGATAATTTATATATCATTAATAATTATTCACAACCTTATCAAAATCCAAAAACAAGAAGTACTAAAAGTATAACTATTATTAAAATTAAAGATTTTAAAACAAGAGATGGTTATCCAATTATTATTAAATTACAAAAACCATTAGATAAAGATACCAAAGTAACTGGTTTAAAAATTAAAGCACCTAGAAGCATGATTTTTGGCAATATAAAGGTACTTGGTGAAGTTGACAATATGGAAGTATACCCAAAGTTATTTGTTAAAGATAAGATAGCATTTCCGCTATTATCAATGCCTATTGAAACTCAACCAAAAGTTAGAATATTACAACAATGATTTAGTGAACAAATATTACCTTGAAACTTAGCAAAACAATTTATTGGAGAAGAAAAATCAGTTTTAGATTTAATTGCTATTGGTGGAGGGACTGAAACAAGAAAAGAAATTATTAATAATGCAAGAGTAACAAATGCTAAATTAGGTTATGATGTTTCTAAAAATTTAAAAGTATGACCATTATCAGATGAAATAGAATTAAAAGATAAAAAATTAGAGTCATGATTTTTAGTAGGTAACTATAATTTATTTATTTCTACAACAAATAAATTTTATGATGTAGAAATTGAAATAAATGATAAACCACCAATTGATAGTTTACAACAGTTATTATTAGATATGCTAAGTTACACATATAACTATAATAGAAATTTTGATGGCGCAGATTATGATGATAAAAATGAAATAGCAAAATTACGTAATAAATTCTTAGGTCAAAAACCTGATGAAGTTATTACTAATTTATTTAGAAAATGAGAACTTGATTATCCAAATTACATAAATTTGCAACAAGTTAAAATATTTAAACAAGTATTTATTATGTTATCAAAGTATATTTATTCAACATTATCAATAAATAAAGGTCTAAATGATGATAATAAAATTTTATTACCTTATTATTTTGAATTAAAATCAAATCCTATACATTCTAATAAGGATAATAGTTGAAAATATAAAGATGTAAAAGTAATACTAAAATCTGAATATTTTGATTTTACAGATATGAATAATATTAAATTAAAAAATAATGATATTAGTCAAAATGAATTATTTAAACTTGATGATAATCAATTTAATTGATTATCTATTACAAATGAATTAGAAAGCAATAATATTCCGTCATTAATTCCAGCAGATTGAACATTAGGAAATGGCGAATATGGAAAATACTTTACAAGAGTAATTATTAGTAACAATAAAATTGAGAATGCTTTAAATTTATATGGTTCAAATAAATCTCAATTATTTTCTAAATTAGAATTTTATGAAGAGATATTACAAATTGATAATAAAAATGAATTTGAATTGCAAATTAAAAATCCAATTAATAATTTAAATCGGATTGAAATTAGTGGAATATTTGGTGCTGGTAATTATTATTTAATTTTAATAACTGACAAACAAGAAATAAACTTAACTAATATTAATTTATTTGACAAATATAATGAAAATATTTCTTATATTAATTTAGAAATTTAAATGTTATTTATTAAAATAACCATATGGATAATTGCCATCTCATGGTATATCTATTCTTTCAATAGTATCTCCACCATTATAAAATTTTGTTTTTTTAGGATTATCAGCAAAGTATATTTTAAATTCACTTTTTATAGAAACTGAAATACCATGAATGTCAGACATTCATATTTTCTGAACACCCATTATAGGTTTTTTATATGAATTTAAATAATATTTAAGTCCACTAAGATTATGGGTAAGCACCCCCCCATGATTAATCCTATTGTTCCAGTTGTAGCACCAGTTAGTGCTAATGCTAATGTTATTTTACTTAAATTTGCTTTTATTCATGTTTTCATATTAAATTACTCCTTTTTTCCTTGATTTTACTTATAAATTGTACTATTTTTGATTATTTTTACAAGTACGTTTTTAAACGCAAAATAACGCCTAAATAAAAGGCGTTTATTTTGTGATACCTATACTATTAATGATATTGTAGTTGTTTATTATATGGCAAATGTGAAGATGCTTTTTTTCACAGTAGCATTATTTTTACCCCTAATTACATTTTTATATGGATACAATGCATAAAATAATCCATCATACGGGTCTTGATACATATTTTTATCAGGAATGTTAGTTTTGTTTTGGTCATAACGTAATTCTTCTAAACATTGAGTAGTCTTTGGTAAATCATCTTTATTTGCATAAAAGTTTCCATAACTCATAATGTTTCTCATTCAAACTACTCTATTAGTTAATCCTGCTTCTTGATTTAAATTTGAAGCATGTTTAATAGCAGTTTGTGTGATTAAAATAGTATTATGTTCATCTATTAATTTTTGATTTAATCAATCAATGGCAGTTCGTGCTTTATCATCATAAAAATAAATTGCTTGTTCAAAATTTTCAAAATTATCAATTAATCCTAAAATTTCATTAACATAAGCATTAATTTTTTCATTTTCATTTATAAAATCATTTGGAGTAACTACTAATTCACAAATAATATAAGCATCATAATAACCAGTATTATTATATTCTTTAAAACCCACTACTATAAATACAGTATGGTCTTTATGACCAGTTGCTCAATCCACACCAACTGAATAAAAATCAAATTTATACATATCTTTTTTTGAATTATAAAATTCTTTTAAATCATATCGTTGTCAGCACTTTACAGTTTTTTGAAATGGGAAAATTGTTACATCACTATCTAAAAATTCAAAACCATAAAAAACAGTATTAAATTCATCAGGATTACTTTTTTTCATTTCTAATAATGTTCTTTTTTGAATATCTGGTAATTTATTTCAAAATGGTTGAATAGTAAATCTTAAAACAAATAAACCTAAACCACTAAACATATCTTGATTTTCATAATAAATTTTGCCATTTTTTTTAAGATTTTCCATCACTTTATCATTTAATGGTAAAAATGGCGTACAGTATTTTAAATAAAATGGATGATATTTATCATAAGGATTACATGTAAAAGTAATAAAGAAACTTTTATAAAAATAGCGAGTAATTTTTTTTCCAAAATTAGGACTATATATATTTTTATCAATAAACGTTCAACTTCATTCTTTAATAGGTTCTTTTGATACTTTAATACGATTACTTCTAAACATAGAGTTTTGTAAACGTTCATATCGATATGTTAATTGCTTTTCTGTTAGTGTTTCTTTTTCTTCTGCCATAATAATTTCATCTGTTCTTGAACCTAAAAAACTTGAACCACCGGCTTCTTTTCCAAAAATCTTATTACCATTAGCATAACCAATAAAGTCAATTTGTTGATTATTAGGAAAAATAATACATCCACCATCCTTAGTTATTTTTCATTTAATACCATGTGGATTATTAGGTAATAAATTAATATTATATGTATCTAATAAAACTTGACAAACATTCATTAAAGCACCAATTGTAGTTTCACTATGAGTATTTTCATATCTTCTTACTTCTTGAACACTACTATCACTAAAATTACAACATATAAATAAATCAAATGCTAAACAATTTCAAGTTTTTCTTGTTCCACGTGCTGTTGGTACAAAACGATAAAAACAATTGGTAGTAAAATATTCTGCTCATTCATCACCAACAAATTCTTTAAAAATATCCCAACTAAAACCATAATTATTATCACTAAAATTAAGATTATATTTTTTATTTAATTGTACATAACTAGTGATAAAAGCCATATTTACTCCTTATTTTTAAAAAAAATTAAACTTAAATTATTAACAAATAAAATTTTGAAAGGAACATTAAAAATGTTTATATTACCATTTGTAAATCATTTTGATTGAGACAAACACAATTTTAATCAAGATGAATTAAATTTACAACAAACAGAAGAATTATTTAAAAAAATAGATGATTATTTATGAAATGCATGTGATAAATCTGTATATAAGTCATATAGATTTAGAAAAAGAAAATTAAAAACAAAAAAAGGTTTATTAACTTATAAACGACGTATTTGTACATATTATAACCCAAAAACACAAAAAATGGAATTTCTTTCATTGTTAGATAATTATCTTGGTGTTAAAAAATATAGTAAACTTGCACCTAATGTTATTAAACAAATTTTGAAATATTTTGCAGATGGTAAAAAGTATCATGATGTTTGTGATACTTTTATTGAAGGTTTAATAAGTAATAGTACAGTTTGTAGAACATATAAAAAGTTTCAATTACCAAAAGCCAATATCCTCAAAATACCATTACAACCATATCAAAATTTATATGTAAATATTGATGATGGACATAGAAAATTTAAGTTTAATGAAAAACATAATACTAAAAATTGTAAAAAATGTTCAATGAGATTATTAGTATTTTGTACTGGTAAAAAGAAGAATGGAAAATTAATTAATAAAAGAGCTGTATGTAAAATTAGAGTATCAAAAACAGAAATTGGTGCTGAAAAAACTGCCAAATTAATTGAAAAATATGGTAATTTATTTTTTGAAAATTTTGACCAAGCAAATTTAATAGTTTGTGGAGATAGTGCAAAATGAATTAGAAAAACTGCTACAATTTTAAATGCTAAATTTATTTTAGATAAATTCCATGCTTTTCATGTTTTATTTCTTGGCATAATGGCTGGAAGAAGAAAAAATAAAATTGCTAAATTACACTATCAAAATGCAATAAATTTATTTTCCAAAGGTCAATATTATGAATTAATTGATTTTTTACAATCATTGACTTTACAATATAAAAAATTAAAAGTTGGTTATTTTGTTAATGCAAAAGATGGCGTATTAAATCAAGCATTAGTTGAAAATATTGGTTGCTTTACTGAAACTAATATTAAACAAATTTTAAAGCATATGATTGGTGATAGAACTTATAACATTGATATGTATACCAAAATGGTTAATTTTAAATGTTATCAAATAAATACAGCAATACAATTATTATAAATTAACCATTTCAATTTAAAGATAACTAAAAATAAAATAAAACTTATTAAAGTAAAATTTAATAAGAATTTTTGAGTTATAAAAGTAAGTATTATTGTTGACTAATATTTTACAAGTGTTAAGATTAACATACAATTGCATATTGAAGTCTAAATTATTCTCGTCTAATCTTATAATTTAAAGACAAATTTGAATATTATTGACAACATCGGTACGCTCCCATTTTTTCAAATGCTTGTTTTTCTAACTTTTCAAATTTTTCTTGTAATTTATATATACTTTCTCTTATTTTTTCAAAATATGGTGTATCTTTTCAAAATTTATTTAAACCTTTTTTTAAATAAAATCTAATATCAAAATATTTAAAAGTTTGATTTGCTTTTAAAACAAGTTGATGAATAATATTATTTTTAAAATTAAATTTAATAGCATTAGCACGAATTTTTTGTAAATCTAAAATTAAAGTTTTTCCATATCTATTTTCTGTATGTATTGTATGAACTAAATTTAATCAATCATGTTGATTCATTTTTAATACTTCTTTTAAATCAGTATTAAATTTTTTTAAAAAGTTATTTGCTTTTTCAATATCTTTAATTTTAAATTTAGGAGTTAATTGTGGACTTAGTTTTATTAATGTATTTTGTAATAATAAGTGTTCCATTAATTTTTCTGTTTCTAGTTTTTGAAAATTATTTTTATATTGTCTTTCAGCAACATAACCTAAATCTCGTAATACTGTTTCACGATTAGGAGTAAAACTATAATTCATTAAATAACGTTTATTACCAATAATTTTATCTGTTAAAATTTCTTTTCCACTTACTTGACTAATAATTTCTTGTAAATTTTTTGCTTCTTTAATTCCCACTTGTTCTAATGTTTTAGTTTTTTGTGCTAGTTTAATAAATTTACTTGTACGATAACCACGACTAATTTTATTAAGTCCAGCAAATGCTGGTAATATATTAAAAAAAGTATTTAATGGTGTTACATTTCCTTTTAAATAATCATAAACTTGATTAATAGTAAAATCAGTTAAAAATTCTACACCAACAGCACTAATACTAGCAATTAAATCACTTGCACCTAATCCAAGGGCTACACTTTCACTTAATCCATCAGTAAAAGGAGCAAGTGCTACTGCTATAACTTGTACACCAATCATTTCTAAAATTTCTCATCAAAAACTTTTGTTTTCTTGTTGGTTACTTGTTCTAGTATGTTTTGGTTTATTTATGTTTAAAAGTATTGCTGTACTAGTTGTACCGATTGGCATAATATTAATTTCCTTTATTTAAGAGTTATTTTAATTGGATTTGTTGTTCCTTTATAATTTAAGTCATTAACATTAGCAGTAATGGTTATATATAAGTCACCTGCTTTTTGTTTTTGATTACTTACATTAGTTTTTCCTTGTGCATCACTAAAATATTTAATAGTTGGATTTGTTAAATTAGGATTTAATGATTTAAGTTCATTAGTACTTTTTATTTGTGTATTTAATTCACTATTATTGTTATTAACATTTGCAGTAATATCAGTTGTTAAACTTGTAATTTTAGTTTTTAAATCATTTTTATCATTATTAACAATTGCACATAACATTCAGCGTGAAGTTGTTTCTTCATCTGTTATATAGGGTATTGATTCACCAGTTACTTCTCCACCAACTAAATATCTTCTTCCAACTTTACCATCAGCAATATCTTGAACATATACAACTGTATTTTGTAACATATATCTTTTCATTGCTCTTGGTGTTGCTAAAACAAAAGACATAATTTTAGTTTCATTATTATCAGTAAATGTCATATAATCATCCATTACAATTTGACATAGTACACCTTTGATGTATAAATTATTTCCATTTAATCTTAATTGTTGAGCAATTTGATTATCAGTAATTAGACCTTTATTATTGGCTAAATAAACAATAGTATCATAAAGATTATTAGTAATAAAAAAACGACAATTATTACTATTTCTTAGTTGAAATAAAGTATTTCAAGCATCTAACATTGATTTTAAATATCCTAATGGTGTTTTATCAGTAATGTCTATTTTAGTTGCATATTTTGCAATTACATTTGTATCATTATTTGCTAAATAATCTGCTAAGTCATTAGCAACTTCATATTGCATTGTATTTAATAAATTTTGTCCATTTTCAGCATTTAAATCAACATTAGCAATTATTTCACCCGCAACCGCTTCTTCTTTAATTTCTTTTAAAATTTTAACAGTTTCAGCATAACTAACATCTAATCCTTTGCTTTTATCATTTCATTTTAATACTTTAATTTCTGAATTTTTTGGTTTTTTAACTATAAATTCAATTTTTGTTGAATTAACCATTTCGATAGGAAAAAAACTTGATCATGGTGAATTTGATTGTTTATAAAATTCTATAAACTCTGGTGCTTCTACTAATTTTTCGGTATTATCTAAATTTTTATTGAATTGTATTGCCATTTTTTGATTTCCTTTCTGTTATAAATTATTATTTTTTTTATAATCCAATAATGTACTTTTTATTGAATTTTGTTGATTTGTTATTATTGTTTGTTGTTTACCACCTGTATTAATTATTTCTTTAAATACTGGTTGTTCTTTAATAATTTTTTTAATAGTTTCTTCAATTTTTGAATTTTCTAAATTATTAGTTTTAAATTTTAAAAAATCATAAAATTCAGTTTTAACTTGATATTTTTTAAATATATTAATTATTTCTTTTTCTTTAATTTCTTGATTAAGTTTATTTAACTTATTTTCTGCTTCATTAACTTTATTTTCTATTTCTTGTTGAGCATTATTTTCAGTTAAAGGTTCAGTTGTTTGTTGAACATTATCTTCATTTTCTAACATTTAACATTCTCCTAATCTTATCCCAATAATCAATCTTTAACTAATTGTGGCATTTCACTTATTAATTTTTTATAATCATTAACTGCATTTTCTAATGTATCAATATCAGAAAATTTAAAACAATTATCAATATGTAAATCAAAATCTCTATCAATACTAATATCTTGTTTTCTATATTTTTCATTAAATTCAATTTTTGTCATATTATTTTTCTCCTTTATTAATCTTTTCATTTAATTTTGCTAATTTTTTTTGATGTTTTATAATTTTGTTATTTGCTCTAACATGTTTTGGAGTTGTGATAAATCTTTTTAATAAAACAATAATTTCTCTGCAAATTAATGTTCCAACACTTGTTCCAATAATTATTAATTCATGTAAAAATTCTTTCATTTCAATATTTTCCTTTCAATTATTTATTTTTTAATTATTCATCAAATTGACCACCATTAATTCTTTCAATCATCGATTTTGAATTACTTATAATGCTTACTAATAAGGCAATTTCTTTATTTAATTGTTCCATTCTCTCTTTATATGTCTGAATTTCATTATTATAATATTCAAGTAATTTTTCTTTATTCATAAATTATTCACCTCCTTTATAAACTCATGTGATTATAATCTCAATTTAGTGAAGCATTATCATGATTTAATGGTACTTCGCTCATATTATCACTACCATATTGACTAGTTGTTTCACTATTAATAGTAAATCTATTATCATTTACTAATCTTGATGTTTCATCATTAAATGGTGTTTCTTGCATTTTTTCAATATGATTTGTAGTTTCCATAGGTAGTAAATTATGGATAATTTCATTTGCACCAGCAACTATTGTAGGTATAGCATAAGCATTATTAAAATCATTATTTATACCCATTGCAACACCACTTGATATTAAACATCCACCAGTAGCCATATTACAAATCTTTCTTATTGTTTCAAATTTATTAGGTATTAACTCAGTTAATCCACTAATAAGATTTGATATACCATAAGCATTTAAACTAATATATGTATCTCAATCCATTAATGACTGATTTTCTTGTTTATTTAATAGTAATCATGGAGGACCCTCAGTTGTAGTTGTAGTAATTATTGGCATTGGTGTTGGTGGAATAATTGGAGTAATATTATTCTTTGTTCATTTACTATAATTTGCTAATCCAATTGTTCCTAAACCTAATAATATTTTTTTAGAACTATTAATTAATTTAGTTTTAGTATTTGGTCTTTGATTTAAATTTCAAATATCTAAACCTAATTTTTTACCAAATAATAAACTATTAATTGAACCTAATACTGGATTTACAATCACTTGACCATAATAAGCACTTGTACCAATCATTGCACAAATTGGACTTATACCAGTTCTAATTAATTTAGTTAAAGTATAATTTGATTGTGTATTTTCTATACTTGGCATTTTATTCTCCTTTAATTTTCTAATTTTTTAATTGTTACTTTAATTCAACCTTGATAAACATCATTATCACCAACTATTAATGCAACATTACTTTCTGGTTCAGAAACAATTATGTGTTTTGATTTAACATTTGGATATTGTCTTAAAATAATTGCTCTAATATCATTACTTGTATGAATTGCTTTTGGAAATGGTGATAATATTTCAATTTCATCTTTATTTTCAAACAAAGTAGGTAATATTATCATTAATTATTTCTCCTTATTTTTAATTTGATTAGCAATTTCATTTAATATTTTTAATACTTTATATTCATTTTTTAATTCTTTAATAATAAATATTAAAAATATTATTAGTGTTATGCTTGTTATTAATATTGGTACTATTAATAAAATTTTTCATAATATCATTTTTTTACTCTTTTCATTTTTTAAATCATTTAACATTAATTGAACAAAATGCACGATTTTTAGGAATGTTTAAAGTATTAAAGATTTGACCAGTTACTATAATTTCATCATTTTTGTTTAATAAAATACAGCGTCTATAAAATTTTGGGTTGTTAAAAATTAAAGTAACATAGTTTAATCCATTTCACTGACCTCGAACACTATAATATAATTCTTTATTACCTTTTTCATAATATTTTGCTTCAATAGTGTTACTTAGTTTTACTGTTAATTTGACATAATTTACTTTCTCTTTCATCTTTATAATTTCCTTAAATAATTATCAAAAATTAATATTTTTTTATGATTTTTTAAATAATATTGAATATGCTTATAAGCATCTTGTTCATGTTTTGTTAATTTTATATTTCCTTTATATTCTGTTATTTTATTTTTATTTTTTGGGTGATTTTCGAAATAATCTCAGTTGAAAACATCTTGTACTAATACCATTAATGCACCAATAATTTTAGGAGTTGCTAATGGATTAGTTAATAATTGTTTTGAACTTAAAAAGAAATTTTCTACAATAACTAATATTTTTTTATTAATAAATTTTTCTTTAATTAATTGAAATTTTTCTTTATACATATTTTTAGTTCATAAAACAGTTAATGTATTAAACGTTTCATTAAAAATAATATTATTAGTTTCATTTGAATAAATAACAATTCCATTGTTGCCAATTCCAGCGGGGTCAATTCCAATAATTAAGTCATATTGCATAATTAATCAAATTCACCATTTTTAATTTTTTCTTGTAATTTCATTATTAATTTAAGTTTTCAATTACTAATATTAATTTTAATTTCACTACTAATATCATCTTTAAGTAATTCCATAAATTCATTTTCAAGATAATTAATTATTTTTTCTTTATTCATATTTATACCTCCTACTTAACCTAATATTTAAAATACAGTCATAACAAATTGCTTTATTATTTTTATCTCTTAAAAATATTTTCTTGTTTTTTATATCCTTAGTATTAAAGAATAAATAATCTAATTTATTTTGTTTACATGTTCAACAAAAATACTTTTTCATTATGAGTTGATTTTTCTTTATAGGAAGTAACTATATAATTAATTGGTAAATCATCATGTTTATATGGATTATTTATTTTAAAATCTTTTCTGTTCTCTTCTCACGTAATGTTATATTTAAAACAAGGATTAGTAATTTTAGTTTTGTTATCTGTTATTTCACCAATAAATCAACTATTATGCTGTTCATAAAATGTTAATGGTTCAAGTTTGATATCATTAAGATAATATTCTTTTGGAGTAATTGGTTGATTAACAGTTATTTTTTGGTCTTTAATATAGGGTTCTAATAATTTTATTAATTCATTACCACTTAATTCTCTTTTAATATTTTCTAAATTAAAAACTCAATATGTATATTTATCATCAGCAATAAAACTATTATTTTTAACCATTCATTTTGGACATTGTAATTTATATTCACCATAATCAATAAGAATAGATTGTGGTTTATCTTTTACAATTTGTTCTTTTTTAAATTCTATTTGCATAATAATCCTTTCCTAATATGTTCTGTTGCTTCTAGCATAAAGAACATATATTTTGATTTTTTAATTATTAATAATCACACTATTCGTTTTTTTCATTCCATGAAAACTGGGCTCAAAAATAAATTATGAAATTTTAAAAATAAATCGAGGCATTCGATTCAATATTTATTTAATTTATGTTTAATAAATTAATATTTTAATTGAACCGGCACCGCTCAATTTTTTTTACAAGTTTGAAATTTATTTTCTCGCCCAAAAAAATTTTTCAAAAAAAATAAAAAATAAAACCAACACTTGCTCACTGGGGAGTGGCAAGGTTGGTTAAATAAAGAATAGAATTAATACAATAGGTCCCTACAACAGGTCTATATATACTAGTTTCCAATTCGCTCCCACCCCAAGAATTACCATTAATGGTTAGTATATTTTATTAGGTATCACTCCACTTTTTATTTATTCATGCAAGTCCACATGCTAGCTACTATTTTTAACAACTGTGTTGTAGTTCACTTTTTTAGTTCCCTAACACGTGTTGATAATAGCGTTAAAGAGGTTTATTAAAAATTTTAAAATTTTACAATTACAAAAAAAAGACAAGATTTTTATTCTCATCTTTTGTCATTTATTTTTAATTTAAGGATTTAAAAAAGAAAGGAGCTATTTTTAAAACTTTTTAGTTATCGACATCTTCGACACGCTCCCAAGATTTTAATTAGTGAAATAAATAATAAAAAAATATTTAATATTTTATGAATAATATTGTAAAACAAGTTGCAAATAGTAACTAGTCTTGGTAATATTGAAAAGTCTTTAAATTTTTTTAATTATATTTGGAGCCGTGGCCAAGTGGTTTAAGGCATAAGTCTGCAAAACTTTGATCGTCGGTTCGAATCCGATCGGCTCCTCCAAAATATTAATAATATTTGCAAATATACTTGTAAATATTACTTTTAATAAGTTATAATTGATTAGGTTTAATGATTTAATGAGTTACTATAAATTTTAGTAATTAAATGCGCCTGTAGATCAATTGGATAGATCGTTTGACTACGGATCAAAAGGTTGTGGGTTCAAGTCCTGCCAGGCGCACCATCGGGATGTGGCTCAGCTTGGTAGAGCGCTCGGTTTGGGACCGAGAGGTCGCAGGTTCGAATCCTGTCTTCCCGACCATTATTAAAAACAAGGGCCCTTAGCTCATTTGGTAGAGCGCCTGCCTTGCACGCAGGAGGTGGTCGGTTCGATCCCGATAGGGTCCACCATTTATATATCGGTTTAAACATTTAAACTAAAACTGGCGAGGTAGCTCAGTTGATTAGAGCGTTCGGTTCATACCCGAGAGGCCATGGGTTTGAGTCCCATCCCCGCTACCATAGTCTAGGACCCTTAGCTTAGTTGGTTAAAGCTCCCGGCTCATAACCGGGCGAGCATTGGTTCGAATCCGATAGGGTCCACCATACTTAAATACTCGGAGGCTTACCCAAGTCCGGTTGAAGGGAACAGTCTTGAAAACTGTCAGTGCGCAAGTGCTCGAGGGTTCGAATCCCTCAGCCTCCTCCATTATTATTAAATTTTATACATCGCGGAGTGGGGAAGTGGTATCCCGTCGGGCTCATAATCCGAAGATCATTGGTTCAAATCCAGTCTCCGCAACCACGGTCTTGTGGTAAAGTGGTTAATACGCCTCCCTGTCACGGAGGAGATCGCGGGTTCGATCCCCGTCAAGACCGCCATTTAGAAAATAAAACATAAGCAGTATTAATTTAGAGAGTAAGTAAAAGGTCTTACTCTTTTTTTATTGTTGTAATTAATAATTATTTTATTCATTATGGAAGAAAGTTTTTGATTGATTAAGTAAATTAAAAATATTAAAATACACGTATAATTTAAATAATCAATATAATTTTATTTAAATTTAACTATTACTTTATAATAGTTTTTAATTTTTAAAAGGGAGCAAAAATATGCCAAACAATTTATTAAACTTTAATAACTCATCTTCAAGTATCATAAGTAGCAATAATGTTGAGACATTGATACCAGTGAATAATGCATTAACATTAGAAAATGGTATCAATGAACCAATTTTAAAAAATATATTATCATTAAATTTTTTATACAATATTGAAATGGGTTCTAAAGAACAACTGCAGTTACTAACGGCAGAACAAATACAAGAATTTACCCAAAAACATATTAAAATGTTTAATAAAAAACAAATTCAAGCATTTACAGCCAAACAAATACCACATTTCACAAAAGCACAAATTCAAGCATTTACTTTACAACAAGTTTCATGATTTACTAAAAAACAACTTGCAACCTTTACACCAGCACAAGTTTTAAAGTTTAAGAATAAAAAAATCAAAAAAATAATTCAAAGAGAACAATTTCAAACATTTACATTAAAACCGATAAAAGTAACTTCATTAAGTTTAAATAGAAAAAAACGTTCGACTCGTTCGAACTTAGAAATGTATACTAGTCACCAAATTCAATTATTAACAAAAAAACAAATTTCAGAATTTACACCAGAACAAATTCAAGCATTTACACCAGAACAAATTCAAGCACTAACACTAAAACAAATTCGAGCACTAACACTAAAACAAATTCAATCATTTACAGAAGAACAAATTCAAGCATTTAGTCCAAAACAAATTTGGAATGGCAACCCTTTTTAGGACTATTTTTTGGTAGACATTTGTTTTTGATAACTAATTGGAGTTAGGTAGTTTAGAGTACTGTGAATTCTTATGTTGTTATATCAATTGATGTAATCAAATAATTCTAATTTTAATTGGATTAATGATGTAAAATTTTTATCATTAATAAATTCAATTTTGAAAGTTTTAAAAGTTGCTTCAGCAACAGCATTGTCATAAGGACATCCTTTTTTGCTTAAAGATCGAGTTATGTTGAAAGCTAATAAAAGTTTATCAATAGTTTTATTATTGAATTCATTACCGCGATCAGTATGAAATATTTCAATATCTTTTAAACAGTGATTTGATTGCATAAATGCTTGATATACTAATGATGCATCTTTTTTAACTCCAACACTATGTCCAATAATTTCGCGGTTAAATAGGTCGATTAATAGGCAAATATAGTTTCATTTACCATTAACTTGAACATAAGTTAAATCACTAACAATAACTTCATTTTTAATTCTATTATTAAAGTTTCTATTAACAAGATTGGTTATTTGACTATCATTGACTTTATTATGATAATTTTTGAATGATAATTTAGTGTATTTTGATATTAAATTATGCTTATTCATAATTTCTTTAATTTTTCTGCGTGATAAATAAATTTCTTGGTTTGCTAGTATGACTTTTAATCTTCTAGTACCATAAACTTCTTTATTTTCTTTAAAAGCACTAATAACAGCTTGTTCATAAATATTATTTTGAATTTTATTTTTTTTCTTTAAATTAAAATAATATGTTGATTTAGAGAGTTTTAAAAAATGACACATTGTGCGAATTTTATATTTAGATTTATTATTTGCAATAATCTCTACTTTCTGCCTATTATTAGTGCTGCTTGCTTTAAAATATCAATTTCCATTCGTAACTGTTTTAATTCTTTATTTGCTTGAATTAATTGTTTTTCTAAATCTGAAAGATTATCTTTAGTTTTAAAACTACTTGAATTAGTAAATTGCTTAATTCAATTGTAAGTAGCTGCTCTTGTAACATTGTATTCTTTAACAAGGCAAGATACTGATTTGCCACTTTGATATAAAGCTACTATTTGTTTTTTAAATTCATCTGAATATGAGTTAATAGTGACCATAATTATAATTCCTTTCTTTTAACTAATTTGTTCACTTGTCTATGTAATTAGTGTCCAATAAAGTGTAACCCATCCAAATTTTATGATTTGCACCATGACAGATTAGATTATTTACATCTGATCAAATTTCATGATTTAGATCAAGTCAGATTGTAGAATTTACTAAAAACCAAATTCAAGCATTTAGCCCAAAACAAATTTCATGATTTAGACCAAGTCAGATTACAGATTTTACTAAAAAACAATTTTTATGATTTACACCAAGTCAGATTACAGATTTTACTAAACTACAAATTCAATCATTATCATTAGAACAAATACAAATATTCAGTCGTGCATATATTGATTCTTTTACATCTGACCAAATTTCATGATTTACACCAAGTCAGATTACACAATTTACAACTGAACAAATTCGAGATTTTACAGAAAAACAAATTCAATCATTTACACCAGAACAAATTCAATCATTCACTCCTGACCAAATTTCATGATTTAATCAAGAACAAATTTTAAATTTTACAGAAAAACAAATTCATTTTTTGACAGCAGAACAACGAAAAATTTTTGAGGGAAAAATAAATAAGTATTTTAATAGCACAACAGTTGCTTCAACAACAGTAAAACAAGTTGAAGAATTTAATTCAAAACCAATGCAATTATTATCAAAATCAGAAATTCAATCATTATCATTAGAACAAATTTTGTTATTAACTCCAATACAAAAAGCAGAACTGTCAGAAGAACAAATTTCATGATTTAATCAAGAACAATTGGCAACATTTAAATTAGAGTCAGAGCAAGTTGAAAACAATAAATTAGTTTCAATGTCTTTTTGAATTTTACCTATTTTACCTCTTTGTTTAGTTGGAGGCTTAATAGGTTTTATTTTTAAAAAAATTAGAACTAATTTTAAATCAAATAATAACTTAGAAAGAAATAATGCAAATAAATCACAAGAATTAATAAATATAAATAATGAAGAAGAAATATTAATTATGGATAATATTGAATTACAATCTGTATGTGATGAAAATATAGAAAGTCTAAATAATGAAGTTGATAAGTGAAAACAAATAAATTCAATAGATTTATCAGATTCTCATTAACACTTAGCAAGTGTAAGTATTTCTGGACACTCCATATAATCAAAAAAATATTTAAACAATACTATATTATTAAAATAAACAATAACTATTGAAAATTATTGTTTATTTTTCATATTACTTGTAGTTAAAATAGATATTATTAATTATGTTTGTATTTATTTTAAAATAATAATTTAATTATTTTATAGATTTAAAATTTGGATATAAGTTAACTATATAGTTTTTAAATAAAATGCATTATAATTATTTTATAGGATGGGTGAAAGATATGGATAAATCATTAGATAAACAATTTTTAATTACAAGTAATCTTATTGGTCAAAAAAAGTTAAAGAAATTAAAGGAAACTCCTTTACCTTCATTATTAGATTTAAATTTAACAAGAGTTTATTTTACTAGTCTTGGTGATGGTTTTTCGCGAATATTTATTTTAATTATTCAAATTTTTTGAATTGGTTTGATTTTTTTTAATTGCATTGGTTTTGGTCAATTGGTTGCTAATCTTCCTGGTATACCATCAGCACCAGTTTTTCAAAGTGCAATATTAAAAGTAGTAGCAATGTTAGGTACTGTTTTATTTGCTTTTATAATTTTAATTATGATT
This sequence comes from Spiroplasma endosymbiont of Phycita roborella, assembly GCF_964031195.1. Classification (NCBI taxonomy): domain Bacteria; kingdom Bacillati; phylum Mycoplasmatota; class Mollicutes; order Entomoplasmatales; family Spiroplasmataceae; genus Spiroplasma; species Spiroplasma endosymbiont of Phycita roborella. The sequence goes on along the minus strand of NZ_CAXIQJ010000004.1, from coordinate 652,973 downwards.
TTACCCGTTTTTTTATCTAAAACTATTAGAGGTATTGGTTTAAGTTGTTTATTTTTTTTAATATTTGGTTCTATTGTTAATTTAATAATTATTGGTATTAGTTTTTTTATGTTTTCTTATAGTGACAGTCCTTATCGAATGACAGTATTGATTTTCGCGGTTATAGCACTCTTATTATGATGAATTGCTATTTTGCATTGATGATTAAATACTATTGAAAATAAAAAATATTTAATTAAAAGTATTATTAAAATGTATGAATTAAGTTTTAGATAATGGAAATTTAGGTGAATAATATATGGCTAAAAAGAAAGATAATGATGATTGAAGAAAACTAAATAATATTACTAAATACGTTACTGGTAAAGTAGAACCAGTAAAAGTAAAAAAAACTTTTCTGACAATAACTATTTCTTTAATTATGATAATTGGTTTAGCAATTAGTACTTTTTTTATTGCTCTTGCTATGCAGAGTGCTTTTAATATTGGTTATTTTAAACAAAATATTCCAGAAGAATCAATTGTTGTTGATATGAATGATGTTCCAATTGATAGTAGTAATAAAAATTTACGTTTGCCATTTTTTGAAGAAGAATCAAAAAAACAAGTTTTTGATTTATTAATAAAAGAATCTTGATGAGATAGTTTTTTTCCAACTAATATTACTAATTATGATTTCACTTTTTATAAACCTAATAGTAATGATGAATTAGATAAGAGTTTAATTAAAACTGATGGTGTTACTAAATTTGATTTAAAATTAAAGTTACAATCTTCATTTATTGAATTTAAAATACCAGTAATTGCATTAATTAAAAATACTGCTAAATTTTATGAAAAATTTATGATGTTTAATCAATTTGAAGGAAAATTTAGTAAACATATTTCAGGAAAATTTCCAAATGGTAGTGATTATTTGCAAGAACAATGAACACATGGTTATTTACCAACTAATTTTTATTATGCGGATAAAATTGATAATACTGTTGTTTATAAAACAATCGAAGATGAAATTAATAAATTTATTAATGATTATAAAGAAGAATTTGCTAGTGATACTCATCTTTATCCAATAATATCAACAATTCCTTTAGCAGATATTGATTTTAATGATGTAGCTACTATTGAACCATATTTCGAATTAGTTCATCATCCCGAATTAAATTATGTTGGTAATGCTGTGAATAGTTCCAAAGAATATGTTAATCTTTATTCATATTCTTCAAATTTTCCATTAAAACCTTTTTATATAACATATGTTTCTAATCCAAATGTTGTTTATGATTTCATTGATTTAAAACCAACAAGTATTGAAGAGGTTATTGATTATCTTAAAGTTAATCCTATTGATTTTGTTCCTTTTAGTATGGTACAAGAAGCAGTAGATAGTGATGAATCATTAATAAAATATAGTCCTCCACATGTATTATTGACTAGTGATAATAGTGGTAATCATTTTAAATATAAGGAATTGAGTTATTATTTTGGTTTTTCAAATTCAATAAATAATAGTATTGAAAATATTAATGTTAATGATTATGTTAATATTGGTGATCTAGAAACTTTTTTAGAAAATAAATATTGACAAGAAATGTATCAATTTGCAAAAAATAATTCTACTTTTTTCTTATTAGATTATCCTGATTCGACGGTTAATCCAAATATTAATTGAAATCTTGTTATTAAATCACTTGCTACTTTTAAAGGATATTTTGTTAAAGCTTTAAAGGTGCAAATTAATGAGTTAAGTGCTTTTAGTTTTTTAGATATTGATGGTAATAATTTATCATTAAAGGCAACTGATATTATTAAGACTAATGATATTAAAAAAATTAGATTTCATATTGGAAAAGATTTGATAAGCAGTGACTATGTTCCCAAGCCCCATAGTTTTAATTTTACTTTTAAAGTAAAGTGAATTTAAATACTTAAAAATAAGTGTTGATTTTATGAAAATGGGTTAAATTTTGATAACTATAATTTAATATTCATACTACTTATATAAAATAGTTTTAATTATATAGATTATTAATTGTAAAATTAATATAAATTTGTTATTATTCTTATGTATAAAAAATATAAATAATATAGTAGTTTTTAACCCATTGTTTGTTGAGATAAAAGCAAATGGGTTTTTATTTTGAAAGGAAAATTATAAATGATATTGCAAAAATATAAAAAATTAAAATTAGCAACCTTATTTTTATTTATTTTAACTATTTTAATTATGGTAATTAGTTTAATGTTAATTGGTTTTTCAAGTTTTGATAAAAGTTTTTTTGAAAATCTTAAATTATATAAAGAAAAAAGACTTATTATAGAAATAACACTAGAAATAACAAATGGATTTAGTTTATTAAATTATATGAGTGTAAATTATATTTTAAATCATTCTGCAGAAAATATATGTTCATCAGTAATTCATAATTATGATGGTTATTATGATTGAGTTCAGTTACAAATTGGAGTTATTTTTTGTATAATTTTAACTCCAATTTTTGGATTTTTTACTATTGCATTAACTTTTTTAATTATTGGTTTAAAAGTAAAAATAAAAAATAATAATTTTTGAGATGCAATCCAAAAATGTGAAATAATTAACAGTTATTATGTTCATTAGGTATTTTGTTTTTAAAATATATTAAGTATTATCTTTAGTGAATCAACAAAATATTTTATTTTATATATTGATTTATAATTTCTTATTTATTTAAAAAATATTTTTAATAATTATTTAATTTTGGATGGTCAAAGTTAAATAATTATTTTTTTGTTTTTTAATTTTGTCATATTATATCTTAAAAAAATAAATTTAAATTTGATAATATGTTTATTTAATAATTTTGTAAAATTAAACGCTTATAATTTTGATTTATATCAGATACTATTATTAAGTTTTAATACCTAAAATAAGTTATAATATAAATAAAAAATAAGGGGTGTTAGATATATGGAAGAAAAAAAAGATGACTTAAAAAATACTCCATTGTCAAATGTTGATAATAGTATTATCAAATCAAATAATGATAATCAATCATTTAAAGATATTGAAGAACAACGTTTTACTACTTATAATCCGTTATTAAGTGATAGTATTAAATTTAAAAGAATGTATTGAAGTTCAAAAATGGAAAATATTGCTCGTATTTTGTTACTTACAGTTTCATGTTTTCATTTAATTTTTTCTTATTTTTTAGCTAACAATTTGGTTAATCAAATTTTGAGTAATAAAGGTAGTAACATGAACCCAACTTATATAATTTATATATTTTTAATTATAACTCTGGGATTTAATTTTATATTTTATTTACCAGTAGCGATTGGTCGCACTGCTAGTGCTATGTTTGGATGATCAATTGTTTATATTATTTTAGCAATTGCTTATTTTATAGTTTTAGAAGTATTTTGTACAATTTTGTTAGTGGTTAATGGATTAGTAAATGAAACTGTTTCTGCAGAAGTTCCAATATTTATGATTATTGTTTTATTAATAACTGTTTTATGATTAATTGCTGCTTGTTTATTAATTGTTAAAAGTGATGATGTAAGAAGAGAATTAAGTGTCGAATAAATAATAAGTAAAGGAGAATATAATGAATACAGATAGTTTACTTTCTAAGCGAATTGAACAATTAATTAAAGTAATTAGCGCTGATGTTTATGAAAAAGAAACTGTTTTTAAACTTGCTATTTTGGCGTTATTATCAGGAGAATCAATATTTTTATTAGGATTACCAGGAATTGCTAAATCATTAATTTCACGACGAATTAAATATGCGCTTCATGATGGGCGAAATTTTGAATATTTAATGAATCGTTTTTCTACTCCAGAAGAAATTTTTGGACCAATCTCAATCAAAGATTTATTAAAAGGTAACTATGTAAGAATTATTGATCAATATTTACCTGCTGTTGATATTGCTTTTTTGGATGAAATTTGAAAAGCAGGCCCTTCAATTCAAAATACTTTACTAACTATTATTAATGAAAAAATCTTTCGTAATGGTGGTGTTGATATCAAAGTACCATTAAAACTATTAATTTCAGCTTCCAATGAGTTACCAGAAAGCGGTAAAGGTTTAGAAGCTTTATTTGATCGTTTTATTATTAGAATGATAGTTTATGGTTTAACTAATGAAGAAAATTTTAATGATATGCTAGAAAGTATTACTAGTTTAGAAGTAAAAGTTCCGCTTGAATTACAAATTAAAAAATCTGAATATGAAAAGTGATTAAAAGAATTGGAAACTACTGTTACTTTAAGCAAAGAAACATTAAGTTTTATTTCTCGTTTTCGTAAAATTTTAACAGAAGCAACTAATGGTAAAGCTTACATTTCTGATCGAAGATGAAAAAAAATTGCAAAATTAATAAAAGCTTCAGCTTATTATAATGGCAGAACAACTACTGATAAGCCTGATTTATTGATTATTCCTTACTGTATTTGAGATAATGAAGTTCAAGAAAAAGAATATACAAAACTTTTCAATGAAGCATATTGTGAAGATTTAACTTACACATTAAAACAAAATCAGATTGAACTGGAAAGTGAGTTGGAAACATTAAGTAATAATGCCGAAAACATTAAAGATAGTCAAAATCAACCATCTATTTACTCCAATCCATTTTCTGAAGAAATTAAAGGTATATATTATCGTTTATTATGACATAGTGATGAATTTCCAATTTGTTTTATTAGTAGAAAGGATTTTCAGTTATTATTACGACGTAATAAAAAAAGTCATAATATTCAATTATTTTATGGTAAAAGTTTAAGTAAAATGGAAGGTAATCAGAAGTTTGAACTACAATTAAAGAATTCTAGTGAATTAATAAATATTACAAATAATTCTATAATTCAAGTTGAATTAACTAATACTGATAGTAAATCACAATTTGGAAATATTAATAGTCAAATTAAAGATTTAAAGCAACAAATTAATGAATTAAAAGTACATTTTGAACAAGAATATCATCGTTTAAGTAAAACCAATTCTATATTTTTTGATGAACAATTTAAATCACTATTAGAAATGGCATTTTTTGATAAAATTTCACAAATACCTGAGGCAGAAACCGAAAAGACTCTTTCATCAGAATCACTAACTGAAGATTCACCAATAACTATCCCAAATGTTAATGACACTAATAATAATTCTGATGTTAATTAAAATAGGTGATTAGTATGGAAGAATTAATTGAATCCCATGTTTCACAAATTTTAGAAACCAAATTAAAAAAAATGTCTTTATCAGAAACAAATTTAAGTAGTTTTGCTTGATTTAAAAGAAATTTTGCTTGATTAGCTCCGGAATTTGATCAACAAATTAGTCATTTTTATTTAAATGAAGTTTTAGAAAAAAGTAAAAATATTGTTATTAGTCCCATCATTAAAAAAGAATTACGATTATATTTCTGAGTTATGATTAATGGTATTGATAGATTAAAAAATAATTGACAAGAAATTTACACTAGGGCAAAAACTCTTGATTCACTAATGATTAATTATTTTCATTATTTTCAAGAAAAATTTAAGGATCGTAAACTTAATAGTAAATTAACTTTTGATAATTTTACAAGACATTGAGAAAGTTTAATTGTTCAAAGAATTGTAAATTATAAGTTATTTGAAACTATGCAAATGCGTCAAAAGTATTTAACAATGTGAAGTAATAATATTAAAATTATTAATGAAGTAAGGCATATTATTGGTTTTGCTTGAAATTTTTTTGGACGATTTTGAGAAGGAGATTTAAATGATTTTAAAAAAATTAATTTAAATACTATTATACAATATGGTGAAATTTTAAATAAGAATCCAGCTATTATTGAAATTGCTAGACTACTTGGTCGTTGAAAAGGAATTTCAGGTTTAACAGAAAAGCAGATTCATCAAAAAGTACAAATTGAATATGAATTAAAGCCATTAGGAAAATGGCCTGAAGAAATAGTAGGAATTACCGAGGGTAAAGATTTAGAACATTTATTACCATTAGAATTAGTTAATCTTGCTATTCCAGAGTTAAATGCCATTTTTTATAAAAAATTTGTTGAAGAAAAGTTAGCAATTACAGAGTTTGAATCAATGGATTTAGTTGCCACTGAACATCTTGTTGAAGAAGTTGTAGAAGTACCAATTCCCGAAAGTGAAGGCCCTTTTATCTTATGCATTGATACATCTAAATCAATGAGTCATAGTCCAGAAATTATTGCAAAATCAATTGCGCTGGCTATTAGTAAAATTGCTTTACAAGAAAAAAGACCGTGCTATATGATTAATTTTTCTGGTAAATTTGAAACTTATGACTTATCTAATTTAGTTTCATCAATTCCCAATCTAATTCATTTTTTAGGTCATAGTTTTAAAGGACATACTAATATTAATCCAGCTATTAGTCATGCTTTAACAATTATGCAATCTAAGACATATCATAATGCAGACTTATTGGTAGTTTCTGATTTTTTATCTGCTAATATTACTAAAAATAATATTAATTTAATGTTACAACTAAAAGCAAAAGCTAATCGTTTTCATGCTATTAATATTGCTTCTTCAACATTACCTAATAATTTTAAAAAATATTTTACTAATTATTGACATTATGATCCTCGTGATCCATTTGCTGCGCGAAAAATTGCATTAAATTTAGCTAAAACTAAAAAAATAAAATAATGCATTTCGTTTAAAAATAATTTTTATATAAAATATAAATATTATAAAAAATAAAAATAAACTAAAATATAAGTTTATTTTGTTATAATTCTTTTTGAATATAAATTAATGGAGGTAAGAATATGAAATTAAAAGTAGCAACCTCTTTTAGTGGTATTGGTTCATTTGAACAAGCGCTTAAAAAAATGGATATTGAACATGAAATATTATTTGCTTGTGATAATGATAAATATGTTAAAGAAACATACTTTGCAAATTATAAAATAAATGATAATCAATGATATGATGATATATATAATATTGATGGTAGTAAGTTTAAAAATAAAGTTGATATATTTGTAGGTGGTTCTCCATGTCAAAGTTTTAGTTCGATTGGTTTTCAAAAAGGGTTGGAAGATACTAGAGGTTTATTAATTTTTGAATTTATTAGACTTGTAAATGAAATAAAACCCAAAGTTTTTATTTTTGAAAATGTTAAAGGGTTACTAACAAATAATAAAGGTCAGACTTGAAAAATAATTGAACAAAAATTTAAAGAAACGGGTTATAATATTCACTATAAACTTTTAAATGCTAAAGATTATGGTATTCCACAAAGTAGAAATCGACTTTTTGTTGTTGGATTTTTAAATGAAACTGATTTTAAATTTCCAAAACCTATTGAATTAAAATATAAAATGAGTGATTTTTTAGAAAAAGCATTTTTAGATGAACAAGAAATATCAGAAAAAGCTAAAAAATACGTTTTAAATGAAGAAAGAATGAAAAAGAAGATAACACAAGTTAATGGTGAAATAATGCTTTGTCAAGTTAGAAATCAACAGTCAAATTTTATTGGTGATTTTGTTTCAGAAGGGTATATTAAAAAATTTATTTTGTCAGAAAAGTTACAAAATACAGTTTTAAAAAAAGGTAAGGCAAATCCTCAAATAGCAAAAACAATCTTAAGTTCTTCTTTTAAATATCATTATGCAAGTACTGACAATTATGTTAATTATGATACTGATAGGATAAGAAGATTAACGCCAAAGGAGTGTTTAAGATTAATGGGTTTTCCTGATTCTTTTAAAATAGTAGTTTCTAATACTCAGATTTATAGACAATCTGGTAATAGTATTGTAGTAAATGTTTTTGAACATTTATTAAAAGAAATATTATTGTCATTAGAAAATTCTAACATTGATACTTCTATAAAAGAAAAAAAAGGAAATAAATCATGGGAAATATCGTTATAAGTAGTAATGATATCATATTAAATAAGGTAATTACTTTATCTAATGAATATGTTTGTGCTAATAATAAACATAAAATTTCTAGAACTAATGGTCAAGCTAAAATAAAATTTTCAGAAAATCAATTTTTAGAAATATTTGGTAAAGAGATTAAGGGAAATATTTATTTTTCATTACACAATTTAGAAAATTTTATTGAATCTTTAAGAATTAGATGAGTAACAATTTTAAAAACTAGTCATGATTTTAAAAGTCCTGATATTAAAAAAATTAACGAAATGATTAATATGTTTTATAGTAAATATAATAGTATGTTATTAGAAAATGATAATTTTAATGAAGAGTATATTATAACCACATTTAGTAAAAATAGATATTCCTTAGAAATTCCTATTTTTAGTAAAATAATATTTTATATTGCAATACCTTTTGAAACTTTTTTAGAAATAAAAAAAACGAAAGATAATCACGTTTTTATTTCATTTGGTTTAGATTTTTCTTTAATAAAGAATAGTATTTTATTTAAACAACAAAATGAACTAAGGAAAAATTCAAATAAAAGAATAGTAACAGCAAGAAAAGGTCAAGATGAATTAAGAAAAAAAATAATTAAAAAATACAGTGTATGTCAAATCACAGAATTGGAATATAATGAATTATTAATAGCATCACATATAAAACCTTGGGTTTTTTCTGAAGAGAAAGAAAAAATAGATTTAAATAATGTTTTATTACTTAGTGCTATATTTGATAAACTTTTTGATCGCGGATTAATTACATTTGATATTAATGGCTATATTATATTTTCTGATTTATTACCAAATAATGATGTGTATAAGCTTAAAAAAATTATTAAAAATAAACAGTTAAGATTTAATAATGAACAAAAAGAATATATAAAATATCATAGGGAAAAAATATTTAGGTATATTAATGGATTTTTATTATTAGGCTAAATATATTTGTTAGAACTTTTTTATGTTATGAATTTTAATAGGGATTTGTTTATAATTTTTTTATGATAAATTTAGCTAAAACTAAAAATAAATCTTAATCTTAATTTTTGATAGTTATTTTTTTGCTTTAATAATGATAAAATATTATTAGAGGGAAAAAATAAACTGATAATGAGAGATGGATAATATGAAAAAAAATAATTTAATTTTAAGTAAAACATTAGTTATTATTAGTGTTTTAACAGTAACAATTAGTTTATCAATTTTTCCATTATTTAATTGGGGTGTTCCATTAAAAAACAATATTGCTATTATTATTACTTTAATCGTTAATAAAGAACCAATCACTAGTAGTTTTTATAAACAATTAATGACTAGTGATAGTATAGTTTCTTTATATACTTTTGGAACATTATTGATTTTTAATTTAACTTATTTAATACCATTAATTTTTATTAAAAAACCTTTTTCAAGATCAGTTTTTGCTATACACATGTTATTAATAACCTTAGTATTGATACTTTTTGTATTAGTACTTTTTAATTACTTTAATATTAGAAATTTTCAAACTATTCCTTTTAAAGATTTATGAACAATTCCTTGAGCAGGTATTGGTTTAAGTTTACTTACTATTTTTTGATATGGCTTAAAAAATTTATGAGTTAATCCTCCACAATTATCAAAAAAAACTAATGATTATAGTAAAAACAAAAAAGAAGAAATTAAAAGTGATGATTTACCATCATATGAAGATTTACAATTGCAATTAAAAACGTTAAAAAAACAATTAAAAGAAGTTAGAAATATTAAAACTAAGAAATAATAAAAGTTATTTTAGACTTTTAATTAGATCATTAGCAAACTTTGTTTTTTTGATATTTGTTGTTCGTTGATTACTAGAGTTAGGTGAATTTATTTCATTTTTACTTGAGTTTAAAATTCATGATTGCAAATATTCTTTCACTTCTAGATTCTCAAAAATTATCTATACATTCAATTTTAGCACCATTTTCTATTAGAAACTTAACTCCCTCTATATTATTATCAGCAATTAGGATTAGGACAGTTTTACCATTTTGATTTGTATGATTAATATCAGCGTTATTTTCTACTAAAAATTTAACTATATTTAAATATCCTTTTTTGGCGGCTTTTAATGGAGTATTACCACTAGTATTTTTATCTGGATAAGAAGTCACTTTACCGGTAAGTTTTTTACAAATGGAATATTTAAAGTTTCTATAATTGACATTGGCGCCATTTTTTTACTAATTTCATAGTTTTTTTAAATTACCTTCTTCAATAGCAATCATTAATTTCTCATTTTTAGTCATATCTTTTAATGCTCCTTTTTTTAGTAATTTAATAAAAATCCTATTATAGATATTTCTATAATAGGAATAAACAATTATTAAATTAATAAAATTATAATTTATTTTTTTAATCTATCAATTAATATGCTTTTTTGTATTTTTAAGGTTTTGAATATTTAATTAAAAATAATTTAAAGAATATAAATAAATGATTATAAAATAAGTATTTTGTATAGTTTGATTTTAATTATTATTTTATAGTAGTGTATTATCAATAGTAATTATAATATTTGCAAAATTAGCCTTTTAATAGATTTATTTATTAATAAGGTTTTTTAATATTATAATTTATATTTTAAATTAACATTATTATGAGGAGAAATTTTAATGCCAAGATTAGAACATTTAGAAAAAGAAAGAATAAACAAATTTCTTATTTTACTAAAAAATAGTGATGAAATAAAGATTTTTTTTAATGATTATAAAGAAATCATATTAAATGGTGAATGTCAATATATGAATTTTTTTTATGATTTAGATGAATTTTTAAAAAATAAAGAAAAAATTAGAGAACAATTAAGAACAGAAACAGTTCCTAATAATAAAAAAATAAAAAAATTAAATTCTATTTTTTTAAAAAAGGAAAATAATAAAAAAATGTTTTTAATAAAAAACTTAGAAAAGAAAGCAAATATGTTGGAAGAAATACATAATATTTTATTAGAACTACGTGATAATGCACCAAAACGGGAAATGGAACATATTATTTATTTAAAAATATTGTTATTATATTTTAATGATACTACTATAGAAGGCAAAACGTTAGATTTTTCTGAATATGAACAATGAGCAAAGATATTTATTGAATTTGCTAATATAAGAATGAATGAACTTTAAGGAATTGATTTAGAAAATATTAAAATAATAACTGATGCAGTACAAACTTTATTTTTAGATGTATTTCGTGATGAAACTTTTCAAAGAAAATATAATTTAAATATTGAAAAAGAAAAGTCTAAATTAGAAATAGAAGATGTAATATCTTTTAATCTTTTTAATGATGCACTTGAAATTATAAATACTAAAATATTTAAAACATATATGGAACAATTACCTATTTTTACCAAAAAAATACCAAAATATATTAGAGAAATATCAATTATTAAAAAATACGATATACTGGTTGATTATAAATTGTTTCTTCTTAAAAGAAATGAAATAAAAGAGACTATTGATACAGTCACAAAGATATCAAAAGAATTACTTGAAAGAAATGAACAATATAAAAATAAAATTAAAAAGAAAGAAAATAAAAATAATACTTTTTCTTTATCAAAAATGGAAGTTGAATTAGTAGCAATAGAAGAAATAATTAATACACTTAAATTAATTGAAGAATATAAACATTCTAAATTTATTTTTGCAATTCGTGGTATATGAAATCTTATTTTAATTTTATATTTAAAAGAAACAAATCATAATAAAGAAATAAAAAATGAAGAATTTCAAAAATGAATAGATAACTTTATTAAAGTATGTAAAAACCAGAGATTTTATATTACAGAACGCGTGAAATTTAAAAATTTAAGTAATTTTATTGAAATTCTTCAAAATTTTAAAAAAAATATTGTTACAAATAAAGAATTTCAAGAAGAAGTGGCAATCACAGTTATTAATGAAAAAGATTTTCCTGAAAATATAAGTTTGATTAATAATACCTCTAGTGTAGTAACAAATTTAGAAAATAGACCATTTAATATGTAAAGTTTATTTTTTTATTTTAACAAAATATATTGTATAAAATAGAAATAAATTATGATTTTAATAATAATTTTCCCTTTACAAATGATTATAATAGGTGTATTATTTTTAGGAATTATATATTTGTAAAATTAAGCCCGTTAATAAATTAAATTTATTAGTGTGGCTTTTTATTATTTTTATATAATTCATTAGCAAACAATATTAATTAAAAACAAATTAAATATGTTAAGGAGAAATTTAAGTGTCAGAGTTAGATTTTTTATTTAATGAAGAAAAAGTAGAACAATTTATTAAAGAAGCAAAAAAAGATGAACAAATGAAAAAATATAATAAATCTTTTAATGATTTAAATGAAATTTTAAAACAATATTATAGTTGTTTAGATAGATATAATGCTTTTATAAATTCAAACAATAATAGAGAATTAAATTTAAAAAATAAAATCAGAAAATGATTTTTGTCAAAAAATATTCAATTTTAAAAACAAAAAGAAGTTTAGCAGAAAAAAAATTACGATTTGCTGAACATAATATTTATTGGAAAATATTATCCTTATATTTTGATGATAATTCTTTAAATGGTAAAAGATTATATTTTTATGAATATAAACAATGAGCAAATATATTTATTGAATTTGCTAATATAAAAATGAATGAATTACAAGGATTTGATTTAGAAAATATTAAAATAATAACTAATACAGTACAAACTTTATTTTTAGATGTATTTCGTGATGAAACTTTTCAAAACAAACATGAATTGGAAGTTATAGAAGTAAAAAATTTAATGGAAAAATTTATTTATGAAACAATTAATAGTAAAGAAATATTAAGTTTTCAAGTAGCATTTGCCAGTTATAAATTAGTTAATGAACAATATAATAATCTAAAAGATAATCAAGAATTGGTTTTAAAAGAAATTGATTTAAAAATAAAACTTATTACAGATAAAATAGAAAAAAATAATATGAAATTAGGAAAAATAAAAAACATATGATTTTATAAGATTTGAAAATGTAGACAGTTAAAAAAAGTAACAAAAATTGAGAAATTAAATTAGGTGAAAAGATTGCAGAAAAAGAATTTTTTTTAAAAAAATTTAAAGATCTTTATACTAAATCACTAGATAAGTCAGCACTTAAAAAAGCAGAATTGGATTTATCTTCTAAACTATTAGCATTTTATTTAGAACAAAAAAAATCTAAAAATTTAAAGTTTTCTGAATACGAAGTGTGAAAAGTCGAATTTGTTACTACATGTGAAAAAGTAATTAAAAATCTTGGATTTAATAGTTTAAAAGTAGAGTTAATTAGTAATTTTGCAGTAACTTTATTTAAAGATGTTTTAAAAAATATTGAACTTCAAAAAAAATACGAAATTAAAGTTATTAATGATGATAAATCATTATCATCTCAATTAGATTCTGATACATGTCTTGTTTCTGAAAGCTGCATTAGTGAGTGAAGTGATAGTTTCGGTGAAAGTATTAATATTGATATGGATATTGACTTTCATTCTCCTAAACAAACAGTTGTAGCATAAGTTATTAATAAAATAAATTATTAAAATTATAGATATTGAATTTATTTATAAAACATAAATAAATTATCGGATTAAATAGTGGGTTATAAGAGATATATTTGAACTAATGGAAAGAATGATTAAAATGGATATTAAACTTATAAACAAATGAGAAGTAATAATTAAATTAATAATATATTCACAAGCAATAAAAGAATATCAAGAGTATTTTAATATTTTACAAGAATTAGAAAAAGACGTATGAGGCTTTTTAATAATCTGTGTATCTTTGTTTTACAAAGTTACTAATTTAGATTAATTCTGTCTTCAAATTTTATCATAAAATGAGCAATTGCTGTATTTCAATTTTGAATAGGCAATGTTCATTTTTTTGTTATATTTTCAATTGCCAAGTAAAATATTTTGAAAACTGCCATATCATTAGGAAAAACTTTTTTATTTCTGATGATTTTTCGTAATTGACTATTAACAGATTCAATAGCATTTGTAGTATAAATCACTCTTTTGATTTCTACTGGATAACTAATAAAAACCATTAAATTATCTCAATTTTTATATCAAGATTTAGTAATTTGAGGATATTGTTTATTTCATTTACTTTCAAACGATTCTAAAGCTTGCATTGCTTGTTCTTCACTACATGCACTATAAATTGGTTTTAAATCTGCAACTAGACCTTTTCGATGTTTGTATGAAACATATTTTAAACTATTTCTAATTTGATGAACAATGCATAATTGATGTTCTGTTTTAGGATAAACTGATTGTATTGCTTCTGACATGCCTGTTAAATTATCACTACAAGCAATAAGAATATCATTTAAGCCACGATTTTTCATTTCTGTGAAATTAGATAATCAAAACTTAGAACCTTCATTTTCACTGATTCATAATCCTAAAACATCTTTTTTGCCTTCTAAATCAACTCCTAATGCTATATAAACTGATTTGTTAATAATCCGTTTATCTTGTCGTACTTTAACTACTATACAATCAAAATAAACAATAGGATAAATACTTTCTAATGGTCGATTTTGTCATGCTTTAACATCATCAATAACATCATCAGTAATTTGACTAATAACACTTTCACTAATATCAGCACCATGATATAACTCTTGCAACTGCATTCTAATGTCAGATAATGTCATTCCTTTTGCATACAAGGAAAGAACTTGTTGATCAAAACCATCAAATCTTCTTTGCCTTTTAGGAACTATTACAGGAGTAAAATTACTATTGCGATCTCTTGGTACATCAATTTCAATTTTACCTTGTTGAGTTATTAATTTTTTTGAACTTGTACCATTACGAGCATTTTCAGTAGTACTATGTTGATTTTTTTCATATCCTAAATAATTTTGCATTTCAGAATTCAACATTTTTTCAACTAATCTTTTTGTTAATTCTTTATATAAACCGCCAGGTTTAAAAACTGTTGTTAAATCTTCAGTATTTTCTAGTAATAAATCTACTGCTTTTGATATTGGATCATTATTATTAAAGTTATCTTTTTTAGCCATCTGTAACTCACTCTTTCTAGTCATTTAATTATATTTACTAGAATTAATTAAACATAGTTATTTTTGTAAGTTACACAGATTACTAAACATTTCCTAAAATTGAAATTGATGTACCAAGAGATCGCAATAGTAATTTTACTCCTGTAATAGTTCCTAAAAGGCAAAGAAGATTTGATGGTTTTGATCAACAAGTTCTTTCCTTGTATGCAAAAGGAATGACATTATCTGACATTAGAATGCAGTTGCAAGAGTTATATCATGGTGCTGATATTAGTGAAAGTGTTATTAGTCAAATTACTGATGATGTTATTGATGATGTTAAAGCATGACAAAATCGACCATTAGAAAGTATTTATCCTATTGTTTATTTTGATTGTATAGTAGTTAAAGTACGACAAGATAAACGGATTATTAACAAATCAGTTTATATAGCATTAGGAGTTGATTTAGAAGGCAAAAAAGATGTTTTAGGATTATGAATCAGTGAAAATGAAGGTTCTAAGTTTTGATTATCTAATTTCACAGAAATGAAAAATCGTGGCTTAAATGATATTCTTATTGCTTGTAGTGATAATTTAACAGGCATGTCAGAAGCAATACAATCAGTTTATCCTAAAACAGAACATCAATTATGCATTGTTCATCAAATTAGAAATAGTTTAAAATATGTTTCATACAAACATCGAAAAGGTCTAGTTGCAGATTTAAAACCAATTTATAGTGCATGTAGTGAAGAACAAGCAATGCAAGCTTTAGAATCGTTTGAAAGTAAATGAAATAAACAATATCCTCAAATTACTAAATCTTGATATAAAAATTGAGATAATTTAATGGTTTTTATTAGTTATCCAGTAGAAATCAAAAGAGTGATTTATACTACAAATGCTATTGAATCTGTTAATAGTCAATTACGAAAAATCATCAGAAATAAAAAAGTTTTTCCTAATGATATGGCAGTTTTCAAAATATTTTACTTGGCAATTGAAAATATAACAAAAAAATGAACATTGCCTATTCAAAATTGAAATACAGCAATTGCTCATTTTATGATAAAATTTGAAGACAGAATTAATCTAAATTAGTAACTTTGTAAAACAAAGATACACAGATTATTAAAAAGCCTCATAATTTTGCATTTCAGAATTCAACATTTTTTCAACTAATCTTTTTGTTAATTCTTTATATAAACCGCCAGGTTTAAAAACTGTTGTTAAATCTTCAGTATTTTCTAGTAATAAATCTACTGCTTTTGATATTGGATCATTATTATTAAAGTTATCTTTTTTAGCCATCTGTAACTCACTCTTTCTAGTCATTTAATTATATTTACTAGAATTAATTAAACATAGTTATTTTTGTAAGTTACACAGATTACTAAACATTTCCAAATTTATGGATTATAATGCCCTTTACCTTTTATTTTTGCTGCATTTTCTGCTTCTGCACGTTCTCTTAATTCTTTAGCTCTATCTTCTTTTAATTTTTCTTGAAAAATTTTTTCTCGTTTTGCTTCTCTTTCTATTCTTTGTTTTTCCATATATTCATTTGCTTCTTTTACACGTTGGCTTTCTTCTTCGGCTTTTCTATTTTTTTCTTCTCTTTCTCTTTCTTCTTTTTGTTTTTGTCTTTCTTCTCTTTCGGCTTTTAATCTAGCTTGGTCTCTTTCAATTTTTCGTAGTTGTTCTGCTTGTTTTTCGGCTTCTTTTTGTCTTTCTTGTTCTTCTTTTTGTCTTTTTCTTTCTTCTCTTTCGGCTTTTAATTTAGCTTGGTCTCTTTCAATTTTTCGTAGTTGTTCTGCTTGTTTTTCGGCTTCTTTTTGTCTTTCTTGTTCTTCTTTTTTATTTTTATTAAAACCTCACATTGTTTATGTCCCCTTTAAAATTAGAAAATAAAAACCCATTTTACTTTAAATGAAGCAACGGGTAAAACTTATATTAAGTTTACAATGATTATATAATATTATATAAATTAATTCTTAAATAAATATAAATAAGAAAAATGATTTATTTTAAATTTTTAAAATCTAGAAAATAATGAATATGAAATTTAAATAATACATTTTTTATGATAAAAGTATTAAAAAAATATTATTGTTCTTTTGCAATAATAAATCAAAAATCGATTATAGAAAGATATTACATATATCAATTATGTTATACTATTTTTATAAGTTATTTTGTGGAGACTGTTAAGAGGTGATATTCTTATGATTAAAAATGGCATTAAAATATCAAAATCTCAATCTCGTGGTGATGAAGTTGGGTTACTTTTTTTCTTATTAGTAATCTTCTTTTTCCTAATAGTTAGTTTAACTAGATTTTCAATAATTGGTAAAGTACTTGATGATTTTCTTTTTTCTTTTTTATTTGGATGAGTGAAATATGCTGTTTATTTCTTTCTTTTTTTAATGATTATTCCTTTAGCTTTTGGTTATCGCATGCAATTTAAATTGAAGTATATTTTTGTTACTTTTTTATTTTTAGTGATTAGTTGTTGGACAACACAAACTTTAACTTTAATAATTTTAGGAAAGAATAATTTATGAACTAGTTATTATAATTTAAACCTATTAAATATTAGTGAAATATACGTTAAAACATGATGAAATACAAATGCTATAAATAATTATCTAGGTTTTTTTGCTTCACCAATTTCTTTTAAAGACTTTAGTGTTGAAACCTTTTTTCCAGCATATGCTACTGGTGGCATTATTAGTAATGTTTTAATAGGTATTTTTAATTATGGTTTTTTTGTTACTAATTTAATTGCAAACTTTATTAGTATTTTTTCTTTAACTTGTTTATTTATTTTTAATAAACCTTTTATTTTCTTTAGCAAAATGAAACAAATTATTAAACAAATTATTATTAATAATAAAAATAAAAAGCAAAAAAATAAAATAAATGCTGATTTAAAACAAAAACATATTAAGTTAAAAAAAGAAAAATTATTAATTGATAAACAAGTTAAAAAATCTTTTAGAAAAGAAAATAATTTTAATAAGGAATCAAAGAAGGAACCATCTATATCACCAGTAAAAAAAGCAGAAATAAAACAAAATGAAATAAAACAAAATGAAATAAAACAAAATGATAATAGCGACATTATCAATAAACCTTCTTCACCTATTGTTTATTTTAATGAAAATAGTTATTTAACTCCTTTTGGTAAAATTGACCCTGAAAAACAAAAAGATGTAATGAGTAATAGCAAAGGTACTCTGGTAGTTAAAAAAAGTTTAGAAGATAGTATTTTAAATCGTGAAATTATTAATGATAACGAGACTATTATTAATAACGAATCATAAGTAATTAATAATGAATAAAATTAAGAGTTTACTTTAGGATAAAACATTATATTAATGTTAAAATCAAAGTATCTTTTAATTTGTTAATAAATTTAGGTGAACTAATGGCAGAAAAATCTTTACTACAAATGAAAATTAAACTTTTACCTAATATTGCTGGATGCTATTTATTTAAAGATATACATAATAATTTAATTTATGTTGGTAAAGCTAATTCATTAAAAAAACGAGTAACTTCATATTTAAATAAAGCCAGTAATTTTAAAACAATGTTATTAGTTAATGATATTCATGATGTTGAATACATTACGACATCTAATGAAAAAGAGGCTTTAATTTTAGAACAAACATTGATTAAAAAACATCATCCTAAATATAATATTTTGTTAGCAGATGATAAAAAATATCCTTATATTCAAATCACTAATAATCGTGATCCACAATATCGTTATGTACGTAGTGCTACTAAAAAAGAGGGACATTATTATGGACCATTTCCCGATGGTACTGGTGCGCGTGAAATTTTAAAGTTATTGGAACGAATTTTTCCATTACGAAAATGTGCTGGTAATCTTGGTAAACCTTGTTTATATTATCATTTACAGCAATGTTCTGGCGCTTGTTTTAAATCAGTACCTATTACTTATTATGAAGATATGATTAGTAAAATTGATCAATTTTTCAAAGGGAATGTTACTGCTGTTAAAAAAATATTAATTAATAATATGAATATTAGTGTTGAAAACTTACAATTTGAAAATGCTAATCGTATTAAAATTTTGTTATCAAAAATAGATCTATTTTTATCACAACAAGTTGTTGAGTTTCAAGATTATGGAAATCGCGATTTTATTAATTTTTTAATTGAAAATGAAATGGTTGTTTTAATTACTTTATTTTATCGTAATGGTAAATTGCAAGCTAAAGATGAACAAATAGTTCAAAATAATTACTTAGAAATTCAAGATTTAATTCGTAATTATTGTCAACAACTATATAGTAAAAATACATTGCCAAATGAAATATATTTACCATCAAATATTGATTTAAAACAATTAAAATTATTATTTCCACAAATAAAATTTATTAATCCAATTAAAGGAACAAAAGAACATATTTTAACATTGGCAAAAACCAATGCCATTTATGCATGAAATAATTATTTACAGACTAATCAGTTTAATGCGCCGTTAAATATGATGAAAGTATTATCACAATGATTAAAAATTCCTAATTTAAATCATTTAGAGGTTTTTGATGTTTCTAATCTTCAACAAAGTGCTAGTGTTGGTGGTATGATTGTTTATAAGAATGGTAATCCTAGTTTTAATGATTATCGCAAATTTTTATTAGATCCAAAAATTGTTGATGATTATCATCGTTTTTGTGAAATGATTTATCGTAGATATCATCACTTAGTTATTAATAAATTGCCACTTCCTGATTTAATTATTGTTGATGGTGGAAAACCACAAATTAGTGCTACATTAGAACAACTAACATTATTAAACTTAACAATTCCTATTATTGGATTAGTTAAAAATAAAAAACATCAAACTGATAAAATTATAAATGATAAAATGCAAATTATTAATATTCCTAAGACTGATGCTTGTTTTTTATTTTTGAGTAAATTACAAGATCAAGTTCATAATTATGCAATTAAATATCATAAAGCAAAGCGAAGTCAATCAATGATAAGTAGTGTTTTATCATCAGTACCAAGAATTGGTTTACAATTACAAAATAAAATATTACAGCAATTTCCAACTTGACAATTATTGCAAAATGCTACAAAAACAGAACTTTCATCATTAGTTAAATCAAAAGTAATTTTAGAAAAACTATGAAAAGAATTACATAGTTTTGAATAATATGTTATTAAGAAATAAATAATAACGTAAATAAGATATTTATCTAAGTTACTAATGTAAAAATATCAAAAGTTAGATAAAAAATATCTTAATGTTTTAAGATATTGAAAATTTTAACGTATTGCTTTCGTTTGTGAAAGAATTTTGCATTTGTAAATCGATACTACTAATATGTTCTCAACTCTCAATACTATTTTTATCTTTTGGCATATAATAGTCAATAATTTTTTTCTATTTTCACTAGCATTTTTATTAATTTCTTTTTTTTCAATTGGATTTCAATTTAGAGATGAAGGAATTAATTGTTTTATAAATACTTTATTTTTATAAGTTAATTGATGTTCTTTTTTAATAGTCAAAGTATTTTTTGGTTGTAATAACATACAAGCATGATTTCATGCCGAATTTCCCGAATTATCTTGATAATCAATATCAACTGGTCATTCATTTATTAAATAAGTTACTAATTTTTGTCAATCATTTAATACTGCTATATGTAATAATGAATAATTTTCTTTTCCAAACTTTAGAATATTAATAAAATCTTTTTTTAGAAAATGATTATTAAGTTCTGAATTAATATTTTTAAGTTTTTGATTTAAATTATGTTTATAGTTATCAATGATTTCAATAATTTCTTCTTGATTATTTTTTCAAATTTCATTATCATTTTGATTATCTTTTATTTCATTAGTTTTTTTTAGTTGTTCATTTAAAACATTATTAATGTTTAGTATCATTTCTTTAGCATTTATTAAATTTTCTGCCTTTAGTTGATTTAGTTGATTTATTTGCTCGATTATTCTTGCTATTTTTATATGGTTATTTTTATTGGCCATCATTAAAGCTGTATTACCATTTTGATTTGCATAATTAAGATTAGCGTTATTTTCTATTAAACTATTAACAATTTTTAAAAAACCATTTTCAGCAGCTAAGATTAAAGCCGTATCACCAACTTGATTTGTATGATTAACATTGGCGCCATTTTTTATTAAAGCATTAGTAATTTCTAAAAAACCATTTTCAGCAGCTATCATTAAAGGACTGTAACCAGATTGATCTGAATAATTAACATTAACATTTTTTGCTAGTAAAGTGTTAACTATTTCCAAATAACCTTTTCAAGTACTTCATATTAAAGCTGTATCACCTTTTTCATTTACATAATTAATATTGGTATTATGTATTATTAAACTATTAACTATATTTAGATAACCATTTCGCGCGCTTCATATTAAAGCATTATTATTTATTTGATTTGTATGATCGGCATTAGCATTATGCGCTATTATAACATTAGCTATATCTAAATATCCGTTTGTAGCGGCTCACTTGAAAGCAGTGTAACCTTCTATATTTTCATGATTAATATTAATATTATGTTGCATTATTAAGCTATTAACAATATTTAAGTGTCCGTTTCTGGCGGCTCATATTAAAGCTGTATCACCATAACGATTTTCATGATTAATATTAGCAAAATTATCGATTAAGAGATTAATGATTTCATGGTGTCCGTTTCTGGCAGCTAAGATTAAAGCGGTTTCATCATTATCTTCATTTATATGATTAACATTGGCATTATGTGTTATTAATACATTAACGATATTTAAGTGTCCGTTTTTAGCAGCTAGTGTTAAAGCAGTATTATTAAAATTATTAGGATGATCAATATTAATATTATGTTGCATTATTAAGATATTAACGATATTTAAGTGTCCGTTTTTAGCAGCTAAGATTAAAGCAGTTTCATTACCATTATTTTCATGATTAATATTAGCGTTATTTTCTATTAGTGTATTAACTATTTCAATATGATTATTTTCAGCAGCTAATAATAAAGCAGTATTACCAAATATATTAGCATGATTAATATTAGCATCATTTTCTAGTAAAGTTTTAACGATATTTAAGTGTCCATTTCAGTCGGATAGTGTTAAAGCACTAAATTATTTATAGTTAAATAATTAACATCAGCAACATTATTTATCAGTAAAATATTAATTGTATCTAAATCGCCATTTCAAGCACTATTTATTAATTTTTCATTTAAATCGTCATTCATTTTTTTACTCCTTTAACAATAAAAAACCCATTTATTTTGTAAACATTAAAATAAGTAAGCGATAAAATTCTATAATCTTTATAAGATTATTATATTTATTTTTTTTATGATTCAAATATTAACTTTTAATTAATTTAAAAGTTAATAGTTTTTTTATATTTATTTTTATAGCTGTTTTATTAATAATTAAAAATTATTAGTTAAATATTTATTTTAAATGTATTATCTTAAATTTTGTATAGAAACCTTTAACTTTAAATTATAAAATTGATTTAGTTCTTTTATCGACATTATCTTTAAATAAATAAATATATGATAAAATGAAAATGAAATAAATTGTAGTAAGGAGTTTTTTTTCATGGCAAATAAACCAAAAAACAATGTTTATAATGAATCATCAATTCAAATTTTAGAAGGTCTAGAAGCAGTTAGAAAAAGACCTGGAATGTATATTGGTTCTACTGATAATCGTGGTCTTCATCATCTAGTTTGAGAAATTGTTGATAATGGTATTGATGAAGCATTAGCTGGTTTTTGTACTAGTATTGTTGTTACTATTAATGTTGATAAGTCAGTTACTGTTGAAGACAATGGTCGTGGTGTTCCAACTGGTATGCATGCTTCAAAAAAAAGTACTCCCGAAGTTATTTATACGGTTTTACATGCTGGTGGAAAATTTGACACTAATAGTTATAAAACCTCGGGTGGTTTACATGGCGTTGGTGCTTCAGTAGTAAATGCTTTAAGTAATTGAATGATTGTTACTATTCATCGTGATAAAAAAATTCATGAAATTAAATTTAAAAATGGTGGTAAGATTGATCAAAGTTTAAAAATGATTGGTAACACTTATAAAACAGGAACTAGGGTACAATTTTTACCTGATTTTCATCGCGTTTTTCTAGGTTGTGATTGAAATGTTCATTTATTTGAACAACATTTACGTGAAAGTGCTTTTTTAATTAATGATTTAAGTATTCAATTAATTGATAAGAGGACAGGTACTGAAGAAACTTTTCATTATGAAAATGGCTTAGTTGCTTTTATGCAATATTTAAATAAAGATAAAAAAAATTTATCACCAATTGTTAGTTTAAAAGGTAAACAAAATAATATTGACGTTGAAATTGTATTACAATATACGGAAGATTATAGCGAAACGTTAGTAGGGTTTGCCAATAACGTTAAAACTGTTGATGGTGGAAGTCATTTAGTTGGTTTTAAAAGTGGTTTAACAAAAGCTATTAATGAATATGCAAGAAAACAAGAATTATTAAAAGCAAAAGATAAAAATTTAGAAGGTAATGATTTGCGAGAAGGTTTGGTTGCTATTGTTTCGTTGCGTATTCCTGAAAATTTAATTCAATACGAAGGTCAAACAAAAGGTAAATTAGGAACGCCCGAAGCAAGAATTGTTGTTGATAATATTGTTAATGAAAGATTTTCATTTTGACTTCACGAAAATAGTGATGCTGCTAAAAAAATTATTGATAAAGCCATTAAGGCTCGTGATATTCGTAATGCTTTAAGAAAAGAACGTGAATCATTGCGTAATAAAAGTAAAGATACGCAAAAATTTTTAGTAGGTAAATTGGTGCCCGCACAAAGTAAAAATCCTAATATTAATGAATTATTTTTAGTGGAAGGAGATTCCGCTGGTGGCAGTGCCAAGTCAGGTCGTGATCGTAAGTTCCAAGCGATATTACCGTTAAAAGGAAAAGTAATTAATGCCGAAAAAACTAAAGTAATTGATCTTTTTAATAATGAGGAAATTAGTATGATTATTAATGCGATTGGTGCTGGTGTTGGTAACGAATTTAGTATTGAAAATTGTAATTATAATAAAGTCATTATTATGACTGATGCCGATACTGATGGTGCCCATATTCAAATTTTATTACTAACTTTTTTCTATCGTTATATGCGAGATTTAATTACTTCGGGTAATATTTATATTGCATTACCGCCTTTATTTAAAATTTCTTTTAAAGAAGAAGAGCAAGAGAAACATGTATATGTTTGAAATGAGTTAGAATTAAAAGATAAAGTTGAAACAATTAAAGGTAAATATGACCTGCAACGTTATAAAGGTTTAGGAGAAATGAATGCTGAACAATTATGAGAAACAACTATGGACCCAAACGTCCGTCAATTAATTAAAATTACTATTGAGGATGCTCTATCAGCAGAAACAGAAATTCAAATATTAATGGGTGATAAACCAGAAAAAAGACGAAAATGAATTGAAGAAAATATTTCTTTTGAAGCTAGTGATTATTAAGAAAAAAAGGAGTTTATAAGTTATGAATAGTAAAGAAGAGATTCAACAAAATAATGAACAAATTTTATCTTATCCTATTGATGATATTGTTGCAGAACGTTTTGGTCGATATGCCAAATATATTATTTTAGAACGAGCATTGCCCGATGTCCGTGATGGTTTGAAGCCAGTTCAACGTCGAATTTTGCATGCTATGAATGATTTGGGTTTAACCAATGATAAAGCATATAAAAAAGCAGCTCGTGTTGTTGGAGAAGTAATTGGTAAATATCATCCTCATGGTGATACAGCGGTTTATGCTGCGATGTGTAGAATGGCACAAGAGTGAAAGGTAGCATGACCATTAGTACAAATGCACGGTAATAAAGGTTCAATTGATGGTGATAATCCTGCTGCGATGCGATATACAGAAGCACGTTTATCATTAATTTCAGAATTATTATTGAAGGATATTAAGAAAAATACTATTAGTTTAATTAAAAATTTTGATGAATCAGAAACAGAACCAACAGTTTTACCTGCCTATTTTCCAAATTTATTAGTAAATGGTGCTTCTGGAATTGCCGTTGGAATGGCAACTAATATTCCACCTCATAATTTACAAGAAGTAATTAATGCAATTGTCATGAGAATTAATAATCCACAATGTAATTTAAGCGAATTAATGCGTGTTATTAAGGGTCCTGACTTTCCAACCGGAGGAATTATTCAAGGTATTAAAGGTATTAAAGAAGCTTATCGTTCTGGTAAGGGGCGAATTGCAATTCGTGCCAAAACTCATATTAATAATGAAGGTGAAATTCCACAAATAATTATTACCGAAATTCCATTTGAAGTTATTAAACAAGATTTAATTAAAAAAATTGATGATGTTAAAACATTAGCAAAAATTCATGGTATTAAAGAAGTACGTGATGAAACGGATCGTTTTGGTTTACGAATAGTTATTGATTTAGTAGAAAATAGTAAACCACAAGAAATTTTAAATTATTTATTTAAAAATACCAATTTACAAATTTATTATAACTTTAATTTAGTAGCAATTGCTAACAAAAAACCAGTACAAATGAGTTTAATTAATATGTTAGATTTTTATATTAATCATCAAATTGATGTTGTTACTAAGCGTTCACAATATGACTTAGCACAATTAGAACGAAGATTAGAGATTGTTAATGGTTTAGTTATTGCATTAAGTGAAGTTGATAAAGTAATTAAAATTATTAGAACATCAACTGACCGTATGCAAGCAAAATTAAATTTAATATCAGCTTTTAATTTTACTGATATTCAAGCAGAAGCAATTGTACAATTGCGTTTATATCGTTTAACTGCTACTGATATTCAATCATTAGTTTTAGAAAAAGCAGATATTGAAAGTAAAATTATTGTTTTACAAGAAATTCTTAATAATGAAAATTCACTACGTCAAGTTATTATTACTGAGTTAGAACAAATTAATTCTCATTTTTCTGGATTAAGAAAATCACAAATTCAAGGTGAAATTTCTGAAATTACAATTGATGAAAAAGCAACATTGCGACAAGAAAATGTATTTGTTAGTATTAGTTATGATGGTTGAATTAAGGTAATAAGTAGTAAAGTATTTTTACAAAATCTTGATTATCAAGATTTTGGGCGTAAGCCAAATGATGTTATTATTGGTGGAGCAATGTTCAATAATTTTAATAATTTATTATTTTTTACAAATAAAGGTAATTATTTTTTAATACCAATTTTTAAATTAGAAGAAAATAAATGGAAAGATAATGGTATTCATGTTAATACGTTATGTAAACTTGAAGGAAATGAAAAAATTATTAGTGTTGCGCAAGTTAATAGTTTTGAACAGCCAAATGTAAATATAGTAGTCGCTACTAGATATGGTTTAATTAAAAGAATGCCACTTTTAGAGTTAGCAACTACCAGATTTAATAAAACCGCCAAATATGTTAAGTTAAAAGAGAACGATAGTGTTATTAGTGTTAATAGTACTACCGGTCATGATTTTATTGTTATTAGTACTCGCAAGGGTATGACTTTAAAATATTTAGAAACGAAAGTTCCATTATTAACTAAAACTGCAACAGGTGTTAAAGCTTTGAAAATTAATTCTGAAGAAGATGAAGTGGTAGGAATGGCTTGTGGTAATAGTAATGATATTTATGCAATGTTAACATCAGTTGGAACAATTAAACGAATGTTATTCAATACTATTGAACAAACTTCACGAACAACAAAAGGTAATAAAGTAATAAAAGTTCCTAAAAGTAAAAGTATTAGTATTATTAAAACTTTCTTATCACCAGCAACATCTTTTATTAATATATTAACGAAAAAAGAAAAATGATTAGTGATTAAAGCAAGTGACATTAATCTTAGCAAGGTAAATGAAGGAACTGGCAAAGTAGTTGCTGATGATATTATTGCTGGCGGTAGTAATTTAGTGATTGATTTAAAAACTGATGTTATTGATGCTGATATATCATCAATATCAGAAAATTTGGATGGAAAAGAAAACAACAATGGTATTTAAAATAAACTTTTTTGTTGAAAATTATGGACTTTTTAAAGAATTAGTTTTTTTGATTTTCATAATATAAATTTAAATAATAATTTTAGTTAAGAGTGAATAGGATATGACTTATATCAATGCTATAATTATTATGGTAGTGATTTAAGGAGGAAGTATAGATGACAAATAATATTATTAAATATCAATCTCTAATTAATGGTGAGTTGTATAAAAATGGTAATTGAATATCAGTTATCAATCCCACCACTAATAAAATAGCAGGCCAAGTTCCTGCCTTAACTAAAGTTGAAATTAAAAAAGTATATGAATCTGCAAAATTTGCTCAAAAAAATTGAGAACAAATGCCTATTTTAAAAAGAATTTCTTTTTTAAATTCTTGAAAACAATTAATTATTCGCGATAAATTAATACTTGCTGAATTAATGACTAATGAAATTGCTAAAGGCACAAAAGCAGCTTGCAGTGAAATTGATAGAACAGTTGAATATATTGAATATACTTTACAAGAAGCATTACGTCTTCATCCTGAATCTTATACAGGTGATAGTTGAGGAAGTATGAACAAATTAGCTGTTTTTGAATACGTACCAAAAGGAATTGTTCTTGCTATTTCCCCTTTTAATTATCCGATAAATTTATCAGTCTCTAAAATATTTCCAGCACTTGTGACTGGTAATAGTGTTGTTTTTAAACCCGCAACACAAGGATCATTGGTGGGATTACACTTAGCTAAATTAGCTAAAGAAGCTAACATTCCTAATGGTGTTTTTAATGCTATAAGTGGTAAAGGTAGTGAAATTGGTGATAGTTTAGTTGAAAATGAAGCAATTAATGTTATTTCTTTTACTGGTAGTGCTGTTGTTGGTAATCGTATTTCACAGAAATCTTTAAAAGCTGATTTGATTTTAGAATTAGGAGGTAAAGATCCAGCAATAGTGCTTAATGATGCTGATCTTGAAGATACAGCAACCAAAATCATTAAAGGTGCATTTAGTTATTCAGGACAACGCTGTACTGCTATTAAAAGAGTGTTAGTACAAAGAACAATTAGTAGCAAATTAATTCCAATTTTAAAAGAAAAAGTTGAAAAGTTAACTGTTGGTTTGCCCACAGATGATTGTGATATTACTCCTGTTATTGATCAACCAACAGTTGATAATGCTAAAAAATTAATTAAAGATGCTTTAGATAAAGGAGCCAATTGTTTAGTTGGTAATAAATTTAAAGAAAATTTAATGTGACCAACTATTATTACTGACGTAACAACAAAAATGAATTTAGCATGAGAAGAACCTTTTGCACCATTGTTGCCGATTATTATTTTTGATGAAGTAAAAGAAGCAATTAATATTGCAAATGATTCACAATATGGTTTACAAGCTTCTGTTTTTACTACTAATATTAATAGTGCAATGAGTATTGCTAAATTATTAGAAGTTGGAAGTGTTAATATTAACGATCAGTCACAACGTGGTCCCGATCACTTTTCTTTTGTTGGTGTTAAGGATTCGGGTCTTGGCGTACAAGGTATTCGTCCTTCGTTACTTGCTTTTACTAGACCAAAAGGGATTGTTATTAATTGAAAAACAAAAATTTAAAAGAAAAAATAAAACTTATTTTAATAAAAAAATAAGTTTTATTTTTTTATTAAAATAGTGGTAAGATAAAAATGTAATAAATTTTTGTCCTTGTTAATTAGATTTTTATTTTTTTAACATTCTTATATAAAAAGCATAATAAAAATATTACATATCATTGTAACTTTTATTTTAAAAAGTAAGTTATTAAAATAGTGCCGAGGATAAAGTACTGTTACATGAAATGCAAAAAATATGGAGGTAAATATGGCAAAACGAAAAATTGTCCTTGTTGGATGTGGAGCTGTTGGTAGTAGTTTTATTTACAGTGCCATTAATCAAGGTTTAGCCCAAGAATATGTATTAATTGATGCTTTTGAAGGTATAGCTGAAGGTAATGCGATTGATTTTGCTGATTGTCAAGCAGCTTTAGATCATCCTTTTATTTCAATTAAGGCGGGAAATTACAGCAATTGTAAAGATGCTGATATTATTGTTATTACTGCTGGAAGACCACAAAAAGATGGTGAAACAAGATTAAATATGGTAGCAGATAATGCCAAAATTATGAAGAGCATTGCTTTAGAAATTAAAAAATCAGGATTTAAAGGTGTTACTATTATTGCATCTAATCCTGTTGATATTATGACAACTGTTTATCAAAAAATTACACAATTTGATTATCATCAAGTATTAGGTTCTGGTACAATTTTAGATACCTTATGTTTACAATATTTAATTGGAGAAAAAATTGCAGTTAATCCAAAGTCAGTTGCTGCTTATGTAATTGGTGAACATGGTGATTCTTCAATGATTCCTTGAAGTTCGGTTTCGGTAGGTAATAAAACTATTTATCAACAAATTACTGAAGGTAGAATTAAAGAAAAAGATTTAGAAGAATTAAGAAAAGAAGTAGCACAAAGAGCTTATAAAATTATTAAATTAAAGCGTGCAACTTTTTATGGTATTGGTGCAGCATTGGCATTATTAGTAAGAAATATCCTTGAAGGACAAAATCACGTTTTAGTAGCAGGAAGTGTTTATATTTCTCATGCCACTCGTTCATCTACTGCTAAATTTTTATTAATAGGATTAGTAATTATGGTTTTTGCCTTATCTGGTTTTTCTCACGTTGTAGCAAATTTTTATGTTTGAGGATTAGGGCCTTTATTTAATATTTATGGAATTCATAGTGGATTTAATGACTTTTTACAATTTGGTTATCAAGTACAACTTCCAACCTTATTTGGTAATTTTATTGGTGGTGGTATTTTATTACCTGGTATGTATTATTTAATCTTTAGAAAAGAATTACCAAAAATAACATTATAAATATATTATTAGTTTAATATAAAAATTAATCCATTACTTTAGTTTTAAGTAATGGATTTATTAATTTTATGAAAATAAATTAATTGTAAATAGAAGTTATTTGATAAGTATATTTTAAAATTTGTCAAATTAAAGATTTTAAAAAGGAGAATGGTTTTGATAAAAAATATTTTTTAGAAAATAGATTAGAATACTTTAATATTAATTTTTTATTGCATTTATTTTTTTTGAAAATTAAAATGTAATTAACTTCTTAAATTTAAGAAGTTAATGGGGAAAAAAGGGGGTTTTCATCATAAAAGCATTATTAAAAACATTAAGTGTTTTAACACTTGCAACAACTGTTAGCAGTTTAAGTAGTATTTTAAATACTAATAATATAGGTACGAATGCTAATCAGTTACAAGATTTAAAATATAATCTTCAACAAAGTAAAGATGATATTTCTTTAATTAATTTGAATAAAAAAGGTAAATTTTATTTTTTTAATAATAATCTTGGTTTAGTGATTAATGGAAATCAATTATGATTTTTAGATAAAGATAAGAAGTTTCAAGAAATTTCTAATCCTGATCATATAAGATTCACTGAATTCACTAATGGTCAAGGAGGAAATTACGGAATTTTAACAGAAAAATTTACCAAAAACCTGTATTTATTAACTTCTAATGGTGTTTTAACTTCATTAAAAATAGAAATATTTAAAGAATTTAATCTTTATGGCAAGGTAACAGCAATTAGTAATACAAAATTTTTAATTGAAACAAAAATTTTAAATCACACTATACTTACTCTTGGAGAAATAAAAGATCAAAAATTAATGCCATTAAAATTTGTTTCTTTATTTCATACAATAAAAGAAATTAACTATATTCGTGATGATGAAGTTATTATTAAGTCAGATAATGGAGACTATAGTCTTTTAGTAAGTAATTCCGATTTTACTATTAATAAATTATCGTGAACAGCAAAATATTTTTTTAAAACTAATAGAGAAGTTTGAGTAATTAAAGATGATAATAATCAAGTATTAATTTATGATTATGTAAGTAATACATATTCTGAATTAGATCTTTATGGAATTGATATTATTAGATTAAATAGTAAAACATATATTTTAAAAGAAGATAGTAAAAATATTCAAATTATTGATTCATCAGGTCAAGTTATTAAAGGAAAATATAATTTTGAAATTTCTGATGATTATGATTTATTGAATATTAATAGTCAATTATTACTTTTATTTGATCGACAACAAAAAATGACAGTTAGAATAATTGAGAGAAATCTTAATTCTGAAAATGAATTAGTTGTATTAAAAACAATAAATTTAACTAATGAAATAAGTGAAATAAAATTATTAAATAATCAAGAAAATAAGGGTAAATCTTCAACTAATTTTTTCGTTAAAACATTAAATAATCCAAATTATGTTCTTAATATTGATGCAAATATAAACAAAATTGAGAATTTAGAAGTTAATACTAAAAGTATTCCTGATGGAATGAATGGCGAAATTAATAGATATAATAAAACAGTTAGTATTTTTACACAGTATAAAACTGATGACTTATATTGATATCAAGTATTTTAAATAATATTATTTAAATAATTACCTAGTTACTGATATTTTGTATTTTTAATATTAGTAACATTTTTTCATATAAGGAAGTTTAAAAATAATTCCTTTATTTAATTGAACTAACTATTTAATTATGCAATAATATTGTATTGTATATAACTCAATTATTATTAAGGAGGCGCACAATGCGTGATGGATTAACTTTAAGATGTGAAGTTTGCAAAGAAGAAAATTATATTGCTGATCGTAATAAAAAAACTAAGCCTGAAAAATTAGAAACAAAAAAACATTGTTCTCGTTGTAATCAACATACACTACATAAAGAAAAGAAATAAGTTTTACTTATTTCTTTTCTTTAATTTACAGTACAATATACTTAGTTATTAATTAATGATTTATTAAAAGGATTGAATTTAAAATGAAAAATTTAAATAAAAAAGAAATTATTGAAACAATATTAACCAAAAATAAAATAGATGCTATGTTATTTTACTCTCCCGAAAATCGCTTTTGATATAGTGATTTTATTTCAACGTTAGGTTATTTATTGATTAGCAAAAATGATGCAAATTTATTATTAGATGGAAGATATATTACTGAGGGAAAAGAAAATGCCAAAAATGTTAAATGCATTCAATTTAGTAATATTTTTTCTTCGTTGAAAGATTTATTAAAATCACAAAAAATTAAAAAAATTGGTTTTGAAGCAGAATATATTACTATTGCTCAATTAGAAAGTTGAAAGCAAGAAATTAAAGATATTGAATTTGTTCCAATTTATGTTAGTTCATTAAGAATGATTAAAGATGAAATCGAAATTGCACGAATTGCAAAAGCTTGTGCTATTGGTGATTTGGCTTTTAATGAAGTTTTAAGCTTTATCCGACCTGGTGTTAGTGAAAAAGATGTTGAAGATATAATATTACGTTCATTTGTTAAAAATGGTGCAACAAAAGCATCATTTGATACTATTGTTGCTTCTGGAGAAAGAGGAGCAATGCCTCATGGTAAAGCTAGTAATAAAAAAATTGGCAATAATGAGTTAATTACTTGTGATTTTGGTTGTGTATATGAAGGTTTTTGTTCAGATATGACTAGAACCTTTGCGATTGGTAAAGTTAATCCAAAATTAATTGAAATTCATGAAATAGTTAAATCAGCACAAATGGCAGGAATTAAGGCTGTAAAACCAGGTATAGCTATTGGTGAAATTGATAAGATTTGTAGAGAATATATTAAAGAAAAGGGTTATGAACAATATTTTACTCATGGTACTGGTCATGGACTTGGTATTGAAATTCATGAATCGCCTTGAGTTATTAAAAATGAATCTACTATTTTAGTTCCGGGAATGGTTATTACTGTTGAACCAGGTATTTATATTCCTAATTTAGGTGGTGTTAGAATTGAAGATGATATTTTAGTTACCAAAGATGGTTATCAAATTTTAACAAAATCATCTCGTGAAATTGACATTTGAAAGGAGAAAAAATAAAAATGATTAACGTTAATGATTTTAAACCAGGAATTACTTTTTTACATAATAAAACTGATATTTTAATAGTTATTGAATCAGCACATTCTAAAAGTGGACGTGGACAAGCGCATGTGAAGGTAAAAGCAAAAAATTTAAGGACACAAGCTATTATTAGTATTACTTTTACCGGTGGTGATACAGTTTATCCAGCTATTATTGATAAACGACCAGCAATTTATAGTTATGATGATGGTATGTATTCAGTTTTTATGGATAATGAAGATTATAATGAAATTAGGATTGATCAATCACGCTTATCATGAGAAAAAAAATTTTTAGTTCCTGGTAATGAAGTATCATTAAGGGTTTATAAAAATTTAGAAATATTAGGTATTGATTTACCTCCTTCGGTAGTATTAGCGGTTGTTGATGCTCCACCAGGAGTCAAGGGAAATAGTGTTTCTAATACGACAAAAACAGCTATTTTAGAAAATGGTTTACAATTACAAGTACCAATGTTTATTAATAATGGTGATAAAATTGTAGTAAGTACAGATGAAGGGAAATACAAAACTCGCGCTTAAGAAAGGTGAATATTATGGAAATACTTATTGAAGAAAGTAAAGTTGGAACATTAAAATTATCTTCGTTAGTTATTAAAAAATTTATTTATATGTTATTAATTAATGATAACTATCAATTAATATTAGAAGATGTTGAAGTTCTAATGTTAGAAACAAATGATATTACTGCTATTAATAATAATATTGTTCTGCGAATAAAATTAATTGTTAATCCAAATGAAGATTTAGTAAATTTAAAAAATAAAATTAATAATTTAATTTTAAGACGTACTGAATCAGCTTTAAATTTATTTTTATTAAATATTCATATAATATTTATTGCTAAAACTAAGGAAGTAGAAATCAACAATGCAAGAACAAAAGAAGATAACCCAGCATCATAAAAGAATTGGCATGATGGAAGTATTATATCAATATTTCCTTGAAGGCCAATCACAACAAGCATTTAAACAATTTCTTTTTGAAGAAGAAGGTAAGAGTTTAATTACTGAACAATGTGAGATATTAAATAAAATAATTGATTATGAATATGATTTAATAGATTTAATTAATAAAAATTTAAAACAAGGATGAGATTTTGAAAATTTAAAACCAATTGAACAAGCAATTTTAATTTTAGCAGTGTATGAAATTGTCCATACTAAAACAGATAAAAAAATTATTATTAATGAAGCTATTATTATAACTAAAGCTTATTGTCCAAATGATGCTTATAAATACATTAATGGTGTTTTAGATAAAATAAATAAGTAATTATAACTAGTATATGATTGAATTTAGTTAATAACTATATTTCTAATATAAATATATTATCTTATTTTAAAGATATTTTTTATGTTATAATGTAATATTTTTGTTCAATGTAACTATTTTTTAAAAATTAATAGTTAAAAAATAAAAAAATAAAGTATAATATACTTTAATTAAGTAACACAATTCAATTAAGTAACACAATTCAATTAAGTAACACAATTCACCGCAAGATAATTTATTAATTATTTTGTTTTTTGTGTTATGATTAGTTTGTTATTAAAGTATATAAAATAAATTGTTATTTATAACAATTGAACTGGAGTTTTTATATATGCAAGAAAATTTTTATATTAAGAAAGTTTATTATGGTGCTTATGTTAAAAATATAGTTTTACCTATGAGTGCTATTTTAAATAATAAGCGTAATGAAGTTGGTATTAAATTAAGTAACACAATTCACCGCAAGATAATTTAATTAAGTAACACAATTCAATTAAGTAACACAATTCACCGCAAGATAATTTATTAATTATTTTGTTTTTTGTGTTATGATTAGTTTGTTATTAAAGTATATAAAATAAATTGTTATTTATAACAATTGAACTGGAGTTTTTATATATGCAAGAAAATTTTTATATTAAGAAAGTTTATTATGGTGCTTATGTTAAAAATATAGTTTTACCTATGAGTGCTATTTTAAATAATAAGCGTAATGAAGTTGGTATTAAAAATTTAGGTATTAATGATAAAAAGTTACGTAATTCTACTATTCGTACTAAAACAAAATTAATACATAAAGCGTATCATAATTTTTATAATTCAAAAGTTTTAAGTTTTGTTACTTTAACTTATGTCGATAATATGCAAGATATTAATAAAGCAAAACATGATATTGCTATATTCTTTAAACGTTTAAAACGTTGATGAAATGACCCTAAACGTGCTAAATATTTAGGTGAATTAAAATATATGTATGTTTATGAATATCAAAAACGCGGTGCTATTCATTTTCATATATTATTTAATAGAAAAATACATAAAAGTATGTTGCCACAATGATGACCATTTGGTTTTAATGATGTAAGAGTTGTTCAAAAAGGTACTAATGAAAATATAGTTAAGTATTTAAGTAAATATGTTGTAAAAGTACAAAATGATATAAAATCTCAAAATCAATATGATTTAGGTGTTCGTGCATATGCTTTTTCTCGTAATTGTTCTAATCCAAAAGTAGTTAAAGGTCAAAAAATAATGTTATATCAACGTTTAATTGATGCTTCTGTTAATGCATTACATACACAATTTTTTAAAAAGAAAATTGATAATTTAGGTCGTACTATACTTTTTGGTGGTAGTTTTGATACTACTGTTTTTGGTGACAATTTTAAAGATTATGATGAATATGTTTCAATTGATAGTATTAGGTTTAGAAATGCAATTAAGCGTGTACCTAGAGTTTTACATTAATTTTAAAATATATTGTTTATTTTTATTTAATATCTATAATTTATAATTATAAGTTATTTAAAAATAAAGGAGTTTTAAAATTTATGACGAAATATAAATTGTTAAGTCAATTGTATAGTTTGTTAGATGATTGTGTTGATATTATAAATAATATGGAAAAACATGAATGTCAAGCTATTAACTTAATGGTTGCACTTGAGGGAGAATTATCAATTTTAGTTGACAATATAAAAAATAAAAAAACAAATAAAATTGAATAAAATACTTGTATATATATATATATAATGGTTAATTAGATAATAGTGATTACTCCAGTTCTCATTATTATCTATTTTTATTGTATTTTAATTTTTTTCTGTTATATTATAATTAATAATGTTTATTACCCGCATTATTAATCTATTTATTATTAATAATAAATTGAACTGGAGAGGTTAATATATATTTTTTATGTCAATTGACAAAAATTAGAAGCAATGAAGTAATTAAAGATGAAAAAAGTGGTAAGTCCAAAAATTATGATGTACTTACTTTTTCGCCGTTTTATGTTACTGATAAAGGTATTAAAATATCAACTGGTGAAAAATCTAAGGATAAATGAGTTTTACATGATAGTGAATTATTTACTAAACTTTCTAAAATGAATTTAAGTCTTGGTTCTTATTATGATGTTGAAATAACATGAGAAGCAAAAATTATTGACATACATAATTTAAAAACTAAATAGTTATTTATTATAGGGTAATTGTTAAATTATTATTTAAAGGATTTAAGTTATGTCAAAAATTAATAATTGTGCTTGTGAACAAAATTTTCATTTAGCAATGTATTTATGCAAACTTTGTGACCAAGTTATTTGTCCTAAAAAAGTTTTACAAAACTTATATAATAAAAAATATTACTGTCCAAATTGCATATTAGATATTGCTTTGGTTAAACAAAAAGAACCATTACAACAAAAAGAAAATTAAAAATTAAATAGGGAGCATATATATACTTTTTTGTGTACTTTGCTCCCATGTTATACAAATTAGTATAAATATGCTCCTTATTAAATAAGTAAGGAGTTTTATTTATGCCTAATGTGTTAGAACAAACTAGTAATTATACTTTAACTAAAATTTTAAGAACTGGATTAAGTCCATTAAGTGCTATGGTAGGAGTTAGTGCTTATTATGGTCAATATTTAAAAGACCCAATTTTAGGAAGTATTAATTCTTTGTTATTTAGTAAAAAGTTAGGAATTGATATATGGAATATTAATCAAAGACTAACTACTAAAAATAAAGTGATTAATAGTTATAAAAAGATATTTTTAGGTTTAGGAACAATTGGTTTAATTAATTATGCTAAGTTTGTTCAGTATGTAAATAAGTCAGTTTCTTTATTAAGAAATGAACCTTGTTTTTGACCACCATGCCCTACTGAACCACCAATTCCTATTCCAATACCAACTCCTAATCCAGTAATTGATAAGCCTTTTGTAGATTGAGATACTTATATATCTTTAAATAGTTTTGGTATAGCAAATGTTATTAGTGGTTTAACTGAGTTAATCCCTAATAGATTTCAAAATATAAGAAAGATAGCAAATATGGGTACTGGTGGATGTTTGATTAGTAGTGGGGTTGCTATGGGTATAAACAATAATTTTAATAATTATTTTGCTATTCCTACAATTATTGCCGGAGCAAGTGAGATTATTAATACTTTATTATTACCATTAGGAAATACACATAATAATACAGAGTTACAAGAAGTATTTACAGATGAAAGAGCAAGATTAATTAATGGCAGTGTTAATGATTATCAAAGTACAGATGACGGTATGGTTGATGTTGATTTAAATGATGATAGTATGTCGGAGATTAATTTAGATAGAGCAAGTTTAAATTGGGATTATTCTTATGCTTATACATTAGGTGGTGTTTAAAGTGAAAATATATATGTGATGAATTTTAAAATTTATGGCATTAACTGGATGTATTACATTTAGTATATTTTTAGGATTAATTCCTAGCATTATAGTTTTAGGAATTGTTGCAATTAAACCAGTATCTATTTTAATTGGTATTGTTGTAGGTTATATTGGTATTCCATGAAATAATATTAAAACTAAAATAACAAATTGAGTTTTTAAGAGAAAAGAAAATAAATTTAGTAAAAAGAATGATTTAAAAGTTGAAAGAAAAAGATATGAAAAACAAAAATTAGAAAGAAAATTTGAAAATTTAAATAATCAAATAAAAGATTTAAAACAAACATTAGAATTTCAAAATAAATTATTAGAAATTAATAATGAAAATTCAAAGATTAATGAACAAAATAAAACAATAAAAACGTTTATTTTATAAGGAGTGAATTAATTTTATGAAAAAAGATAAATGAAAAAATATGCCAAGACAAAAGTTGCATAAGAAAAAGGCAAAAAGAAATTTTGACCAAAGATTAAGTGAAAATTTGAATTATGATGATTTTTTATTAGGGGGTAAAAAATAATGGAAAATAAAGAAGTTATAAAACATAAAAAAAATTCTAAATTTGATTGAGTTAATATTATTCTTATTAGTGTTTTTACTAGTTGTGGTTTATGGTTATTTGTTGGTGGTATTCAGCAAATTATTGATAATGATATGAGTTTTATTCGTTGATTTTGGTTTTTTATTGGTGGTATTTCATTTTTTATGGGTATTTTATTTTCAATTTTAGATTTGATTAAATCAATTAAAAATAAGAAAAAGAATATTGAGAAAGGAAGTGATAAATAATGGATTTTAAAGAAATTATAAAATATGCGTTATATATTGGTGGGTTTTGTTTAATTCTTTGGTTTTGTAGAAATTGAATACGTGAAGGTATACAAAGATTTAAACATAAAAAACATATAAAAGATAATGATAGTGAACCCGATTGTATATTTTGTCGTAAAGATTTTGAAAAAAAGAAACGTAAATTAGAAATGGAAAAACAACAAAAAGAATTAGAGAAAGGAGGTGATTAATATGCCTGCTGGATTATCAGCATTATTAAATATGATTGGTGGTGTTGGCCAACAATTATTAAATGCTTTTACTTATATTTTTGGTTGAGTATTTACTACTGGCGATGGTGGAACACTTACAAATTGACCAGTGTTAATTTCAATTGTATTTATGGTATTAGTGTTTATCAAACAATTTGTGGGACAT
Organism: Spiroplasma endosymbiont of Phycita roborella; assembly: GCF_964031195.1. Taxonomy (NCBI): domain Bacteria; kingdom Bacillati; phylum Mycoplasmatota; class Mollicutes; order Entomoplasmatales; family Spiroplasmataceae; genus Spiroplasma; species Spiroplasma endosymbiont of Phycita roborella. The sequence continues at coordinate 613,945 of NZ_CAXIQJ010000004.1, read as the reverse complement.
ATTATTCATGGAACACATTAGTAATTAGAAAGGAAGTAAGCAAATGGTAAAGTTATTTTTTAGTTTGGTTTTTGTTTTACCTTTATTAGGTAGACTTTTACCAGTTGTTAATACTTTGGTACAAACTATTTATATGCAGTATTTAAGTTCTTTTACTGGATTACATACTGTAACACTTTTTATTAAGTCGTTTTTTTATGATAGTTTATACACTTTACCTTTGCCTATTCTTGCTTTAATAAATGTTAGTTTTGTATTTTATTTAATTTTGGGATTATTTAGATTTACAAGACATTAGGATGTGAAATTATGTTTATACCTTTTATTACAACAGTTATGCAATTATTTGCTTCAATTTTTATGAAGTTTTTTAGTTTTCCACTTGGTGATTTAGGTTTTAATTTGGGTACGTTAATGATATTTTTAATTTTGCTTAGATTTGCATTTAGGGTTATTTTACCCGAATTAATGTTACCAGCATTAGATTTAGGACAGAATGTTAAAACTATGGGTCGTGCTTCTGTTAAATTTTATAAAGGTTCATCATGAGTTGGTAAACAACTTGCTGAAAGAAAACGTTTAGATAATAAGGCTAAGGGTATTGAGAATAAAAAAGGGAAGTTTGTAGGTAAATAGTTATGTCTAATTTTGTTCTTAGTATATTGCATTTTATTTTTATATTTTCTAGTAATGATATTGGTATATTTTTAAATCAAACTAATATTACTGATGAAGTTTATATTTTGTTTAATTTAACTTTTTGATTAGTATTAGGTGTATTTTTTAATTTTATTTATCGTAGTATTAAATTTATTTTTAGGTCATTATTTGGGTAGGTGTTAGTTATGAGTGTTTTAGAAATTTACAATAAAATACATCAATGTATTGTTGATTATTGAACTATGTTTATAGGTAATCCAGTTGACGATTTTACTACTATTTTATGAAATTTAGTAGTTTATGGAACACAGTTTTTTATTGGATTTGTTTTGTTTTATGGTTCATGGTGAATTTTAAAATGTTTATTTGGTAAATAATTATGTGATTTAAGTTTGCTAAATTATTTTTTGTTGTAAATACTTTTGTTCAAGCACCTACTTCTTTAATTGCTTCAAATGACGCTAATGTTGTTAATTATGATATTACAAAAGAAATGGTTAAACATGTTAAATATCATGATTTTGATGATTGAGCAACAATTCCATGAAATTCTGCTTATTTTGATGTTGACCAACCGGATTTAAAATTAGTAAGTGGTGAATTTATAGGAAATAATGAAGGTTTATATACATGTTATTATTATAGTGATACAGTTGGTGTTCCATCACAAATGATAGATATGGGAACTGGTGTTTATACTTTTAATAGAAAACAATTAGATGAATTTTCACGTATTATGTTTAATCATAATTATGTTGCAAAGAATAATACTAATAATTTAAACTTTGTTAATACTGGTAAAAGAATTATAAATTTTCAAACACAGTTAAATTTTGAAATTGATAAACCTTTAAGTTTTTATATTCAAGGTTTTATGTTTTATTTTGAATATGAATATTTTAAAACTTTTACTGCTAATTTTGTTTTTAGTTTTTTAGATAATGTTGGTGATACTAAGTATGTTTTTAAAGGTAAAGTTGATAATGATGTTTATCAGCAAGATTTATATAATTTTGTTACTATGCCTATTCGTGTTCCAAATTTAAGACATTTAACAGTATTTTTTGATGTTCATGGTGAATCAACTAAACCAACTTTTTCACCACAGTTAAATTTTGGTCAAATTAATATTTTTTCAAGTGAGAAAGTAACACCAGTACCGCCAAATAGTCCTTTTAACCCTGAGTATGAGCGTGTTAGTTGATATGATGTTTTTGGTCATTTACGTAATGCTTTTAGGTGAGTACTTTATGGTGTTGTTGGTAAGGTTTTACCCGTGGAACCATTAAGAGAATTTTTTACTAAACTTGATGGATTATTGAGACGTATTTTTGATGATACTATTAGTTCTGTTTTAAATGTTGATTTTACTAGTGGTTTAGAACAAGTTTTAACATTATGAGTATTTTTAAAAGCAGTTGGATTTTTAGTTGGTTAGGAGTTGAAATAATGCCTTGATATGGTTATTTACTTTTAGGAGTTTTATTATTAATAATAGTTTATCCGTTTTTAATAACTAGAAAAAATATAAAGATATTACAACGTGTAGGTAGTTATATTATTTCAGCACCACCACGTACTGGTAAATCTGCTCTTGCTTGTTGTTTAGCACAAAAACATAAGGGTAGGGTAGTAAGTCCTATTCCTATTAAAGTTCGTAATGAATATAGTTATCGCTGTTCTTATGATGATGTTTTTAAATTTAATCAATTAAATAGTAATTATGCTTTTAAAGAGTGTGATATGGTTGTTTTAGATGAGTTAGGTTTGAAAATTAATAGTAATGATTTGTCACCCGAATTTAAAGAAACACAAGAAAGTTTAGGAATGTTTTGTAAATTAATAGGTCATAATTTTAATGGAATTATGTATATGATTGAACAACACCCCGATAGAATACCAAAACAAGCACGTGAAAAAGTAGAATATATTGTTCAAGTTAAAAGAATGCGTATTTTGTTATTTTTAGTTAAATTTAAACTAAATATTTATACTAATGTTGATGATTATAATAAAATTGTATTATCTAAAAGACAAACTAAAAAAATAATTAAACGTGGTGGATTACCACCTAGTTATAGTGGTGAAACTATGACTTTTAGTTTATGATTTCCTAAGTCCTATTTACAAAAATATAATAGTCGTGCTTTGAATTATATTCATTCGTTGAAAAGTGAATTAAGTAGTGTTAAAGACTATGAACAGTCACAAGCATTAGATTTTACTGTTGATGATATTAGAGCAGTAGAATTAGATAAGTTGGATAATATATTACAAACTGAAAAGAAAGAAACTGGATGGGTTACACTTTATTGGACACTAATTACATAGACAAGTGAACAAATTAGTTAAAAGAAAGGAATTATAATTATGGTCACTATTAACTCATATTCAGATGAATTTAAAAAACAAATAGTAGCTTTATATCAAAGTGGCAAATCAGTATCTTGCCTTGTTAAAGAATACAATGTTACAAGAGCAGCTACTTACAATTGAATTAAGCAATTTACTAATTCAGGTAGTTTTAAAACTAAAGATAATCTTTCAGATTTAGAAAAACAATTAATTCAAGCAAATAAAGAATTAAAACAGTTACGAATGGAAATTGATATTTTAAAGCAAGCAGCACTAATAATAGGCAGAAAGTAGAGATTATTGCAAATAATAAATCTAAATATAAAATTCGCACAATGTGTCATTTTTTAAAACTCTCTAAATCAACATATTATTTTAATTTAAAGAAAAAAAATAAAATTCAAAATAATATTTATGAACAAGCTGTTATTAGTGCTTTTAAAGAAAATAAAGAAGTTTATGGTACTAGAAGATTAAAAGTCATACTAGCAAACCAAGAAATTTATTTATCACGCAGAAAAATTAAAGAAATTATGAATAAGCATAATTTAATATCAAAATACACTAAATTATCATTCAAAAATTATCATAATAAAGTCAATGATAGTCAAATAACCAATCTTGTTAATAGAAACTTTAATAATAGAATTAAAAATGAAGTTATTGTTAGTGATTTAACTTATGTTCAAGTTAATGGTAAATGAAACTATATTTGCCTATTAATCGACCTATTTAACCGCGAAATTATTGGACATAGTGTTGGAGTTAAAAAAGATGCATCATTAGTATATCAAGCATTTATGCAATCAAATCACTGTTTAAAAGATATTGAAATATTTCATACTGATCGCGGTAATGAATTCAATAATAAAACTATTGATAAGCTTTTATTAGCTTTCAACATAACTCGATCTTTAAGCAAAAAAGGATGTCCTTATGACAATGCTGTTGCTGAAGCAACTTTTAAAACTTTCAAAATTGAATTTATTAATGATAAAAATTTTACATCATTAATCCAATTAAAATTAGAATTATTTGATTACATCAATTGATATAACAACATAAGAATTCACAGTACTCTAAACTACCTAACTCCAATTAGTTATCAAAAACAAATGTCTACCAAAAAATAGTCCTAAAAAGGGTTGCCATTCCAAACTGAAAATACTGTATGTCGTGTTTGTTATTATAGAAATAAACATTCTAAGAAAAATAAAAAAGATGTTAAAATAAATTCATAAACTAAATATAAGTTTTAACTTATTTGCTTTATATAAAGTAAATTAGTTTTTTTATTTTGAAAGGAAAATTAGACATGAGATGAAATTTAAAAGCAGAATATCCAAAATCAATATTTAAAAGAAAAAAATATAAATTTTATAATTTAAAACCATTACTTGAAAAAGAAACATATGATTTTTTGTTATCTGATTTTAAAAATCATAAAATTAATTTTGATTTTATAATTAGTGAAATAAATGAAATTAAGCAACATAATTACGATATTGATTTATTTTGTTATGAAAAAATGCCTTCTTCACCTGAGTTAGAAAAATTAACTTTTAATTCTTATAATCAAACTTTAATAACTACACATAAACAAAGTTTATTAAAAATTTAAATTTATATTATTGGTCGGAGCCAACCAGAACCTTGGTTGGTTGGCCGCGGGGTTTAGCCCCGCTGGGGTGAGTTGCGAAGCAACGAGGGGCAAAGCCCCTATTACTTGATAAACTTAATATAAGTTTTTACCCATTGTTTTTTTAAAGCAAATGGGTTCTTTTGTTTTTAAAAAGGAGAAGTATATATGCCATTAACTAAAGAAGAATCTTTTTTACTATTAGATAAAGAAATTAATAAATTAGATGAAAAAATATCTTATATTGATAAAAAAAATACAGAATTAAAATTAAATATTTCATTAATCGAAGAGGAGGAATTTTTTACATTAGATGAAGAAATCAATGAATTAACTGGACAAATATTTGATGAAGAAGATAAAAATATAAAATTAATAGGAGAAATTAAAGTATTAGAAAAAAATATTAAAGTTCTAGAAAAACAAAAAAACCAAAAAAATTGAAAACTAACTTTTTTAAATGTATTTACTTTTGGTATTTTTAAATATTATAAAAACAAAAATATTGATAAGCAAATTAAAGAAATAAAAATTAAGAGAGAATGTTTGAAACAAACGATAAATAATAATAAAAATATTATTAAATTGTTAAAAATTCAAAAATTAAAAATTATTAAAAAAACTAATATTCTTTTAAAAAACTTATTTTTTGTTAACAATCGATTAATTAAAATTAATAAAGAATTTTTTCAACAATTAGATAATTTAAAAAATCAAATAGCAAAAATAGTAGATCCTATTAATAATGATTCTTCATTAGAACAAAATTCTTCTGGATATAATAGTGATGATGATAGTCATATTGAAGTACTTTCTGAATCTGAGAAAAAAGATGATATTTTAAAAATATCTTTAAATAAAAAAAGTATCTTTAGTGAAGAAATAGAAGTAGATGTTACTGTTAATAAATTAAATTTTAATAATGATGATAGTGATATTGAAGTACTTTCTGAATCCGAGCAAGAAGATGATATATTTTTAAGTAAAGATAGTGGTTTTAATGAAGATGATGATAGTGATATTGAAGTACTTTCTGAGTTAGAACAAGAAAATGATAATGTAAAAATATATTCAAAGTCAAGCACTATCAATTTTGAAAGACAATTATCAGATATACCAGAAGAAGAAATTACAATAACATTTTCAAGTAAGGATAGTAGTTTTAATGAAGATGATGACGGCAGTGATATTGAAGTACTTTCTAAATCAGTGGAAAAAGATGCTAAAATATTTGGAAATTGTTGTTTTAGTCAAAATTTAATAAACAATTTCGCGAAAAGTTTTTCTACAGTACCTCCTATTTTACAAAAAAGTATTTTAACTAGTTAAAATACTTTTTTTAAAACATATTAGTAAAAAAAATAAAAATAATAATTAAAAATAAAAAAGTAAGTATAATTTAATTTATAAACTAAATATAGTTTTTAACCTATTGCTTTATTTATAAGTAAATGGGTTTTTTTAATTTTTAAAGGAGAAAAAAATGTTAATCGAAAAAATTAATATATTAAAAAAAGCAAAAGAAGAATTGGATAAAGAAATATTTTTTATTGAGAAAAAAAGTGAAGAAATAGTTGAGCAAATTGAATCTTTAGAAAATAAAATTAAACGTTTAAAAAAATTAAAAAAATCAAAAAAAATACAACTATTTTCAAATATTAATAAACAAATTAAAAAAACAGAATTAAATATAAAAACTTTAATAGAAGAAATTGATGAAAATGAAAAAAATGCACAACCATTTAAAAATTCAAAATTAAATATTTTAAAAGAAATTATTGATTTACAAGGTCAGTTATATGAAAATAAAGTTAAGAGATATAAAGAAATATTTGAACAATTAGATTTTATTTTAAAAAATAAAAACTTTGAAGAATTAGAACATTCTATATATCCATCTAAGAAAAATCCTTTTGAAGAAGATGGTGATACAGAATTATTTGATAGTATTAGTTTCTCAGCAATTCAAATTAAGGATTTAGAACAAAAAATATTTGATTTTGAAGAAAAAAATAAAGAAATATTAGATAAAATTGATTTACTTGAACGTGATATTCAAGATTTAAGAGAAAAAAAAGCAGAAAAAAATTGACAAATAACTTTTGTAAATACTATTAGTTTTGGTATTTTTAAATATGTTAGAAACAAAAAAGTTAATAAAGAAATTAAAGAAATAAAATTGAAAACAAGAAATTTAAGAGAAGAAATAAATGAAAATGAAAAAAATATTAAACCACTTAAAGTTTTAAAATTAAATATTTTTGAAAATATTATTAATTTACAAGTCAGTTTGATTAATAAAATTACAAATGAAAAAAATGAAGAAATTTTTGATAAATTAAATTTAATTTCAGAAAATGAAATATCAAAGCAATTTGATGAAAAGAATCCTTTTTCTAGTAAAAAAGAATTAATTTCAAGAGTTAATAGTCAATATAGTGATCTTGGTTTTGAAACAGATATTGAAAAAAATCAATCTTGTTTTAGTTTGCCAAATGAAGATAAAGCAGAAGAAAAATTAAGTTCTTCTTTGAGATTAATAAATTCTTTATAAGAAAAAAAGATTTTAGTTAAGAATGGATTTAAAAAGTTATTATTTAAAATAACTTTTTAAATTTATATATTAAATATAATTAATTATCAATGATATTATTGGCAATTAAATATAATAAATAAGTAACATTATGTACTTATTTATTTCAATGTTATAATTATTTTAAGATTAAATTTAAAAATATATAATTAGATTGGAAGTAAAAAATGATTCCCGAATATCGATTATTTAACCATCTTTTGCTTTTAAAAAGTAATTATTTTTTTAAGCGCGAAATTAAAAAAAAAATAGGTCATTTAAAAGCAAAAGATTATCGTAATACTTATAACTTAATATTTAATAGTAATCAAAATTTAATGTTTATGAAAATAATAAGTGTTTATTTATATTTCAATAAAATTTCTTATAAAGAATATTTAAGATTAGTTGCAAATTTTATATTAACTATTTCTGCTTTAATTCCTACTTTTAAGCGTCAAGAAAAACAGTTAGATGATTATCAAAATGCCAAGGAACTTTTATTATTACTTGGATGTAAAGATCAAATAAAAGTTTGGTTTGATGATACTTCAAAAGTAGTATTACCTGATTTTTTGATAAATAATTCTAATTTGAAAAAAGAAAGTTTGCTAATAATTAAAAGATTGGTAAATATTAGTGGTAATATTTTTATTAATTTAACTAAGAATGAAACAAACATAAAAAATAATTATGAGTTTGGAAGTTTATTAATGTTATTTTATTTGTTGGATTTAGAAACCAGAAAAACATTGCTGACAAAAGATAGTACTGATTTAAATTTAAAAGCTTTTTTTTCATATGAAACTTTATTTACTAATAAGTTGATAATTTTAGATGAATTGGTTAAATGCGCTATGCGCTTAGAACAAACTAATTTTAATTTTTATATTAGAATAATGAATTATTCTTTGTTAGGAAATTATCAATAAATTAAGGATAAAAAATATGAATAATTATGATGTAAAAGTTGATAATATTAAAAGTAAATTTTTAAATATTAATAAAGATATTATTATTGCTTTACCTTCTATTTATGATCAAAATATTGCTTATGAAGTTTATTTAGTTTTTGATGGTAAAGATATGTTACTTAATAGTAATAGTAATATTTTATTTGAAAATAATAGTAATTGTATTTTTATTGGTATTGGTAGTACCAATAATATGACTCGTTTTAATGATTTAGCAACTTATACCAATGATGATGTAAAAATATTAATGACAAAATATTTTCCTGAATTAAAAAAAAGTAACATTGATTTTCTTGGTGGTAATGGTAAAAATTACTTAGAATTTATTATTAATGAGGTTATACCATTTGTTATTAAAAAGTTTAATTTAAAAATTAAAAATTTAAATGCCATTGGTTGTTCTTTGGGGGCATATTTTTGTTTACAAATGTTATATTTATCAAAATTACAATTTACAAAATTATTATTATTTTCGCCAGCAATTTGATTTAATTCACAAATTATTGAAGATTTAAAAACTAAAGTTTTAAATAATAATCAACCTTTAATAGTTGAACTATGGGTAGGAAAAAAAGAACCAAAGTTTTTTGAAGGCAAATTAGTAACAAATTATGAAAGTAATACTATTGAATTAAAAAAAATATTAACTAATAGAAAAATTACTACTAATCTAGTAATTGATGAAAATGGTGCTCATGGTTTTAAATGATGAATTAAATATATTAATGAAAATCCTTTAATTCTTATTAGCTAATTGAAACTATGGTTTTTCTTTTTTTCTAAAAATATTATTAATTTTTAGAATTAAAATAATACTTGCAAAAAATAATACAATAGTATTAGTTGTAATAATAGCAAGTTGATTAGACAATATTGCAAAAATAATTCATGTTATTGCTGATAGTACAAAAATAATATACATATATAATGATAATGATTTTGTATCTCTGGTGCGAATTATTTTAAAACTTTGGGGAATTAAAACAATACTAGTTAAAATTGCTCCAATTCAAGATAAAATATTAATTGTAAGTTCCATATCTTTCTCTCCTAAATTCTTACTATATTTTAGTATTCTAAATTTTATTATAAGATATTAATGGTTAAGTTGATAGTAAAAATAATAATTTTAAGTATAATTATTTTAATAAATTAATATATGGGAGGAAAAATGAGCAGAAATAATAGTATTATAAAGTTTAATGAGAATGAATTAAAAATTATTAAAGAAAATATACATTCAATTTATAACAAGATTTTAAATACTTCCTTTAAGCGAATGTTTATAAGCAATGTATATAAAATTATTGCTTATATTATTTTGGCATTAGGTGAGGCTTTTTAATAATCTGTGTATCTTTGTTTTACAAAGTTACTAATTTAGATTAATTCTGTCTTCAAATTTTATCATAAAATGAGCAATTGCTGTATTTCAATTTTGAATAGGCAATGTTCATTTTTTTGTTATATTTTCAATTGCCAAGTAAAATATTTTGAAAACTGCCATATCATTAGGAAAAACTTTTTTATTTCTGATGATTTTTCGTAATTGACTATTAACAGATTCAATAGCATTTGTAGTATAAATCACTCTTTTGATTTCTACTGGATAACTAATAAAAACCATTAAATTATCTCAATTTTTATATCAAGATTTAGTAATTTGAGGATATTGTTTATTTCATTTACTTTCAAACGATTCTAAAGCTTGCATTGCTTGTTCTTCACTACATGCACTATAAATTGGTTTTAAATCTGCAACTAGACCTTTTCGATGTTTGTATGAAACATATTTTAAACTATTTCTAATTTGATGAACAATGCATAATTGATGTTCTGTTTTAGGATAAACTGATTGTATTGCTTCTGACATGCCTGTTAAATTATCACTACAAGCAATAAGAATATCATTTAAGCCACGATTTTTCATTTCTGTGAAATTAGATAATCAAAACTTAGAACCTTCATTTTCACTAATTCATAATCCTAAAACATCTTTTTTGCCTTCTAAATCAACTCCTAATGCTATATAAACTGATTTGTTAATAATCCGTTTATCTTGTCGTACTTTAACTACTATACAATCAAAATAAACAATAGGATAAATACTTTCTAATGGTCGATTTTGTCATGCTTTAACATCATCAATAACATCATCAGTAATTTGACTAATAACACTTTCACTAATATCAGCACCATGATATAACTCTTGCAACTGCATTCTAATGTCAGATAATGTCATTCCTTTTGCATACAAGGAAAGAACTTGTTGATCAAAACCATCAAATCTTCTTTGCCTTTTAGGAACTATTACAGGAGTAAAATTACTATTGCGATCTCTTGGTACATCAATTTCAATTTTACCTTGTTGAGTTATTAATTTTTTTGAACTTGTACCATTACGAGCATTTTCAGTAGTACTATGTTGATTTTTTTCATATCCTAAATAATTTTGCATTTCAGAATTCAACATTTTTTCAACTAATCTTTTTGTTAATTCTTTATATAAACCGCCAGGTTTAAAAACTGTTGTTAAATCTTCAGTATTTTCTAGTAATAAATCTACTGCTTTTGATATTGGATCATTATTATTAAAGTTATCTTTTTTAGCCATCTGTAACTCACTCTTTCTAGTCATTTAATTATATTTACTAGAATTAATTAAACATAGTTATTTTTGTAAGTTACACAGATTACTAAACATTTCTCATTAGGTTTTTTTACTATTATGTTAGGGATAATTTTTCTGAGTAGTTTATTACCTGAAAAAGTGTCTAGCACATTTTATTTAGTAATAGTTATTATTGGTATTATTTTTATTTTAGTTGGAACATTGTTAGTAACAGTTGGACAAACTTTTTCCAAAAAAATAAAACGAGAATTTTTAGAATATAATATTAATTATTTAAAAATGGCAGTTAATTCTGCTTTTAAAGCAGTTGAAATTACTAATGTTACTAAAAATTTTACCATTGTACCACAAAAATTCTTAGTTATTGGTAGTGATTTTAATCATCGTGTTTGAACTGAAAAAGTTATTATTGGTAGTATTAATGATAAAAATTTTAATTGTGGAACAACGTTAGAAAAGATTACTAGAAATTACAAGACAGGAAAAACTACAACTACTAGTACTACATATAATCGATATCTTTATTTTACGTGTTTAATTGATATGCAAGATGTAATAACAACGATTATTCCTGAAACATTATGTTCAAGAATTATGGGTTCAAATCGTGGTGATCAACTTGAATCAGCAGCATTTGAGAAGTTATTTGCTCTTGATTATAGTGATCCAATTAAGTTAAGAAAGTTATTAGTGCCAAAAGTAATGAGCAAAATGGTTGATTTAGCAAATATACAAGAAAAAATACCAAGTATTTATGTTAATAAAAATCAAGTCACTCTAATGCTTCCTTATATGAATATTGGTTCTGATAATAGTTCTACTGCTAATTTATTAAATTTAGTTATTGCTAATAGTGAAGAAAAATTATTAGAAAATATTGTTGAAATGTTAAATTTTACATTAGATATTATAATAAACTCTTATCAATGAGTAGTAAGTTTAGATTTAAGTAAGGAATTATTATTTAAATAATTAAAAAATATTAAAAGTGATTGGAATTCCCAATCACTTTTAAAATTAGATTATTAATCTTGTCATTTTAATTTGCGAGCAGCAATTCCCATAAAAATTGCTAGTATTATTAAACTAATACCTCCATATAAATACATTTCTCATGTCATTTTAAATGTTCCATTTCAACATTCAAAGTAAGGCAAAGTAGAGTATTTAAATGGTGAGAAATAACTAATAATATTTAATACTTTACTACTTGTAATTCAATCAATAGGCATAATTGAGCCACTTAAGTAAGCAACAGGTAAATATAATACGTTGGCAACAGCAATAAATGAAGTAATAGTCTTAAATAATGATGCTAACATTATTCCCAAACCAATAGTAGTAATAAAAATAATAATAATTCATGGAATCGAAGCACCAATTTGAGTAGGAAGAGCAATAACACTTCAGCCATACGTACCACCAAAGTAAATGCCACCTCATAATAATGTTCATAAGAAAGAAATTATTGAAGCAAATACACCGATGATAATTACAGCAGTAACAAAAAATAAGGGATGAATATTAGTTGCACCAATTCTTTTTAGTAATACAGATAATTTAAATTCAATAATTGTTTGAGGAATAATAAATATTCCAACTGAAATAATATTAACAATCGCAATACCAGCAATCATTTGTTTAACTGCAGTAATGGTGCCAGCAACATCAGCACCAGTATGCCGTATTGATTCTCCTTGAATTCCCAAGATTAGAATTGGATAAACAATTAGAAAAAATGGGACAAAGAAGCCTTTTAGATAATATTTAAACATTAAATTCAATAACGGTATTTGTTTAGAAGAGCGTGTTTTTGCGGCATTTACAATTTTGTTTGGATCTTGCTGACCTTTTTTCTTAGATAATGCTTCTTTTTCTGCAGCAATAGTAGGTTTTTTATATTTTTGAAATTGTTGAGATGTATAGTTATGAACTGAACCATATTCTTTAACAACCTCTTTAACAGTCCGTTTTTCAATAATGTCACCATCGTGCATATAAATGATACGTGTACAGAAATGTTCAATTTCACTCATGTTATGAGTAACTAAAATCATTGCTACATTTTTTTCAACAATATTTTTTTGTAAAAAATCAAATATTTCTTCCTTAACTTCAATATCTAAACCAGTTGATACTTCATCTAAAATAACCAAGTCAGGTTTATGAATAACGCTTAATAATATATTAAGTCGTTGTTGACCACCAGATAGAAACATAATATTTTTATTTTTAGCAGCTGATAATTGATAGGTATTTAATAATTCATTTAATTGACCAACATTGATTTCGATATTAAATGTTTCTAAATAATAAGTAAGCATATCCATAACAGTAATCCCTGGTGGATATTTTGATTCTTGAAATTGGAAACCAATAACAATACCTTCTTTTTTTTCAATAACTCCTGAAGTTGCATGTCTAATACCAGCAATAATTTCTGTCAGTGTTGACTTACCACTACCATTTGCACCAATGATTCCAATTCGCTCACCAGCTTTAATTTGAATATTTAATTTATTTAAAACCGTTTTATCACCGTATACTTTAACAATGTCAGTAGCATTAATTAGAAAGTCACTATTTTTAATTCTTTTTTCATGTGTTGTTTCTGTTAAATTTGTTTTGGTTTCTTTTTGGATGGGTTACACTTTATTGGACACTAATTACATAGACAAGTGAACAAATTAGTTAAAAGAAAGGAATTATAATTATGGTCACTATTAACTCATATTCAGATGAATTTAAAAAACAAATAGTAGCTTTATATCAAAGTGGCAAATCAGTATCTTGCCTTGTTAAAGAATACAATGTTACAAGAGCAGCTACTTACAATTGAATTAAGCAATTTACTAATTCAAGTAGTTTTAAAACTAAAGATAATCTTTCAGATTTAGAAAAACAATTAATTCAAGCAAATAAAGAATTAAAACAGTTACGAATGAAAATTGATATTTTAAAGCAAGCAGCACTAATAATAGGCAGAAAGTAGAGATTATTGCAAATAATAAATCTAAATATAAAATTCGCACAATGTGTCATTTTTTAAAACTCTCTAAATCAACATATTATTTTAATTTAAAGAAAAAAAATAAAATTCAAAATAATATTTATGAACAAGCTGTTATTAGTGCTTTTAAAGAAAATAAAGAAGTTTATGGTACTAGAAGATTAAAAGTCATACTAGCAAACCAAGAAATTTATTTATCACGCAGAAAAATTAAAGAAATTATGAATAAGCATAATTTAATATCAAAATACACTAAATTATCATTCAAAAATTATCATAATAAAGTCAATGATAGTCAAATAACCAATCTTGTTAATAGAAACTTTAATAATAGAATTAAAAATGAAGTTATTGTTAGTGATTTAACTTATGGATGGGTTACACTTATGTTCAAGTTAATGGTAAATGAAACTATATTTGCCTATTAATCGACCTATTTAACCGCGAAATTATTGGACATAGTGTTGGAGTTAAAAAAGATGCATCATTAGTATATCAAGCATTTATGCAATCAAATCACTGTTTAAAAGATATTGAAATATTTCATACTGATCGCGGTAATGAATTCAATAATAAAACTATTGATAAACTTTTATTAGCTTTCAACATAACTCGATCTTTAAGCAAAAAAGGATGTCCTTATGACAATGCTGTTGCTGAAGCAACTTTTAAAACTTTCAAAATTGAATTTATTAATGATAAAAATTTTACATCATTAGGAAATGTTTAGTAATCTGTGTAACTTACAAAAATAACTATGTTTAATTAATTCTAGTAAATATAATTAAATGACTAGAAAGAGTGAGTTACAGATGGCTAAAAAAGATAACTTTAATAATAATGATCCAATATCAAAAGCAGTAGATTTATTACTAGAAAATACTGAAGATTTAACAACAGTTTTTAAACCTGGTGGTTTATATAAAGAATTAACAAAAAGATTAGTTGAAAAAATGTTGAATTCTGAAATGCAAAATTATTTAGGATATGAAAAAAATCAACATAGTACTACTGAAAATGCTCGTAATGGTACAAGTTCAAAAAAATTAATAACTCAACAAGGTAAAATTGAAATTGATGTACCAAGAGATCGCAATAGTAATTTTACTCCTGTAATAGTTCCTAAAAGGCAAAGAAGATTTGATGGTTTTGATCAACAAGTTCTTTCCTTGTATGCAAAAGGAATGACATTATCTGACATTAGAATGCAGTTGCAAGAGTTATATCATGGTGCTGATATTAGTGAAAGTGTTATTAGTCAAATTACTGATGATGTTATTGATGATGTTAAAGCATGACAAAATCGACCATTAGAAAGTATTTATCCTATTGTTTATTTTGATTGTATAGTAGTTAAAGTACGACAAGATAAACGGATTATTAACAAATCAGTTTATATAGCATTAGGAGTTGATTTAGAAGGCAAAAAAGATGTTTTAGGATTATGAATTAGTGAAAATGAAGGTTCTAAGTTTTGATTATCTAATTTCACAGAAATGAAAAATCGTGGCTTAAATGATATTCTTATTGCTTGTAGTGATAATTTAACAGGCATGTCAGAAGCAATACAATCAGTTTATCCTAAAACAGAACATCAATTATGCATTGTTCATCAAATTAGAAATAGTTTAAAATATGTTTCATACAAACATCGAAAAGGTCTAGTTGCAGATTTAAAACCAATTTATAGTGCATGTAGTGAAGAACAAGCAATGCAAGCTTTAGAATCGTTTGAAAGTAAATGAAATAAACAATATCCTCAAATTACTAAATCTTGATATAAAAATTGAGATAATTTAATGGTTTTTATTAGTTATCCAGTAGAAATCAAAAGAGTGATTTATACTACAAATGCTATTGAATCTGTTAATAGTCAATTACGAAAAATCATCAGAAATAAAAAAGTTTTTCCTAATGATATGGCAGTTTTCAAAATATTTTACTTGGCAATTGAAAATATAACAAAAAAATGAACATTGCCTATTCAAAATTGAAATACAGCAATTGCTCATTTTATGATAAAATTTGAAGACAGAATTAATCTAAATTAGTAACTTTGTAAAACAAAGATACACAGATTATTAAAAAGCCTCAAATTTAATTAATACTTTTTTTGTTAAATTAGCAAAAAAATTGTTATTATTATATTTATTAAATATGATTTTGTTTTTCGAAGAGGAATAATTTGTGTTTTTATTATATAAGCAAAAATTTAAAGATTGAAGATTTTTATATAAATTATTAAGCTGTATATTCATTTTTATTTTATCAATATTGACTATCATCTTTTCTGTATTTACTGAATTTTGATATGTTAATAGTACTAATAAAGATAATTTTTATAATTCTATAGTATTACAAAACTTTGATATAATGTTATCATTTTGGTCTTCTCAAACAATATTTATTGTTAATATTTGGTTTTTATTTTCTTTAATTTATCATCAAAAAGAGCAGACAAATAGATTCACTAATATTTATAGTCAAATTAATTTAACAATATACATAACTATTACTGTCCTTATTTTTTGAGTGGGGATATTTATTGATAGTGTTTCAAAGTTAGATTTAGAACTTAATTGATTTTGAAAATTGAATAATTTATCTTTATTTTGTTCCTTTTTAGATCATTTAGTATCACCAATATTGATGATTACTTTTTTAATTTTAACTTTTAAAAAAAATAAATTTAATATCAATATTAAAAAACAATTTATATTAGTAGTTATTTATCTAACTTATATTTATATTAGAGCCAGCATTTTACAAACAAATGATGTTAAAAATTTTATTTATCCTTATAATATTCTCAACTTTAATTATTCAATTATTGGAATTCCATTATGAATTAATAGTATCTTAGTTATAATGTTAATTATTAGTACTATTATTAGTACTACATTATTTTATTTGTGAATTAATAAATTTTATTATAAAACAATTAAAGAACAAATAATAATGCAAATAAAGTAATATTTCTGCTAAATCTTAGCAATAAATATTAAACTGATTCATGGTAAAATATAAATATATATTTTAAAATAGGTGAGGTAAGATGGCATTCTTAAAAAGAATTGAAGCATATGGTTTTAAGTCATTTGCAGAGCCTTTAACAATAGAATTTGATACTAATATTGTAGGTATTGTTGGTCCTAATGGTTCTGGAAAGTCTAATATTAATGATGCTATTCGTTGAGTTTTAGGTGAACAATCAGTTAAATCATTACGTGGTGAAAATAGTGAAGATATAATTTTTAATGGTGCTAAAGGTAAACAGCCATTAAATAGTGCTCAAGTTACTTTAGTTTTTGATAATACTAATAAAATATTTAAAGTTGATTTTAATGAAGTACAAATTACTAGAAAAACTTTTCGTAATAGTTCAGAAAATGAATATTACATTAATAAAGCTCGTGTTCGTTTAAAAGATGTACAAGAAATTATTATGGGTACAGGTTTAGCTAAAGGTTCACTTGCAATTATTAGTCAAGGTAATGTTTCAAAATTTGCTGATTCTAAACCAGAAGAAAGAAGAACTTTATTTGAAGAGGCTGCGGGTGTTTCAAAATACAAAAAGAGGAAAGAAGAGTCATTACGTAAATTAGAGCGTACTAATGAAAATTTAGTTCGAGTTAATGATATTATTAGTGAAATAAGTAGAAAAATTGAACCATTAGCAAAACAAGCACAGAAAGCTAAAACTTATGTTGAATTACGTGATAATTTAAAAAAATATGAAATTACTATTATTGTTAAAGATTTGGAGACATATCATAATCAATTAAAACTTACAACAGTCAGTATAAATGATAATGAAATTTTACAACAACAACTTAATTTAAATATTAGTAAGAATGAACAACAATTAAAATTTTTAAAAAACAAAAGTTATGATTTAGATAAAAACATTAATAGTTTAGAAATGAATTTATCTAATGTTAATAGTTTATTGCAAGTTTTAGAACAACAAAAATCATTAATGAAAACAAAACAAAGTGAAATAAAAGATCAAACAGAAGTTGAAAAATTAAAAAATGAAATTGAAACTTTGCTTACTATTATTGAACAAAAAACTTTTTTACAAAAAAAAGAACAAGAAAATTTTGATAAAATTAATAATTTATTTGAAGAACTAAATGTTCAACATCAAGATTTAATTTTAGGACAAAATAATATTCATCGTGGTTTAGGCGAAAAAAAAGCACAATTAGAATCGGTAATTAATTATCAACAACGACAAAATCAAAAATATTTGGGTGTTCAAACAATTTTAAATAATAAAGATAAACTATATGGCATCATTGGAGTAGTGAGTGATTTAATTTCGGTGCCCGATCTTTATAGTGAAGCGATTGTTAAAGTATTGGGTAATACTTTAAAAAACATTGTTACGGCGACTAACAAAGATGCAACCAAGGCTGTTGAATTTTTAAAACAAAATAAAGCGGGAATTGCCACTTTTTTACCTTTAAATTCAATTCAAGTTCGAACAGCGACTAAAGAAGATGAAATTATTGTTAATAGCAAATCGGGTTATTTAAGTTTTGCTCATCATTTAGTTACAGCAGTTGATAATAGAATTCAGCCGATTATTAATTTTCTTTTAGGTCGTACTATTATTTGTGAAGACTTAGAAAGCGCAAGAGTTATTTCACAATTAATTGCTGCTAAATATCAATGTGTAACTTTAGATGGTCAATTAATTAAAGCTGGAGGTGCTATTGTTGGAGGTTATCAACATCAAAATAGTATTAATGTTTTTAAAGAAAAGTTAATAGTTTCTGAATTAAAAGAAGAAATTAAATCATTAGAACAACAATTAGTTAATATAAATGTCCAAAGAACAAGTATTGAAAGCGAATTAAATAATTATCAAGGTCAAAAGTTGACAATTACTTTAACAATAAATAAATTGATTAGTGAAATTAGTGATATCACTAATCAATCACAATTATTAACTACTCAATATCAAACATTGACTGGTAAAAAATTAGATATTGATACTACAAATCAATTAAATGATATTTTTATTCAATATGAAAATTCTAAATATGATCAAGCGACAATAAAAAGTCAATTACAATTAATTCGTAAACAGAAACATCAATTATTAGAACAAATGCAAACTTTAGAAAATGAATTATATAGTTTAAATCAAGAACATTTTATGACTAGTGATAAATTAAATAATCAAAAACTTGAGCAAGTAAAAATGGAGTCAAAAGTAGAACAACATTTAAGACGTTTAGTTGAAACTTATAATTTAACTTATGAATATGCTAGAGAACATTATAGTGAACCATTAGCAGATGAACAACAAGCACGTAATTTGGTACAACAATTACGTAGTGAGATTGAAGATTTAGGATTTGTAAATATTAATGCTATTGAAGAATTTGAAAATGAAAATGAACGTTATTTACGTTTAAAAACTAAACATGATGAATTGCAATTAGCATCACAATCGTTGTTAACAGCTATTGATGAAATGGATAATGTTATGGTAACGCAATTTGATGAAACAATAAAAGCTATTAATATGGTATTGCCCGAAACATTTCAAACTTTATTTGGTGGAGGAACTTGTAGTTTACGATATACATCACCTGATGATATTTTAAATACAGGTGTGGAAGTGCTTGCTAATCCTCCTGGTAAAAGAATTAGTAATTTAAACTTATTATCAGGTGGTGAAAAATCATTAGTTGCATTAGCAGTATTATTTGCTATTTTAAAAGTCAAGCCATTGCCATTGACAATATTAGATGAGGTTGAAGCGCCATTGGATCCAGCTAATTTAGAACGTTTTGCTAGATATGTTCGTAGTTTTTCACAATATACGCAATTTATTATTGTTACTCATCGTCCAGGCACAATGGAAAATTGTGATGTATTATATGGGACAACTATGCAAAATCAAGGAATTACGAAAATGGTAGCCATTAAATTAGCAGATGCTAAAAAAATTATTGAAAGCGATAAATCAGTGAAAAATGTTAATTATGTTGTTTAATTAAAAAGGTAGTAATAACTACTTTTTTATGTTAAATTTAAATTAATCTATAATAGAAAGATGCAAAATTAAATGGCAGATTCAAAAGATTGTTTAGACAAAAATGTAGAAGAAAACATTAAGTTTATTAGTTCAAAAATAATTGAAAAGAAAACAATATTATTTTTAGGAGCAGGTTTTTCTGCAAATTTTGGTTTTCCTTTATGAAAAGAATTATTAATTTCTATTATTGAAAAAATAGAGAATGAATTTCAAGATTTAGATGATTATTATAAAAAAGAACTTAAGAATTTGAAGAGTATGGTTCAAAATAACTTTGATCTTTCAAGAGTTTTGGATAATTTAAAGAGTTTATTAGATACAAAAGAGAAAAAAGACAGTGCAAGTGCTTTTTTTATAGAAGAATATAGTAGTAAACTTGATATAGAAAAAAAGGAAATTGATAGTGAAAAAAAAGAAATTTTAGAATTAATAAATAATAATTTTGATAAAATAATTACTACAAATTATGATAATATTTTTGCTTGAAATAAATTAGAAAATCCTAAACAATATATAAAAAATTGAATTAATAGTATTGAAGAATTAAATGATAAAGTATATCCAATTCATTGTTCAATAACTGGAATTAATGAAAAATCAAATGAAACAAGTGAACATAAAGTTAATAATTTGAATAAAAAAGGTAAAAAAATAGAATTTATAGATACTTATAAAAGTTTTATTGAGAATTGAATTATTGAAAATTTTACAGAATCATTTAAAAAAATAATAGAAGATGCAGTAAATCAAAATTATACATTTATTTTTTTAGGTTATAGTTTTGAAGATCAGTTTGTAGCCAATAGTTTGGCGACTTTTATTTTAGAAAAAGCAAAAGTTAAAACATGAGAGAATGAAAATTTTGTTGTATTATTTAATGACTATGAAAAACAAAAAAATAAATGTGATTGTTGTGATAAGTGTAAAGTTAATGTTCCAGTGGTATTGTCCACTAAATACGTTAAATGTGACAAGAAGCCACCATTAGATTCTAAACTTTATGGAATAAAGTATATTGAATTTAGTAAGATTTTTAATAGTGAAGAATGTATAAATTTATTTGAAGTTATTAAAAAATTTTTAAATTATATTAAAGAATATGCAAACATATATGATTTATTAAATGAAATAGATTTAGTTTTTAATCATGAAGTTATTAATGAATCAAAAAACTTTAATTTTGAAGAGTATTTTAAATCAGACAAAATGGAATGGCAACCCTTTTTAGGACTATTTTTTGGTAGACATTTGTTTTTGATAACTAATTGGAGTTAGGTAGTTTAGAGTACTGTGAATTCTTATGTTGTTATATCAATTGATGTAATCAAATAATTCTAATTTTAATTGGATTAATGATGTGGATGGGTTACACTTTATTGGACACTAATTACATAGACAAGTGAACAAATTAGTTAAAAGAAAGGAATTATAATTATGGTCACTATTAACTCATATTCAGATGAATTTAAAAAACAAATAGTAGCTTTATATCAAAGTGGCAAATCAGTATCTTGCCTTGTTAAAGAATACAATGTTACAAGAGCAGCTACTTACAATTGAATTAAGCAATTTACTAATTCAGGTAGTTTTAAAACTAAAGATAATCTTTCAGATTTAGAAAAACAATTAATTCAAGCAAATAAAGAATTAAAACAGTTACGAATGGAAATTGATATTTTAAAGCAAGCAGCACTAATAATAGGCAGAAAGTAGAGATTATTGCAAATAATAAATCTAAATATAAAATTCGCACAATGTGTCATTTTTTAAAACTCTCTAAATCAACATATTATTTTAATTTAAAGAAAAAAAATAAAATTCAAAATAATATTTATGAACAAGCTGTTATTAGTGCTTTTAAAGAAAATAAAGAAGTTTATGGTACTAGAAGATTAAAAGTCATACTAGCAAACCAAGAAATTTATTTATCACGCAGAAAAATTAAAGAAATTATGAATAAGCATAATTTAATATCAAAATACACTAAATTATCATTCAAAAATTATCATAATAAAGTCAATGATAGTCAAATAACCAATCTTGTTAATAGAAACTTTAATAATAGAATTAAAAATGAAGTTATTGTTAGTGATTTAACTTATGTTCAAGTTAATGGTAAATGAAACTATATTTGCCTATTAATCGACCTATTTAACCGCGAAATTATTGGACATAGTGTTGGAGTTAAAAAAGATGCATCATTAGTATATCAAGCATTTATGCAATCAAATCACTGTTTAAAAGATATTGAAATATTTCATACTGATCGCGGTAATGAATTCAATAATAAAACTATTGATAAGCTTTTATTAGCTTTCAACATAACTCGATCTTTAAGCAAAAAAGGATGTCCTTATGACAATGCTGTTGCTGAAGCAACTTTTAAAACTTTCAAAATTGAATTTATTAATGATAAAAATTTTACATCATTAATCCAATTAAAATTAGAATTATTTGATTACATCAATTGATATAACAACATAAGAATTCACAGTACTCTAAACTACCTAACTCCAATTAGTTATCAAAAACAAATGTCTACCAAAAAATAGTCCTAAAAAGGGTTGCCATTCCACAAATTTATTAGGTATTAACTCAGTTAATCCACTAATAAGATTTGAAATACCATAAGCATTTAATGAAATATATGTATCTCAATCCATTAATGACTGATGTTCTTGTTTATCTAATAGTAATCATGGAGGACCCTCAGTTGTAGTTGTAGTAGTTATTGGAGTTGGTGTTGTTGGAATAATAGGATTAATATTATTTTCTGTTCATTTACTATAATTTGCTAAACCAATTGTTCCTAATCCTAATAATATTTTTTTACTACTATTAGTTAATTTAGTTTTAGTATTTGGTATTTGATTTAAATTTCAAATATCTAAACCTAATTTTTTACCAAATAATAAACTATTAATTGAACCTAATACTGGATTACTTATTACTTGACCATAATAAGCACTTGTACCAATCATTGCACAAATTGGACTTATACCAGTTCTAATTAATTTAGTTAAAGTATAATTATTTGTTTCCATTTTTATTCTCCTTTAATTTGTTTTAAATCATTTAATAGTTCTATAAATTTATTCATGTATTCTGAATAATAATCAATCATTAAATAATTATCATTTCAATTAAACATTACACATGTGTCACTTGTACAAAATTCAACATTATCAATAAAAAATAATTTTTCATCTACATTTCATTTAATTAAAAATTCACGTTTAGTCATGGTTATTCTCTTTTTTTTCTAATTTTTTAATTGTTACTTTAATTCAACCTTGATAAACATCATTATCACCAACTATTAATGCAACATTACTTTCTGGGTCAGAAACAATTATGTGTTTTGATTTAACATTTGGGTATTGTCTTAAAATAATTGCTCTAATATCATTACTTGTATGAACTGCTTTTGGAAATGGTGATAATATTTCAATTTCATCTTTATTTTCAAATAAAGTAGGTAATATAATCATTAGTTAAATTCTCCTCTTTCTATTTACAGTGTTCACATGCGTTGCATATTTTTTCACAAGTAAATAAATCATGTTTTTTTATCACATAGACAACAATCTTCACAGCATACTTCTTTATTCATTATCAAATTCACCTTTTTTAATATTTTCATCTCATAAAGATATAAAATTTAATTTTCCTTGAGCATATCCGTGTCAATAATCATCATTTATTTCATTGGTATTTTTAATAATTCATTCATACTCATTTTTTAAATATTTAATTAATTTTTCTTTACTAATACAATTTTTATGTCTTGATTTATTAATTTCATCAACTTTATTTCTATGTTCTTTACAATATGCTCTACCATATTCATCAAATTGCTCTTCTGTCATATTTTCACATTGTATTTGTTCAAAATGTTCATCATGTGGTGGTATTAAACTAGTAAATTTAGTAGTTTGAGTAAATGTACATCTATTCATTATTTTTTCTCCTTATTTTCAATTTGATTAGCAATTTTATTTAATATTTTTAATACTTTATATTCATTTTTTAATTCTTTAATAATAAATATTAAAAATATTATTAGTGTTATACTTGTTATTAATATTGGTACTATTAATAAAATTTTTCATAATATCATTTTTTACTCTTTTCATTTTTTAAATCATTTAACATTAATTGAACAAAATGCACGATTTTTAGGAATATTTAAAGTATTAAAAATTTGACCAGTTACAATAATTTCATCGTTTTTGTTTAATAAAATACATCGATTATAAAATTTTGGGTTGTTAAAAATTAAAGTAACATAGTTTAATCCATTTCATTGACCACGAACACTATAATATAATCCTTTATTACCTTTTTCGTAATATTTTGCTTCAATAGTGTTACTCAGTTTTACTGTTAATTTGACATAATTGGTTTTCTCTTTCATTTTTATAATTCCTTAAATAATATTGAATGTGCTTATATGCATCATGTTCATGTTTTGTAAATTTTATATTTCCTTTATAATTTTCTATTTTAGTTTTATTTTTTGGTTCGCTTTCTTGAAAATCTCAATTCATAACGTCTTCTACTAATACCATTAATGCACCAATCATTTTAGGAGTTGCTAATGGATTAGTTAATAATTGTTTTGAATTTAAAAAGAAATTTTCTACAATAACTAGTATTTTTTTATTATCAGAATGTTTTTTAATTAATAAAAAGTATTTTTTATACAAATTTTTACTTTCTAAAACTGTTTTAGTTTTGAATGTTTCATTAAAAACAATATTATTAGTTTCATTTGAATATATAACAATTCCATTATTACCAATTCCAGCGGGGTCAATTCCAATAATTAAATCATATTGCATTAATTAAGTTAACCTCTAATAACTGTTTTAATAATTTCTAAATCACAATTACATCAACAATATTTACATTCTTCAATAAATTCTTTATGACCACAAACTAAATTATCTTTTTTTAAATCATCAATCAGTTTAATTAGTCCTATTTTAAATTCAATATCATCACTGTCTGGTATGCAAATCGTTCCTCTTTTAGTTAAATATTCTTTATCCATATTTATACCTCCTACTTAACCTAATATTTAAAATACAGTCATAACAAATCGCTTTACTATTTTTATCTCTTAAAAAATATTTTCTTGTTTTTATATCATTAGTATTAAAGAATAAATAATCTAATTTATTTTGTTTACATGTTCAACAAAAATACTTTTTCATTATGAGTTGAAATTTCCTTATAAGAAGTAACTATATAATTAGTTGGTAAATCATCATGTTTATATGGATTATTTATTTTAAAACCTTTTCTGTTTTCTTCTCACGTAATGTTATATTTAAAACAAGGATTAGTAATTTTAGTTTTGTTATCAGTTATTTCACCCATAAATCAACTATTATGCTGTTCATAAAATGTTAGTGGTTCAAGTTTTATATCATTAAGATAATATTCTTTTGGAGCAGTTGGTTTATTAACAGTTATTTTTTGTTCAGAAATATATGGTTCTAATAATTTTATTAATTCATTACCGCTTAATTCTCTTTTAATATTTTCTAAATTAAAAACTCAATATGTGTAACTGTTATCAACAGTAAAAGAATTATTTTTAATCATTCATTTTGGAAGTGATAATTTATATTCAACATAATCAATAAGAATAGATTGTGGTTTATCTTTAATAATTTGTTCTTTTTTAAATTCTATTTGCATAATAATCCTTTCCTAATATGTCCTGTTGCTTCTAGCATAAAGGACATATATTTTGATTTTTAGATTATTAATAATACTATTATTAGTTTTATTCATTCCAGCAATTCTGGGCTCAAAAATAAATTATGAAATTTTAAAAAACATTGAGGCATTCGATTCAATATTTATTTAATTTGTGTTAAACAAATTAATATTTTAATTGAACCGGCACCGCTCAATTTTTTTTACAAGTTTGAAATTTATTTTCTCGCCCAAAAAAATTTTTCAAAAAAAAATAAAAAATAAAACCAACACTTGCTCACTTGGTAGTGGCAAGGTTGGTTAAATAAAGAATAGAATTAATATAGTAGGTTCCCTAAGCAGGTCTATATATACTAGTTTCCAATTCGCTCCCACCCCAAGAATTGGATGGGTTACACTTTATTGGACACTAATTACATAGACAAGTGAACAAATTAGTTAAAAGAAAGGAATTATAATTATGGTCACTATTAACTCATATTCAGATGAATTTAAAAAACAAATAGTAGCTTTATATCAAAGTGGCAAATCAGTATCTTGCCTTGTTAAAGAATACAATGTTACAAGAGCAGCTACTTACAATTGAATTAAGCAATTTACTAATTCAGGTAGTTTTAAAACTAAAGATAATCTTTCAGATTTAGAAAAACAATTAATTCAAGCAAATAAAGAATTAAAACAGTTACGAATGGAAATTGATATTTTAAAGCAAGCAGCACTAATAATAGGCAGAAAGTAGAGATTATTGCAAATAATAAATCTAAATATAAAATTCGCACAATGTGTCATTTTTTAAAACTCTCTAAATCAACATATTATTTTAATTTAAAGAAAAAAAATAAAATTCAAAATAATATTTATGAACAAGCTGTTATTAGTGCTTTTAAAGAAAATAAAGAAGTTTATGGTACTAGAAGATTAAAAGTCATACTAGCAAACCAAGAAATTTATTTATCACGCAGAAAAATTAAAGAAATTATGAATAAGCATAATTTAATATCAAAATACACTAAATTATCATTCAAAAATTATCATAATAAAGTCAATGATAGTCAAATAACCAATCTTGTTAATAGAAACTTTAATAATAGAATTAAAAATGAAGTTATTGTTAGTGATTTAACTTATGTTCAAGTTAATGGTAAATGAAACTATATTTGCCTATTAATCGACCTATTTAACCGCGAAATTATTGGACATAGTGTTGGAGTTAAAAAAGATGCATCATTAGTATATCAAGCATTTATGCAATCAAATCACTGTTTAAAAGATATTGAAATATTTCATACTGATCGCGGTAATGAATTCAATAATAAAACTATTGATAAACTTTTATTAGCTTTCAACATAACTCGATCTTTAAGCAAAAAAGGATGTCCTTATGACAATGCTGTTGCTGAAGCAACCTTTAAAACTTTCAAAATTGAATTTATTAATGATAAAAATTTTACATCATTAATCCAATTAAAATTAGAATTATTTGATTACATCAATTGATATAACAACATAAGAATTCACAGTACTCTAAACTACCTAACTCCAATTAGTTATCAAAAACAAATGTCTACCAAAAAATAGTCCTAAAAAGGGTTGCCATTCCAGAATTATAATTATGGTCACTATTAACTCATATTCAGATGAATTTAAAAAACAAATAGTAGCTTTATATCAAAGTGGCAAATCAGTATCTTGCCTTGTTAAAGAATACAATGTTACAAGAGCAGCTACTTACAATTGAATTAAGCAATTTACTAATTCAGGTAGTTTTAAAACTAAAGATAATCTTTCAGATTTAGAAAAACAATTAATTCAAGCAAATAAAGAATTAAAACAGTTACGAATGGAAATTGATATTTTAAAGCAAGCAGCACTAATAATAGGCAGAAAGTAGAGATTATTGCAAATAATAAATCTAAATATAAAATTCGCACAATGTGTCATTTTTTAAAACTCTCTAAATCAACATATTATTTTAATTTAAAGAAAAAAAATAAAATTCAAAATAATATTTATGAACAAGCTGTTATTAGTGCTTTTAAAGAAAATAAAGAAGTTTATGGTACTAGAAGATTAAAAGTCATACTAGCAAACCAAGAAATTTATTTATCACGCAGAAAAATTAAAGAAATTATGAATAAGCATAATTTAATATCAAAATACACTAAATTATCATTCAAAAATTATCATAATAAAGTCAATGATAGTCAAATAACCAATCTTGTTAATAGAAACTTTAATAATAGAATTAAAAATGAAGTTATTGTTAGTGATTTAACTTATGTTCAAGTTAATGGTAAATGAAACTATATTTGCCTATTAATCGACCTATTTAACCGCGAAATTATTGGACATAGTGTTGGAGTTAAAAAAGATGCATCATTAGTATATCAAGCATTTATGCAATCAAATCACTGTTTAAAAGATATTGAAATATTTCATACTGATCGCGGTAATGAATTCAATAATAAAACTATTGATAAACTTTTATTAGCTTTCAACATAACTCGATCTTTAAGCAAAAAAGGATGTCCTTATGACAATGCTGTTGCTGAAGCAACCTTTAAAACTTTCAAAATTGAATTTATTAATGATAAAAATTTTACATCATTAATCCAATTAAAATTAGAATTATTTGATTACATCAATTGATATAACAACATAAGAATTCACAGTACTCTAAACTACCTAACTCCAATTAGTTATCAAAAACAAATGTCTACCAAAAAATAGTCCTAAAAAGGGTTGCCATTCCAAATCACTTGATTTACCAAAAAACAAATACCTGCATTTTTTTGACCATATCAAATACAAGCATTTACTGAAAAACAAATTAGTTCATTTACTGAAGAACAAATTCAAGCACTAACACAAGAACAAATTCAAGCACTCACAAGTCTACAAATACAAGCACTCACAAGTCTACAAATACAAGCACTCACACAAGAACAAATCAAAAACTTTTGATTATGACAAATAAAATCATTTACACAAGAACAAATTCAAGCATTTGAATGATGACAAATCAAAGCACTCACACAAAAACAAATACAAGCACTCACACAAGAACAAATTACTTGATTTACATCTGAACAAATTAAAAATTCACCACAACTTTTATTAAGAAAAGAAGAAATTTAAAAGGAAATGTTTAGTAATCTGTGTAACTTACAAAAATAACTATGTTTAATTAATTCTAGTAAATATAATTAAATGACTAGAAAGAGTGAGTTACAGATGGCTAAAAAAGATAACTTTAATAATAATGATCCAATATCAAAAGCAGTAGATTTATTACTAGAAAATACTGAAGATTTAACAACAGTTTTTAAACCTGGCGGTTTATATAAAGAATTAACAAAAAGATTAGTTGAAAAAATGTTGAATTCTGAGATGCAAAATTATTTAGGATATGAAAAAAATCAACATAGTACTACTGAAAATGCTCGTAATGGTACAAGTTCAAAAAAATTAATAACTCAACAAGGTAAAATTGAAATTGATGTACCAAGAGATCGCAATAGTAATTTTACTCCTGTAATAGTTCCTAAAAGGCAAAGAAGATTTGATGGTTTTGATCAACAAGTTCTTTCCTTGTATGCAAAAGGAATGACATTATCTGACATTAGAATGCAGTTGCAAGAGTTATATCATGGTGCTGATATTAGTGAAAGTGTTATTAGTCAAATTACTGATGATGTTATTGATGATGTTAAAGCATGACAAAATCGACCATTAGAAAGTATTTATCCCATTGTTTATTTTGATTGTATAGTAGTTAAAGTACGACAAGATAAACGGATTATTAACAAATCAGTTTATATAGCATTAGGAGTTGATTTAGAAGGCAAAAAAGATGTTTTAGGATTATGAATTAGTGAAAATGAAGGTTCTAAGTTTTGATTATCTAATTTCACAGAAATGAAAAATCGTGGCTTAAATGATATTCTTATTGCTTGTAGTGATAATTTAACAGGCATGTCAGAAGCAATACAATCAGTTTATCCTAAAACAGAACATCAATTATGCATTGTTCATCAAATTAGAAATAGTTTAAAATATGTTTCATACAAACATCGAAAAGGTCTAGTTGCAGATTTAAAACCAATTTATAGTGCATGTAGTGAAGAACAAGCAATGCAAGCTTTAGAATCGTTTGAAAGTAAATGAAATAAACAATATCCTCAAATTACTAAATCTTGATATAAAAATTGAGATAATTTAATGGTTTTTATTAGTTATCCAGTAGAAATCAAAAGAGTGATTTATACTACAAATGCTATTGAATCTGTTAATAGTCAATTACGAAAAATCATCAGAAATAAAAAAGTTTTTCCTAATGATATGGCAGTTTTCAAAATATTTTACTTGGCAATTGAAAATATAACAAAAAAATGAACATTGCCTATTCAAAATTGAAATACAGCAATTGCTCATTTTATGATAAAATTTGAAGACAGAATTAATCTAAATTAGTAACTTTGTAAAACAAAAATACACAGATTATTAAAAAGCCTCAATTAAAACTTTTAATTCAAAAGAAATAAATAACTATTATTTAAATAATAAAACTTTAAACAGTAAAATTAAAAATAATGAAAAAATATTATAGAAATTATTATAGGAAATAAGGCTTACAATAAGGCTTATTTCCTATAAGTTCTTATGGTTTTAATAACATAATTTTATTTTTCTTATATTTAACTAAACTCAAATTTCCAATTCATATTTTTTTTATAATTTTTTAGGCAAATCAATTCTAAAAAAATTATCTAATTTTTCTCATGCAATATTACGTTGACTTTCTTCAGTATCTATTCACTGATCAAAGGCTTCGGCAAATAAATCAAAATGTGATTCTCGGCCATATTCACTTCTCACAATACCATATGCTAAAAGCTTTTGATAAATTGGATCGTTAATTTTTGTACCATTTGCTAATGATGAAATCATATAATTAGTTTCATCAGTTATTTCTCCTTTTTCTAGATTATCTTTTAATAAATAAGATGAATTAAAATAATTATTTCATCATTTACTAGGATCATTATCTGCAAGTGAATTTATTCTTTGTTTTCCTTGAAAATTTAAACGAATAAAAGAACCTAAAGCATGACCATATTCATGAACAATTGTTCTAATAATACTTTTTGAAGCTTTATAACCACTAACATATTGCCAATATTGAGTTCTTTTACTA
Organism: Spiroplasma endosymbiont of Phycita roborella; assembly: GCF_964031195.1. Lineage (NCBI taxonomy): Bacteria > Bacillati > Mycoplasmatota > Mollicutes > Entomoplasmatales > Spiroplasmataceae > Spiroplasma > Spiroplasma endosymbiont of Phycita roborella. The sequence continues at coordinate 583,121 of NZ_CAXIQJ010000004.1, read as the reverse complement.
AGAGAATTTGGATTTATTGCCATAACTTGAACTAATGAATAATTTTGAAATTGTGAATCATAAACATAACCAGATTTAACAAAGCCAAATAAACCATTTTTATTAATTTTAGCTACTCGATATAAAAGTTTAAGAACATTTTTTTTGCCATAAATTTGTGCAAATATATTATAAAATCGAACTAATTTATCTTTTATCTCTGCTTTTTCAGTAGCATTTATTGTAGATGAATTAATTAATGTATCCCAATTAACATTTGTATAAGTTTTGCCAAGATTAGTAGTATTAATTTGATTTTGTAAATCAGAAAAGTCTGTAAAATTACTCTTATTATTTGCTAACAAGTTAAATTCATTAATCGACTCTTTTTTTGCCTGATATTGAATTTTTTCTTCTAAATTAGTAACAAAGTTTAATTTTTTACTAGTTTTACTAAATCAATTTTGCGAATTTTTTAAATATCATTGTTTTAAACTAGCCACATCTTCGCCTTCAAAAAAATTTATGCGATCACTTACTACTTTATTAATTCTCTTATTGATATCAGGAACAATATAATTACCAGAAATATCTTGCTCATTTTCATCAGCAAAATCATAATCATTATTAGTACAACCTCACCTACAAGCAATAACATTTATTGTTGTTGCACTAACCAAAATATAATTTAAAAAAAATCTAATTATTTTTCTCATAACTTTATCTCCTGAATCTATATTTAAATAATTAGGGATTTATATTAATTTAATTATGTTATCATGAAATATTTAACTTATAATAAGGGACTTCTGTATAACTTTCTGATACTTTTGTTGAAAAAGCAAATATTTTTGATCCTGGTTTAGGAGTTATTTTTGCAGTTTTTAATTTTTTATTAAAACCCTCAATAAGAAATTCATTATATAAAATATCTTTATACTTATCAGCAAATTTTTTACCAAGTGTTTTTACTACAACATCATAAAATAATTTATTTTTATTATTTTCTGTATATAATCCTTCTAACTTAATATCAATTTCTTCATCATTTTTTGGTTGTTTACCTTGGTAGTTAATAAAAACTCGATTATTTTCTGTTGGTAATGGTAAAAAGTTTGCTTTAAATGATGAATAATTCATAATATTTTCAATTGCAAAACTAAATTCAATCTTTCCTTCATTATTAAAATTGCGAAAACTTAACTCATATATTTTTAATGCTGAACTAGTTAAAGCAAATGTAATCTCATTTTCATAAAATTTTATTAATTTATTACGATTTCCTAAATATTCCATAACTGTTGCAAATCTCCCAAATTGACTTGTTGGATGTAAGAATGTGCTTTTTTCATACATATCAGTATTAAAATAAATTTTTCCAAGATTTTGTTCATAAAAAATATCCGAAAATTCTACTGGCTTATTTAAAATATCTATTTTCCCTTGAAAGTGACTATTACTTTTTGCTATTAAAGAAATATTTTTATTATCTTGATTAATTAGTACATCTAAATCATTATTAGAAAACTTAGTACCATTCATAATATTAATTGCTTCTAAAATTAAATCTTTATCAACTATTCCGTTTTTTTCAAAACTTTTACTATAAGGCAATGCTTTTTTAGTTATTATTTGACTAATATCATTACTTAGTCAAAGCAAATTAACCTCTTTAACTAAAAAAGGTAAATCTGTTGTATCTGGTATATAACGAATAATAGCCTTTGTCATTCCATCTAACATATCAACATCAATATTATCAGTATTCATTTTTTCTTTTCTTAATTCACTTTTCAAACTAAATGAATTAGGAATTATAGTATAAGTTTCTTTAATACTATTATTTATTTTGCTTAGATTCGTACTTAATACATTTCCAAAAGTTCCTACAGTTGTTCCAAATGTTAAAAAACTTAATGTTGCTAATAATAACTTCATAAATTAAAACCTCTTTATATTGATAATGTAATTCTACATGATTTCTATGTTTACTTCTTTCTAATTATTTTTACCATTAATAGTATTCATTATTACAAATAATACTTAAGTTATTATTATATTTAATTTAAAAAAATGATTAATAAAGCATATACATTGCCGTAATCAAGAAAAAAATAAAAAAAACTTTATTAGTTATTGCAAATTATACTTTTCTTCAATATAATAATTAAGGTTTAGTAAATGCCCGGTTAGCTCAGCGGCAGAGCATTCGACTGTTAATCGAAGTGTCATAGGTTCAAATCCTATACTGGGCGCCATTATTCTAAACTCTTGTTTTCTACGGCTCGTTGGTGAATTGGTAAACACATAGGATTTTCATTCCTACATTACGGGTTCGATCCCCGTACGAGTCACCATTAATTAATATTTAGACTGCAAGTATTATAATTACTTGTTTTTTATTCCCCTAGATGTCTCGTTAGCTCAATTGGCAGAGCATCAGACTCTTAATCTGAGGGTTGTAGGTTCGAGGCCTATACGGGACACCAAAATGCGGAATTGGCGAAACTGGCAGACGCACCAGATTTAGGCTCTGGCGCCGAAAGGCATGAGGGTTCAAGTCCCTTGTTCCGCACCATACATTATTTTGTTAACCTTTATGTTTTTCATTAAAGGTTTTTTTCTTTTTTAACATTTTTATATAATAAAAAATTAAAATAATAGAAAAAAAGAAAGTAGGAAATGATTGATGGTAAAAATAATTTTTACTGATGTAGATGGTACTTTATTTGATAGTGGCAGTGCCTTAAGTGAAATTAATCTTAATGCTTGTTTAAAAGCTCAAAAAAATAATATTAAAGTTGTAATTAATACAGGTAGATATGGTGAAAATGCTATTCGTGTTGGTAAAATGATTAATGCTGAAAAATATGATGGTTATATTATTGGTAATGATGGTGCTGAAATTTGATCATATACTAAACAAAAATGAATTTATTTACAACAATTAAATTCAGAAATAACAATTAAACTTTATGAATGATTAACCAAATATAATAAACAAATGATTTTACATTTTAATAGTATTGATACTTTGTATGTTAACCATGCGGCTAATAGTTGAAGTACATGAGTTGAAAATCTGCAAATTAAAATTATTAAGTTAACTAATAGTACTGATATTAAAATGCCAATCTCAAAAGTAATGGTTATTTTAGAAAAATATTGAAAGGCTAATGAAATTACAAAATTCATTAATAGTTTTGAAACTAACTTTCCAGATTTAACAATTGTTCAATATCATACAAATGTTTTTTCAATTGGTAATAAAAACATTAATAAAGGTTCGGCACTACAATGATTATGTAATCATTTAAATATTGACACTAAAGATGCATTAACGATTGGTGATGAATTTAATGATTTACCAATGTTTGAAGTATCTGGTCATCCAATAGTAATGGAAAATGCTAATATTGCTTTAAAACCATATGGTAAAACTATTGCTCCAAATAATGATGAGCATGGAGTTGGATACATTATTAATAATTATGTTTTTAAAAATATACTCTTATAGTTTATTAACACACTAATAATTAAAATATATTATAATAATATAAGAAAAGTGAAAGGAGAAGGAAAATATGGCAGCAAAAAAACCTACTGTTTTTAATATTTTTATGAAAACTACATTGCCAAAGGTTAAAGCAGAACACCCAGAATTAAAACACACTGAGGCTTTTGGAAAAGCAGCAGCATTATGAGCTAATGCTGAAGAAAATCCCAAAAACAAATAGATAGACAGATAATTGCTTAAAAGAGTCAGATTTAAAATCTGACTCTTTTAAATATAAAAAAATATTGAAATTTTAAAAAAACACTAAAATTGCTATACAAATCAACAATGATAAAGTATAATCAAAATACTTACCTAGTAGGGTTATAGAGAAAGGTAAGTTTTATATTTTTGATAAACTTCATTTATTTTGACTTGTAGATGGTTTATCAATATCTTCTAAATTAATTGTTTCTCAATCATTATTTTCTCTTTCTTTTACTAATAGAGAAAGTTTGTTCTTATAATCATCAATTATCAGTTGATTAATTCTAATCAACTTTTCATCAGGCTTTGGTTCAACATTATTTTTTTTCTTCTATAATACCTATCATTTTTTGTAAAATAGATATCTTTTGATCAAGCTCTGCTTTTTTTTCTTCATTTTGTCTAGCCATTTAAATTCCCCCTTTTAAAAAATTAAAGTACTTTTTTATTTATTATTAATTTATATATTATCTAATATTTATATTTTCTTCATTTAAAAATTAATGAATTTCCAACAACAGTTATATCAGAAAGAGCCATTGCAATTGCAGCCAACGGTGGAATAATAAATCCGGCAGCAGCTAATGGAATAATGATAATATTATAACTAAATGCTCAAATAAAATTCATTCAAATATTATTTTTAGTTTTTTTAGTTAAAACAATAGCCTTATAAACAATACTAATATCATTATCAAGAATAGTAATATCACCAATTTTTTTAGCAATATCACTACCAGAGCCCATTGCAATTGCTAAATCAGATTGTTCTAAGGCAATAACATCATTAATACCATCACCAACAAACGCTACTTTTTTACCTTTTGCTTGTAAATCAGCAACAATTTGTGATTTACCTTGTGGTGTAACATTAGCAAAGGATGTTTCTATCCCAACACGATTAGCAATAGCAAGTGTTTGTGATTCATTATCACCACTAATTAAAATAACCTCAATTCCTTGTTTTTTAACTTTTTCAATTGTTAATAATGCATTTGTTTGTAATTCATCTTCTAAAATAAAAATATTAGTAACAACTTTATTAATTGCCAATGCCAATACTTTCTGGCTAGGAGTAACTGTTTCAAAGTCAAATGTTTTTAGAAATGGACTAAATGGCATTTTTGCTTTTTGTAAATTTTCAAGTGATGAAATTTGTAATTCTTCAGTTTGATATTTTGCTTTAATACCAAAACCAATTTGTTCTTTAACCTCGGTAATTGTCAATGATTGTCCAACATTATTAGTATTAGAATATAAAGAAAAAGCTAAAGCCAAAGGATGTGTTGAATGCTTTTCCATAGCAATTGCCTTATTAACATGTTTTTCTTGACCATAAATTTTAGTAATAACCAAATTACCAGTAGTTAATGTTCCTGTTTTATCAAAACAAATGGTATCAATCTTAGTAATTTTTTCAAAAGCACTAGCCTTATTATAAATGATTCCTATTTTTGCTGCTTTATTAATTCCAACAGCAACTGCTAATGGTGTTGCAATTCCTAATGCACAAGGACAAGCAATTATTAAAGTTGCAATTGCAATTTCTAATGATTCTTGCACACCATTACCTACTGCAAAATAACGAATAAGAAAAACTAAAATGGCAATTAAAATAACAGTTGGTGTAAATCACCCAGAGATTTTATCAGCCAATTTTTGTAATTTTGGTTTCTGAGATTGTGCATCTTCAACTGCCTTAATAATACTTGCTAATACTGTGTCTTTACCAATTTTAGTTGCTTTCATCCTAAAACTATCACCAACATTATTAGTTCCACCAATTAAATTTTGGTTAACTTGTTTCGTAATAACTTGCAATTCACCAGTTAACATTGATTCATTAATAAATGCTTCTTCACTAATTAATTGACCATCAGTAGGAATATTTTCACCTTTTCGAATAATTAAAATATCATTTAATTGTACATCTTCAATATTAATAAAAGTTTCTGTTTTGGTATTATAATCATATTTTAAGATTGATTTTGGCTTTAATGACATTAAACTTTCTAAGCCACTAGTAGCCCTTTTCTGTGCAACAGCACTAATTAAATCACCAAGTAAAACAATCATAATAATTGAAGCACTAACTTCAAAATATAAGTGTTCGGTTTTATTAATTATCATTAAATAAATAGAAAAAATAAATGCCGTTGTTGTTCCTAGTGCTACTAAAGTATGCATACCAGGTCATTTTTGTTTAATTAATTCTCGATAAATACCAATATAAAATTTACGACCAAAATAAAATTGAATTGGAATTGCTAGTGCAAATTGAACATAAGGATTACGTAAACTATCAAAAAATGAAGTATTAGGTATCATAATTAATAATAATGGTAGTAACAATATTCAACCAATAATAAGTTCAATTAAATCACGTAATTTAACATTATGTTGATGATTATGATGTTGTTCTGACATATGAGATTGATGTTGTTCACTACTATGACTATGACTACTATGATCATCTGTAATATCTTTCATATCAACTTGGTGACTCGTTTTTATATCTTTAATCTCAGTTTCAAACTTACAAATTTCATATCCTAAATGATGCATTGCTTTTTTAATTTTTTTTTCATTTCAAAACTTAGGATCATAACTAAATTGTGCTTTTTTAGTAGCAAAATTGATACTAACAGTAATACCATCTTCTTTAGTAAAATGTCTTTCGATAACACTAGCACAAGAGGTACATGAAACATCTGACAGTACTGCTCTACTAATAACAAAATTATCATTTATATCACTTGTATTATTCATATTAACTTCATCTCCTCAAATTTTAATATTTTAATCTTTTTTATTATTTTTTAACACACAATATATACAAAAATAAATTATACACATTTTAATGTTAAAAAATATTAAAAACACTAAATCCCCAATCATGTTATTGGGGATTTATTACCTTAAAAAGTAATATATTTATATTATAACATAGACTACCTTAAATCTAAAATTTCATTATAAACTGGCCATTTTCTTTGATTCTATTTTTACTTCAATTTGTGAATCTATATTATTTATAGCGGTTTTTTTATCTGCAAACTTATCATTGTCAACTTCAATTTGTCTTCTTTGTTTTTCATCAAATTTTTTTGCTGCATCTATGCCAAAAATAATAGCACCACCAACAGCAGCAATACCAGCACCAACAGGAATAAAAACAGGTGTTATTACAGCATTGGCAATCCCACCAATAGCAGCAGCACTAGTAGCAGCAGTTATAATATCAGTTTCTAATTGTTCTTCAGAACGGTTACTAACAGCACTGACACCACCCGCAACAGTAGCAGCAACTAAACCGCTCATTTGAGCAATAGGATTAATATACAAAGCACCAACAGCAGCACCAGTAGCAACACCTTTAGTCACTTTTATAATTTTTGCGGTTGTTCGATGTTTTGTTTTAAATTCTTTTCATTTTGTAGGTTTTTGTTCTACATTTTCTTCTGATTTTGCTTCAAGATTTTGTAAAATTTCATTTTTTATAGGCATTTCTTTTAATCTTCCTTTCAAATAAAAACTCATTTATTTTTATCAAAATAATGAGTTAAAAACTTATATTAAGTTTAATTATTATTATATTCTATTCTATACTGAATATTGATATTTTTAATAAATATATACATATTAAACAACTTTTATCTTTTTTTATAGCAACAAATATTATACTATTAAGTTTCTACTTCAACTTCATTAGTATTAACATCATCTGCTAATTTACTAATTACTAAATCAATTCCTTGTTTACTAATACTAGAAAATAAAATAATAGGAGTATTAGTGCTAAGTTTTAAAGTTGATAATATTAATTTTTTATTTTTTACTAATTGACTATTTTTCACTTTATCAACTTTAGTAGCAATTAAATGAATTTTTAAATGATAATGTTGTAAATATTCCAACATATCAATATCATCTTTACTGGGTGCATGTCTTAAATCTAATAATAAAAAAACTGCTTTTAAATTTTTTCGTGACTGAAAATATTCATCCATCATTGTCGCAAATTGGATTTTTTTTTCATTTGATACTTTAGCAAAACCATAGCCAGGAACATCAACAAAGCGACAAATATTATTATTAATTGTAAAAAAATTTAGCATTTGTGTTTTACCAGGTGTTTGTGAAACTCTAGCTAACTTACCATTATTACAAATTGTATTTAAAAATGTTGATTTACCAACATTACTGCGACCAACAAAACAAAATTCAGGAATTTCATCCTGCGGCCATTGTTCTTCTTTAATAGCACTAGTTAAAAATTGTGCTTGCTTAATTCGTTCCATTTTTTACCTCTTATTCAAAAATATATTATAGTTAATAGTTAAGATTTAAACTAATTATTATTTATTATTTTAATTTTTATTAATATTAATAAAATTAGTAAAATGAATATTATCTAATGGCCATATACCAAAACCAAAAAATAATGCAGCCAAAATGATACCACCAACAATAATACAAATAGCAAGTCATTTTATAATTTTAAATAATAACATAAAACTAATAATAGCAATATCTATTATAATAATACCAACTATTACAAATGTATTCATGTTTACCTCCTATTATTTTAATTATTAAAGTAACACGTAACATTAATTAATAATAACATAAAATAAATTCGAATATTTTATAGTAATCATCTTTTTCTTAAAATTATATAAATTAAAAAAAGTTATCTTTTTAAAGAGAAACATGTTAAAATGTCAAAGGATAAAGGAGAGTGATATCATGACTGACAGCGATTCCGTTTATAATAAGAAAAATAATACTAATTTAAAAATTAGTAATTTTAAAAGTGTACTTTTAAATAAAGATTCAGTTAAATATTCTCCTGGTATTTTTACTAAAAAAATATTTTTTTAGCGTGTTAATAAATTTCTAAATCCTTATTTAAAAGTCTTAAAATAAGAAAAATAAGGAGGTAAAGAAATTATGAAGATTTTTTTAAACAAAATTTATTTTAAATTACAATTTAGTTTTAAAAAACCATTAGTTTACACAAATGGTGATTATATTAAACAAATTGCACATTTTAACCAAAAACAATTACTAAAAAATTTAGATTTACATAATTTTGGTCTTAAAACAGACCAAATTGAAATAAGAAGAAAAAAATATGGTATTAATACTTTAAAAAATACAAAATTTAATTGAATTTTAGAATTTTTAAAAGCATATTTTGGACCATTCAATATAATTTTAGCAATTATTACTATCTATAATTTATTCTCATATTTTACAACAAATGATACTTCAATTTATTCATTGGTTGCCGCTATTATTGTTGGAACTATGATTTTATTAAGTGGAACCCTAATTTACATTCAATCAATACGAGCTTTTTTTATTACTAAACATTTAACAATTTTGGTCAAAAATACAACTACTGTTATTCGTAATATAAACATTAATCAAATTACTAAAGAAAACTCAATTAAAATAATTAAACAAGCACAAGAAATAAATGTTAATGAATTATTACCAGGTGATTTAATTTTATTGGGCGGTTGTCAAAGTTACGAAATAATTAAGGGAGATTGTCAAAAATCCGGAATAAATTAAATCTATATAGTCTTATTATATTTCAGACAAGAAATAATTTGGATTTTTATGAAATTGTACATTCATCTTACTATTTTTTAAAAGATATTTCAACTAAAATACTTATTTTTAAAAATTACTAAAAAATTAAAAAATAAATTTAATATTTATACACAACAAAAATTCTTATTAAAACATATTTAATAAGTTTTATTTTATTTTGATTTTTTAAAAAAAGTAAAATTTTAACTTATAATAATTGTATCTCTGTATTTATTTTATTACATTTAAAAATAACCATTTTAATATAAATTGAAATATTATAAGTTCTATTACCAAGCATTTCTTTTAAAACGTGTCAAATATTAGTTTCAGTAAAGCAACCAATATTTCACTTTGCACTTTGATTTTCAATACCTTGTTTATTATTTTTAAAATATTTTTTCTTTAATTTTTTATGATTATCTAATTCTTTATATAAAAAATCAATTAATTGTTCATATTGACCATTATTAATTAAATTTTTACAGTGATTATATTCTTTTAAATATTTTCCTTTATTGCCAGCCATTATTCCAAGATATAATGTTCTAATTAAATGAAATTTATCTAAAACAAACTGGGCACCTAAATAATCAGCAATTTCTTTAATTCATCCTGCACTATCACCACAAATAATAATTTTTGCTTGTTCAATATTTTCATAAAATTTTTGACAATGTTCTTTAACAAATTCAGCAGTTTTTTTAACACCAATTGCTGTTCTTGTTGGTCTTATAATTGCTTTTACTCTTTTGTTTTGTACTTTATGATTAATATTATCTGTATATGTTACTATTAATCGCATAGAATGTTTTGTACCTTTACGTTTAAAATTTCAAAATTTTCGGTGACCATCATCAATAGCAACAAAAACAGGTTGATTTTTTTCTAATTTTACTTTTACTGGATTTGCTTCAATTACTTCTAAATTTTTAAAAACTCTATGAACAGTACTAACACTAATACCTGCTTTTTTACAAATAGCACAAATATCATGGTATCTTTTTCCATCAGCAAAATATTCAATAATAGTTTGTTCAATATCTTCACCAATTCTTTTATACTTAGGTAATTGTAGTCATTCATCAACTAAACAAATACGAACTAATTTTTGTAATTTTTCATCAAAATATTCATAAATTCTTCTTTTATAAGTTACTAATCCATACATTGTTTTTCTTGTTCGATATTGATAATCAACAATTTTATATTTCTTTTTATCTCTTGTATTTTTTATTCTTCAATCTCATTTTTCTCATTTTTTTGTTATATGTTCTAAAACTAATTTATCAATTTTTGCATTTTGTTCTCTAAAATTTCATTTATAATTAAAATTCAAATTTATTTCTCCTAACTATTTTAAAAAAATCTAAATTTATTGTAAATATATTTAAAAAATTAATTTACTTAATTATTATATAAATATATAAGTGTAATTTTAAATAAAATAAAAAATATTTTAAAAAATACTTTCATATTTAAAATATAATAAATAATTTCAATATCATTAATAGTATAGGTCTCATAAAATAAACGCCTTTAATTTAGGCGTTATTTTGCGTTTAAAAGAATACTTGTAAAAATAATCAAAAATAGTACAATTTATAAGTAAAATTAAGGAAAAAGGAGAATAAATTATGATTAACAAAGAAAAAGAAAAAGAATTTTGAAAAAAATATGAACAGCATATCAAAGATAATAAATGTCAGTTTGTAATGTCAAAATTTTGTAATAGACCTGCTAACAGAAATTGTATAATGTGTGATTATCCTGCTTGTGCCTATTGTTTTAGATTAAAGATGAATGATAGATATTCACGTTTTTGTTTTAATTGTTTAAAAGATACTTTTGAAGAAGAAGATATTGAAAAGTTCATGGATATGCTTTTAACAGACAACAATACAAAAAACTTACATTAATAGTAAAAAAAGGAGTAATTAAAATGCAAGATAGTAAAGAAATATTAAAAAATATACAAAATGAAGTTGAACAACAACAAGAAAAAATAAACTCTAAAATAAAAAAATGAATAAAAAGAAATTTCTATAAAATAACAACTATTATAGCATTAATTTTTGCATGTATTGCGTTAGGTTTTGCATGTAAAGATGGAAGACAAAAATTAAGTTTTTATTTAAAACCAGACCATACAGCAGTCTGGGGGGGGCAACTATATGAGAACATAAAGATAAAAATGATAAAAATATGTTTTTTTTATATTTTTCCAATAATAAGGTTAGTGAAGAAGATATAAAATGAGACGGGATATATCCTAATGGTTATTTTAGAAATTAAATTTCAATATTAATATAAGATAATGTTTCATCATTAGAATTAAATAATGAAATATTATTAATATTAACTATTTGATTATTAGTTTCTAAAACTAAATCATAATTACCAATACTAAAAGTTCCTGAGATTTCTAGTTTATATAAATTAGAAATTTCTTTTTCTATGTTAAATTTTACTTCATTACTAAAATAATCTTTTTGTACAAAATTAAATCAATCTCAACTTGAAAAGTATTGTTTTTCACTATTAAATAATTTTAATAATCCTAAAACATTATTAGTTATACCTTTAACCATATATTTTCCATATTCACCATTACTTAAGCTCATATCTTGTGGTAACAATGATGGTATATTATTACTTTCTAATTCATTAGTTAAAGATAATCAATTAAATTGATTGTTACTTAGTTTAAATCATTCATTTTGGCTAATATTTTTATTTTTAACTTGAATATTATTAGGGTCAGTAAAATCAAAATATTCTGATTTTAAAACAACATAAACATTTTCAAAATTTCATCTATCATGTGTTGATTTTCTCGTTGGTTTAGATTTTAATTCAAAATAATAGGGTAATAATAGTTTATAATCATCATCTAAACCTTTATTTATTGATAAATAAGAAAGTATGTAATTTGATAACATCATTATAACTTGTTTAAAAACTTTAATTTTTGGATGATTAATAAAGTCAGGATTATCTATTTTTCATTGTTCAAATAAATTATTAATTACATCATGTGGTTTTTGATTTTCGAATTCATTTCTTAAAATTGTAATATCTGGTGCTTTATCTTTATCTAATTTTTCATCATATTTTGGGTCATAACCTTTAAAATTCGATTGATAATTATAAGTATAACCTAGCATATCCATTAATAGTTTTCCTAATGTTGTAAGTGGTTTAACCTTATCATAAGTTAATAATACACTATCAATATTATTAATTCTTCAATTTGCTTGTACTTTTCTACTTTGTGAAACTATTACACCAGTTGTTTTACTTGTTGCTACTCCAACTTTATCAAACCCACTATCAAAATCATAATATGATCATATATAATCACATTTATTTTCTTTGGAAAACACAAAATATTGTTCTTTTTGAATATTATCTATTTTTTGGTCTTCGTTTGTAGTTATAGTTTCAACATTTTTTAATTCAATTTTTTTAACATGTTTAAATTCTTGTGATGGTGGATTGGGTATAATTTCACCAATATCTAAATATTCCAAAATAGAATTTTGAGTAATAAAATTTTTAGCAATTTCTCATTGTAAAATTTGGTCACTAAATCATTGTTGTAAAATATTAACTTTTGGTTGAGTTTGAATTGGTAAAGCATATAATGGAAATAATTGGTTATCATCAGCAATTAATAAATTTGGTGATACTTTTAATCCATCAATTTCACCATTTACTTTTATATTACCAAATAACATTGTTTTAGGAAATTTTAAAGTTATACTTTTAACTTTGGTATCTTTATCTAATGGTTTTTGTAATTTAATAATAATTGGATAACCATCTCTTGTTTTAAAATCTTTAATTTTAATAATAGTTATACTTTTAGTACTTCTTGTTTTTGGATTTTGATAAGGTTGTGAATAGTTATTAATGATATATAAATTATCAATATTATTTTCAGTTAAAGTTTCATTTATACTAACTGCATATAATTTAAATTGATTTAATAAATTTATTTCTTGAAAAATTAAATTTTTAATATCAGTCATACTATATTCAATTGTATTGTCATTAATATTAGTACTTGCTCTTTGATTTAATTGCATAGTAAAATCAGATGTTTCAACAGCAGTAGTTTTTAATACTTTATCAATATCAATAAAACCTATTTTAATAGTATTTGCTGAAAATTTTAAAGTATTATTTTCATTATTTTTAAATAAACGTTCAATTTCATAAATATAAATTGTTCTTTTTTTAAATTCATCATATGCTCTATTAATATCAGGGTCACTAGTAGCACTCATCATATTAGTAAAGTCATAAGGAATATTATCAATTAAATAATCATTTTCTATTTCTGCTTGATTAAGTTTAGTTTGTTTCTGTGGAAACTTCGTTTGTGGTTTGTTGTTGTTTTCCATTGTTCTCTCCTATTAATTGGTTATTTTCGGGATTAAATAATTTTAATTTAACTGTTAAATTATTAATTTCTTGTTCATCATTAATATTAAAGGTTTTACTATTTAATAAGTCTTTATCTAAACGTACTAATATTTGAATAAATTTAAGAATATCAATATTAAATTGTCATAACTTTTGTTCAATATAATTAATAGTTGAAATATTTACAGCTGTACTTTCGGGTACTGATTGTTGTGCAGATTTCTTTTGACTTGGAATATGAATACCACAACGTTTAAATATTTCATTAACATTTCAATCGTATATATCAGTTAAATTTTTACCTTTAAAATTACTATTTGTCATATTAATATTTTCATTTTGTTCATTATTATCTCCACCACTTTTAAATATGTAGTTTTTAGTAACCAAAGTTCTTACTGCTTCTTCTAATGCTGATTGAACATTACCATAAGTTTGACTAAATATAAATTTAGGTGAATTTAAAATGGTATCTAAAACAATTTGTTCATAAATAACGTCTAATGCTTTAATTTTATCCATTACTTTATTACAATCTGCTAATTCATTTGCTTTATTTCGCATAATTGCTATTGGTATATAGTTAATATTTAGTGTTTGTTCTTGTGCTAAATTAGGGTTATTACTATATGTTCTGAAATCTAATGGAAATTGTTTTTTATTATCACTAATACTATAAATAGCACGATTAATAGTTACTTGTTCATTATTTAATGTATAAACTTCAAATAATCTTACAGTTTGTGCATTTTCTTGATAACTATCATAAAAAATAGTACATTGAATTAATTTACCAGTAATATCATAAACTCTTTGTTGTATATCTACTACTTGAAAATATAAGTCATCATTAGCAATAAAAATTAAATAACCACTAATTCCTAATTTACTTAATTTAAAAATAGAATTTCAATTTTTTCTATAAAACTCTTGTTTAATTAAATATTGTTTAATAGTTTCATTATTAATGTCTAATGGAGCATTATATAAATTAGCATTATTTTCTGCTACAAAATCAGTAAAATAAGTTTCATGATTAAAATCATTAAAACCAAAATAATTTAAAATAGAAGCATGAGTACTTTTATTTTTATTAGTTAAAAATTTTACTTTTTCATTTTGATTATCACTAATATTACTTTTATCTTTTCTAAAAAATCTACCTAACATAATATTCACCACCTTTCTTTAAAATATTTGATTAATTTTTAATACAATTTTTACAATAATAAATATAATTAAACCAGCAACAGCAGAAGATAATAAAACTCCAATTAAACCTAAAATAATTTTTATAATTTTAAAAAACATAATCTTATTCCTGTAATTCTTCTAATTTTCATGTATTACCTTTATAACTACCTTTAAGAGAGTAAATAGTAATAAATTTTGCACCATTGACTGATAAAACTAATACATTACTATTATTGTTAAAAACTTCTATTTCTACACCTGCTATTCTATTATCAGTTATAATAAATTCTTGAATAGCATAAACTGGATTATATATATTTCAAGAATAATAAACTCTATAATGTTTATTCTCTTGAAAATCATAAGTAATTTGTCAATTATCTCATTGATTTTTCTCTCTTGTTCCTACTTCTTTTCAATTTGAACCACTTGGACTTGGTGTTGGAGGAATATCTTTTAATTCAATATCTCAAATATTTTCTTCTATTTTATTAGTTACTAAACTTTTTGAATTAATTTTAAAAGATTTAAAATTTTTATTTAATTCATTAATAGCATCTATAATAGTTTTATAAAAAGTTTCTAATTGTGGTATATTTTTATTTTGTAAAATTCTTACAATACCATCTGCTTTTAAATGAATTTTATTACCTAATTCTTTTGTATTTGTTGTATTTGTTCCATAAAATTCATTTTCATCAAAAAGAGTATTTGCAAGATAAAAAGCATTAGTAAGTAAATCAATAATATTTTCTTTTTGTGCTTTATCTTTAAATATTTTATTTTCTAAATCATTAATTTTATCTTGTTTATTTTTTAAACTTTCATTAATTCATTTTTTAATAAATTTAGTTGGTGGTATTTCTCAATCACCAGTATATTGTCCTAATGGTGTACCAACATATTTAATAATTGTATAAGTAGTATCCTCTATAATAGTTTTTAATTTATCTTGTTTTTTATCAATATTACTTTTATTTTCATTAATAGCACCAACAACTGTTTTATTAGTAGTTTCTAAATTAGGAATTTCAGTACCAATAGTATTAATACCAAAAGCATATTTAAATTGGTCTTTATCAATTTTATCTTCTAATTTTTTATCTACTTCTTCTTTTTTATAATAATCTGATAAATCTGAACTTCCACCAATAGCACTAATTTTATTATCTTTATCAATAGTAATATTTTCACCAGCAATTAATTTATTTTGTTTTTTATCTAATAAATTATTAGTTTCTATTTTTGTATAATAATCACGTTCAGTACCTTCTTCTGCTATAAACTCAGTTGGTGTTCCTTTTCCTATATATCGATATAATGTAACAGAACCCGCTTGGTAATTAATATCATTAGAAACCACGGTAATATCATTTCATTCCTTAGTGAATAATAATTGTACTTTAACATTGTCCTTTATAATTAACTCATCTAACTTAATACTTGTTTGTGTTGTTCTGTTAATATCACCGCCTAAATTAAATATAGTTTTTTTATCACTATATATATAATTATCAGTAGGAGTACTAGGGGGTTGATAAATATAACCTCATATTGCTAAATATGTTTTACCAAATTCATTACTTGGAATAAAAGAAGATACTTTTTTTCATAATGGACTAGTTTCAATATTAAATCAATTATTTTTAACATCATTAATATTTTCATTTGCTTTAATTAATTCAGTATTTAATTTGTTAATTTCATTTTCATTAGTAGTAATTCGTTTTTGTTGTTTAGCAGAAAAATCACATGTTGGTGCATGAGTAAAATCACCAACTTGTGGATTATTTTGTAATGCTTCAGGTGGTAATGTTCCAATTTCATCAGGTCAATCTAAAATCATTGTTTCAGTTTCTTTATCATAATCTGTTGCAACATAACCTTTATTAATAAATTTACTAACAGGACCTCTATATATTTCATTATCATTATCATCAACTAAATCATCATATAATTTAATTTGTTTTAATAATGTAAATTCTTTTTGTTCTTTAATTAATTCATCAACTTGATTTCTAGTATAAAATGCTTTTAAGTCAATTTTTTCAACATCTATTTCATCATCATTATAACTTGAAAATATTTGTTTTAATTCTGTTAATCTTGCTCATATTTTCATTCTACTTGGTGCTAAATCTCAAACATTAATCGTAGGAGTACTATTTGCACTAAATTGATTACCATTATTAAATTGAATAGTAGCATCAACATTAAATTCAATTGGTGTACGATTAAATACTCAATGTTCAACCATAACATAAACCATATCTCTTAATGTTTCTTTAATTAATTCATCTTTAAAACTATCAAAAGGAAATTTAGATAAAATAAAATCAAGATAAGCATTAATATCGTTTTGCGCACGTATTCCAAACGTTATAAATCAATCATTAACATTAGGTCATGTTTGTATATATTGCTGTGGCGTTTTTGTAATTTTTCCAGTTAATGGATATCAGTTATTATAATTTTCAAGACTGACATCAGTTCAAAGTTTATTAATCATAATTTATCATTCCTTAAAAAATGCTTGTTTATAATGATGAGTATGTTTTTTTGTTTTTCTATGTGTTATATGTTCAATTTCTTTTTGTAGTTTATTTTTGCCTTTTTTTATTTTTTTCTTACTTTTTTCTATAACTTGACTATATGCGAACTTTTCTAAATGATGTAATAATCCTGTACCAAATAAAGTATTAACTGAAAACTTCAAACCAACATTTTTAAATGATTTATTAATATTTTCAATAGGATTATTAATAACATTAACTACTTTATGATAAGTCCTTACTATTCTAAATATTTCTCTATATACTTTAAAACTATCTTTAATTACTTGCTGAACAACTGGTGGAGCAAATGCTATTGCTTTTAATCATTTATTACGATTAACACCATAACCAATGTATCAACCACTATATCAACGATATCAATGGAATGGATGTATTTGAGTAACAAAATTTTTTGCTTTAAGAATACTATCAACAACTGTAATTGGTTTATATTTATGATTGCGATGATAAATAGTAATTGCACATTTATCTAATGACAAAGGTTGAATTTTACAACCCATAAATACTGGTGAATTTAATGGAATTAATTGTGCATGTTTAATTGCTCTTTTTTCTGCACTAGTAAATAAATCAGTTGCTTTTTCTTTTAATTTATTAATTTTTTCAAATGCTTGTTTTTCTAACTTTTCAAATTTTTCTTGTAATTTATATATACTTTCTCTTATTTTTTCAAAATATGGTGTATCTTTTCAAAATTTATTTAAACCTTTTTTTAAATAAAATCTAATATCAAAATATTTAAAACTTTGATTTGCTTTTAAAACAAGTTGATGAATAACATTATTTTTAAAATTAAATTTAATAGCATTAGCACGAATTTTTTGTAAATCTAAAATTAAAGTTTTTCCATATCTATTTTCTGAATGTATTGTATGAACTAAATTTAATCAATCATGTTGGTTCATAGATAGTACTTTTTTTAAATCAGTATTATATTTTTTTAAAAAGTTATTTGCTTTTTCAATATCTTTGATTTTAAATTTAGGAGTTAATTGTGGGCTTAATTTTATTAATGTATTTTGTAATAATAAATAATCTTTTAACTCTTGTGCTTCTAATTTTTGAAAATTATTCTTATATTGTCTTTCAGCAACATAACCTAAATCTCGTAATACTGTTTCACGATTAGGAGTAAAACTATAATTCATTAAATAACGTTTATTACCAATAATTTTATCTGTTAAAATTTCTTTTCCACTTACTTGACTAATAATTTCTTGTAAGTTTTTTGCTTCTTTAATACCAACTTGTTCTAATGTTTTAGTTTTTTGTGCTAACTTAATAAATTTAGTCGTACGATAACCACGACTAATTTTATTAAGTCCAGCAAATGCAGGTAATAAATTTAAGAAAGTATTTAATTTTGTTACATTTCCTTTTAAATAATCATAAACTTGATTAATAGTAAAATCAGTTGTAGCATAAATACCAAAATTAATAGTACTTGCAATAAAATCACTTGCACCTAATCCAAGTGCTACACTTTCACTTAATCCACCAGTAAAAGGAGCAAGTGCTACTGCTATAACTTGTACACCAATCATTTCTAAAATTTCTCATCAAAAACTTTTATTTTCTTGTTGGTTACTTGTTCTAGTATGTTTTAGTTTATTTATGTTTAAAAGTATTGCTGTACTAGTTGTACCAATTGGCATGATATTAATTTCCTTTATTTAAGAGTTATTTTAATTGGATTTGTTGAACCTTTATAATTTAAATCATTAACATTTGAAGAAATAACTATGTATAAGTCACCTGCTTTTTGTTTTTGATTACTTACATTAGTTTTTCCTTGTACATCACCAAAATATTTAATAGTTGGATTTGTTAAATTTGGATTTAATGATTTAAGTTCATTACTACTTTTTATTTCTGTATTTAATTCATTATTATTGTTATTAACATTTGCAGTAATATTTGTTGTTAAAACTGTAATTTTAGTTTTTAAATCAGTTTTTTCTGTTTTAATAACTCCACATAACATTCATCTTGATGTTGTTTCATTATTAGAAATATATGGTATTGCTTCTCCAACAACTTCACCAGCAACTTTATATGCTCTTCCTGCTTTATCATCTTTAATAAAATCTACATAAATAACTGTATTTTCTATCATGTATCTTTTCATTGCTCTTGGTGTTGCTAAAACAAAGGTCATTAATTGTTGTTCATTTTTATCATTAGTAAAAATCATATAGTCATCAAGAACGATTTCACATAATACCCCTTTTACATATAAATTATTTCCATTTAAACGTAATTGTTGTGCCAACTGATTATCGGTAATTAAACCTTTATTATCTGCTAAATAAACTAAACTATCATAAAGACCATTAGTAATAAAAAATTTACTATTTGCAATATTTCTAAATTGAAACAAAGTATTTCAAGCAGATAACATCGATTTTAAATAGCCTACTGGTGTTGTATCTTCAATATCGATTTTAGTAGCAAATTTTGCAATTGCTTGTGTATCATCAATTGCCAATTTATCTGCTAAATCATTTGCAACTTCATATTGCATACTATCTAATAAATTTTGTCCATTATTTGCTTTTAAATCTACATCTGCAATAATTTCTCCTGCAAGATATTTTTTAGTTATTTTTTTACTAATTTTATCTGTATCAACATATGGTAATTCATATCTTTTACTTTTATCATCCCAAGCAATAATTTTTACTTCCGGTTTTTTTGGTTTTTTAACAATAAACTCAATATTTACTGAGTCAACAATTTCAGTAGGAAAAAAGTTTGCCCATGGACTATTTGAAATTTTAAAAAACTCTATAAATTCTGGTGCTTCTACTAATCTCTCTGTATTGTCTAAATTTTGATTAAATGGTACTGACATTTTATTTCTTCCTTTCGTTTATAAATAATTTTTCTTTTTATAATTAATTAAAAAATTTTCTTTATCATTTGTTTTATTATTAATAATTATTTGTTTATTGCCACCTGTATTAATTGTTTGTTTAAATACTGGTTGTTCTTTAATCATTTTTTTAATAGTTTCTTCAATTTTTGAATTTTCTATATTACTTGTTGTAAATTTTAAATAATCATAAAATTCAGTTTTAACTTGATATTTTTTAAATATATTAATCATTTCTTTTTCTTTAATTTCTTGATTAAGTTTATTTAACTTATTTTCTGCTTCATTAACTTTATTTTCTATTTCTTGTGAAGAAGCATTATTTTCATTTAAAGGTTCAGTTGTTTGTTGAACATTATTTTCATTTTCTAACATTTAACATTCTCCTAATCTTATCCCAATAATCAATCTTTAACTAATTGTGGCATTTCACTTATTAGTTTTTTATAATCAATAATTGCTTGTTCTAATTTTTCTACATCTTCATATGTAAAATAGTCATTACTAATGCGTAATTCATAATCAGCATCAATGGTAAGTTCTAAATCATGATATTTATTATTAAATTCAATTTTTGTCATATTATTTTTCTCCTTTATTAATCTTTTCATTTAATTTTGCTAATTTTTTTTGATGTTTTATAATTTTGTTATTTGCTCTAACATGTTTTGGAGTTGTGATAAATCTTTTTAATAAAACAATAATTTCTCTGCAAATTAATGTTCCAACACTTGTTCCAATAATTATTAATTCATGTAAAAATTCTTTCATCTCAATATTTTCCTTTCAACTATTTATTATTTATTTTTGATTATTCATCAAATTCACCTTTATTAATTCTTTCAATCATACATTTTGCATCCATTAAAAGATTTGCAATTAAACGTTCATTCAGTCGTATATCTTCTAAATCTTTTTCATGTTGTTTTAATTTATCATTGTAATATTCAAGTATTTTTTCTTTATTCATAAATTATTCACCTCCTTTATAAACTCATGTGATTATAATCTCAATTTAATGAAGCATTATTGTGATTTAATGCTACTTCGCTCATATTATCACTACCGTATTGACTAGTTGTTTCACTATTAATTGTGAATCTATTATCATTTACTAATCTTGCAGTTTCATCATTAAATGATGTTTCTTGCATTTCTTCATTATGATGTGTAGTTTCCATAGGTAGTAAATTATGGATTATTTCACTTCCACCAGCAACAATAGTAGGAATTGCATAAGCATTATTAAAATCATTATTTATACCCATTGCTACACCACTTGATATTAAACATCCACCAGTAGCCATATTACAAATCTTTCTTATTGTTTCAAATTTATTAGGTATTAACTCAGTTAATCCACTAATAAGATTTGAAATACCATAAGCATTTAAACTAATATATGTATCTCAATCCATTAATGACTGATGTTCTTGTTTATTTAATAATAATCATGGAGGACCTTCTGTTGTAGTTGTAGTAGTTATTGGAGTTGGTGTTGTTGGAATAATAGGATTAATATTATTTTCTGTTCATTTACTATAATTTGCTAAACCAATTGTTCCTAAACCTAATAAGATTTTTTTACTACTATTAATTAATTTATTTTTAGTATTTGGTCTTTGATTTAAATTTCAAATATCTAAACCTAATTTTTTACCAAATAATAAACTATTAATTGAACCTAATACTGGATTTACAATCACTTGACCATAATAAGCACTTGTACCTATCATTGCACAAATTGGGCTTATACCGGTTCTAATTAATTTAGTTAAAGTATAATTTGATTGATTTTCTATATTTGGCATTTTAATCTCCTTTAATTTTCTAATTTTTTAATTGTTACTTTAATTCAACCTTGATAAACATCATTATCACCAACTATTAATGCAACATTACTTTCCGGGTCAGAAACAATTATGTGTTTTGATTTAACATTTGGATATTGTCTTAAAATAATTGCTCTAATATCATTACTTGTATGAATTGCTTTTGGAAATGGTGATAATATTTCAATTTCATCTTTATTTTCAAACAAAGTAGGTAATATAATCATTAATCAAAGTCTCCTTCATTAATATACATCTGAAGATTAAATAAAACACTTTCTTGTCCTATTTTAAATGAATCACTAGAATTAGATTCTTTATTTTCTTTTAGAGTTGTTATAATAAAATTAATTAATTTTTCTTTATTAATACAATTTTTATGTTTTGATTTATTAATTT
The DNA here is from genome assembly GCF_964031195.1 of Spiroplasma endosymbiont of Phycita roborella. Lineage (NCBI taxonomy): Bacteria > Bacillati > Mycoplasmatota > Mollicutes > Entomoplasmatales > Spiroplasmataceae > Spiroplasma > Spiroplasma endosymbiont of Phycita roborella. Next base: position 560,468 of record NZ_CAXIQJ010000004.1, on the reverse strand, counting down.
CATCAACTTTAATTCTATGTTTTTTACAATATGTTCTACGATATTCATCAAATTGCTCATCTGTCATATTTTCACATTGTCTTTGTCTTTGTTCATTTTTAATTTCATCATAATGTGGTTCATGAATAAATTTTTCAAATGTTATTGTTTCAGTTCATGTACATCTATTCATTAGTTATTCTCCTTTTAAATCATCAATAAATATACTAGCTTCTCAACAATCTTCTTTAGCATCACCTTTAATTACTTGTTTACAATAAATATTTCAACCATTATCAATATATTCACCCACAACTCCATGTCCTTTAATTTTTGGTTCTAATTTTTTTGCTAATTTAAGAGCTTCTTTTTCAGTCATTATTTACTCTCCTTTGGATGTTGAAATTGAACAGCTTTACAATTATCACATCTAAATATTAATTCAATACTTACATTTTCATGTTCACATTTATTCATTAGTTATTCCTTTCATTTTTTAAATCATTTAACATTAATTGAACAAAATGCACGATTTTTAGGAATGTTTAAAGTATTAAAGATTTGACCAGTTACTATAATTTCATCATTTTTGTTTAATAAAATACATCGTTTATAAAATTTTGGGTTATTAAAAATTAAAGTAACATAGTTTAAACCATTTCATTGACCTCGAACACTATAATATAATTCTTTATTACCTTTTTCATGGTATTTTGCTTCAATAGTATTACTAAGTTTGACTGTTAATTTGACATAATTTGCTTTATCTTTCATGTTTATAATTTCCTTAAATAATTATCAAAAATTAATATTTTTTTATGATTTTTTAAATAATATTGAATATGCTTATAAGCATCTTGTTCATGTTTTGTTAATTTTATATTTCCTTTATATTCTGTTATTTTATTTTTATTTTTTGGTTCACTTTCTAAATAATCTCAGTTCATAACATCTTGTGCTAATACCATTAATGCACCAATAATTTTAGGAGTTACTAATGGATTAGTTAATAATTGTTTTGAATTTAAAAAGAAATTTTCGACAATAACTAATATTTTTTTATTATCAGAATGTTTTTTAATTAATAAAAAGTATTTTTTATACAAATTTTTACTTTCTAAAACTGTTTTAGTTTTAAATGTTTCATTAAAAACAATATTATTTGTTTCATTTGAATATATAACAATTCCATTATTACCTATTCCTGCTGGGTCAATTCCAATAATTAAGTCATATTGCATTATTAATCAAAGTCTCCATTTTTAATTTCATCTCTTAATTTAATAATAAATCCGAATGGAGTTAAACCTTGTGTATCACTAATATAAAAGGTTTCATAATCAAGTATTTTATTAATTAATTTTTCTTTATATTCATTAATTATTTCTTTTTTAAAATCTTCTCTTAATTTTTCTATATTATTTAAATGTTCTTTTGTTATTTCTTGATTACGTTTTTTATTATATTCATTAATTATTTCTTGGTCTTTATAAGAAAATGGTTTTTGTTTATTCATATTTAAACCTCCCACTTAACCTCTAACAACTGTTTTGATAATTTCCAAATCACAATTACTTCAGCAATATTTGCATTCTTCGATAAATTCTTTATGACCACAAACTAAATTATATTTTTTTAAATCATCAATCAGTTTAATTAGTCCTATTTTAAATTCAATATCATCACTGTCCGTTATATAAATCGTTCCTCTTTTAGTTAAATATTCTTTATCCATATTTATACCTCCTACTTAATCTAATATTTAAAATACAGTCATAACAAATTGCTTTACTATTTTTATCTCTTAAAAAGTTTTGTCTTGTTTTTATATCATCAGTATTAAAGAATAAATAATCTAATTTATGTTGTTTACATGTTCAACAAAAATACTTTTTCATTATGAGTTGAAATTTCTTTATAAGAAGTAACTATATAATTAATTGGTAAATCATCATGTTTGTATGGATTATTTATTTTAAAACCTTTTCTGTTTTCTTCTCACGTAATGTTATATTTAAAACAAGGATTAGTAATTTTAGTTTTGTTATCTGTTATTTCACCAATAAATCAACTATTATACTGTTCATAAAATGTTAATGGTTCTAGTTTTATATCATTAAGATAATATTCTTTTGGAGGCGTTGGTTTATTAACAGTTATTTTTTGGTCTTTAATATATGGTTCTAATAATTTTATTAATTCATTACCATTTAGTTCTCTTTTAATATTTTCTAAATTAAAAACTCAATATGTGTAACTGTTATCAACAATAAAAGAATTATTTTTAATCATTCATTTTGGAAGCGATAATTTATATTCAAAATAATCAATAAGAATAGATTGTGGTTTATCTTTAATAATTTGTTCTTTTTTAAACTCTATTTGCATAATTAATCACTTCTACATCAATCACAAACATATCCATATGGGTTTTTATAATCTAAATGTTCTTCAATATCATAATCATCTTCAAATTTTCTAATATCATGTTGTTCTGCTTCTAATTCTGTTTTAAAGCGATAAAGCATTTGGATTTTGTCATCTTCATATAATTCATTACATTCAACACATCTTTTTCTTCTTTTTTTAATTTTATTATCAATCTTTCTTAGTGCTTCATAATCAAGAATTTCTATTGCCATAATAATCCTTTACTAATATGTCCTGTTGCTTTCTAGCATAAAGGACATATATTTTGATTTTTAGTTTATTAATATTACTATTATTAGTTTTATTCATTTCAGAAATTCTGGGCTCGTAAATAATTTAAAAATTTTAAAAAAACGATGAGGCATTCGATTCAATATTTATTTAATTTATGTTTAATAAATTAATATTTTAATTGAACCGGCACCGCTCAATTTTTTTTACAAGTTTGAAATTTATTTTCTCGCCCAAAAAAATTTTTCAAAAAAAATAAAAAATAAAACCAACACTTGCTCACTGGGGAGTGGCAAGGTTGGTTAAATAAAGAATAGAATTAATACAATAGGTCCCTACAACAGGTCTATATATACTAGTTTCCAATTCGCTCCCACCCCAAGAATTACCATTAATGGTTAGTATAATTTATTAGGTATCACTCCACTTTTTATTTATTCATGCAAGTCCACATGCTAGCTACTATTTTTAACAACTGTGTTGTAGTTCACTTTTTTAATTCCTTAACACGTGTTGATAATAGCGTTAAAGACGGTTATTAAAAATTTTAAAATTTTACAATTACAAAAAAAGACAAGATTATTTCTTGTCTTTTTCCTTAATAAGTTTGAGAATAATTTTTTTTAAATGTATATTTTTAAAATACGTCGAATATAAATTTAAATTTAAGGGTTAAAGAGAGTAATTTTGTCTAATTTTTCATTACTTTTCAAATAATTCATTTTTGGAAATAAGTTACTAATATGATAATTAATTATTTCGTAAATTTGACAACCGCCCTAATTTATTTATCAGCGGGTGATTTAATTCCTACTGATTTAAAAATTTTATTAAGCAATGATTTATTTATTAATCAATCATCATTAACAGGAGAATCACTACCTGCTGAAAAACACGCTATTAACGATCCTACATATCAAAACTTATTTGATTTACAAAATATTTGTTTTATGGGAACAAGTGTTGTCTCTGGAAGTGCAATTGCTATTGTTATAGCAACAGCTACTAACACCTACTTCGCTACTATTGCTGATACAATAAATAAACAACGTCCATTAAGCAGTTTTTCCAAAGGAATTAAACGCGTTACTTTAATGTTAATTTGCTTTATGCTAGTAATGGTACCCATTGTGTTAATTATCAATGGTCTTTTAAAAAACAATTGACCTGCAGCATTTATTTTTTCAATTTCGGTTGCTGTTGGTTTGACTCCTGAAATGCTACCAATGATTGTTACCTCTAATCTAGCGCGAGGTGCTAGTAAAATGAGTAAACAAAAAGTAGTTGTTAAACAACTAGCTGCTATTCAAAATTTAGGTGCAATTGATATTTTATGTACTGATAAAACAGGAACTTTAACTAATGATAATATTGAAGTAGTCAACCATATAACATTGGATAATAAAACAAATAATGACTTAATTAAGTTTATTTATTTAAATAGTTATTTTCAAACAGGAATAAAAAATCCAATGGATAATTCAATACTTGAATTTGGAGAAAAAAACAAATTAAAAAATATAAGTAATTATTATCAAAAAATTGATGAAATTCCTTTTGATTTTAATCGTCGTAAATTAACAGTTGTTTTAGAAGATAAATTAAATAATAAAAAATTAATTTGTAAAGGTGCAATTGAAGAAGTTATTAATACATGTAATCGTATAGTTTATCAAGATAAAGTAATACCATTAAATTCTGATTTAATGAAAATGGTTAATAAAAAAATAACAAAATTAAATGAACAAGGATTACGTGTCTTAGGTGTCTCATATGAAGATACAAATCTTACTAATAATAAATATAATGAAACAAACGAAAAAAATTTAATTTTTCTTGGTTTTGTAACTTTTCTTGATACACCAAAACCTACAGCAACAAAAATGATCAAATTGCTAAAAACACATGGTGTTGATCTTAAAATATTAACTGGTGATAATGAATTAGTAACAAGAGCAATTTGTAATCGTGTTAATCTAGAAATTAAAGGATTAATTTCTGGTGAACAATTAACTGGCCTAACTGAATATGAATTAAAAAGAATTGTTGAAAATAATAATATTTTTGTTAAACTAAACCCATTACAAAAGGCAAAGATTATTCAAACTTTAAAAAGTAATGATCACGTCGTTGGTTTCATGGGTGATGGTATTAATGATGCTTTAGTATTAAGAAATGCTGATGTTGGAATTTCTGTTGATAATGCTACTGATATTGCAAAAGAAGCATCAGATATCATTTTATTAGAAAAATCATTATTAGTTTTAGAAAAAGGTATTATTGAAGGTCGTCGCATTTTTGGTAATATTTTAAAATATATTAAAATCACAATTGCTTCTAACTTTGGTAATGTCTTTAGTGTGCTAGTAGCATCAGCATGATTTGCTTTTGCACCAATGTCACCAGTACAATTATTATTTCAAAATTTATTATATGATATTTCACAATTTACAATTGCCTTTGATCGTGTTGATCCATCATTTTTATTAAAACCACAACGCTGAAATCCAAAAGGAATGTTACCATTTGCTTTTATTAATGGACCTATAAGTAGCATTTTTGATATCTCTACTTTTGCAATTTTAGGATTTGGATTTGGTGTCTTTGGTAATCCTTCTGCAGAAAATATTAATATGTTCAACTCAGGATGATTTATTGAAGGTTTATTAACACAAACATTAATAGTACAAATGTTTAGAACTGAAAAAATTCCTTTTATTCAAAGTCGTGGTACTTGACCGGTGAATATAATGGCAATTGTTATTTGTACCATTGGATTAGGTTTACCTTATACTTACATTGGTCATCAAATGAATATGATAGGACCACCGCCAGTCTATATTCCAATTGTTTTAGGAATAATCATGACTTATTGTGTGCTAAGTCAATTAATAAAATGGGATACATTAAAGTATTTAAAAAATGATTATAACGGCTAATTAATATTAAAGTTTGCAATTTTAAATAGCAATTATCTATATTTACTATAGAAATAAATCTTATGATATAATTTTTTCAAACTTAATATAAGTTTTTAATCTATTTATTTTAAAACTAAAATAAATAGGTTTTTTAATTTGATAGGAGAAAAAAATGTCTAATTTAAAAGAAATATCTAAATTAAATACAACTATAAAAATTAATAAAAATGAAAAATTAATTAAAGCCGCTAAACATGATGATTTAGAATTGACCCAAACTTTACTAAAAAATAATGCTGATGTTAATTATGTAGATGAACATTATAATAGTCCATTAACAATAGCTGCTGAACATGGTAATTTAAAAATTGTTCAAATTTTATTAAAAAATAACGTTAATATTAACCATATAAATGATTTTGGTGATGATGCTTTAAGAATGGCTGCTAAAAAGGGACACACAGAAGTAGTTAACGCTTTATTAGCAACAAATAGTAAGATTATTAATCACAAAAATTGAATTGGTGATAGCGCTCTAATATCAGCAGCACAAAATGGGCATGTAAATACAATTAAAACTTTATTAAAAAGTGGTGCTTATATTAATGATACAAATATATTTGGTGATACTGCTCTAATATGAGCTACTGAAAACGGACACACAGAAACAGTTAAAGTTTTAATAACAAAAGATAATGACATTAATAATCATGTAAACAACCTTGGTGACTCTGCTTTAATAATAGCCGCCAGAAAAGGTTATTTGGAAATAGTTGATACTTTAATTAAAATAAACTCTGATGTAATTCTACATAGAACTAAATTTAATAATACTGCTTTAATAATAGCGGCTAAAAATGGACACTTAGATATAATAAAAATTTGGGAGCGTACCGATGTTGTCAATAATATTCAAATTTGTCTTTAAATTATAAGATTAGACGAGAATAATTTAGACTTCAATATGCAATTGTATGTTAATCTTAACACTTGTAAAATATTAGTCAACAATAATACTTACTTTTATAACTCAAAAATTCTTATTAAATTTTACTTTAATAAGTTTTATTTTATTTTTAGTTATCTTTAAATTGAAATGGTTAATTTATAATAATTGTATTGCTGTATTTATTTGATAACATTTAAAATTAACCATTTTGGTATACATATCAATGTTATAAGTTCTATCACCAATCATATGCTTTAAAATTTGTTTAATATTAGTTTCAGTAAAGCAACCAATATTTTCAACTAATGCTTGATTTAATACGCCATCTTTTGCATTAACAAAATAACCAACTTTTAATTTTTTATATTGTAAAGTCAATGATTGTAAAAAATCTGGATGGGTTACACTTTATTGGACACTAATTACATAGACAAGTGAACAAATTAGTTAAAAGAAAGGAATTATAATTATGGTCACTATTAACTCATATTCAGATGAATTTAAAAAACAAATAGTAGCTTTATATCAAAGTGGCAAATCAGTATCTTGCCTTGTTAAAGAATACAATGTTACAAGAGCAGCTACTTACAATTGAATTAAGCAATTTACTAATTCAGGTAGTTTTAAAACTAAAGATAATCTTTCAGATTTAGAAAAACAATTAATTCAAGCAAATAAAGAATTAAAACAGTTACGAATGGAAATTGATATTTTAAAGCAAGCAGCACTAATAATAGGCAGAAAATAGAGATTATTGCAAATAATAAATCTAAATATAAAATGCGCACAATGTGTCATTTTTTAAAACTCTCTAAATCAACATATTATTTTAATTTAAAGAAAAAAAATAAAATTCAAAATAATATTTATGAACAAGCTGTTATTAGTGCTTTTAAAGAAAATAAAGAAGTTTATGGTACTAGAAGATTAAAAGTCATACTAGCAAACCAAGAAATTTATTTATCACGCAGAAAAATTAAAGAAATTATGAATAAGCATAATTTAATATCAAAATACACTAAATTATCATTCAAAAATTATCATAATAAAGTCAATGATAGTCAAATAACCAATCTTGTTAATAGAAACTTTAATAATAGAATTAAAAATGAAGTTATTGTTAGTGATTTAACTTATGTTCAAGTTAATGGTAAATGAAACTATATTTGCCTATTAATCGACCTATTTAACCGCGAAATTATTGGACATAGTGTTGGAGTTAAAAAAGATGCATCATTAGTATATCAAGCATTTATGCAATCAAATCACTGTTTAAAAGATATTGAAATATTTCATACTGATCGCGGTAATGAATTCAATAATAAAACTATTGATAAACTTTTATTAGCTTTCAACATAACTCGATCTTTAAGCAAAAAAGGATGTCCTTATGACAATGCTGTTGCTGAAGCAACTTTTAAAACTTTCAAAATTGAATTTATTAATGATAAAAATTTTATATCATTAATCCAATTAAAATTAGAATTATTTGATTACATCAATTGATATAACAACATAAGAATTCACAGTACTCTAAACTACCTAACTCCAATTAGTTATCAAAAACAAATGTCTACCAAAAAATAGTCCTAAAAAGGGTTGCCATTCCAGAGTTGATTTAGAAGGCAAAAAAGATGTTTTAGGATTATGAATTAGTGAAAATGAAGGTTCTAAGTTTTGATTATCTAATTTCACAGAAATGAAAAATCGTGGCTTAAATGATATTCTTATTGCTTGTAGTGATAATTTAACAGGCATGTCAGAAGCAATACAATCAGTTTATCCTAAAACAGAACATCAATTATGCATTGTTCATCAAATTAGAAATAGTTTAAAATATGTTTCATACAAACATCGAAAAGGTCTAGTTGCAGATTTAAAACCAATTTATAGTGCATGTAGTGAAGAACAAGCAATGCAAGCTTTAGAATCGTTTGAAAGTAAATGAAATAAACAATATCCTCAAATTACTAAATCTTGATATAAAAATTGAGATAATTTAATGGTTTTTATTAGTTATCCAGTAGAAATCAAAAGAGTGATTTATACTACAAATGCTATTGAATCTGTTAATAGTCAATTACGAAAAATCATCAGAAATAAAAAAGTTTTTCCTAATGATATGGCAGTTTTCAAAATATTTTACTTGGCAATTGAAAATATAACAAAAAAATGAACATTGCCTATTCAAAATTGAAATACAGCAATTGCTCATTTTATGATAAAATTTGAAGACAGAATTAATCTAAATTAGTAACTTTGTAAAACAAAAATACACAGATTATTAAAAAGCCTCTGCCTTTTAGGAACTATTACAGGAGTAAAATTACTATTGCGATCTCTTGGTACATCAATTTCAATTTTACCTTGTTGAGTTATTAATTTTTTTGAACTTGTACCATTACGAGCATTTTCAGTAGTACTATGTTGATTTTTTTCATATCCTAAATAATTTTGCATTTCAGAATTCAACATTTTTTCAACTAATCTTTTTGTTAATTCTTTATATAAACCGCCAGGTTTAAAAACTGTTGTTAAATCTTCAGTATTTTCTAGTAATAAATCTACTGCTTTTGATATTGGATCATTATTATTAAAGTTATCTTTTTTAGCCATCTGTAACTCACTCTTTCTAGTCATTTAATTATATTTACTAGAATTAATTAAACATAGTTATTTTTGTAAGTTACACAGATTACTAAACATTTCCTAAAAATATACTTAAATATATAACGTTTTCTTATATATTTATTGATACAAATTAATTACATACTCAAATTCTATTTTTATTATATTAATAATTTAAAATATTTTTACTTATAATATCAACTATCTGTTTAGCAACTTCCACTTTTGAACCAATCAAATTATAATTATTATTTTTAAAATAAAAATTAATTTCTGTTTCATTTTTACCCATAACACTAATATTATTAATACAAATACCATCGCAATTTTTAATTTTCATTTTTTCGATACCAAGATTTTTATCATTAACTTCTTGAGCAGCAAAACCAATTAAAACTTGTTGTGCTTTCTGCTTACCTAAAAATGCCAATACATCAATATTAGCAATCAGTGATAAAGATAAATTTTCATTCTTATTTTTAATTATTTTATTAGGAATATATTTACTTACTTTATAATCATTTAAAGCAGCAGCACATATTACAATATCAGCATTATCAAAGTTTTCTTTCATTGCTAAGAACATTTTTTCATTAGTATTCGCTTTAATAATAGTTAGGTTTTTTTGCGATTTAATTTCAAAATCACAATCACCTGCAACTAATACTACTTTAGCGTTAGTTTTAAGAAAAGCATCTACTAATGCTTTACCCATTTTTCCTGAAGAATTATTAGTAATATAACGAATTGGATCAATATAAGTTCTAGTGCGACCAATATTAATTAAAATTTTTTTATCAGATAAATCAATATTTTTTTTAAAAAAATCTTTAATTATTGCTAATGCATTATCTGGACTTTTAACCCGTCCATCACCAATCATCTTACAAGCTAACATTCCTGAATCTGGAGGAATAATAGTAATATTTTCAAAATTAGATAATTCTAATAAATTTTTTTGAAAACTTTGATTGTGATACATATTATGATTCATTGCTGGAAATAATATCTTTTCTGCTTTGGAAGCTAAAAATACTGATAATTCTAAACTATCAGCAATTGCTAAATTTGCTTTACTAATAAAACTCATAGTAGCAGGATAAACAACAATTAAATTTGTTTTAATCGCTAAATTAGTATGAGTAATTAAATCTCCTTTAACATATGATTCTTGTTCAAACATTTCAGAATAATAAGAAAATGTTTTATCTTCTAGAAAATGTAAAGAACTTTTAGTACAAATAATATCAACTAAAAATTCTTTTTTTAATTGTTTTAATAAAATTAAGGCTTTGTTTGCTGCAATACTACCAGTAATTATTAAAGTAATATGTTTCATTATTTTCTCCTATCATATCATTAAACATAAAATAAACAAACAAAACCTATCTTCAAAATATGATAGCATTGAAAATAGGTTTTTATTATTAAAAATTTATTTTTACTTTTTATCAAGTATAACTGAAACTCGTGTTTTATTTTTTTTAAAAATAGTATACTTAACAATTCCTGATTTTAAAGCAAATAAGGTATCATCACCACCACGTCCTACATTTTCACCAAGGTGAATTTTAGTTCCACGTTGACGATAAATAATTGTTCCCTCTTTTAAACTTTGTCCATCACCAATTTTAGCACCTAAACGTTTAGAATGTGAATCACGACCATTACGAGTTGAACCCACTCCTTTTTTTGAAGCAAATAATTGTAAATTTAATTTATAAAACATAATTACACCTCCTTTATGTTAATATATTTTGGATATTGTTCTTTAATAGTTTTTAATTGTCAAAGCATTGTTTTTAAAATGATTTGACTATTATTAGTGAAACTAGCAACTTTAAGTTTAACTAATCCAGCAGTATTATTAATTACTTGAACTTGATTATTATCAAGTTCATGAAGTGCATTTAATGTACCAATAACAATGGCTGAAATCCCTGCACAAACAATATCATTTCCAATTTTTGAGAAATTAGCATGACCAGTAATTATAACTTCTACAATGTTACTATTTTGGTAATTATAAGTAACTTTAACCATAATTTAATATTACCTTAAATTATTTTTTATTATTTTCATCATCTTCTTTAACAACTTTAACAGTCATATTTTTATGATCAAAAATAGTTTTTAAATTACCTTCACTAACAACAGTTTTAGTGTTATCTGGTTCTGTAATATTATCCTTAACAACTGATTTAGTTTTAACAACTTTTTCTTTTGTAAGTTCTTTTTTTACTTTACTAACTACTGATTTTGGCTCTTTAATAATAGGAGTTACTACTTCAGAAATTACTTCTTTTTTTACTTCATCTTTAATTACTGGTTTTGATTGTTCAGTCTTCTTATCAACAAGACTTTTACCACCAAGTAAGATATCAGTAATTAATACCTTTGTATATGGCTGACGGTGTCCATACATTGTTTTTGAATTTTTCTTAGGTTTATATTTAAACACTCGAATCTTTTTTGATTTATCTTGTTTAATAATCTCACCATGAACTTCAGCACCTTTTAGGAAAGGTTTACCGAATTGTTGATCAATCATCAATATTTTGTCAAAAATAATCTTATCTTTAGCTTTGCCAACAAGTTTTTCAACAAAAATCTCTTGACCATAGGAAACGTTAATTTGTTTTCCTCCTGTTTGAATAACTACAAACATTTTTCTTATTACCTCCAGTTTAGACTCGCCTTATAGGTGGAATAAATCACTTGTTAACCTAAAGTAGAGCGGTTGAAACTGCATAAACAGTCTTAAATATTATAAAGTATTTTTTATTAAAAGCAATACAAAATTTAGTAATTATACACATAATTTAAATATAAAAATTACTAAAAAAGAAAAATAAAAAAATATATCTTTAATATTTAATATTTAATGTAACTATAATTATATCTACACTAAATTATGTAATTAATATTTTTTTATAATTATTATTAAAATTATGATATTATTTTTCTAAACTTAATATAAGTTTTTAACTCATTACTTGTTAAAAAGTAAATGAGTTTTTTTATTTTTAGAAAGGAAGATTAAAAGAGATGGCTAAAGATAAAAATATCATTAATGAAACAATTGATTATTTACCATTGTTTGGTGCTGGATTAGGAGCAATTGACGGTCTTTCATGAACAAATCCAGTGCCTGTTACCAACATTGCGATTGGTGCTGCAGCCGGAGGAATAGCAGGTTATCAAATTAAAAAAGCTGTAAAAAATAAAGATAAAAATAAAACTAAAGTTGGAACATCATTAATTTGTGGTGCTGGTGGTGGTGTATTAAATGCAGTATTAAATCCAGAAGCATCATTAATGAATACATTAAAAGCAACTGCTGGTGGTATTGTAATTGCTAAAGGTGGTAAATATATTGTTGATAAAGGCAGTAGTTATGTAAAATCTAGACCAGAATATCAAATATTGAAACAAGGATATAAAATTAATAAAAAAGTAAATAAGATTCAAGATTTTTCTTCAATAAAAAAAGAAGCAAATTCACTAAATTCACAAAAAAAATCTTCAACAAATCAATATAAATTAAAACTAATGTAAACTGATCAATAGTAAATTAAAACATTAAAAAATTATTTAGGAATGAAAATAAAATTGATATTCAATTTAACTCATTCCTTTTTAAGTATTGAAATTCAAACAAAAAAAACAATATAATAACACTTTGGAGTCGTGAAAGATGAAAAGAAAATTAAGTTATAAAAAAATGCTAGCAACAGTTGGTGTATTAACTGTTGTATTACCAATGTCTTTAAGTATTGCATCATGTGCAATAAAAGAAAAACAAAAAAATAATGATCAAAAAATAGTAAATGCAATTAATCAAACTAATTATTCACTTGATAATATTATAATTAATAGTACTATAGATGAATTAAAAACAAACATTAGTTCAGACTTTATTAAAAATTCATTAGATGAAATTAATCAAAAAAATTTTAATAATAATTTATTTTCATTAAATAAAATTATAAATGAAAAAAATGAAGAAATTAATAATAATGACTTTAAAAAAATAGGACTTATTAATGCAAAAATTAATTATAATTATGGAAAAATTAAAAATCAATTTGTTGATTTAAAAATCAGTGTAAAATATTCAGATAAACAAATTGTTGATGCTATTAGTGAAACTACATATACAGTTAATATAACAATGAAAGATAGTTTAGAATCTATCAATAAAAAAATTAATAAATCTGAATTTATTAAAAATGAAATAAAAAATAATGATATTAAAAATGTTTTTAAATTCGAAGATTTTAAATTTAATAAAATTACTAATAATGAAGAAGATTTAAAACAAGAAGATTTAGATAAATGAGGTATAATTAATGCTAAAATCATTTTTAATTATGGAGAAATTAAAAATAAAGAAACTTTATTAATAATTAATATTAATGCTTCTTCTGAAAAAATTGTTGATGCTATTAATGAAACAAAATATACAAAAAAAGTTAATTTTCAAAGTTCAGTAATGGAATTAAATGATTCAATTAATGCTGAATTTATTAAAAATTCATTAATTTCTGAAATTAAAAATTCTTTTAAAAATAATTTATTTTCATTAAACAAAATTACTAATAATAAAGAAATTGATTTAAAAGATGAAGACTTCACAGTTAGTGGTTCTATTAATGCAAAAATTAATTATAATTATGATTCATTTAAAAATTTAACTACTAATCTAACAATTATCATAGGTGAAGGTCAAATTTCTAATAAATATGAATTAAATGATGGAAAAATAAATAAATTTCTTCAAATCTCAGATAGTATAATATTTGCTGCAACAGAGAACGGAAATATTTGAGAGATTGATTTTACTAATAATACAAAAATCAATAAATATCAATTAAATGAAGAACGTATAAATAGTTTAATTAAAGCATCAAATGGTAAAGTATATGTTGGTACAATAACAAATACAATTTGAGAAATTGATTTAGAAACTGAAACTGCAGAAAAGAAATTCATTGGATTTGGTGATAAGTATGATTCTAAAACTTTAATTGAAGGTTCAAAAGATAAGTTATATGTTGGTACTGGTATTGGTAATGTTTATGAATTAGATATTAATACTGGTAATACTAAAAAATATCGTTTTGACGATTGAGGTGATGTAAATGCCCTAGTTAAAATTGCAGAAAATAAAATATACGCTAGCACTAGTGAAGGGAAATTATGAGAAATTGATTTAGAAACTAAAACCCATAAATTAAAATATGATTTTAAAAATAAAAGTAATATTATTTTTGATATTAAAGCACTATCTGATACTGAATTAATATTAGCAACAGAAGACAAAATTTATCAGTATGATTTAATCAAAAATGAAATAACAGAAAAAATTAATTTGAAAGATGGTAAAATTTTTTCTTTATCAATAGAAGATTTAAATAACAAAATATATGCTACTACTGATAATAATAATGTTTATGAACTTGATTCAAGCTTTAGTCAAGTAAAAAACAAATATTAATTAAATGCTTCAGTATATTCATCATTAATAGTTGATAAAAAACTATTTGCTGGAACAATTACAAATGTATGAGAATTAGATATTGAATAATTTTTATACAGTAAATAAAAAACATATATTTAAAAAGGTGCGTAACATATATTACGCTCCTTTTTTTCGTTTTATTTTTTTAGATTTATATCACTTATTATAACTTAATATATGATTTTTTTTGTTTTTTTCTTAATACTAATAATAAAATAATACTCGTTAAAAAAATACCAATAACAGCACCAGCGATTGAAATAATAAAACGTATTAAAATTTGTTGAGGAGTTAAAAAGTATCCTGACAAATAAAATAATGATAAAACAAAAGCAAATGGAATACTATATGTAAATTGATCTAATTGATGTAATTTTAACTTATATGTAATAAAGGTTATAATAAAAGTAAATATAATTAAACTTAAACTAGAAAGTACCATTATTCAAAAAGGCAATTTAAAAGTAAAATCAGTACTAGTAGTAAAAAAAAGAATAATTCCTGGAATTAATACTTGTATTATTAAATAACCAACACTTAGAAAAAACTTAGTTCTTGGAAATGTATTTTCACTATTATTTTCAAAATTAACTTCTTGGTTTTTATTTTCCATACTTATCCTCTTCTATAATATAATTCTTTACAATTTTAACATGATTTTATCAATAATTAAATAAGATTTATATTTATTAAATAACACTTATTTTAATACAAAAATTTAAAATAAAAATAAAAATAGTTTTCCACAATTTAATGAAATTAAAAATTACCTATCCTATAAATTAATTGATTTTTTTGATTTAGTTTTTGTTTTATTTTGTAAATCTGTATTAGAATTTATTGCGTGTTTTTGTGCTTCTTCTAAATCTTGTTTTTGTACTTTTTTCTTTTTATCAAATTTTTTTGCTGCTACTTTTCCTTTTATAATAGCTACATGACTACCTTTAACAACTGCATAAGTAACACCACCAGCAACAGCAGCTCCTGCAACAATAATGCCGGCAGGTGGAGATACAAAAAAAGTTGTAACCAAAACACCACCAGCACCAATAATAGTACCTCTAACAGCACCTTCAGGAATACCTTCATAACCCCCCTTAACAAGTCCTTTAGTAGATGCAGAAATAATTTTTAATGTTTTTGCTGCTGTTGAATGTTTTGTTTTAAATTTTTTTCAGTATTTGTATTTTTTCTTAGTCATTTCTGGATGATAATTACTATCAACTAATATAAAATTAGTTTCATCTTTTTGTCTTTCATCTAAATCTGCAATTGCCTTTTCTACTTCTAATCAAGTCATTATTAACTTCTCCTTTTTTAAAAAAATAAAAAAACTCATTTACTTTTGAATAAGTAATGAATTTAAAACTTATATTAAGTTTTAAAAAAATAATATCATATTTTCTATATTTAGTATCGAAAATTTAATTATTTTTATCAATATTACATAAATTTTTATACTATCTATATGATTAAAATTTAATAAACTATATCTATAATGACTAGGCTTACTTCAATTAACCACTTACTTTTTAATTTTTATTCTTCTTAATATTGCTATAACTACTGGAATAGCAATAATAACTAATAAAAAAGTACTACCAATAATTATAATATTTCAATTATTAATTAAAGTTGTTGTCTTTGGTTTTATTTCTGCTAAAGCAAAAGGGTTATTTTTATTTTTTTCATCATGTTTAACATTAGCATATAAATGAGTAATTAAATCGTGCTCATAAAATAATAATCAATAATGTAATTGACCTGGATTTAGTACATCAATTGCACAATCTATATTAGTAGTTTCTTGTAAATACTGATTAAATTCAATACCAGATTGACTATTAGCAAAATTAGTAAAACCAGAAAACTTAGTTGATAAAGGATTAATATTATAAATATTTAAATATTGTCTTGAAGAATTATCAACTTTATCATTTACTATTCTTTGTAATAAATAAATAGTATGATCTTCAGATTGATATGTTTTTAATGGTTGATTTGAAATAGGTGTTACCTTTTCTTCTTGCGGAACAAGATTATCATCAACACGCTGATATGTTCATTTATCTTCACTAACATTAGCAGTAATAACAGCTTCTGATTTAATTTGACTAAAAGCAATCATTTGTAAATTACTATTTTTTTCATCATTAATAAAATATTGATGAATTAATGAAGATTTATCTTCTTTTTCATTAATAACTTGAATGTCTGGCATAGAACTATTAATAGTAAGTGTTTCTTGTCTTAAAACAGTACTACCATCACTATCATTTCATTTAACATTATATATAGTGGGCTTATTTTTACTATAATCTTGGTTTAAAATAGCATAGTCAAAAGTTTTATTACTATTAGTTTTAACAATTTTTTTTATTTCTCTGTTTTCATTATTAATAGAAATTTCTAATCCTAATTTTTTAAAAGGAGGATGCACATAAAAAACAAACATTTCATTACTAAAACTATCCTTAGTATTTGCAAATGGTCCAATTGGAAATATTTTAGCACGCGTTTCAAAATTAGATTTTTGAAAATTAGTAGTTGGTTGTAAATTATATGGAACTTCCATTAAAGTATTAATGTCACTTGCTTCATATATTGTTGCAAAAAGTCCTGCATCAATACTTTCTTTAATTGTTTGATGATATTGTAAAATTAAATTATTACTTTTTTCATTAAAAGTATGACCAAAAACACCTGCAGTAAGAAAACCTTCTGCATTTTTAAAATAACTACTATTATCATTAATAATATTTTTTAATTGACTATAACCTTGATCATTAATAATATCATTGGTTTCAATATTACTATGTGTTCAATCATTATTAATAATTTGATCATAACTATCAAAATTAACATTTAATGGTGTATTTTTAACATTATTATATAAATATTGTGAATCATTATTTCAAGATTTAATACTATTAACTAAGTTACGATTTGATGACTTAACAGTAATATGAAAGCCGCTAACTTTACTATTACTAGTTTGATGATTTTTATTATTAAAACTAATACTTAATACTGAGGTTACTAATAAACTGCTAGCACTAAGTAATAAAATTAATTTTTGTTTAAATTGTTTCATAATATTTCCTTATAAATTTAATATTTAAAAGTTATTAAATTACTATTATTTATTTTTATCTAGCAATTATGTAATTAGTATATCAATTCTTTTAAAAATATGATATATATTATTTACACGAGAAATATATATTTAAGATCTAAAATACCTACAAGATCTATCACAAATATTAATATTATATTAAGTTTCTTTAATTGAAAATACTTATCCCTAAGTCAATTAAATATAAAATTAGCAGTTACTACTTGAAACTGCTAATTTTATTTGTTAGTATATTAATATGATTAGCAATCAAGTAATTATAGTGCTAAAAAGAGGAGTGACATTATGCAATTAAATGAAATCCCTAACTATAGTAATGATCCTAAAATTCTTGATAAATTCGCTCGTAATCTAATTGTACAAGCTAAAACAGGAAAAATGGATCCTATTATTGGACGTGATGAAGATATTCGTAAAGTAGAAGAAATACTCTCACGAAAAACTAAAAACAACCCCGTCTTAATCGGTTTACCTGGTATTGGTAAAACTGCTATTATTGAAGGTTTAGCCCAACGTATTGTTCGTGGTGATGTTCCTAGTAACTTAAAAGATAAAATTATTTATGAACTAGATATGGGAGCACTAATTGCTGGCGCTAAATTCCAAGGTGAGTTTGAAGAACGATTAAAAGCGGTTATTAACCAAATTAAAAATTCTAATGGAAAAATTATTTTATTTATTGATGAACTACATTTAATTGTTGGTGCTGGTAGAACACAAGGTTCAATGGATGCTTCTAATTTACTAAAACCAATGTTAGCGCGTGGTGAGCTACGTTGTATTGGTGCCACAACGCTTGACGAATATCGTCAATACATTGAAAAAGATGCAGCCCTTGAACGAAGATTTCGTAAGATGATTATTAAAGAACCAACAACAGAAGATACAACTGCTATCTTACGTGGTTTAAAAGAACGTTTTGAAGCTTATCATGGTGTAAAAATTCATGATAGTGCATTACGAGAAGCTGTTTATCTATCTAATAAATATATTAATGATCGTTACTTACCTGATAAAGCAATTGACTTAATTGATGAAGCTTGTGCTAGTATTAAAACTGAAATTGCTTCGGTTCCTAGTGATTTAGATGATATAAGAAGAAAAGTCTTACAATTAAAAATTGAACAAGCAGCCTTAAGCAAAGAAAAAGATGAAAACTCGCAAACAAGACTAATTGAAGTCGATAAACAATTAAAAACTAAAAAAAATACTTTACAACAATTAGAAGATAAATGAATCAAAGAAAAGTCAGCATTAGACCATATTACTAGTTTAAAAAATAAATTAGAAAATGCTAAATCAGAACTAGAATTGTATCAATTATCAGGTAATTTTACAAAAGCTGGTGAACTACAATATAGTATTATTCCCAACTTAGAAAAAGAACTTAAAGATAGTGAAAATATAAAAAAAGATAATCCTTTACTACGCGAAGATGTTACTAGTGAAGATATTGCAAAAGTTGTTGCAAAATGAACCGGCATTCCTGTTACTCGTTTATTAGCAACCGAAAAAGAAAAATTATTAAAATTACCCTTAACTTTAAATACAAGAATTAAAGGTCAAAGTAATGCCCTACAGTTGGTAAGTGATGCTTTAATTAGAGCTCGTGCTGGTATTAAAGATCCCAATCGTCCAATTGGTTCATTTATTTTCTTGGGTCCAACCGGTGTTGGAAAAACTGAAGTTGCCAGAACCTTAGCTGATATTTTATTTGATAGCGAAAAAAATATGGTTCGTATTGATATGTCAGAATTTATGGAAAAACACGCAGTTAGCAAATTACTAGGTTCACCTCCTGGCTATGTTGGTTATGAAAATGGTGGACAATTAACCGAAAAAGTAAGAAGAAATCCTTACAGTATCATTCTTTTTGATGAAATCGAAAAAGCCCATCCTGAAGTATTAAATATTTTATTACAAATTCTTGATGAAGGTAGAATTACAGACAGTCACGGTCTCTTAATTGACTTTAAAAACACAATAATTATTATGACTTCAAATCTTGGTTCACAAGAACTATTAAGTGGTAAAGATAACAGTAAAGAACAAGCATTAAATATCTTAAAAAAATCATTTCGACCAGAATTTATTAATCGAATTGATGAAATTATTATCTTCAATCCATTAAGTAAAAAAGTAATAACAGAAATTATTATTAAAGAATTAGATACTTTATTATTACGATTAAGACAAGAAAAAAATTTACAATTATCTTATGAATCAGAAGTAGTTAATAAAATACTAAAAGATGCTTATGATGAAGAATATGGCGCACGACCGATTAAACGCTATATTCAACACTATATTGAAACTATTATCGCACAAGCTATTATTAAAGAAGAACTAATACCCCACAAACGAATGGTAATTACTATCAATAAAGATAATATGTTTATTCTCAGTAAAAAAATAAAATTCAATTAAGTCTTGATATTATTACACTCTCAGTTATAATTATATAAGTATTGGCATTCAATGTTAATGAATGCTAAAAAAGGTGGTGAACAATGTTAAGTAACAGACAATCACAAATTTTAAAAATCATTGTTGAAAAATATATTAAAACAGGATTACCAATTGGTAGCAAAACTATTTTAGAAAATAATAACAATATTAATTTTTCTAGTGCTACTATTCGTAATGAATGTGTTGAATTAGAAACATTAGGATTATTAGAAAAAGCACATAGTTCTAGTGGTCGTATTCCTTCAACAAAAGGTTATCGCTATTATGTTGATAATTTAATGAATATGGGTGAACACCAAGAACTAGAAATCTTGAAGAAAAAAATAGCAGAAGTATTTAATAACCGTAACTTAGTAATTACCGAAGTATTAAATAAAACTAGTAGTATTTTAAGTGAAATGACTAATTTGATTAGTATTGTTACTGGTCCTAATCTTAATGAAGATACTTTAAAGAAAATTGAATTAATACCGATTAGTAATGATAATGCTTTAACAATTTGTATTACTAGTAATGGTCATGTTCAAAACAAAATGTTTAATATTCAAGAAACATCATTAACCGATTTATCAATTGCTATTGATATTTTTAACACCAGATTAATTGGTACTAAAATTAGTGAAATTAGTGAGAAAGTAAATTTATTAAAACCAATTCTTGAACAACAAGTACAAAAATCAGAATATATTATTCAAGGATTTGTTAACACTTTAATTAATTTCTCACGACCACTATCAACAACACATGGTGTTCAATATATGTTAGAAAATCCTGAATTTAATGATATTAATAAGGTTAAAACAATTATTAAATTCATTGAATCACAATCACCATGAATGTATTTTGATGAATTAAATAATAATCAACTACAAATTAAAATTGGTGAAGAACTGGGCAATGAAAATAACGATATGGCAATGATTACTACTACTTTTAAAATTCATGATGGTGAACAAGGACAAATTGCAATTGTTGGACCAAAACGTTTAGAATATGAAAAACTAACCGAAATTCTAAATTGGATTAATCAAACATTGATTAAAAACTTTAAATAGAAATGAGATGATAAAATGACAAAAGCTAAAAAAGATAACATTGATAACGTATCAGCAACAGAAACTAAAGATACAACTATTTCAACTCCTGTTACTGAAACACCAGTAAGTGTCGAAGAAGAAAAAATATCATTAAATAAAGAAATCGAATTAGAAACAAAAATTAAAGAATTAACAACAGAACTTAATAAAATTAATTCACAGCAAAAGCAATTAATGCTAGCTACTAGATTAAATACCATTAAAGAATTAGAAATTCAAAATAAAGAACACATTAAATATGCTAACCAAAAAATTATTAAAGATTTAGTTCATACTTTATTAAATTTCCAACGAGCACTAAACTTTAAAACTGATAATGCAGCAGTTCAAAATTTCCTAGTTGGTTTTAAATTTATCTATGAAGAATTAATTAAAGCACTTGGTAAAGAAGGTTTAAAAGAAATTACTGCTAAAGTTGGAGATCAATTTAATTCTCACCAACATGAGGCAGTAGAAATTATTAATGATAATACAAACAATGCTTATCAAAATGTAAAAAATAATACTATTGTTGAAGTTATAGCTAATGGTTATGAATTGCATAATCGTGTCATTAGCACTACTAAAGTTAAAGTTTTTCAAACTAAAGAAGAAAAAACAGAAACAAAGAAAAATTAAGGAGTGAAAATATTATGTCTACAAATAAAACAACAAATAAAGAAATCATTTTAGGAATCGATCTAGGAACAACTAATTCATGTGTTGCCGTAATGGAAGGTGATAAGCCAAAAGTTATTGAAAATGCCGAAGGTGGAAGAACAACACCATCAGTTGTTGCTTACAAAGATGGTCAAATTATGGTTGGTGAAGTTGCTAAACGTCAAGCTATTACTGATCCAGATAATACTGTTAGTTCAATTAAAAGAATTATGGGAACTAAAGAAACAGTTAAAGCCGCTACTAAAACACGTAAACCAGAAGAAGTGTCTGCAGAAATTTTACGCACTATTAAAACCTTTGCTGAATCAAAACTAGGTAAAAAAATATCAAAAGCAGTTATTACTGTTCCTGCTTACTTTAACAATGAACAACGTGAAGCTACTAAAAATGCAGGAATTATTGCGGGATTAAAAGTAGAAAGAATTATTAACGAACCAACTGCTGCTGCCATTGCTTATGGTTTAGATAAACAAGATAAAGATCACAAAATTTTAGTATTTGACTTAGGTGGTGGAACATTTGACGTTTCAGTTCTAGAATTAGCGGGTGGAACATTTGAAGTATTATCAACTAGTGGTGATAACAAACTTGGTGGTGATGACTTTGATGACTTAATTGTTCAACATTTAGTTAGTGAATTCAAAAAAAGTAATGGTGTTGACTTATCAAAAGATAAAATGGCAATGCAACGTTTAAAAGATGCTGCTGAAAAAGCGAAAAAAGACTTATCAGGAGTAGTACAAGCTGATATTTCATTACCGTTTATTTCAATGAATGCCTCAGGTCCATTACATTTAAATGAAAAATTAACACGTGCCAAATTTAATGAACTAACAAAATCACTAGTTGAAAGAACTATTGCTCCTGTTCGTGATGCCTTAAAAGAAGCTAAATTAAGCAAAAATGAAATTGATGAAGTTATTTTAGTTGGTGGTTCAACAAGAATCCCAGCTGTGCAAGAAGTTATTAAAAACGAAATTGGTAAAGAACCACATCGTGGTGTTAACCCTGATGAAGTAGTAGCTTTAGGTGCTGCTATTCAAGGAGGAGTATTATCGGGTGATGTTACTGACGTTTTACTATTAGATGTAACTCCTTTATCATTAGGTATTGAAACTTTAGGAGGAGTAATGACACCATTAATTTCTCGTAATACTACTGTTCCTACTAAAAAGTCACAAGTATTTTCAACTGCTGAAGACAATCAACCCGTTGTTGATATTAGTGTTTTACAAGGAGAACGTCCACTAGCTAAAGATAATCATTCACTAGGTCGTTTCCAATTAAGTGGCATCGAACCAGCACCAAGAGGTGTTCCACAAATTGAAGTTACTTTTGATATAGATGTTAATGGTATTGTATCTGTTAGTGCTAAAGATCTAAAAACTAATAAAGAACAAAAAATTACTATCAGCAATAGTGGTACTTTAAGTAAAGACGAAATTGAAAAAATGGTACAAGATGCTGAAAAGAATCGTGAAAACGATGAAAAACATAAAGAAGAAATTGAATTATCTAATCAAGCACAAGCCTATATTTATGATATTGATAAAATGACTGCTGAAGTTACTAAATCAGCAAAAGAAGGTGAAGCAGAAAATCCACAAATTGCTGAAATGAAAAAACTACGTGATGATTTACAAAAATCACTAGATGAAAAAAAATATGATGATTTAAAAGAAAAACTAGAACAATTAAAACAAGCGTTTGCTGCTGCACAACAATTTATGAACCAACAAAAACAAGAACCAACAGATCATATTAAAAAAGATGATAATAAAAGTGATGATGTTATTGATGTTGACGCAACAACTAAATAAAATAATTAGAGGTGGACAAAATGGCAAGTAAAAAACGTGATTATTATGAAATTCTAGGAGTTTCACGTAATGCTACTCCAGATGAAATTAAGAAAGCGTTTCGTACGCTTGCAAAAAAATATCATCCTGATTCACCAAGTGGTGGTGATGAAGCTCGATTTAAAGAAATAAGTGAAGCTTATCAAGTTTTATCTGATACTAATGAAAGAGCAAAATATGATCAATTTGGTCATGATATGCCTGGAGTTGGCAGTTCTTCTGGTTTTGGTGGTTTCGGTGACTTTAGTTCAGCATTTGGTGACTTATTTGGTGACTTATTTGGTGGTAATAGAAGACAACAACAACAACGCTATAATGGTAAAACACCAGGTGATAATATCCTAACAAAAGTTGAAATTAGTTATCGTGATGTATTCTTTGGCAAAAAAATGACCATTAGTATTAACATTGATGTTGCTTGTAAGGATTGTAAAGAAACTGGTGCTAGAACTCCTAATGATATTAGTAAATGTGATAAATGTAAAGGTAAAGGAGTTCTTGAATATGTTCAACAATCACCATTAGGTATGTTTAGACATCAAGGTGTTTGCAACCAATGTCAAGGACTTGGTAAAATTATTCGTCAAAAATGTTTAAAATGCAAAGGACATCGCTATTATATTGAAAATCAAAAATTAGAATTTGATATTCCTCGCAGTATTTTTGATGGTCAACAAATTAGAATTAAAGGTAAAGGTAAAATTGGTCATAATGGTGGCACTCAAGGCGATTTATTTGTTGGTATTAATATTAAGCGACACGCTTTCTTAGATCGTCAAGGTAGTGATATGTATATTAAATTACCAGTATCTTACTTAGATATTATTTTGGGAAATATTATTATGATTCCTACCTTTGAAGGAATAATTAAACATAAATTACCATTAGGACTACAATACGGTGACAAAATTACTTTAAAAAATCAAGGATTCTATTACCCTAATAGTAGTAAACGTGGTGATTTACATGTTATTCTTGATATACAAATGCCTAATAAAGTTACTAAAACAGAGCAAGAAAAATTATGAAATATTAATAACGAAACTAAATTTGATCCAAATGAAGATTTTGTTAATAGTGCAATAAAAAGAATTTAATAAATTAATATATAAAAAATAAGAACATATGTTCTTATTTTTTATATATTAATTTTTTCACTTTATTAATTGGACCTTTTTTACCAATATAACACATTACACAACTAGTTTCATTTAAATATTTGTAATAATCTTCATTAGAGTGGAACCTTTGTCATTGTTTTACTTCTCATATTGGTATGTCGGTAATATTAATTACTACAACATTAAAATACAACGGACTTAATAATCATAATAAATGATATAAATTATTTATATCACTATTAATATTTTTAAATAATAAATCACAAATAAACAATGCTGTCATCATATATCAAAACCCAATTTCTGCTAAATAATTAGGGTGACGACAATCTTTTCATAAACCATAATTAATAAAAAATAAATCATGTTTTTTCTTTAAGGAAAATCTAAACTTTTGTCAATCTGCAATTGTCTCAATAACTAAAAATAAAATAGCAAGCATAATAAAAATAAGTAAGTAATTATTAAATGTACTAGGACGGTTGTCAAATTTACGAAATAATTAATTATCATATTAGTAACTTATTTCCAAAAATGAATTATTTGAAAAATAATGAAAATTAGACAAAATTACTCTCTTTTCTTAAAACATTAAATTTATATTTTATATTCGACGTATTTAAAAAAATAAAATATACATTTTATAAGTTAAATTAAAATTATCAACAAAGGAAAAAGACAAGAAATAATCTTGTCTTTTTTTTGTAATTGTAAAATTTTAAAATTTTTAAGAACCCTCTTTAACGCTATTATCAACACGTGTTAGGGAACTAAAAAAGTGAACTACAACACAGTTGTTAAAAATAGTAGCTAGAGCATGTGGACTTGCATGGATAAATAAAAAGTGGAGTGATACCTAATAAAATATACTAACCAGAAATGGTAATTTGGTTCTTGTTTATTTAATAGTAATCATGGTGGACCTTCTGTTGTAGTAGTGATTGGAGTTGGTGTTGTTGGAATAATTGGAGTAATATTATTTTCTGTTCATTTACTATAATTTGCTAATCCAATTGTTCCTAAACCTAGTAATATTTTTTTACTACTATTAATTAGTTTAGTTTTAGTATTTGGTCTTTGATTTAAATTTCATATATCTAAACCTAATTTTTTACCAAATAATAAACTATTAATTGAACCTAATACTGGATTTGCAATTACTTGACCATAATAAGCACTTGTACCAATCATTGCACAAATTGGACTTATTCCAGTTCTAATTAATTTAGTTAAAGTATAATTATTTGTTTCCATTTTTATTCTCCTTTAATTTCTAATTTTTTAACTGTTACTTTAATTCAACCTTGATAAACATCATTATCACCAACTATTAATGCAACATTACTTTCTGGGTCAGAAACAATTATGTGTTTTGATTTAACATTTGGGTATTGTCTTAAAATAATTGTTCTAATATCATTACTTGTATGAATTGCTTTTGGAAATGGTGATAATATTTCAATTTCATCTTTATTTTCAAACAAAGTAGGTAATATTATCATTATTCAAATTCTCCATTTTCTATTTTTTTAATCAGTTCTTCACGTATTATTAAATTCGTTGCAATAATTGTTTGTTTTTCTCAATTATCAGTTTCCATAAATAAAGTTTTTAAATATTTAATTAATTTTTCTTTATTCATAATTTAACCTTTCTTTCCTAACTCTTTTATTTTGTTTTTGTTTACATAAGTTATTACATTTATGAGCAAAAACTCTACCATAACCACATTTATTATTCTTTTTAATTTTTATTATCATTATAAAATTCATTACTTTCTAAATATTCTAATATATTTGCATAAGTATCTGCTTTTGATTGAAATCATTTGTCTTCAACTTGATTAAAATTATTATAAAATTCAGATAAAAAAGATACTAATTTTTCTTTATTAATACAATTTTCATGTAATAATTTATCTTCTTTAATACTTTCAATTTTACCTATTTCATTAAATACTCATTGTTCTAACTCTTCTTTATTCATTATTATTTCTCCTTAGTTTTAATTTGATTAGAAATTTCACTTAATATTTTTAATACTTTATATTCATTTTTTAATTCTTTAATAATAAATATTAAAAATATTATTAGTGTTATGCTTGTTATTAATATTGGTACTATTAATAAAATTTTTCATAATATCATTTTTTACTCTTTTCATTTTTTAAATCATTTAACATTAATTGAACAAAATGCACGATTTTTAGGAATATTTAAAGTATTAAAAATTTGACCAGTTACTATAATTTCATCGTTTTTGTTTAATAAAATACAGCGTCTATAAAATTTTGGGTTGTTAAAAATTAAAGTAACATAGTTTAATCCATTTCATTGACCTCTAACACTATAATATAATTCTTTATTACCTTTTTCGTAATATTTTGCTTCAATAGTATTACTTAGTTTTACTGTTAATTTGACATAATTTGCTTTATCTTTCATGTTTATAATTTCCTTAAATAATTATCAAAAATTAATATTTTTTTATGATTTTTTAAATAATATTGAATATGCTTATAAGCATCTTGTTCATGTTTTGTTAATTTTATATTTCCTTTATAATTTGTTATTTTATTTTTATTTTTTGGTTGGTTTTCTAGATAATCTCAGTTGAAAACATCTTGAACTAATACCATTAATGCACCAATGATTTTAGGCGTTGATAATGGATTAGTTAGTAATTGTTTTGAATTTAAAAAGAAATTTTCTACAATAACTAATATTTTTTTATCAATAAATTTTTCTTTAATTAATTGAAATTTTTCTTTATACATATTTTTAGTTCATAAAACAGTTAATGTATTGAATGTTTCATTAAAAACAATATTATTAGTTTCATTTGAATATATAACAATTCCATTATTACCAATTCCAGCGGGGTCAATTCCAATAATTAAATCATATTGCATTAATTAAGTTAACCTCTAATAACTGTTTTAATAATTTCTAAATCACAATTACATCAACAATATTTACATTCTTCAATAAATTCTTTATGACCACAAACTAAATTATCTTTTTTTAAATCATCAATCAGTTTAATTAGTCCTATTTTAAATTCAATATCATCACTGTCTGGTATGCAAATCGTTCCTCTTTTAGTTAAATATTCTTTATCCATATTTATACCTCCTACTTAACCTAATATTTAAAATACAGTCATAACAAATCGCTTTACTATTTTTATCTCTTAAAAAATATTTTCTTGTTTTTATATCATTAGTATTAAAGAATAAATAATCTAATTTATTTTGTTTACATGTTCAACAAAAATATTTTTTCATTATGAGTTGAAATTTCCTTATAAGAAGTAACTAGATAATTAATTGGTAAATCATCATGTTTATATGGATTATTTATTTTAAAACCTTTTCTGTTTTCTTCTCACGTAATGTTATATTTAAAACAAGGATTAGTAATTTTAGTTTTGTTATCTGTTATTTCACCTATAAATCAACTATTATGCTATTCATAAAATGTTAATGGTTCAAGTTTTATATCATTAAGATAATATTCTTTGGGTGTTTCTGGTTTATTAACAGTTATTTTCTGTTCAGAAATATATGGTTCTAATAATTTTGTTAATTCATCACCATTTAATTCTCTTTTAATATTTTCAGAATTAAAAACCCAATATGTGTAATTATTATCAACAATAAAAGAATTATTTTTAATCATTCATTTTGGAAGTGATAATTTATATTCAACATAATCAATAAGAATAGATTGTGGTTTATCTTTAACAATTTGTTCTTTTTTAAATTCTATTTGCATAATAATCCTTTCCTAATATGTCCTGTTGCTTCTAGCATAAAGGACATATATTTTGATTTTTAAATTATTAATAATACTATTATTAGTTTTATTCATTCCAGAAATTCTGGGCTCAAAAATAAATTATGAAATTTTAAAAAACATTGAGGCATTCGATTCAATATTTATTTAATTTGCATTTAGCAAATTAATATTTTAATTGAACCGGCACCGCTCAATTTTTTTTACAAGTTTGAAATTTATTTTCTCGCCCAAAAATTTTTCAAAAAAAATAAAAAATAAAACCAACACTTGCTCACTGGTGAGTGGCAAGGTTGGTTAAATAAAGAATAGAATTAATACAATAGGTCCCTACAACAGGTCTATATATACTAGTTTCCAATCCGCTCCCACCCCAAGAATTACCATTAAATGGTTAGTATATTTTATTAGGTATCACTCCACTTTTTATTTATCCATGCAAGTCCACATGCTAGCTACTATTTTTAACAACTGTGTTGTAGTTCACTTTTTTAGTTCCCTAACACGTGTTGATAATAGCGTTAAAGAGGGTTCTTAAAAATTTTAAAATTTTACAATTACAAAAAAAGACAAGATTTTTATTCTCATCTTTTGTCATTTATTTTTAATTTAAGGATTTAAAAAAGAAAGGAGCTATTTTTAAAACTTTTTAGTTATCGACATCTTCGGTACGCTCCCTTTTATTTTTAATTGTATTAAATTAAGGTATGATTTTTTAATTTAATATTAAAATTTCTAAAAAGGAATATTTAACTTAGTTCTTCTATTTTAATATTACTATTAATATTTTTTTTGTTATCTACATTTTGCTTATTTTTATTATATAATAAAGAAATTCCTATTATTAAACCAATTAAATTTAATGTTAAAAATAATAATATGATGCCTAATGCATTATTACTATTACATAAACTTATACCTCAAATTAAAAATACTATTCAAATTACTAAACATATTCATATAATAAATGTAATTAAACCAATACTCATTGCCTTGCACCTTTTTCTTTCTAAAAAATAATTAAACTAAATAAAATATAGTATTTTCTATTAGATTCTTATAATTTAATATTTTTTTCTTTATACAAGTATTTACTCTATATAAATATAAGAAAAATGCATGAAAATATGCATTTTTCTTATATTTATTAAATCAACCCCCATCTATACCCTTTTCTTATGATCAATTTATTTCATTTGGTTTCATTGGTTTTTCATTATTCTTTACACTAATAATTTTACCATTTTTAACGTTAATAACAGTATTTGCAACATATTGGAAGTTAGGATTATGAGTAACCATAATAATTG
The DNA here is from genome assembly GCF_964031195.1 of Spiroplasma endosymbiont of Phycita roborella. Lineage (NCBI taxonomy): Bacteria > Bacillati > Mycoplasmatota > Mollicutes > Entomoplasmatales > Spiroplasmataceae > Spiroplasma > Spiroplasma endosymbiont of Phycita roborella. The sequence continues at coordinate 530,357 of NZ_CAXIQJ010000004.1, read as the reverse complement.
ATGTTTTATATTCTCGATTAACATCCAATAAAATCTCTAATACCTTACGCCCCATTTCCTCATCAAGTGCTCCTGTTGGCTCATCACAAAATAAAATTGTCGGATTTTTTGCTAGTGCTCTACCAATCGATACTCTTTGTTGTTGTCCACCTGATAATTGACTTGGAAATTTATTCATATGTTCATCCATTTCAATAACTTGAAAAATATCATCAATAATCATATTTTTATTTTTATTTTTAGCAAGATTTTCACCAACTTCAGCATTTTCACGAGCAGTTAAGTTAGTTAATAAATTGTATTGTTGAAAAATAAAACCAACATTATCTCGTCTAAATTTAGTTAAATGACTATCTTTTAATAAAGATAAATTGTATCCCGCCACAAAAACATCACCAGTATTAGGTTTATCCAATCCCGAAATAATATTTAATAATGTTGTCTTACCACTTCCCGATGGTCCTAAGATAACAACAAAATCACCTAATTTAATTTTTAAATTAACTCCTTTTAATACTTCATATTCTAAGTCTCCAGTTAAGTAAGATTTTTTAACATCAAATAATTCAATAACATTAGTTTGAGTATCAGGAGTATTATTAGTCATTGATATAATTTTACCTGCTAAAATTTCTTTTGAATGAGTTTTTGTTAATTTTTTAATTGCTTTTTGATTATCTTTAAAAGCTTGCAATTTGGCTTTTTTATCTTCTATTTCTTCCTTTGATTCTGGTTTATCATGAGATTTATGGGTTACTGGTGGTATTACACCTTCATTTTTAGATACTGACTTCTTTGTAAAACTAGATTCTAACTTATTTTTAGTTACTTGTTCACTTGAATTTTTAGTGTTTTTTTTATCATTTTTCATGTTTTTATTCCCTTCTGCTTTTAATCAATTTCATTTAAAGTTTTAATTGGATTAATCTTCTTCATGGCATATCAATCAATAATAAAGGTTGTTGCATAAATACCAAAGACAATTAAACCAACCACAAGCGGTAATCATCAAACAAAGAATAATGGTAAAACCCATGTTGTATTAGCAGCTAAATAGTTAAGAATAAACTTAACAATTATTCATCCTACGGGAAAACCAATAACAAACATAACAGCAATCACTGGTAAATACATACCAATAACAATATTAGTTATTTTTGCATCACTATAACCAAGTGTTTTCATTGTTGCTATTGTTTTACGATTTTCATAAATTACTAAATTACTTGTTAATAAAATAATAAAGAACGAAATGATTAATGAAAAGATAATAAATGCAACCAATACTGTATCAACTAAAGCAGTAATTTGATTTAACAACTGATGATGGATATCTTGTGGCGTAATATTAACAGCACTACCTGCACCATAACCTTGATAAGTACCAGAACCATCAGTACCACCATTTAAACCAAAAGCACTGTAATCTCCATACATTTGCGAAGTTGAAAATGAATTAGTTATATCTGGTAATGATTGCGAATTTGAAAATTTAAAATTAAAAATTGGATTTTCATTTTCAAATATTTGATTAAGTTTATAAATAACGGGATCATTTAATTGATTAAGAAAATTTTGATATTCATTAAATGATTTTAATTTACCAAAATCAACATCACAAGTTGTTTTTTTGTCTTCTCATTCTTTTTTAAATAATAAAAATAAAAATTCTTTTGTTTTATTAAATGATAAAACTTTATCAGCATTAGTTTTACTAATATAAGCATTAGGTTGACCATAACCATTATATATACCAACTACTTTATACGTTGGTGTTTTAGAACTTATCTTATCATTATAAGAATTAACAACCTTACCAGCAGTAACTTCTTTTAACATATTTGTAGCATTAATACCCATATTATCATAAGCCCCATCCTTTAACTCATCAACTTGTGTATAACCAGTTTGTTGTCTTAATAATGTTACATTATTAACATTTTTACTATGACCAACAATGTTATCAATATTAATTTTATCCAAATCAAAAGGTTTCAATTTATTATTATCTTTAAATTTCATAGTATTACCATTACTACTCATTTTAAATTCATCATTTATTTTTAAATTTAATTGTTTAGCAATCGTTTGATTAATAACAAGACTAATACTATCATCACTATTTTCTTGTTCTAAAAGTGGATTTAATGAAGAACCTCCAGCATCATATAATTGCATCATTGAAGGTTTGCCTAACTGTTGTTGATTTTGTAAACCATAAACTTTCATTAAATATTTGTTCTGTTTAAATAATTTTTCAGGAGTACCAATAAAGTAAGTTCCTAATTCATCAGTTTCTTTATCAAAAGGCACAACATTAAAAGCAACATTAAAAGGAGCATTGGGATCACTATAAGCTTTGGCAATATTTTGACGAATAAAATATGGGCTTTTAGTATAAGCACCTTGCACTACAGTTTGTCCCATTCTATTATAAAATAAAGCACCAAATCAAATTCCAACTTTATTAATTCAACTATCACGCTCTTTGTCACTAATTTCAGATGCATTATTATTCAATAATTGTGTTTCATTAGTTAAATGTCACGGATATAATTTATCGCTAGTATCAAAACTTAAATTATCAATATCATTAATAAAAGTAGGACCCTTACTTGAGGCATTTTTGTAAGCAGGAATATTACTATTTGCTCAATCTTTGAATTTTGTAATATCTAAATCATTAGGATTAGTACTAATCTTACCAGTCTTTGAAATCGTACCACTAATATTCATTGCCACTGTTGTTCGATAGTTTTGATAAAATTTTCTAATAATATTATAAGTATTCTCACTATAAAAACTGTTAATATTAGTATTTTTTAAAACTGTGTCATACATTGGTAATGCATTTGGTCAAGCCATTTGTACCATAATTCCAACAATCACAGAAGCATCTTTAATATCACTAGAATCTAATCCATTTAAAAAGTTTTTAGTAAGCATTTTACCATTTAAATACGTTAAACCAGTATATCCTAAATCACTAATAGCACCACCGGGATTAGATTCATCTGACATTGGAGCATATGCTTCAGCATTAATATTATTTTCTAATAATTCTTTAACAAAAGTATCATTTAATGGTCCAGAATTATCAAAACGTGGTGGATGTCAATATGTATCACCAGTAGTACTATCAACAGTAGAAGTATAAGTTCAATCATCTTTATTATTTGGATTATAAGTTTTATAAAAACTATATGGAGAATTATAAGTCGGAATGTCATATTCAACTAAGGAGTGATAATTCATACCAGTAAAAGAAAGTAATTTATTATCAGCCATAATTTTTGGACCAATAATAGATGTTGTCATTAACGTTGTTCCTAAAAACATAGTTAATGCTGCTGCTGCCATTTTTCCAATTGATGATGTAAATAGTGATAAACGGAATCTTGTTAAAAATCCACGATTAATACTTTTTGTTTTAATAATTCGACTAAAGCGAGAATTAACAGTAGCTGATTCGTTTTTAATTAAATCTATTGGTTTTTTAATAACTGTTAAAGCGCTAATAACTCATGCAATAATTGATAAAAAACCAAATATTAAAATTAAACAATATATAAATCCTAAACCATCAAAAATAAAACGACCAAAATCTAGATTAAAATAGTTGGCAAATGTTTGAACTATAATTACTTGTAAACCACTTGCTGGTAAAAACACTAAAATAGTACCAATAAGTGCTGCTACCATTGGATAAGCTAAAGATGTAATTAAAATTTTAATATTACTATAACCTAATGATTTTAAAATTCCAATTTGTGTTCGTGAATTATCAATATTTTTATAAGTAATTAATATTACTGTAATTCCTGTAATAATTAAAACAATTAACAATAAACCAATTAATAAACTTTTAAATCCAATAATAGTTGCATTCAAAGTAGCAGTACGATTATTAAATGTATACTTATTATTTCCTAACTTATATACTAAAGCAGCATCAGAATCAATAGTATTAATATATTTACTTCTTAAACTTTGTGAAATTAATTTAATATCATTAATTTTACCTATTGTTGATTTTCCAACAAAATAAATTTCGCGATCATTATCAGAAGAAATTGTGATTTTTTCATTAGCTTTATCATATGATCAAATATAATTATTTTTTTCTAACCTTTTACTTAAACCAAATTGCATTGGATCAACGTATAATAAACCTTCACGAGTTTTATTTGGAATTGGTGTAGTTTGATCAATAATTGGGGTTGTGAAATCAGCAGATACACCATATCCAACAATTTTTAATCAATTATAACTACTATAAGCAGCATCATTTAAATCATATCCTGAAACTTTTAAACTACTTCCTAATTGATCTGATTGCACACGAATTGTATCATTAATATGCAAATTATTTTTTTGAGCAAATTCTTTATTAATAACTACCTGTTTTCAACTTGGAGTTTTATCTGGATTTTTACTATCTCCTATTTGATAACCATCACTAATGATTAATTTATCAATACGAGCATCTTGATTATAAGTTAATATTTTTAAAATTCTAGGATTACTATTATTATCTAATTGCATAGTTCTGCCTTCAACACGATCTCATATAAATTCATTACCAGCATCATTTGCAATATTGTTAATATCAAAATCATTCTTTTCATCAACAGCAGTTGTTGATGTTGAGATTTTATTAGAAACAGTTTTTGGAGTAGTATTAGATAAATCAATAACAAAATCATGTAAATTAGATTTTGCAACTAATGTTGAATATTCATCAGAAATTCTTGCTAAACTTGTTTGCATTAATGAAAAAATAGTTGATGATAATAATACTAAAACAATTAAACCAACTAATTGAATTTTATTACGAAATGCTTGTTTAAACGCATTTTTAAAAAGCAAAAATGATTGTTTTTTCATATTCGTTCTTCCTTTCTTTTAAATTTTAAAACAAAAAAAGTTATTGAATTAAAGCCATTTTTCAACCATTAATTAAAGTTTTTAAATCTTGAATAGTTTTAGTAATAAGTAGTGTTAATTGGGCACTTAAAAAATAAGTTAAATTCTTCTTAAAAATAGCAATTAAAAGTTTTTTATTATTATCAGTAATAAAAACTTGGTGGTCAAAATTAGTAAACATTTGTTTTTTAAATTGCCATGTTAAAATGATAATTTTAGTTTTAGTATATGCTTTTACTGGAAATTGTTTATTAATAATATTAGGTAATGAAGAATTACTAAATAATGTCACTCAAGTTTTTTTCATTAAATTAAAAATTGTAAATAAATTATCACTAAACATTTTTCATGAAAAAAAACCTAATCAATAGTAAAAGAACACTAAAATTAGTATTGAAACAAAGTTATTTATTGATGGTAATGATATTTTAATCATAGTAAAATTAAATTGTAAAATAATGGCAATTATAATAATTGACAAAATAGTAAAACGCATCACTTTCATAATCTGATTATTATTACGGCTTAAAAAACTAAAACAAATAAATAAATGTAAAATTGAAATCAATGATAGCATTGGTAAACTTTCTAAATCTAAAAAATTAATATTAATTACCATTTCTTGAACTGGTAATAAAAATAAACAAAATTGTGCTAAAAATCATAAACTAAATTGAAGAATAATGATTTTTGTTTTATTAAATATTTTTTTATTATTAATACTATTTTTATGAAAATTAATAGTAATTAAAAAAGTTAATTTCATAATTAAAAGTAAAAAAAGAACTGGTAAACCAAAAAAAATAAATAATTGTTCAAAATTATTAATACTATTAATTTTTAAAATATTACTACTACGTAACATTATATTCACCTTTAAATAAACTTTGCTATTATTATAATTATAAACTATTAAAATTAAATAATGCAATTATTTAGTTTTAGATAGTGTTCAAATATTCAAAAAAAAGGAAAAAAAGAAAATGTTATGAAACTGCTGTATTAAATTCTTTAGTAATAATTTTGATAATGAATATCAATATTTACAACCTATGGATTCAAACTATATGTACTACCCCACTACTAATTATCAAACTACTACATCTACTACTAAAACAATAATTGTTGAACAACCAACTAAAAATACATCAACAGTTTTTGGGCGAATAACAAAAATGCGGAATAAATTATTCAATACTGTCTTTATTATTATTTAGACGAGAATAAATTAAGACTTTTGTTATGTAATTGTAAATTAATAATACTACTTAGTAAAAATAATTACAACTAAAATACAAATTATGAAATTTATAAATATTTAATTAACATCAATATACAACAAAAATTCTTATTAAATTTTAATTTAATAAGTTTTTATATTCTGTAATTAACATAAAAATATCTAAATTTTATGTTTTTAAATTTATTCTATTACATTTAGAAATAACCATTTAAATCTGTTTCTTCTTTAACTTTTGACAATGATGATAATATTTATGCAGGAGTTTGAACCGGTTCATATCAATCTCCTAGTAATGGTGAAGTTTACAAATGTTTAGCAGGAGAAACAAACTTTAAACCAATGTCTGGAATAAAAGGGGGAGTACTATCATTAGTTTTTAATAAAAATACAAATTTTTTATATGTTACTACATGAAACGGAGATGGAAAAACTAAAACTAATGATGGTTCACTTTATAAATGTTTAGCAACAAATAATGTCTTTACTTTAGTTCAAAAAAATTTACCAGCTATATGACATCTAAAAACCAAAGATAGTGAACCATTTATTGAACTTGAATATTAACAAATATCAAAAAAATATAATTGAAATTAATAATTATTAATTTAACATTATTGAAAAATTGATTTCAATTAAATTACATAATTAATCTCTAATGAAAAATAATTTAATTATTTTTCATTAGAGATTTTTAATATTTATATTTTCTAATTTTATTAAACTTCTAATCACTTTAAAATTAAAATTTTACTTCTTAAATTCCAAATTTAATATTGATAACTGATCAGATGAAATTTCACTAGGACTATTTGTTAATAAACAAATACCACGATTATTTTTAGGAAAAGCAATAGTATCACGAATTGATTCATTCTTAATTAAAAGCATTAATAAACGATCAATGCCAAAAGCAATACCACCATGTGGAGGAACTCCGTAATTAAAAGCTGATAAGAAAAAACCAAATTTATTTTCAATTTCTGTTTTACTTAAATCTAATAATTCAAAAATCTTTTTCTGTAATTTATAATCATGAATTCTAATGCTCCCACCAGCAATTTCAAAACCATTTAAAACCAAATCATAAGCATCTGCAGTTAAAGTTCCTAAATCTTTATTTTTTATATCTAATAATTTTTCAGGATTTTTTGGACTTGTAAAAGGATGATGACAAGCTTGTCATTTATTTTCTTCCTGTTCAAACATTGGTCAATCAATAATTCAAATAAATTCAAAGTTTTCAATATTATTCATAAAATCTTTATGATTAATTCGTTTTGACAAATCATTAATATAAAAACTTCTAATAGCACCCATAACTTTATTAGCAATATCTTGTTGTTCATATACGAAAATTAAAAAATTATTATTATATTTTATTTTTGATATTTCTTCTGATAAAACTAAATCATCAAACTTTACTTTAGAATTATTATGAATAATTTTTTTCTTAATTAAGTCATAAATTATTAATGTTTTTCCTCCATGCTGATTGCTAATTTCTGTTAATTTTTTTATAGTTGTTTCGTTCATTTTATCATTAACTATAAAACCCTTATAAATAAATCCATCACTATTATTGTTAATATTAATATTTATTAACTTACATATACAACGTAAATCGGGTTTATCACTACCATATAAATCCATTGCTTGATCATAGGTAATTGATGAAAATGTTGAAGGAATATTACCAATTTTTAAAGTATTAAAAAGACTTATTAGCATATTTTCTACTATTAATTTAATTTCTTTACTAGTAGTAAATGCCATTTCTAAGTCTAATTGTTGAAATTCGGGTTGTCTATCAGCACGAAAATCTTCATCACGAAAACATTTAGCGATTTGATAATATTTGTCAATACCTGATATCATTAATAATTGCTTATAAATTTGTGGTGATTGTGGTAAAGCATAAAAATGTTTTTTTTGAATACGAGCAGGAACTAAAAAATCACGAGCACCTTCTGGTGTTGATTTTGTTAAGCAAGGAGTATCAATTTCTAAAAAATTATTTTGATTCAAAAATGTTCGTAAACAACTAAGAACTTGGTGTTTAAATTTAATATTATAATTCATTGCTGGTCTTCTTAAATCTAAATAGCGATATTGTAAACGTAATTCTTCACTAGCAAGCGTATTATCATTTTTAATAACAAATGGTAAATTAATAGAATTGCTTAATATTTCAATATCTTTTGCTACTACTTCAATCATATCATTAGCAGTTTTTGCATCTTTATTTTTTCGTAAGACAACTGTTCCAATTACTTTTAAAACAGATTCAACTTTAACATTTTTTATTTCTTGATAATATCCTTTATCTGGTTTAACAATGACTTGTGTTGTTCCGTACATATCACGTAAATCAATAAAAATACCAAATTTATTAATACGAATATCTTTAACTCAACCACTAATAATAATTTCTTTTGTAATATCACCCTGCGTTAAATTACCACATGTATGAGTTCTAAAGAGTTTTTCCATATTCTTCATTCTCCTCTAATAATAGATTTTTAACCTTACTAAGCAATTGCTGTTCAGTATCAAAAATTAATTTTATCATTTCTTTTTTAACAAAAGAATAAAAACTAACCTGATTTTTTTCTTTTAAAAATAGTATATTTTTGGCTAAACTACGATCAATAATCTGTGACTTATTTTTATCTTGATATAAATTATATTCCATATCAATATGATAATTTTCTTTACGTAATTGTAATAATAAATCGGAAGCCATTATTAATCCTAATTCGCTTAAAGCAATAATTTGTAAATCAATAATTGGTGGTTTATTAATATTTTTATTTTCTACCAATAATAACATTAATCTTTCAATACCAATTGCAAAACCAATAGCAGGAATTTTTAATGGTGAGCCCAATTCATTAAATAAATTATCATATCTACCACCACCAAGTAAAGTATTTTGACTTTCACCAATTCGTGAATCAATAGTAGTTATTTCAAAAATAATACCATTATAATAATCTAAACCACGAACTAAATGCTCATCAATAATAAAATTAACTTTATTATTTTTTAAACTATTAATAATAGTTGTAAAATATGTTTTTTCTTCATTAGTTAAAAAATCATTTAAATATGGTATTTCTAAATTTAATTTAGTACAAATTTTACAATCAAGAACTCTTAGTGGTGATACATTAACTCTAATTTGACAATTTTCACACAATTGCTTACTTTGATTTAATAATTGTTCTTTAAGTGCTATTTGATATTTATTTTTTGTTTCATTAGATCCAAAATAATTAATATTTAAAGTTAAATTTGGTATTGAAAAACTTTTTATCATTTCTAAGGCCATCATCATTACTTCAACATCAACTAAAGGATGTTTAACACCAACAGTTTCGATACCAAATTGATTAAATTGACGTTGACGCCCTTTTTGAGGTCTTTCATATCGAAACATCGAACCATAATAAAAATACTTTAACGTTTGCTTAGATTTATATAATTTATTTTCAATTATAGCACGAACAATACCTGCTGTTCCTTCAGGACGAAGAGCTAATAATCTATCATTTTTATCATTAAATTGATAAATTTCTTTCTGAATAATATCAGTTGTATCTCCCACAGCTCGTAAAAATAGTTGAGCATTTTCAAAAATAGGAGTAATAAATTCTTGATAATTATATTTAATTGCACACTGTGTTAAAGATTTAATAATATTACGATATATAATAACCTCTTCATTATACATATCACGTGTTCCTCTTGGCTTTTGAAATTGCATACTTTTTTTTACTCCTTTTAATAAAAAATAAATCTTCTAAAAAAACGTTCCTTTATTTTAGGAACGTTTCTTAACGCGGTACCATCCTAATTCATTTACAAAATAAATGCACTTAATTATAATTTATCATATTTAATTAATTAATAATACAAGCTATTTAATGTCATAAAATTAGTTAACCAGTGTTTGCACCAACCACACCGTCTCTTAATGTTTACCCTAAATTTACTTTTAAATACTGAAAATATTATACTAAAATATTACATAATTATTCTGTTTATTGCAATAATATCAGGAATTTTTTTAATTGATGAAATAATTTGATGTAAACGTTCAATATTAGAAACTTTAATTAAAATTTTTAAACTTCCATGATTTTCCTTAAGTTTATTATTAGCATCAATACTTTGAATTTGTGCCTTTAAATAGCCCAAAATATTTAAAACATCAGTCATCAATGCTGGTCGATCTAAATATTGAATTTGAATTTTTGAATTATAAAGATGATGACTGGTTGCTAATAAATTTCACTTAGTATCAATAATACGTTCTTTCCGCTCTGGCAAACTAACATTAGGACAAATTAAACGATGAACTTTAATACCTTGCCCTTTAGTAATATAACCCGCAATTGGTTCATCAGGAATAGGTAAGCAACAATGAGCCAATGATGTTTTAGTATTGGGGGCATTTTCAATAATAATTTCATTATTACTACTTAAATTCATTGTTGTTTGTTGTTTAGTTTTTAATTCTTGAAATGTTGCTGAATCACTATATAAAATAGTAGTAACCGTCTGTTCAATTGTATAAGTTCCATTAGCAACATCTAAGCAAAAATCTTCATACGTTTTATATTTTAATGATCTAATTCTTGACATAATAACATTACGTTTTGCAATTTTTCAACGAATGTGATTTTCAATAATATATTCTTCTATTTTTTCCTTTGTTTTTTTTATTTTCTCTTTGTTTTCTGTATCTTTAATTTTATTTTCTTGATTAAATTTTTCTTGCTGATTATTTAAATATTTTTTTATTTTATGTTGAGCAAAATTGGTCTTAACAATATTTAATCAATCACGAGAAGGACGTGCAGTTTTAGCAGTTTTAATTTCAACAATATCCCCTGATTTTAAAACAGTATTAATAGGAGAATAAATACCATTTATTCTTGCACCCACTGTTGTTTCACCAATTTCAGTATGAACTTTAAAAGCAAAATCTAAAACAGTTGAACCAAATGGTAATGTTATAACATTACCATTTGGAGTTAATACATAAATTAAATCACTAAAAATATCTTGTCGAATTTCTTTTTCTAAATTATTATCTTTGGCAATATTATCTGCTAATATGTTTTCATCAACATTTGGATTTAAGTCATTTAAATTTAATATTTCTTGAAAAATATTTAATTTTTCATCAATTTCTGCTTGACGTTTCTTAGGATTTTTATTTTCCCCTTCTTTATATCTTCAATGCGAAGCTGCACCTGCTTCAGCAAAATCTTCCATTTCTTCAGTTCTAATTTGTAATTCATAAATTTCATTATCAAAAACAACAGATGTATGTAATGATTGATACATATTATTTTTTGGTGTTGCAATATAATCTTTAAATCTACCCGGAACAGGAGTAAAACTTTGATGAATATAACCCAAAATGGCATAACAACTATCAATAGAATTAGTAACAACTCTAATTGCTAAAATATCATGTATATCATCAAAATCTTTTCCAAAATAATACATTTTACGATAAATAGAATATAAGTGTTTACTACGACCATAAATTTTAAAAATTAAATTTTTATGTTGTGATAATGTTTTACTTAATTCTTTAATAATTTCATTAACTAATTTTTCACGTTTTTCACGATCTAAATTAATAAGGTTATCAATTTTTTTATACTCTTTAGGATGTAATACTGCAAAAGAACGATCTTCTAGTTCTGATTGTAATTTACGCATACCTAGACGATGAGCAATAGAAGCATAAACTTCTAAAGTTTCTTTAGCAATAATTATTTGTTTTTCAGGATTTAAAAAATTAATAGTTCTAATATTATGTAAACGATCTGCCATTTTAATAATAATGACACGAATATCATGAGCTAAACTTAAATATAATTTACGTAAATAATTAGCTTTAATTTCATTTCTTTTTTCTTTTGCAAAATGGCTAACTTTAGTTACAGCTAAAACTAAATTAGCAACTTCCAAACCAAATTCTGCTACTAACTCATCAAAAGTTGTTGGTGTATCTTCTAAAATATCATGTAAAAATCCTGCTTGTATTGAAGAGACATCTAAATGCCATAATACTAAATTGTATGCTGTTGATAAAACATGATAAACATAAGGATCACCATTCTTTCGATATTGATCTTTATGTTTTAATAATGCATATTCATAAGCTACTTTAATTTTTGTAATTTGCTTAGGATCTTTGATAAATGTTTTTGCTTCCGCTAATAATTGATTAAAATCTTTACAAGTTAAATTATTCATTATTTAGTACTTATTAAAACTTAATTATTTCTAACAGCGGAATATTATCAAAATGATGTTTATTAGCAAATTCAGAAAGCGAAATTAAAGCAGCAATACCAACTGATTGAGCGTTACTTTGCTTTATTAAATTAAGACAAGCATTAATTGTCCCTGAAGTTGCAATCAAATCATCAATTATTACTACTTTATCTTTTGTTGAAAGTACATTTTGCTGCATTTCTAATATAGCAGTACCGTACTCTAAATCATAAGTTACTTTATAGGTTTTACCTGGTAATTTACCTTTTTTACGTGCAAGAACTAATTTAATACCCAACTTATATGCTATAGCAGCACCAAAAATAAATCCTCTTGCTTCAGGTGCTAAAATTGCTGTTGCTCCACATTTTTTAATAAAATCTACAAAAATATTAACAACACTTTGAAATGCTTCTGGATTACTTAATATTGGGTTAATATCTTTAAATTGGATACCTTTAATTGGAAAATCAGGAATATTAATAATAATTTTTTTTAATGATTCTTTTGTCATTGCAACCACCTATTCATTAATACCTTTAATAACATATTCATCTGCACCAATGAAATGTTTTTTAATTTTATTAATACGTTTTTTATATCTATAAACTCTTCATTTCTCAAAATAAGTTCAAATAAAAGGAGCAATAAAGTAAGATGATACTAAACTTACTATACAACCTATTAATAATGATAAACTAACTATTCAGAAACTAGGAATAATAAACATAACAATTACTGATGTTATTAATACTACACCATTAATAACTAATGTTCTTGGTAAAGCCTTTTGAACACTTTTATTTGAAATTTGAATTATTTCTTCTGTGCTAATAACTTGTGTTTGATTATTATTAATCTTAATTTCACGAATATTATCAAAAATTGACATAATACTAATTATTGTTAAAATCATTACTCCCAATAATATTCCAACAATTGAAGTAGAAATTACAATTTGGAAAATACTAATAATAGCAAGTGTCATTAGTAAACTAAAAATAATAGCTAAAATTAAAGGAATAACATAAGTCAATTGAAATCTAATAATAATATAAATTAAAATAACAATAAAAGATAAAGCAATTGAAATAATCATATTAACTAATAAATCTACACCTGACTTAGCAACAACTAGATCAATTTCTCCTCATTGTAAAATAGATTCTTGTTTTCAATTTCTAGTAATCTCTCCTAAAAAATTCTTAAACCTTTGCTGCATACTTTGAGAATTTACTGTTGTTTGAACAATAATCTTAAACTGATATGGTTTTCCTTCACCACCAGCAATTAAGGAAAAATTAATATTTTTAAAATATTTACTAAATTGACTATTATTTTGAATTTCTTTATTAATAAAATCTTTTGCTAATTCTGCTTCTTTAATAATATTGTAACTAGGATCACTTGGATCTTGAGTAATTGTACCCATTCCAACAAAATCAGTTCGTTGATCAAAACCAGAACCAAAATTAGAACCAATTACACCATAAGTAATACCTGAAGCAAGAACAATAACAGCAGAACCTGAAAGAATTCATTTTGTTAATTTATGAAAATAATTTCAGTTACTTATTTTAAGTTTTGAAAAAACATTTTTAAAATTAACTAATATTTTTTTGTCTTTTGCTTTAACTATTTGAATTTTTAACGGTTTTAATGCATTAATTAATTCTTGTTTCAATTTATTAATTTCTTGTGAAAGATTTAATTTTAAATCTTTTACTTTTGACTTATAAACTGATCTTGATTTACTATGTTCTTTTTTTAATTGCTGTTTATCAACTTTAAATTTTTTAATTAATTCTTTAACTTTATTTTTATAATTAATTTTAAACTGACATTTTTCTGAAATTAATTGTTTTTTTATTTTTTTATCATCAGTTTTAATATTATTTGTATCTATTGAATTATTTAAAACTATAGTGCTTTTTCTACTAATATTATTAGTTCCTAAAAGTTGAGGTTTATTTTCTAACCAGTTATTTCGTAATAATGTTCATAACATTAATCTTAATAAGATAATTCCAAAAATAATTACACCAAAAGTAGCAATAGAAGTCATAATAATAAAACCTTTGATAGCACGAGTTCCAAATCAGAAAATAGTTAAATTAACAATTAAAATAATAGCGCTACAATCTAATGAAGAAGATAATGTTTTCTTATTTGCTGATTTAAAAGCACTAATCAAAGTTTTACCTTGCATATATTCATTTTTAAAACGTTCCAACAAATTAATAATCGTATCTAATAATAGTGCAAAACCAATAATTAAAGCAATTACGCTTTCAGGAGCAATTATGCCATTAATGAAAACAAAACTAACAATAGTAAATAATAAAAATAATGATATTATAATTAAAACAATAACTCCTAACATACGATAATAAAACAGAACAATAGTCATAAGAACAAAGGTAACTAATATAATAATAACTGCAATTTTTAAAGATGTTGCACCTAGCGTTGGACTAACATTAGCATAAGATAACATAGTAAAATTATTTTTTGACAATCCTGATGTTAAAACACTTTTCATTTGTTCAACTGTTTCAAGATTAAAAGTATCTGAATTAATTGAAATACTATTGTTAGTTACTTTAACTTCACCAACTCAATATGGAATATAACGATAATCAATAACATCTTCATGTAAAATATCTGAAACATCTGGTAAACGTAATAAATCTTTAATATAAGGCAATCATGCATTCATAGGTGAACCAACAATAGGGGAAGCAAAAGGATCAAAGCGATTAGCAGGATCATATGTATTTTTTTCATCATTAGTATCAACAGAAAGATTATGAACTGAACCTAAATTATCAGAATAAATTCAATTAATACCAAATTGACCATTTTGATTAGGATTTAATAGTCGTGCTAAAATAGGGTCTTGTGCTTTAGCTCTAGCTAAAATATCAGTACCTTTACCAAGACCTGGTGTATTATTATCTAATAATGATGTTAATGATGCTTTAATCTTACCATCAGTATCATTTTTAAGATTATCAATTATAAAAGCAAGGGAGCGAATACCCTCCATACTACTTCGAATATAATCTAATAACTGACCAATATCTGAATAAATGTAAAATGTATTTTCTTTGGCAGAAGTAAGTTCTTTTAAAACTGAATCATTTTTAACATCAAAAACAAGTTCTGGGCGATGAGTAACAGAATTATTAACAGCTTTAATAGCAGAAAACACATCACTAGTTAATAATCTTTTATCTCTTTTTGTTCAAGTAGTATCTTTGTCATCTTTCTTTTCGGTTGCTAATAAGTCATTACCATCTTTATCAACAATATAAGAATAACCACGTCGTGATACACTATGAACAAAAGTAGAAATATCAACTCCCGCATCTTTACTCAACGCTAAATTATACTTATTATTATTACTGCTAGTAATGCTTTCAATGTCAACGTTACTAGTACCTAAAGGGTCAACTCTGTCTTTTAATAAATTAATAACATCTTTTTGTTTACCTTTACCATCATATTGAACTTGTGTTTGATAACCACCAGCAAACTCAATACTTAATTTACTATTATTTTCAACATATTTAGCACTAAACACTACTGAAATTATTATTGTAGAAACAATAATTATTAAACTAAAAATTCTTAAAAAAAATCCAAGATTTTTAGTTTTTCTTGTCTTAAAAGAAGTGTTCATATTTCTTCACTCCTAAATCAATTTATTTGTATAAACATAGATTGTATATTATTTAAGCACTATATAAGAATAGCAACATTCGTTATAAATAACAATTGTTTTACAGTAATATCAAAAATAATTATTGAGGCTTTTTAATAATCTGTGTATCTTTGTTTTACAAAGTTACTAATTTAGATTAATTCTGTCTTCAAATTTTATCATAAAATGAGCAATTGCTGTATTTCAATTGAGGCTTTTTAATAATCTGTGTATCTTTGTTTTACAAAGTTACTAATTTAGATTAATTCTGTCTTCAAATTTTATCATAAAATGAGCAATTGCTGTATTTCAATTTTGAATAGGCAATGTTCATTTTTTTGTTATATTTTCAATTGCCAAGTAAAATATTTTGAAAACTGCCATATCATTAGGAAAAACTTTTTTATTTCTGATGATTTTTCGTAATTGACTATTAACAGATTCAATAGCATTTGTAGTATAAATCACTCTTTTGATTTCTACTGGATAACTAATAAAAACCATTAAATTATCTCAATTTTTATATCAAGATTTAGTAATTTGAGGATATTGTTTATTTCATTTACTTTCAAACGATTCTAAAGCTTGCATTGCTTGTTCTTCACTACATGCACTATAAATTGGTTTTAAATCTGCAACTAGACCTTTTCGATGTTTGTATGAAACATATTTTAAACTATTTCTAATTTGATGAACAATGCATAATTGATATTCTGTTTTAGGATAAACTGATTGTATTGCTTCTGACATGCCTGTTAAATTATCACTACAAGCAATAAGAATATCATTTAAGCCACGATTTTTCATTTCTGTGAAATTAGATAATCAAAACTTAGAACCTTCATTTTCACTAATTCATAATCCTAAAACATCTTTTTTGCCTTCTAAATCAACTCCTAATGCTATATAAACTGATTTGTTAATAATCCGTTTATCTTGTCGTACTTTAACTACTATACAATCAAAATAAACAATAGGATAAATACTTTCTAATGGTCGATTTTGTCATGCTTTAACATCATCAATAACATCATCAGTAATTTGACTAATAACACTTTCACTAATATCAGCACCATGATATAACTCTTGCAACTGCATTCTAATGTCAGATAATGTCATTCCTTTTGCATACAAGGAAAGAACTTGTTGATCAAAACCATCAAATCTTCTTTGCCTTTTAGGAACTATTACAGGAGTAAAATTACTATTGCGATCTCTTGGTACATCAATTTCAATTTTACCTTGTTGAGTTATTAATTTTTTTGAACTTGTACCATTACGAGCATTTTCAGTAGTACTATGTTGATTTTTTTCATATCCTAAATAATTTTGCATTTCAGAATTCAACATTTTTTCAACTAATCTTTTTGTTAATTCTTTATATAAACCGCCAGGTTTAAAAACTGTTGTTAAATCTTCAGTATTTTCTAGTAATAAATCTACTGCTTTTGATATTGGATCATTATTATTAAAGTTATCTTTTTTAGCCATCTGTAACTCACTCTTTCTAGTCATTTAATTATATTTACTAGAATTAATTAAACATAGTTATTTTTGTAAGTTACACAGATTACTAAACATTTCCTTTCAATTTTGAATAGGCAATGTTCATTTTTTTGTTATATTTTCAATTGCCAAGTAAAATATTTTGAAAACTGCCATATCATTAGGAAAAACTTTTTTATTTCTGATGATTTTTCGTAATTGACTATTAACAGATTCAATAGCATTTGTAGTATAAATCACTCTTTTGATTTCTACTGGATAACTAATAAAAACCATTAAATTATCTCAATTTTTATATCAAGATTTAGTAATTTGAGGATATTGTTTATTTCATTTACTTTCAAACGATTCTAAAGCTTGCATTGCTTGTTCTTCACTACATGCACTATAAATTGGTTTTAAATCTGCAACTAGACCTTTTCGATGTTTGTATGAAACATATTTTAAACTATTTCTAATTTGATGAACAATGCATAATTGATATTCTGTTTTAGGATAAACTGATTGTATTGCTTCTGACATGCCTGTTAAATTATCACTACAAGCAATAAGAATATCATTTAAGCCACGATTTTTCATTTCTGTGAAATTAGATAATCAAAACTTAGAACCTTCATTTTCACTAATTCATAATCCTAAAACATCTTTTTTGCCTTCTAAATCAACTCCTAATGCTATATAAACTGATTTGTTAATAATCCGTTTATCTTGTCGTACTTTAACTACTATACAATCAAAATAAACAATAGGATAAATACTTTCTAATGGTCGATTTTGTCATGCTTTAACATCATCAATAACATCATCAGTAATTTGACTAATAACACTTTCACTAATATCAGCACCATGATATAACTCTTGCAACTGCATTCTAATGTCAGATAATGTCATTCCTTTTGCATACAAGGAAAGAACTTGTTGATCAAAACCATCAAATCTTCTTTGCCTTTTAGGAACTATTACAGGAGTAAAATTACTATTGCGATCTCTTGGTACATCAATTTCAATTTTACCTTGTTGAGTTATTAATTTTTTTGAACTTGTACCATTACGAGCATTTTCAGTAGTACTATGTTGATTTTTTTCATATCCTAAATAATTTTGCATTTCAGAATTCAACATTTTTTCAACTAATCTTTTTGTTAATTCTTTATATAAACCGCCAGGTTTAAAAACTGTTGTTAAATCTTCAGTATTTTCTAGTAATAAATCTACTGCTTTTGATATTGGATCATTATTATTAAAGTTATCTTTTTTAGCCATCTGTAACTCACTCTTTCTAGTCATTTAATTATATTTACTAGAATTAATTAAACATAGTTATTTTTGTAAGTTACACAGATTACTAAACATTTCCTAATTATTTTCTAAATAAAATTATATTATTATTAATATACTCTTTACCAATAATTGTTATTTTACGACCCTTAGTTGTCTTAGTAATTAAACCACAATGAATAAGTCAAGGTTCATAATGAATTTCAAGATTTTTTCTTTCTTCATTCAAAAGTTGACAAATAGTTTCAATACTCAAACTTTTATCTAAATTTACATTATTAAACAATGCTAAATATGCCAATTGTAAACTATCTAACCCTAAAGGATAAATTTGCAAAAAAAATAAAATTTGCAAAATATTAGTTTCATTTAAATCTACATTCATAACAACGCAATAATTATACAATTGTTTAATGATGTTAATAATGAGTCGCGGAATATTACAACAATGATTAGCAATAATATTTATTATATTATTTTCTAATTTTCAATTTAAACTCAAAGAAACTTGTGAAATAATACTTTTAATATCCTGATAATTATAATCAGATAATTGTAAAATATTAGGAATACGACTTATCAACGCTTTAGTTAAGATTCCTACTTTATTAGTAGCACCAATAAATGTAAAAGTGGGTAAATTAATTTTAACAATTTTATTATTATAATCTTTACCAATCATAATATTAATAAAATTACCTTCTAATGCAGAATATAATACTTCTAATATTTCATAGTTAACAACATGAATTTCATCAATAAAAACTATATCAGATTGTTTGATATTTGCTAAAATACTAATAATATCACTAGTTTTATTAATGCTTGTTCCTTCTAAACTATGAAAATTTACTTGCAATTCTTCTGCTATTAATCGTGCAATAGTTGTTTTTCCAATACCAGGAGGACCAATCAATAAAATATGACTTAAAGCAATATTTTGAATTTTACTACCTTTGATTAAAATTAGAATACGTTCAATAACATTATTTTGTCCAACAAAATTATTAAAACTACTAATACCCATATTTTATTTCCTTAATAGCTAATGCAATAATTTCTTCAACTTCCAAATCTCAATTAATATTTCTTAATAAAAAATTATTAATTACTATTGAACTAAAACCTAATTTTAATAATGTATCAAATACTAAATCTGATTTTTCATTTTGACTAGTTGTTAAATTACTTACTACTTTAATATGATTACTAAAATAATTAATAATATTATTAGCAATTTTATGAGTTATACCTTTACACTGTTGCAATATCTTATAATCTTGTTTGCTTATAGCCAACTTAATACTATCAAGTGATAGTTGATTTAATAATCTTAAAGCAGTTTTTGGTCCAATATTACTAATATTAAGTAAGTGAATAAAAAAGGTTTTTATTGGTTTTGATACAAACCCAAAAAATTGTTCATAAGTTGGTTTTTGATGAAAATAAACATAAATTTTTACTTTAATATTTAATGGTAATGTTTGTAAATTAACACCTTCAATAATATATCCATGATCATTACATTCAAAAATAATTTTATTTTCATAAAATTATTTAATAATACCTAAAAATATTCATCCATAACTTATTCCTCCTTTTCTATTCTTACTCTTAATTAGATGAAAAAGAAAAATAAACCTTTTTATTTTTTAAAATTATGTTCAATTGAAAGCACATCATCATCATTTTCAATTGTTTCTAACAATATATCAATTAATTTAATTTGTTGTTGATCAGTAATGGTAATCAATTCATGGGGAATATTAACAATTTCATTACTAATAAAATCATTAATATTATTTTTTTCTAATAAATTAGTTACAGCATTTAACTGTTTAGGATTAACTTCAATATCAATAATATCTTCATTTTTTTCAATATTAAAAATTTCAAAATCAATTATTAACTCCAATATTTCTTCAACTGATAATAAACTTGAAAATTGAATTACCCCCGTTGTTTGAAATAAATATTGAACAGAATTAGTAGCAGCTAAATGACCACCCAATTTATTAAAATAACTTCGAATATTACTTGCAGTTCGATTTTTATTATCAGTTAAACAATGAATAATTATGGCAATATTACTTGGTCCATATCCTTCATAAGTGACTGCTTCATAATTAGTTGTTTCATTTTTATTACTAGCTTTATTAATAGCACGATTAATATTATCCTTTGGCATATTTATACGTCGTGCTTTTTCTAACATTAATTTTAATCGTGGATTATTTTCAACATTTGCACCACCTAATTTAACAGCAACATAAATTTCTCTTGATAATTTTTGAAAAATTTTACCACGTTTGTTATCTTGGGCATCTTTACGATGTTTAATATTTGCATATTGTGAATGTCCAGCCATATTCTCATTCCTTTATTTTTTTCTTGTTCATTTTGGAGCTTGCGGTACAGGTATTCTTTTGTGTGCACTATTCTGATGCATAAATTCAATTTTATTAATTACTGATGATGGTATTAATGATTTATTTCCTAGTAAATATTGATCTAATTGTTCATACTTAAATTGCATTTCCATTTCATCGGTTTGTCCATCTCATAAACCAGCAGTTGGCTTACGAATAATGATCTCTTCATTAACTTTTAATATCTTTGCTGCAGCAAAAACATCTTTTTTTAACAAATGAATAATTGGTAATAAATCAACACCACCATCACCATATTTAGTAAAATAACCAATGTGTCATTCGTCACTATTATCTGTTCCTACAACTAAATAATTATGATTTTGTGCATATGCATAAAGAGTATTCATTCTTAATCTAGCTTTTAAATTTCCTAAAATTAATTTTGATTTTTCTATATTAATTTCAGTTTCTAATGTTTTTTTAAAACTTAAAAAAACATTATTTAAATTAACTACTTTGGCATTTAATTTATGAATATTAACTAAATTATTTGCATATTCTAAATCAATATCTGGTGAAAAACAAGGCATAATTAATGCTAAATGATCATTAGGAAAAGCTTTTTTAATCAATAATGCTACTACTGCCGAGTCAACACCACCACTTAAACCAACAATTAAACCTTTGGCATTTGCTTTTTTTACTTCACTTTGTAAAAATTTAATAATTTCATCTAAATATTGTTCTAAATTCATAATTATTCACTCTCTTTTATTTCTTCAGACATTTCAAAAATATTGTTATAATGTCCAGCAATTTTATTATGGGTTTTATCTAAAGTTTCAATGGCTTTATTAGTTGTATCAAAACCAGACTTAACTTTTTCTCATCTATCAACCCAACGATCAAAATCATCTTTGAATAAACGTAATTTTTTTGCCATTTTTTCTAAATTTTTATTGAAATCAATGTCTTTACGATTTTTATCAACTGTAAATAAAACAGCAGATAAAGTAGTAGGAGAGGTAATTCAAACACGTTTCTTAAAAGCATATTCAACAATATCATCAGCAAATTGTGCGTAAATAAAAGCAAATATTTCTTCAGAAGGAATAAACATTACTGCGCTAGAAATCTTATTTTTAATATTAATATATTTTCCAACTTCATCAATTCGTTTACGAATATCATTACGAAAATCTTTTAAATAATTTTCTTTAACTTTAATATCTTCACTTACTAAATACCTTTGATAGTTATCAATTGAAAACTTTGAATCAATAGCAATTCCTTCTTTTTCAGAATCTGTTTTTACATAGGCATCAACAACTTTGCCATCAATTGTTTTATATTGTCGTTCTCATAATTTTTGATTTGAACCCAACATATTAGTCAAAATTTTTTCTAAAACAAATTCACCAACATTACCACGTTTTTTAGTATTAATAAAAACTTCTTGTAAACTTTGAATATTATCATTAATTTTTCCTAAAACAGTTGATGATTCTTGTAACTTTGCTAAATCTTTAATAACATCTACTACTTGTCTTTGAATGACATCAGCATTGCGTTTATAATCATCTTCTTTTTTATCTAAATTTTTTTGAAAATTATCAATATTACTCATTAAATTAATTAATTTTTCGGTTTTATCACGATCTGAACCATTTCATGATATTTTAAAATCATTTAATTGTTCTTTTAAAGTTTCTACTTGCATTTTTAAAAAATCTTGTGCAATTGGGTCACTAGTAACATTCTGACTTTTTTTAATTTGCATATAAATTATTAAGCCACCAATACTACTAATAATTAAAATAACTACCAATAAACTAATTACTATTTCCATTTCCTATTTTCCTTTGCCCTTTTTTATTCTTCTTCTCAAATCATATCATAATTAAAAATCTTAACATGATCACCTTTTTTTATTCCTTGCTTTCTTAATTCATCATAAATTCCTAAATCTTGTAATTTAATTTTAAATAATAAAATATTATGATAATTATTTAAAGGATTTTTTTGATATATTACTTCAACGGTTTTACCAGAAATAGTTCATTGATTACTTGCAATTTTAGTAATAAAAACTTGTGGAACTTCTTCTTTATTAATATATTCATAAAAAATATGTTCTTCATTATTTTCATCATTATTAACTTGATGCAGTTGTTCTTTTTCAACAGCTTTAGCAATATCTTTAATTAATATATCCAAACTAATATGTTTCATAGCAGAAATTGCAATTATTGGTAATTTAATTTGTTCTTTTAATTTCTCTAAATTAGTTTCTGCATCTGGTAAATCAATTTTATTTGCAACAATTAAATGCGGTTTTTTTGTCAAATCTTTATTATAACTTTCTAATTCACTCATAATTAATTGATAATTTAAAAAATGATCTTGAGTCTTATCACTAATATCAATCATATGTACTAAAACTTGACAACGTTCAATATGACGCAAAAATTGTAAACCTAATCCTTTTCCTAAACTAGCTCCCGCTATTAATCCAGGCAAATCCGCCATAACAAAATTATTATTTTTATCAACTCTAACAACACCTAAATGCGGATTAAGAGTAGTAAAAGGATAATCAGCAACTGCTGGAGTTGAAGCAGAAATAGCTCCTAATAATGTTGATTTACCGGCGTTAGGCAACCCAACTAATCCGGCATTAGCCAATAATTTCAACTCACAAATTATTTCAAAATGTTGTCCAGGCATTCCTTTTTCACATATTTTAGGTACTCGATTTATTGCCGAAGCAAAACGAGCATTTCCTCGTCCACCAAGACCACCGGCAGCAATTATTATTTCTTGTTTATCTTTAATAATATCACCAAGAATATTTTGAGTTTTGTTATCTCTAATAATGGTACCCAATGGAACTTTTACATAAGTATTTGTTCCTTTACGTCCATGCATATTTTTGGGTGCACCATTGTTACCATCTTCAGCAGTTATCTCTTTATTTTTACGTAAGTCTAATAGAGTATTCATACCCGAATCACCAATAAAGATAATATTACCGCCTCTTCCTCCATCTCCACCAGATGGACCACCTTTGGCTACATAAAGTTCACGACGAAAAGCAACAACACCATCACCACCTTTGCCAGCAGTAACTTTTAATTTTGTTACATCTATAAAACGCATTTCTTACTCCTTTTTTATATTAATAAAAACTCTTATTATATAGTGTTAACATTTTTGTGTAAAATACTATTTTATTTTTCATATAATTTTAGTATACAGATATTATTGTTAAAAAAATAATAATTTACTATATCTAGTTAATATTTTTTGTAAACCATTTTTGCTTTATGAAAATTAAAAAAACATTTTTTTAATGTTAAATATCATTTAAGTTATTTTCATATATGAAAAATTATATATTAAAATAAAACTTATAGGTGTTTTTATTAATTTGCTTAAAATCAAATAAATAGTTTTTTTATTTAGTTTTATCTTTGAAAAAATATATTGTATATTGTTTTTTTCACATATAAACTTTATTTGAGATTTATTTAAAGTAATTTAAAAAAATAAATGAAAATTTAATTAAAAATATTTTAATAAATCTCAATTATTAAAAATAAATATTTATATTTAAAAAGGGGTACTTTAAAAATGATAAATGATAAAGATAAAAATATAGTAAAAAAATCTGATGTTGATAGTTGATGAGGTATTACCACTAGCAATAAATGTGATAAAAAAATTGAGAAATTAAATAAAAAATTACAAGAAACATGTAATAAATTAGACGAAATAAGCAATCTTTATACAAAATCAGTAAAAGAAAACAAAAATTTTGAATATAAAGTTAAAGAACTAAAAGAAGAATTAAAAAAAATTCAAGATAATAATACAAAATTAGAAACAGAATTAAATGATTCAAAAAACAATAAAAAAGAATTAGAAACACAATTAAAACAATTTCAAGACAGTAAAGAAAAACTAGAAACAGAACTTAAAGATTATAAGGATAATAATCAAAATTTAGAAGAAGAACTAAAAGCAACTCAAGATAAAAATACAAAATTAGAAACAAACTTAAAAGAAGCAACAGAAAGTATTGAACATTTACAAGAAATAATCCAAGATTATATGGATAATAAAGAAAAACTAGAAGAAGAATTAAAAGAAACTCAAGATAATAATGCAAAACTAGAAATAAAATTAAAAGAAGTAGAAAATGATAAAAAAAAACTAGAAACAGAACTTAAAGATTATATGGATAATAAAGAAAAACTAGAAGAAGAATTAAAAGAAACTCAAGATAATAATGCAAAACTAGAAATAAAATTAAAAGAAGTAGAAAATGATAAAAAAAAACTAGAAACAGAACTTAAAGATTATAAGGATAATAATGAAAATTTAGAAAAAGAATTAAGAAAATCTAGATATACTATAGCAAAACAAGCAGCAGAATTAAGAGAATCTAAAGGTATTAAAGAAAAATTAGAACAACAATTAAAAGAAGCAGAAAAAAATATTAGATATTTACAAAAAATAATACAAGAAAATACAGAAAATAAAACACAATTAGAAAAAGAATTAAAAGATTATATAAATAATAACCAAAAATTAGAAAAAAAACTAAAACAATCTCAATATGATAAAGAAAAATTAGAAAAACAATTAAAATATTCAAAAGAAAACATTGAAGAACTAAAAAAAATAATACAAGATTGTAAAAACACTGTAGAAAAACTAGAAAAAGAATTAAAAAATACTAAGGATATTAATAAAAAAATTAGAGACTTTGTACTTGAATGTGTACCTTTAAATTAAAAAGCCTCTTACGAGCATTTTCAGTAGTACTATGTTGATTTTTTTCATATCCTAAATAATTTTGCATTTCAGAATTCAACATTTTTTCAACTAATCTTTTTGTTAATTCTTTATATAAACCGCCAGGTTTAAAAACTGTTGTTAAATCTTCAGTATTTTCTAGTAATAAATCTACTGCTTTTGATATTGGATCATTATTATTAAAGTTATCTTTTTTAGCCATCTGTAACTCACTCTTTCTAGTCATTTAATTATATTTACTAGAATTAATTAAACATAGTTATTTTTGTAAGTTACACAGATTACTAAACATTTCCGAAATAAAACTAATAAAGCATGATAAGTAAACATCATTAAAAAGTAATAAATTTATGCATCAATTGTATATATTTTCTTTTTGTGGTTATTAATAATTTTTCTAAATTCTCTAACAATTGTTTTGCATTTAAATTTTTTTTATTAAATAATAATAATACTTTTTTGGCATCTTGACTATTTAAACCTAAATTAATTAAAGGCTCTAAAGTAATAGTATAACGGGAATAATATTTAATAGCATTATTTCTTGGTGATAATATTAATTTATAATTTTCACTAATATTTTGATTTAGATTTAATGCCAAAATGTCAAAATAAACATTAGAAATATTCAAAGTATTAATTAAATTAATAATACTTATTTTTGAATTAAGAATTTTAACATAATATTTATTTCGTATACATAAATCTTCTCTAATTGGTAAATGTTCTTTAATTTCAACAGTAATAGTAATAATTTTTGTATCATTTTTTTCCTTACTAACTATTTCATTTTCATTAAAATTTTTAATCAACTTTAATACAACTAATCCATTACTTGCAAGAAAAAGAATTGTCAATGTTATAATTAATAATCTCATTTAATTTCACCTCAATAATTATTAAAAATGAGATAAGCAATTTCCTTTTTTTATTTTTTTTAATATAATAAAATAAAAAAGATAATTCAAAGGCTGATAATAATGACAAAAATAAAAACTGATGGTAAGAAATGAGAAAATAATTTTATAAAAATAATTAAAAATAAAACATTTATTAAATGATGCAAATATAATTCTATTATATTAATATTAGGAACTTCATTAATACTAAATATTATTTATATCCCAAAATTCTTAAATGGTACTACTAATCAAAATAGCATTACTACTAATATTGAAATTACAGCTATCAACGGCAAGGAAACTATCCTTGAAAAAACTAATTATATTACTACTTTTAATACACTTGGTAATTTATTAAGTGCTTGTTCTAATAATTTTACTGTTGAAAAAAGTCAATTGGGAAGATTTTTGGTTGCTGTAAAAGGTAAAAAAGGTACTCAAGAAGATAAAAAATTTTGATACATTGAGCATTGAAATGGTAAAGAATTTATTGATTTTTCAGTAGGTATTGATGATATTAAATTGGAAAATAATGAAATTTTTCAA
This sequence comes from Spiroplasma endosymbiont of Phycita roborella, assembly GCF_964031195.1. NCBI lineage: Bacteria > Bacillati > Mycoplasmatota > Mollicutes > Entomoplasmatales > Spiroplasmataceae > Spiroplasma > Spiroplasma endosymbiont of Phycita roborella. The sequence goes on along the minus strand of NZ_CAXIQJ010000004.1, from coordinate 502,757 downwards.
CTTGAATTAAAATAAAAGTTTTTTATAATTCTTTAATCTTGGCATTGATTAATTTTTTTTGATTTTGATACTTTTCTAATTTCTGCTTTTCTATTTCAACTTTTGTTGGTGGTGCCTTTGCTAAAAATTGTTGGTTATTTAAAATATCTTTACTACGTTTTATTTCATTTTCAATATAAACTAATTCCCCTTTTAATTTTGCTAATTGTTCTTCTTTATTAAATAAATTTGAAACATTAATTTCTATTACTGCTGAATTAATAATTTTAATTATTTTATTATTAACAGACAACGGACTATCACTAATAGTAACAATTTGACTATTAGTTAATTGTAATAAATAAGGATTTAAAGTATTTTTTTCTACTTCAAAAAAAGAATTAGTCGTATTGATATGAATAATTAACGGTAATTTTAAAGATAAATTAAGTTCTTTACGAATTTCTCGAATATTACCAATAATTTCAATTAATATTTCAACAAATTGTGTTACAACTTTTGTTTTTTCCATAACTTTAACTTTAGGAAACTTATTTGTTAAAATGCTATTTTTATACCCCATTTCTTCATAAATTGCTTCTGTAATAAAGGGAATAAAGGGATGAACCATAATAATAATTTGCTGTAAAACATAATATAATGTTTGTAATGAGTTACTTTGTTGCTCTTGATTTTGTAAATTAACTTTATTTAATTCAATATATCAAGAACAATATTTATTTCATATAAAATTTGATAGTGCTTTAACTACTAAAACAAATTCATATTTTTCCATATATTGCTCTACATAAATAATCAATTGATTAAGTTCTTGTAAAATTCATTGATCAATAAATGATAACGAATTATTATAGACAATATTTTCATCCAATTGAAACTTATCATCAATATTCATTAGCACATAACGTGCAGCGTTTCATAACTTATTATTGAAATTTCAAGCTGACTCAACTTTAGTAATACTAAATCTTAAATCTTGACCGGGAGCACAATTGCTAACTAAAAAGTAACGTAAAGCATCCGCACCATACTTTTTAATAACTTCCATTGGATCAATTCCATTATTTAATGATTTTGACATTTTTCTACCTTGTTCATCACGAATTAAACCATGAATTAAAACATTAGTAAATGGTTTTTGATTAGTAAATTTTCAACCCATAAACATCATTCGTGCAACTCAAAAAAATAAAATATCATAAGCAGTAACTAATACTGATATTGGATAATATTTTTGCAAATCAACATTTTTTTGTGGTCAACCCAAGGTTACAAAAGGTCATAAACCGCTAGAAAATCATGTATCTAATACGTCTAATTCTTGAATATAATCGTTAATTGGTGATGGTAGGTTAGTATCAACATAAATTTTCTTAGTTTTTTTATGATATCAAACCGGAAGCGAATGACCCCATCACAATTGACGGGAAATACATCAATCTTGAATATTATTTAATCACTGCAAAAGTTGTTGTTCAAATAATATTGGATGAAAATCAATCTTTGTTTTCTTATTTTTTTGTTTATCAATAATCATTTCAACTAATGGTTTCATTTTTATGAATCATTGTTGTGATAAATATGGTTCAATAATAGCGTTACTTCTTTCTGAATAACCAACTTGATGAAGATGGTCTTCAACCTTTACAACTAAATTTTCTTTTCTTAATTGTTCAACTAATTGTTTACGACATACCATTCGATCTTGATTAATATATGATTGTGCTAATTCATTCATAGTTCCATCAACATTCATACAAATAGGCATTGCTAAATTGTGACGTAATGCAATTTCATAGTCATTAGCATCATGAGCCGGTGTACATTTCATAGCACCCGTTCCAAAATTCATATCAACATAATCATCAGCAATGACTTTAATTAACATTTTATTAGCCGGATTAATAACCATTTTACCAATAAATTGTAAATAACGTTTATCTTTACTATTTACAACTATACACTGATCAGCAAACATTGTTTCTGGTCTGGTAGTAGCAATAGTAATAAATTCACTACTATTTTCTATAAAATATTTTAAATAATACATTTTTCCTTTTGTTTCATGATAATTTACTTCAATATTAGAAATAGCGGTTTTTAATTCTGGATCTCAATTTACTATCTTTTTTCCTCTATAAACTAAACCTTCTTTATATAACTTTACAAATACTTCATTAACTGCTTGTTTAACATTTTCATCTAAAGTAAATACTTCATGCGAATAATCTAATGCTAAACCAAGTTTTGCTCACTGTTTTCTTATGTTTTGTGCATATTCTGTTTTTCATTTTCATGCTTGTTGTAAAAATTTATCTTTACCTAATTCTTGCAAATTAAGTTTTTGTTCTTCTTTAATACGTTGTGCAACTTTAACTTGTGTGGCAATGCCAGCATGATCCATACCGGGTATAAATAAAGTATTAAATCCTTGTAAACGTTTATAACGAATTAATAAATCTTGGATAGTACTATCTCAAGCATGACCTAAATGTAAAAGTCCGGTTACATTGGGTGGTGGTAAGATAATAGAAAATGTAGGATTAATAGAACTAACATTTGCCTTAAATAATCCAGATTTTACTCATTGTTGATAACGATCCTTTTCAATTTCAATATGATTATATTTTTTGTTTAAATTTCTATTCATTTGTTATACTCCTTTTTAAAATAAAAAAACATTCCACAAATAGGAACGTTTTTTAACGCGGTACCATCCTAATTCATTTACAAAGTAAATGCACTTAATTATTATTTAAATTACTAATAATATAAGTTACCTTCAAATTAAACTTGCTTAGTTTACAGCAACCACTAAGTCTCTAAATTACCATTTAATTTTACTCTTTTATATTTTAAATTAATTATGTATTTTATTTTACATTGTTAATTTTAAAAAACAAGACATTTGAGAAAAGTGTCATTATTTAGTGATAATTTCCTATTAGTTATCAAGTAAAAATTTCCCAAAAATAAAGTTAAATATACTTGGTGATAAATATGGAAAGAAGCATGACTATGAAAGAAAAATATAAGTATAAAATTATAAATGACATTATTACTAATAAATTATCTAAACATCAAGCCAAGAATAAACTTAACCTAACTATTAGAAGAATTAACCAATTAATTCAAATTTTTAATAGAGAAGGTAAAATTGGTTTTATTCATAAATCTCGAAATAAAATTTCTAATAAGGTAACAAATTTTGAAATCAAAATTAAGATTATAAATTTATATAAAACCAAATATTATAATTTTAATTTTCAACATTTCCATGAGAAATTAAACAATGAAGAAAAAATTAAAATTTCATATAGTACACTTTATAATATATTAATGAATGAAAAAATAATTTCACCAAAAAGACATAAAAATAAAAAAAATAACTTACATCCAACAAGAAATCGTAGAACAAATTTTGGTGAATTAATTCAAATGGATGCAAGTAATCATCATTGATTTGGTAAGGATAAACCAAAAGCATTTTTACATGCTGCAATTGATGATGCTACAGGCAATATTGTCGGACTATGATTTGATCATCAAGAAACATTAGATGGTTATTATAATGTTTTTTATCAAATTTTAACTAAATATGGCATACCAAAAACATTTTATACTGATAATAGAACAGTTTTTGGATATAAAAAACAAATCGATGCTGGCAAAATAAACACGGAAAATGATACTTATACTCAATTCCAAAAGTCTTGTAATGATTTAGGTGTTGAAATTATTAGAACTTCCATTCCACAAGCTAAGGGTAGAATCGAACGCTTATTTGGAACACTTCAAAGTCGCTTAATTAGTGAACTTAGACTTAATAAAATTAAAAATTTAGAAGAAGCTAATCAATTTCTTAAAACATATATAAGTATTTTTAATAATCAATTTGCCTTTGCTATTGATAATAATAAATCTGCTATGATTAAAGCTCCTACATCAGAAGAAATAAATATTTATCTTTCAAGATTTTCTAAAAGAAAAACGGATAGTGGTTCAACTATAACATATTATGGTAAAAAGTATTTTCCTTATAAAAATAACAAAGTTCAATACATACAACCTAGAACTGATGTAATTGTACTTAAATCGTTTATTAATGAGTTATATCTTAGTTACAATCATCAAGTATATGAATTAAAAGAAATAGCACCAAAACCAATTATCAAAGAAGAGTTGATAAAAACTAAAAAGGTTTATATACCAAATAAAAACCATCCTTGAAGATATGGATACCAATAATGTCAAATTAAAATTAGATAAAATTCTTTTTATAAAAGATTATTTTTGTGAATACTTAACTATATAAAATTTTAAATTGTTTGTCGAAAAGCAAATTTAATGCCTTAAAATTGATTTTAAAGATATAAAAAGATTGCAATTACAATCTCTTATTTTTTATATTCTTGGTGATGTATATCCACTTGTTGAAGGTTGATTTTGATAATTGCTTGAGTTTATTTCATCTGAATCAAAATCATTTTTGTAATTTTTAATTATATTAAGCATTTCATCTTTTGATATAATTTTACCTATAATTTTTTTCACTGACTCATTATCTGTTTTTTCATACGTAAGTTTTCAATCTACTACTTTATACTTTCCAGATAATTCCAAAGTAAATTTATCAGGACAAAATTTTTCATATTCCATTATTAAACATTTTTTTTCTAATTTTACTACTTGTTTAATTGTTTGACCTTTTTTATTCTTTTTCGTTAAATCTGCTCCTTTTTTAACTAATAATTTAAATATTTCAACATTATTAACATTTTGTGCATCAAATAAAGGTGTATCATCTCAATTATCTTTAATATTTAAATTGGCATTATTTTCAAGTAAAAATTTAACTATGTCCTTATTTTTATATCTAACTGCTAAATGTAAAGGTGTTTGACCATTTTTATTTTTTTTATCTACTTCAATTTTATTAATTAAATATTTTGCTATTTTATTTTTCTTTTCGATAATTGCAAGTTCTCATGGTGTTTTATTTTCATTTTTAGGATTTTGATAATTGATATTTGCACCACTTTCAACTAAAATCTCAACTAAATTTGGCTTGTTTTTTAAAATTGCTGCTTCTAATACACTCTTTTCAAACCTGTCATTTTCTGGTTCATTTACAGTTCTATATCAATTATAAAAATTGCCAATTAAATTAGGATTTGCATCGTTTTCACCATTTTTTAACATTAGTTCTCAAGTAAGTTTATTATCATGATTTGCAACATAAACTATTCTTTCTAAAATATTAACTGTAGAACTTTCTGCTGTATTTCCATCTGATGATACTATTCATGCACTTCAATATGGCTCTGTAACCATTCAATTTTGAAAATTACGATGTTCTTTATGTTTTAATACATGCATAAGGTTATTTTTAATGTATGTTCCATTACCTTCTTCTAAATTTTTAATAATATCATTATCTGCTGTCTCTTTTTTGAAACTTTCATTAATATTTCCCATTTTTATTACCTTCTTTACTTTTTAACATTAAAAAAACCATTTACTTTGAAATTAAAGCAAGGGATTAAAAACTATATTAAGTTTTTATTTATTTTTTTCCTAATTATTTTAATCTGTTTAAATTATACTTCTTTTTATAAAAATAATCCCTACATTAAAAAATAGGAATTAAAATTTTTAGGGATTATTCAGAATTAGTGTTTTTTGATCAATATTTTTGGGAAATTTTCACTCGATATTGACAGACATTTGAGAAAAGAAAAAATCTAAATATTAAAATTATCTTTTTTAAAAACAGGAGTTGATGTTTTCATAGACTGCATGCAGTCTAATTTATTTTTTATATTTTGATCAAAATCACACAATAAAGGAGTATCATCTTTTTTTATTGTCTTTTTTTGATATGCTTGTTTTTCTAATAATTTTATTTTTCTTTGTTCTGGTGTTAAGTTATTTCACCATTTTTTTGCCTCATTTTTAACAACATCTACTTGTTTGGGGGTTAAAGTATTTCATCATTGTTTTGGATTTTTGATTATTTGTTCTCTTTGTTGATTAAATCAATCAATAACTTTTTGATAATCCTCCTTTAAAATTGATTCTTCATGTATTAAAACTTCATCTAAAATACTAGATAATATTTCACTATCCTCTAATATCTTTTGTTCATCATTTATAGCTTTTGATTTTGACTTATCAAAATCAATAAAAATTTCTTTTATTTTAATATTTTTTCACTTTTTAATATCATCTCTTTTATTAAAAATTGCATGAGGTATATTAATTTCATAATCATAAAAAAAGTTTTTTTATTTCATGCATAAGTGAATCCTAATTTTTCATAAAATTCACCGACAGTAGCATTAGTTGGATCTGATAATAAAATAAGGTTTTCGATATTATTGCTATGACATATCTCAAAAATTTTGTAAATAAGTAAACTACCATATTGTTGCTTACGATATTTTTCTTCAATAAATATACTTTCTAAAATATCTTCTTTTTTTCTAAATCAATAATAAGTAATGCGTCACCAATTTTATTACTAAATTCATCAATTAATAATAAACTTTTTATACTTGGATTATTTAAATTATTAGTAATAATAACTTCTCTGCCGTTTGCCATATTTTAACTTCTTTCTAATAAATTCAATATAAAACTTGACTTTAAACGCAATAAACCTAATATATAATATTTTTTTAATTAAATTAATTTAATAAAAACAAAAAAACTAATATAGGTAAAACTATCTATACTAGTAATTAACAGTTATTAAATTAATTTAATAATATCATAAAATATCTTTTTTTAAAAAAAACAAATTGTATGCAAAAAATATATTATATAACTTTTTTATTACATTTAACCTTACTAATAACATAAAATTTTTTCCTAATATTTATATATTTTTATTTCTATCATAAACTAAACACTTATTGCATTTATTTTTAAACGACTTAAAATATAAATTAACTTCTTAAACTTAAGAAGTTATTCGGGAAAAACAAAAAAGGAGATCTTAATGAAAATATTAATCAAAACATTAAGTGTTTTAACACTTGCAACAACCACAGGTAATTTAACTAGTTTCTTAAACACTATCAAACAAAATACTAATATTACACAAAATAAAATACAACAAGATACAATTTATATTGACAAAACAGGAACAAAAGTAGAAACAAATAAAAAAGATTTATCAAATATAGATAGTAAAGAAATTATTCAAATCGGATTTTTTGAAAATGGAATTAGAGAAATTCAAGCTGTTAAAATGCCAAGAATAGTTGAAAAAGTACCAGATCAATTACCAACAAAAATTACTTCTTTAAGTAATATGTTTGCTGATAATCTAACATTTGATCAAAACATATCTTCTTGAAATATATCAAATATAGTAGATATGAGTTATATGTTTTATGATGCAAAAAAATTTAATCAAGACATTTCAAAGTGAAATACTTCAAAAGTAACAAATATGATGGGAATGTTTTGAAATGCAAAAAAATTTAATCAGAACCTTTCAGCATGAAATGTAGAAAAAGTTAATAATTTTGATCTTTTTGCTACTAATTCAGGAATTGATAGCCGAAGTAAATGACCAAAATTTAAGTATCATTAATTTTTAAAAATAAATCAAAACAAGCCTAATTAGGCTGTCAATATCGAGTGAAAATTTCCCAAAAATATTTTTTAAAAAATAAATTATTTTGAAAAGTTATACTGTTAAATAAACATAAATTCCAAATAAATTCTTTTCTAGATAAAAATAGAAATAAAGTTTTTTAATTTTTTAAAATTTTTTGTATAATTAATTTATACAAAAAATTATATAAGTTTTTAACTCATTTATTTTAAGATAAAATAAATGAGTTTTTTTATTATTTATTCAAAGGAGAAAATAAAAAATGTTTAAAGTTAAACCTAATTCACCAGTTTATGAATTTTATTATTCTGAAATAAAAAAATTAGAGGGTAAAATTAAAGATAATAAAGAATTAGATAATATAATAAATACTGAAAAAAATCTTAAAGAAGAAATAGAAAAACTAGAAATATATCTAAAAACATTAAATGAAAATTTAAAAAAGAAATATAAAATAATTCCATATATTGAAAAATTAAATATATATGATTTAGAAGATAAAATCGAATCAAAAGGACAAAAAAGGGTTGATAATGTAGGAAAATATTTAAAATTAAAATCAAGTTTAGATTATGATTTTGATTCAATTTTTGAACAATGAAAACGTAGTGCAAACAGTGAAAATCAACCTTTAACAAGTGGATATAAACCAAGCTCACCACAGATGTAAAAGGGGAAGATATTGCATTTGCAATATCTTTATATCTTTAAAATTGATTTTAAGACACCAAATTTGCTCATATACAAATGTTTTAAAATTTTATATGGTTTAGTATTAATAAAATAAATCTCTTCTAAAATATGTTTTTTTACTTTTAATTAAAAATTATTGATATCCATATCTTCAAGGATGGTCTTTATTTGGTATATAAACTTTTTTAGTTTTTATCAAATCTTCTTTAATAATTGGTTTTAATGCTATTTCTTTTAGTTCATATATTTTATTATTATAACTAAGATAGAATTCATTAATAAATGATTTAAGTACAATTACATCAGTTCTAGGTTGTATATATTGAACTTTGTTATTTTTATAAGGAAAATATTTTTTACCATAATATGTTATAGTTGAACCACTATCTGTTTTTCTTTTACAAAATCTTGAAAGATAAACATTTATTTCATTTTGTGTAGGAGCTTTAACCATAGCAGATTTATTATCATCAATAGGAAAAGCAAACTGATTATTAAAAATGTTTATATATGTTTTAAGAAATTTATTACCATCTTCTAAATTTTTAATTTTATTAAGTCGTAATTCACTAATTAAGCGACTTTGAAGTGTTCCAAATAATCGTTCAATTCTGCCTTTAGCTTGTGGAATTGAGGTTCTAATTACTTCAACACCTAAATCATTACAGCATTTTTGAAATTGAGTATAAGTGTCATTTTCTGTGTTTATTTTACCTGAATCAATTTTTTTCTTATATCCAAAAACTGTTCTATTATCAGTATAAAATATCTTTGGTATGCCATATTTAGTTAAAATTTGATAAAAAACATTATAATAACCATCTAATGTCTCTTGGTGATCAAATCATAGTCCAACAATATTTCCTGTAGCATCATCAATTGCAGCATGTAAAAATGCTTTTGGTTTATCGTTACCAAATCAATGATGATTACTTGCATCCATTTGAATTAATTCACCAAAATTTGTTCTACGATTTCTTGTGGGATGCAAGTTATTTTTTTTATTCTTATGTCTTTTTGGTGAAGTGATTTTTTCTTGAATTAATAGATTATAAACTGTACTATATGCAATTTTAGTGTTTTCTTCATTAATTAATTTTTCCTGAAAATGTTGAAAATTAAAATTATAATATTTTGTTTTATATAAGTTTATAATTTTATTTTTAATTTCTATTTTTGTTGCCTTATTAGAAATTTTATTGCGAGATTTATGAATAAAACCAACTTTACCTTCTTTATTAAAAATTTGAATTAATTGGTTAATTCTTCTAATAGTTAGGTTAAGTTTATTTTTGGCTTGATGTTTAGATAATTTATTAATAACAATGTCATTTATAATTTTGTATTTATATTTTTCTTTCATAGTCATGCTTCTTTCCATTTTTATTACCAAGTATATTTAACTTCACTTTTTGAGAAATTTTCACTCGATAACTAATAGGAAATTATCACTAAATAATGACACAAGCCTAATTAGGCTTGTTTATTTTGTAAATATTTTTTAAAATTTAAATAATTTCTTTATAAACAAATATTTTTTCTTATTTACTTATTTACGTCGATATTTATAAGCCATAATTGCTCCAAATATTAATGCTCCAATTCAAAGTAAACTAACTAAAATCGGTATTCAGTAATTATCAAAAAGTGCTGCATTGATTAAATCATTTGGAGTACCATAATTATTTCATCCTCTATTCATAATAGAAACAGGATAAGAAAAAGGAATAATTTTAGCAATAATAACTAAAACTGGTTGTCCTTTAATGGCTACATACGGAATATATTGACCCGATAAAAATGACGTTGGCAAATATAATAATAAAGCAAAAGCATTAGCAATTTTAAAATCAGAAGCAAGAATACCAACCATTATTCCTACTGCTGAACACATAATTGATGAAAGCAGAATTGCTAGTAATATATAACCTCAATTAATTAGTTCTCAATTAATCTGATTATGATATAAAGCTGCACCAATTCCTAATGTTCAAAAACTACCAATAAAAATTAAAATAACATGAAATATTAAAATACTACTAATAAATTGTCATGGTTTTAATGGTGTTGCACCAATTCTTTTAATAATTATTGATTGTTTAAAATCAGAATATGTCATTGATAAAGTAACAATTCCTAATACTGGTGAAGCTGACATCACTAACCCCGGTAATACTGTTTGTGCAGCATTTGGATTACCAGGTGTTAATACAGCAACTAAAATTGTTAACATAATAATAGGGAAAATAAAGCCAAAGAAAATACTATGGAAAGATTTCTTAAAATAACCAAATAATAATTGAAACATTGCTAGCATTATTTTTTTTCCTTTCTCGTAGTTATTTCTAATGATGTTTCTGTTTTTTCTAAATAATATTTTAATAATGAACCATATTTTTTAGTAACTTCAACAACAGTAGTATCATCAATAATTTGACCATCCTTTAAAAAAATAATACGTTTACATAAAGCTTGTATTTCATCTAAGTTATGACTAACTAAAATTAAAGTAATGTTATTCAAACTAATTTGTTCTTGTAAAAAATTAATAATATCAATTCTTGTTTTAACATCTAAACCAGTTGAAATCTCATCACCAATATAAATTTTTGGTTGATGAAATAATGATAAAAATAAATTAACTCTTTGTCTTTGACCACCCGATAAACTATTTACTTTACGTTTGTATAATTCTTTTAATTGAAACTTATCTAACATACTATTAAAAATTTCGGGTTTTATTTTATCTAAATAAATTTTATGATAAAAATTTATTAATTCTTTAACTGTTATAAAGTTAGGATAAACTTGATCTTGAAAATTTATTCCAACAACATATGGAATATCTTTTTTATTAAAGTTATATTCAATTTCTCCTGTACTTGCATTTTTAGTATTACTAATAATCTCACATAATGTGGTTTTACCAGCACCATTAGCACCAAAAATAGCAACAGAACTACCACTCTCAATTTCTAAATTAATAGGTCCCAGTACAACATTACCATTATATGACTTAGTAATATTTTTAACCTTAATTACTTTCATAATTGCTTCCTTTCATATTATTTTAAACTTTATAAATAAGTATAGCATTAAAAAAATCTAATTTTATATCATAACAGCCAACATTTTTTAATTAAAATCTTTTTTTAATATATTTAATTTTAAGTAACATTTAAAATGTTACTTAAAATTTTTATTTGAATACAAAATGCCTTCAGTTCCTGCAGCATATAAAGTGTTTTCTGAATTAATTGTTAAGGCAAGAATATGTTCATTATCATTATCTATTCCTAACATATTGTAAAAAGTAGATGATTTTTTTACTTTTTTATATATTTGATTTGAATCAACACCAGCAAACAAAACACCATCTCTATCAATAATTAATCGTTTAATTTCATGACCTGTATTTAAAATTTTAGAATACTGGATGGGTTACACTTTATTGGACACTAATTACATAGACAAGTGAACAAATTAGTTAAAAGAAAGGAATTATAATTATGGTCACTATTAACTCATATTCAGATGAATTTAAAAAACAAATAGTAGCTTTATATCAAAGTGGCAAATCAGTATCTTGCCTTGTTAAAGAATACAATGTTACAAGAGCAGCTACTTACAATTGAATTAAGCAATTTACTAATTCAAGTAGTTTTAAAACTAAAGATAATCTTTCAGATTTAGAAAAACAATTAATTCAAGCAAATAAAGAATTAAAACAGTTACGAATGGAAATTGATATTTTAAAGCAAGCAGCACTAATAATAGGCAGAAAGTAGAGATTATTGCAAATAATAAATCTAAATATAAAATTCGCACAATGTGTCATTTTTTAAAACTCTCTAAATCAACATATTATTTTAATTTAAAGAAAAAAAATAAAATTCAAAATAATATTTATGAACAAGCTGTTATTAGTGCTTTTAAAGAAAATAAAGAAGTTTATGGTACTAGAAGATTAAAAGTCATACTAGCAAACCAAGAAATTTATTTATCACGCAGAAAAATTAAAGAAATTATGAATAAGCATAATTTAATATCAAAATACACTAAATTATCATTCAAAAATTATCATAATAAAGTCAATGATAGTCAAATAACCAATCTTGTTAATAGAAACTTTAATAATAGAATTAAAAATGAAGTTATTGTTAGTGATTTAACTTATGTTCAAGTTAATGGTAAATGAAACTATATTTGCCTATTAATCGACCTATTTAACCGCGAAATTATTGGAAATAGTGTTGGAGTTAAAAAAGATGCATCATTAGTATATCAAGCATTTATGCAATCAAATCACTGTTTAAAAGATATTGAAATATTTCATACTGATCGCGGTAATGAATTCAATAATAAAACTATTGATAAACTTTTATTAGCTTTCAACATAACTCGATCTTTAAGCAAAAAAGGATGTCCTTATGACAATGCTGTTGCTGAAGCAACTTTTAAAACTTTCAAAATTGAATTTATTAATGATAAAAATTTTACATCATTAATCCAATTAAAATTAGAATTATTTGATTACATCAATTGATATAACAACATAAGAATTCACAGTACTCTAAACTACCTAACTCCAATTAGTTATCAAAAACAAATGTCTACCAAAAAATAGTCCTAAAAAGGGTTGCCATTCCATTTCTTTTTAAAGTACTTTTTAAGATACTTATTATAAAATTTTCTTATAAACTTTAACATTTTCTTTCTCCTTCTTATAAAAAAATAAAAAAATTTTAAAACAATCATGCTTTTTTTATTTTTTTATTATTTCTTAATTTCTTTTTTAATTCCAAAATGATTTTATTAGTTCTGGTGTTATTACTATTTTTATATATTTACTTAAACTTATTTTTTAAAATTCTTTCAAAAAATAAAAATTTCTTATAATAAAGGTATGTCAAAATTTTTAATGTCCGTATTTATTTAGTTATTTAAAATTTAATTATTATAAAAGTTTAATTATAACTAAAAATAAAAAAATCATTACTTTTACCATCCTCTAAAATCACACCAGTAACTATAATAATTGTATATTAAATACAATAAAAATAAAACGATAAATATGAATTTATTTTCTAAAATATAATAGAATTTTTTTAAAATTTTTTAAACAGAGTTATTAAAATAAATCTATTATTAAAAAGGGATTTTTATATTATCCATGTGGTTCAAATGTCGGATGAGGTACACTTTCTACTTTAGAATTAATAATATTTTTATTTCAAGGAATTATTTTATAAAATACATAAGCACAAATAAAATCAGCTGATTTACTTAAACACGAAATCATAATTACCATTTTAATACTTAAGTCAGTTCACTGCAATAAAGCAAAAGTAATAAAAATATCAATAAATCAAATTAAAAATAGATCAGCAATACTAATAATTAAAGTATAGCCACCAGCATAAAGAAAACTAAATAATGGTTGCATCATATTAATGAAAAAATAAGTTACTGCTGAAAAAGCCATATATCAAACTGCAAGTTTCATAGCATTATTAGATAAATTTGGAAATAATACTTTTGGAACTCAAAAAGCACTACCCAAAATAATTAAAGCAATAACAGTTGAAATAGCAAAACTCAATTTTAATATCTTCTTAGCATTTTCTTTAGCCAGTACTAGTTCTCCTAAACCTAACTTGCTACCAACAGCATAGCCAACTAAAGCATTATATCCCCTAAAAGTAGAATAAAAAATAGCAACAACACTACCAACAATTTGCACAGCGGCAACAACTTCAGTATCACCAAAATGAGAATATAAAGCTGTTAACATTACTACTGAAACACCAAATAATACTTGACTAGCAAATAAAGGAATAAAAGTAATAATATATTTTTTATGTAAATCTTTTGTAAATTTAAAAATATTTCAATTAGGAGCAAAACTTGGTTTTTTATAAATTAAATAACCTAACAATATAAAACATTCTACTGCTCTTGAAATAATTAAACTTATTGCTAATCCTTCAATGCCTAATTGTGGTCCCCCACTATATGGTAATGATAAAATACAAACTAAAAATGTATTTAAGAGTAATGAACAAATAGAAGTTATCAATGGTATTTTAACGTTACCACATGTATTCATAGTAATTGACATAATAAAAGCAAAACCTAATAATGGGTAATTTCAAGCAATTAATTTACTATATTCTTCAGCAATACCAATAGCATTTTGATGAGAATTATCTTCAGCACCAAGAATTATTCCCATAATTTGTTTACTAAATAATTCTAATATTACAACAAAAAATATTGAAAAAATTAAAGTATAAAATAATTTTATATTAGTAGTTTCTTGAATTTTCTTCTTATCTTTAATACCTAAATATTGAGCAGTAAAAATATTACCAGTAGCAACAATAGCAAAAAAGATATATCAAACCATATCATAAATATTACTTGATGATGCAACTCCGGCAATAGCATCATCATTTCCAAATTGACCAACCACAAAATTATTCATTAAGTTTATTAATGTTTCAATTAAAGATTGTGCACAAATTGGAATCATAAATAATAATGCCATTTTATAAAAGCTTAAATTATCTTTGTTTAACATTTTCATATCATCTCACCCAATTTAAAATTTAATATAATAAAAAAATATATTAATGTTATTATTTAATATTTTGTTATATTTTTAACGAATAATTGCTTGAAATTTTTTCTTTAATATTTCTTGAATATTACTTATTTGTCCACTTACTTTTGTTTCATCTAATTGTTCTTCTTGACTATTAAATTTCAAATTAAAAGTTAATGAGTGTTGATGTTGTGATTTTAATTTTTCATCATTATAAAAATCTACCAAAGATATTTGTTCTAAAAAATCAATATTTGCAAACATTATAGCATTTTTTACATCAGAAAATTGAATATCGCTATTAACAATAATTGATATATCACGACTTAAAGTATTAAATTTTGATCAAAGCTTAAATTTAGAAACTACTTTTTGTTGTTCTTCTATGATTTTAACTAACTTACTACAATTAATTTCTGCTAAGAATATTTTTTCAACATTCATTATTTTTTCAGTTTGTGGATGCAGTGCGCCAATAGTAGCAATATGTTCTTGCTCATAAAAAATATCTGCGCTTAAATACGGATGCATTAAAGAATTATTATTTTTATAAACAATAGAGTTAAATAAATTTGACATAACTTTTGCTAAAAAACCATCTAAAAAACCTTTAATAAAATAATAAGTACTATTAGTAATTTTATTAGCATTAATTTTTGGTCAAAAATTATCCATAATCATAAAAGCTAAATGATGATTATCATCAGTTTCATCACCTGTATAAACAGTTTCATCAGTAAAAATTTTTAATTGTGTTTCTTTACGTGCATAATTATATTGACAAATTCTTAATAAACTATCTGTCAAACTAAAACGCATAACTTCTCTTGTTAATGTCAACGGTGCTTCTAATTTTACAGGTATTTTATATTTAAAAAAATTAAAATCATTTAATCTCTGCATACTTGTTAAACTATATGTTTTTACTTGATTAAAACCATAACTTGTTAAATGTTGTCTTCATTTCATCATTAAATTTTCCAATGCTGTTGGTGACTTAAATGATACATTAAATTGTGGTTTAATAACTGGTAATTTATCATATCCAAATACTCTGGCAACTTCTTCACTAAAATCATTAGCGTTATTTAAATCACTACGATGATTAGGAACTGTTACTTTTAAAATTTCTTGATTTTTTGCATCAATTTCAATTTGACAACCAATAATAGTCAAATAATTAATTATTTCATTAACCTCAAATTTTGTACCTAAAATTTTATTAATAAAATTAAAATTAAAGTTAATCACTTTTGTTTTAACTTGATAAGGAACATCATTACTAAAACCGGTAATTTCATATTTAACTTGCAATTGTCCTAAAATAAACAAATAACGTTGTAAAGCAATTAAATAATAGTCAGGAACAACTGGTCTTGTTAAACGTTCTAATAATGTATTAATAAGAGCACCATGTCGTTTTGCTTGTTTACTCATTAAGGTAACATCAGGATTAATTGAAAATATAAAAACTTCTTTGGAACTTGGTTTAACTTCATATTCAATATTATGACTAACTCCTAAAACACTAAAAGCCAAATATTTATCGTGTAATAAAATATCGCCCTCTTTAATTTGCAAATTACCTTCTGGGTATGATTTAGGCGAAATATTTAAAGATGGTTTTTTTAAAACATCAGCACTAAAAGTAATTAAGGGTTGACCCAATTCTAACATTACTAAATGAATAATATCTTCTGATAAAGTTTTGGGTACAATATTTGCAAGTTGTAGTGTTCTTCTAATTCAAATTGGTGTTATTACAGATTTATCATCAAATTCAATCTTTAATGTTGCTAAAGCTTGAATTTTACCATTAAGAACGCTAACTTGACTTTTATTATCAAATTTTCCTATACTACTAACTTCCATGTTTTTTAAAGGAATTTTAAAATACCCGCTTAATTCTCTAGCAATACTATAAATCCCCAAACAATCACTACGATTTACTGTTAAATCAATAAAAAAAATTGTATCATCTAAATTTAAATATTGTAACGGATTAATATTACCAATCATTGCATCATCTGGTAAATGAATAATACCACTTAATTCTTCTTTATTCTGAACAATACCGCTTAATCCTAATTCTGTTAATGAACAAAGCATTCCTGAAGAAACAACATCTTGAATTGTTCTTTCAACAATAGTAAGACCATTACCTAAAACACTTCCTATCCTTGCTACAACAACTTTAATACCAATAACTACATTTGGTGCACCACAAACTATAGTTAACATTTCAGTACCTACTGTTACTTCACAAATATTTAATTTATTCGATTTAGGATGTTTGGTAATTTTAGTAATTTGACTAACAACTAAGTTTGTATTACTAAACATTAAATTTTTTACTTGATCAACCTCAAAACCTAAACTATTTAAAGCATCAACGATTTCATAATCTTTAATGCTATTAATATTCAATCACTGCGAAATGATTTTACGTGAAACTATCATTTTATTTTATACTCCTTTTAATTTTTAAAATTGTTTTAAGAATCGAAAATCATTATTATAAAATAATCTGATATCGTCAATGCCATATTTAATCATAGTAATTCTTTCAATGCCTACACCAAAGGCAAAACCTGCTGTTGTTTCATCTAAACCAGCAGCAATAAAAACATTTGGATGAATCATACCAGCACCCAAAACTTCAATTCAACCAGTATACTTACATAATGAACAACCTTCTGTATTACATTTTGGGCAACTTACATCTACTTCAACTGAAGGCTCCGTAAATGGGAAATAACTAGGACGTAATCTTGTTTTAGTTTCCATACCAAAAAATTGCTGACAAAAATAATTTAATGTTCATTTTAAATTTGCAAAAGTAATGTTAGAACCAACTAAAAACCCATCAACTTGCATAAATTGATGAGAATGAGTAACATCATCATCATCTTTTCGATAAACATTTCCTAAACTAATAATAGCCGTGGTTTCTTTTGAATTTTTATCTTGCTCGCTAAGAATGCGTGCAGTCATATTTGTAACGTGTGTTCTTAATAATCAACGATTAAGTTTGTCATTATTATTTTCAAGATAAAAAGTATCTTGCATATCTCTTGCTGGATGATCAAATGGTAAATTTAAGCGATTAAAATTATATTCTTCATTTTCTACTTCATTACCACTAATGATTTGATAACCCAAATTTTTAAAAATTTCAGATATTTCGGTAACAGTTTTTAATAGAGGATTGATGTGACCAATATTAAAATCAATACCCGGTAGTGTTAAATCAATTTCTGAAGATTTAAGACGCTTATTAATGTTATCTTTCTCAATTTCATTAAATTTTTTTATTATATATTCATTAATTTCTTTTTTTAATTTATTAGCTGCTTGACCAATTTCAATTCTAAAATTATGAGGAAACTTTTCTAAAGATTTTAATATATTATTAATATCCGAATTTTTACCTAAATATTGTGATTTTAAAACTTGCAATTTATGTAAATCAGCAACTTCATCAATATTATTAAATGCTTGCTGTCTAATAATTTCTAATCTTTTTTTTAAATCGTTAACCGCTAACATTCTATTCCTCCATTAATTTGTTAATATGTATAATTAAATTTTTATAATTCAAAATAAGTATAATTTATTTTAATATATTACTAGTAAATAAGCAATACGTTACTATTGCTATACTTGTTGCTAAATTTAATGATTCAACATTAAAAGAAGTTGGAATAAAAAGGGAGCGTGTCGAAGATGTCGATAACTAAAAAGTTTTAAAAATAGCTCCTTTCTTTTTTAAATCCTTAAATTAAAAATAAATGACAAAAGATGAGAATAAAAATCTTGTCTTTTTTTTGTAATTGTAAAATTTTAAAATTTTTAATAAACCTCTTTAACGCTATTATCAACACGTGTTAGGGAACTAAAAAAGTGAACTACAACACAGTTGTTAAAAATAGTAGCTAGCATGTGGACTTGCATGAATAAATAAAAAGTGGAGTGATACCTAATAAAATATACTAACCATTAATGGTAATTCTTGGGGTGGGAGCGAATTGGAAACTAGTATATATAGACCTGTTGTAGGGACCTATTGTATTAATTCTATTCTTTATTTAACCAACCTTGCCACTCCCCAGTGAGCAAGTGTTGGTTTTATTTTTTATTTTTTTTGAAAAATTTTTTTGGGCGAGAAAATAAATTTCAAACTTGTAAAAAAAATTGAGCGGTGCCGGTTCAATTAAAATATTAATTTATTAAACATAAATTAAATAAATATTGAATCGAATGCCTCGATTTATTTTTAAAATTTCATAATTTATTTTTGAGCCCAGTTTTCATGGAATGAAAAAAACGAATAGTGTGATTATTAATAATTAAAAAATCAAAATATATGTTCTTTATGCTAGAAGCAACAGAACATATTAGGAAAGGATTATTATGCAAATAGAATTTAAAAAAGAACAAATTGTAAAAGATAAACCACAATCTATTCTTATTGATTATGGTGAATATAAATTACAATGTCCAAAATGAATGGTTAAAAATAATAGTTTTATTGCTGATGATAAATATACATATTGAGTTTTTAATTTAGAAAATATTAAAAGAGAATTAAGTGGTAATGAATTAATAAAATTATTAGAACCCTATATTAAAGACCAAAAAATAACTGTTAATCAACCAATTACTCCAAAAGAATATTATCTTAATGATATCAAACTTGAACCATTAACATTTTATGAACAGCATAATAGTTGATTTATTGGTGAAATAACAGATAACAAAACTAAAATTACTAATCCTTGTTTTAAATATAACATTACGTGAGAAGAGAACAGAAAAGATTTTAAAATAAATAATCCATATAAACATGATGATTTACCAATTAATTATATAGTTACTTCCTATAAAGAAAAATCAACTCATAATGAAAAAGTATTTTTGTTGAACATGTAAACAAAATAAATTAGATTATTTATTCTTTAATACTAAGGATATAAAAAACAAGAAAATATTTTTAAGAGATAAAAATAATAAAGCAATTTGTTATGACTGTATTTTAAATATTAGGTTAAGTAGGAGGTATAAATATGAATAAAGAAAAAATAATTAATTATCTTGAAAATGAATTTATGGAATTACTTAAAGATGATATTAGTAGTGAAATTAAAATTAATATTAGTAATTGAAAACTTAAATTAATAATGAAATTACAAGAAAAAATTAAAAATGGTGAATTTGATTAATTATGCAATATGACTTAATTATTGGAATTGACCCCGCTGGAATTGGCAACAATGGAATTGTTATTTATTCAAATGAAACTAATAATATTATTTTTAATGAAACGTTTAATACATTAACTGTTTTATGAACTAAAAATATGTATAAAGAAAAATTTCAATTAATTAAAGAAAAATTTATTAATAAAAAAATATTAGTTATTGTAGAAAATTTCTTTTTAAGTTCAAAACAATTATTAACTAATCCATTAGCAACTCCTAAAATTATTGGTGCATTAATGGTATTAGTACAAGATGTTTTCAACTGAGATTATTTCGAAAATCACCCAAAAAATAAAAATAAAATAACAGAATATAAAGGAAATATAAAATTAACAAAACATGAACAAGATGCTTATAAGCATATTCAATATTATTTAAAAAATCATAAAAAAATATTAATTTTTGATAATTATTTAAGGAAATTATAAAGATGAAAGAGAAAGTAAATTATGTCAAATTAACAGTAAAACTAAGTAACACTATTGAAGCAAAATATTATGAAAAAGGTAATAAAGAATTATATTATAGTGTTCGAGGTCAGTGAAATGGATTAAACTATGTTACTTTAATTTTTAACAACCCAAAATTTTATAGACGCTGTATTTTATTAAACAAAAATGATGAAATTATAGTAACTGGTCAAATCTTTAATACTTTAAACATTCCTAAAAATCGTGCATTTTGTTCAATTAATGTTAAATGATTTAAAAAATGAAAAGAGTAAAAAAATGATATTATGAAAAATTTTATTAATAGTACCAATATTAATAACAAGCATAACACTAATAATATTTTTAATATTTATTATTAAAGAATTAAAAAATGAATATAAAGTATTAAAAATATTAAATGAAATTGCTAATCAAATTAAAAATAAGGAGAAATAATTAATGATAATATTACCTACTTTGTTTGAAAATAAAGATGAAATTGAAATATTATCACCATTTCCAAAAGCAATTCATACAAGTAATGATATTAGAGCAATTATTTTAAGACAATATCCAAATGTTAAATCAAAACACATAATTGTTTCTGAACCAGAAAGTAATGTTGCATTAATAGTTGGTGATAATGATGTTTATCAAGGTTGAATTAAAGTAACAATTAAAAAATTAGAAAATTAAAGGAGATTAAAATGCCAAGTATAGAAAATACACAATCAAATTATACTTTAACTAAATTAATTAGAACTGGTATAAGTCCAATTTGTGCAATGATTGGTACAAGTGCTTATTATGGTCAAGTGATTGTAAATCCAGTATTAGGTTCAATTAATAGTTTATTATTTGGTAAAAAATTAGGTTTAGATATTTGAAATTTAAATCAAAGACCAAATACTAAAACTAAATTAATTAATAGTTCTAAAAAAATATTATTAGGTTTAGGAACAATTGGATTAGCAAATTATAGTAAATGAACAAAGAATAATATTACTCCAATTATTCCACCAACACCAATGCCAATAATTACTACAACTACAACTGAGGGTCCTCCATGATTACTATTAAATAAACAAGAAAATCAGTCATTAATGGATTGAGATACATATATTAGTTTAAATGCTTATGGTATATCAAATCTTATTAGTGGATTAACTGAGTTAATACCTAATAAATTTGAAACAATAAGAAAGATTTGTAATATGGCTACTGGTGGATGTTTAATATCAAGTGGTGTTGCAATGGGTATAAATAATGATTTTAATAATGCTTATGCTATACCTACAATAGTTGCTGGTGCAAATGAAATTATCCATAATTTACTACCTATGGAAACTACAAATCATATTGAAGAAATGCAAGAAACACCATTTAATGATGAAACATCAAGATTAGTAAATGATAATAGATTTACTATTAATAGTGAAACAACTAGTCAATATGGTAGTGATAATATGAGCGAAGTACCATTAAATCATGATAATGCTTCACTAAATTGAGATTATAATCACATGAGTTTATAAAGGAGGTGAATAATTTATGAATAAAGAAAAATTACTTGAATATTATAATAATGAAATTCAGACATATAAAGAGAGAATGGAACAATTAAATAAAGAAATTGCCTTATTAGTAAGCATTATAAGTAATTCAAAATCGATGATTGAAAGAATTAATGGTGGTCAATTTGATGAATAATTAAAAAATAAATAATTGAAAGGAAAATATTGAAATGAAAGAATTTTTACATGAATTAATAATTATTGGAACAAGTGTTGGAACATTAATTTGCAGAGAAATTATTGTTTTATTAAAAAGATTTATCACAACTCCAAAACATGTTAGAGCAAATAACAAAATTATAAAACATCAAAAAAAATTAGCAAAATTAAATGAAAAGATTAATAAAGGAGAAAAATAATATGACAAAAATTGAATTTAATGAAAAATATAGAAAACAAGATATTAGTATTGATAGAGATTTTGATTTACATATTGATAATTGTTTTAAATTTTCTGATATTGATACATTAGAAAATGCAGTTAATGATTATAAAAAATTAATAAGTGAAATGCCACAATTAGTTAAAGATTGATTATTGGGATAAGATTAGGAGAATGTTAAATGTTAGAAAATGAAGATAATGTTCAACAAACAACTGAACCTTTAACTGAAAATAATGCTCAACAAGAAATAGAAAATAAAGTTAATGAAGCAGAAAATAAGTTAAATAAACTTAATCAAGAAATTAAAGAAAAAGAAATAATTAATATATTTAAAAAATATCAAGTTAAAACTGAATTTTATGATTTTTTAAAATTTAAAACTAATAATTTAGAAAATTCAAAAATTGAAGAAACTATTAAAAAAATTATTAAAGAACAACCAGTATTTAAAGAAATAATTAATACAGGTGGTAAACAACAAACAATAATAACAAATCAACAAAATTCAATAAAAAGTACATTATTGGATTATAAAAAAAATAATAATTTATAACAGAAAGGAAATCAAAAAATGGCAATACAATTCAATAAAAATTTAGATAATACCGAAAAATTAGTAGAAGCACCAGAGTTTATAGAATTTTATAAACAATCAAATTCACCATGATCAAGTTTTTTTCCTATCGAAATGGTTAATTCAACAAAAATTGAATTTATAGTTAAAAAACCAAAAAATTCAGAAATTAAAGTATTAAAATGAAATGATAAAAGCAAAGGATTAGATGTTAGTTATGCTGAAACTGTTAAAATTTTAAAAGAAATTAAAGAAGAAGCGGTTGCGGGTGAAATAATTGCTAATGTTGATTTAAATGCTGAAAATGGACAAAATTTATTAAATACAATGCAATATGAAGTTGCTAATGACTTAGCAGATTATTTAGCAAATAATGATACAAATGTAATTGCAAAATATGCAACTAAAATAGACATTACTGATAAAACACCATTAGGATATTTAAAATCAATGTTAGATGCTTGAAATACTTTATTTCAACTAAGAAATAGTAATAATTGTCGTTTTTTTATTACTAATAATCTTTATGATACTATTGTTTATTTAGCCAATAATAAAGGTCTAATTACTGATAATCAAATTGCTCAACAATTAAGATTAAATGGAAATAATTTATACATCAAAGGTGTACTATGTCAAATTGTAATGGATGATTATATGACATTTACTGATAATAATGAAACTAAAATTATGTCTTTTGTTTTAGCAACACCAAGAGCAATGAAAAGATATATGTTACAAAATACAGTTGTATATGTTCAAGATATTGCTGATGGTAAAGTTGGAAGAAGATATTTAGTTGGTGGAGAAGTAACTGGTGAATCAATACCCTATATAACAGATGAAGAAACAACTTCACGCTGAATGTTATGTGCAATTGTTAATAATGATAAAAATGATTTAAAAACTAAAATTACAAGTTTAACAACTGATATTACTGCAAATGTTAATAACAATAATAGTGAATTAAATACACAAATAAAAAGTACTAATGAACTTAAATCATTAAATCCTAATTTAACAAATCCAACTATTAAATATTTTAGTGATGCACAAGGAAAAACTAATGTAAGTAATCAAAAACAAAAAGCAGGTGACTTATATATAACCATTACTGCTAATGTTAATGACTTAAATTATAAAGGAACAACAAATCCAATTAAAATAACTCTTAAATAAAGGAAATTAATATTATGCCAATCGGTACAACTAGTACAGCAATACTTTTAAACATAAATAAACCAAAACATACTAGAACAAGTAACCAACAAGAAAACAAAAGTTTTTGATGAGAAATTTTAGAAATGATTGGTGTACAAGTTATAGCAGTAGCACTTGCTCTGGAATGGCAACCCTTTTTAGGACTATTTTTTGGTAGACATTTGTTTTTGATAACTAATTGGAGTTAGGTAGTTTAGAGTACTGTGAATTCTTATGTTGTTATATCAATTGATGTAATCAAATAATTCTAATTTTAATTGGATTAATGATGTAAAATTTTTATCATTAATAAATTCAATTTTGAAAGTTTTAAAAGTTGCTTCAGCAACAGCATTGTCATAAGGACATCCTTTTTTGCTTAAAGATCGAGTTATGTTGAAAGCTAATAAAAGTTTATCAATAGTTTTATTATTGAATTCATTACCGCGATCAGTATGAAATATTTCAATATCTTTTAAACAGTGATTTGATTGCATAAATGCTTGATATACTAATGATGCATCTTTTTTAACTCCAACACTATGTCCAATAATTTCGCGGTTAAATAGGTCGATTAATAGGCAAATATAGTTTCATTTACCATTAACTTGAACATAAGTTAAATCACTAACAATAACTTCATTTTTAATTCTATTATTAAAGTTTCTATTAACAAGATTGGTTATTTGACTATCATTGACTTTATTATGATAATTTTTGAATGATAATTTAGTGTATTTTGATATTAAATTATGCTTATTCATAATTTCTTTAATTTTTCTGCGTGATAAATAAATTTCTTGGTTTGCTAGTATGACTTTTAATCTTCTAGTACCATAAACTTCTTTATTTTCTTTAAAAGCACTAATAACAGCTTGTTCATAAATATTATTTTGAATTTTATTTTTTTTCTTTAAATTAAAATAATATGTTGATTTAGAGAGTTTTAAAAAATGACACATTGTGCGAATTTTATATTTAGATTTATTATTTGCAATAATCTCTACTTTCTGCCTATTATTAGTGCTGCTTGCTTTAAAATATCAATTTCCATTCGTAACTGTTTTAATTCTTTATTTGCTTGAATTAATTGTTTTTCTAAATCTGAAAGATTATCTTTAGTTTTAAAACTACCTGAATTAGTAAATTGCTTAATTCAATTGTAAGTAGCTGCTCTTGTAACATTGTATTCTTTAACAAGGCAAGATACTGATTTGCCACTTTGATATAAAGCTACTATTTGTTTTTTAAATTCATCTGAATATGAGTTAATAGTGACCATAATTATAATTCCTTTCTTTTAACTAATTTGTTCACTTGTCTATGTAATTAGTGTCCAATAAAGTGTAACCCATCCACTCCTTTTACTGGTGGATTAAGTGAAAGTGTAGCCCTTGGATTAGGTGCAAGTGATTTAATTACTAGTATTAGTGCTGTTGGTGTAGAATTTTTAACTGATTTTACTATTAATCAAGTTTATGATTATTTAAAAGGAAATGTAACACCATTAAATACTTTTTTTAATATATTACCAGCATTTGCTGGACTTAATAAAATTAGTCGTGGTTATCGTACAAGTAAATTTATTAAACTAGCACAAAAAACTAAAACATTAGAACAAGTGGGAATTAAAGAAGCAAAAAATTTACAAGAAATTATTAGTCAAGTAAGTGGAAAAGAAATTTTAACAGATAAAATTATTGGTAATAAACGTTATTTAATGAATTATAGTTTTACTCCTAATCGTGAAACAGTATTACGAGATTTAGGTTATGTTGCTGAAAGACAATATAAAAATAATTTTCAAAAACTAGAAACAGAAAAATTAATGGAACACTTATTATTACAAAATACATTAATAAAACTAAGTCCACAATTAACTCCTAAATTTAAAATTAAAGATATTGAAAAAGCAAATAACTTTTTAAAAAAATTTAATACTGATTTAAAAGAAGTATTAAAAATGAATCAACATGATTGATTAAATTTAGTTCATACAATACATACAGAAAATAGATATGGAAAAACTTTAATTTTAGATTTACAAAAAATTCGTGCTAATGCTATTAAATTTAATTTTAAAAATAATATTATTCATCAACTTGTTTTAAAAGCAAATCAAACTTTTAAATATTTTGATATTAGATTTTATTTAAAAAAAGGTTTAAATAAATTTTGAAAAGATACACCATATTTTGAAAAAATAAGAGAAAGTATATATAAATTACAAGAAAAATTTGAAAAGTTAGAAAAACAAGCATTTGAAAAAATTAATAAATTAAAAGAAAAAGCAACTGATTTATTTACTAGTGCAGAAAAAAGAGCAATTAAACACGCACAATTAATTCCATTAAATTCACCAGTATTTATGGGTTGTAAAATTCAACCTTTGTCATTAGATAAATGTGCAATTACTATTTATCATCGTAATCCTAAATATAAACCAATTACAGTTGTTGATAGTATTCTTAAAGCAAAAACTTTTGTTACTCAAATACATCCATTTCATTGATATCGTTGATATAGTGGTTGATACATTGGTTATGGTGTTAATCGTAATAAATGATTAAAAGCAATAGCATTTGCTCCACCAGTTGTTCAACAAGTAATTAGAGATAGTTTTAAAGTATATAGAGAAATATTTAGAACTATTAGAACTTATCATAAAGTAGTAAATGTTATTAATAATCCTATTGAAAATATTAACAAATCATTTAAAAATGTTGGTTTAAAATTTTCAGTAAACACTTTATTTGGTACTGGATTATTACATCATTTAGAAAAATTTGCATATAGTCAAGTTGTAGAAAAGGGTAAGAAAAAGTTGCAAAAAGAAATTATCCATATTTCACATAGAAAAACTAAAACAAAAACTAAGCATTATAAAAAAGCATTTTTTAAGGAATGATAAATTATGATTAATAAACTTTGAACTGATGTCAGTCTTGAAAATTATAATAACTGATATCCATTAACTGGAAAAATTACAGAAACCCCACAGCAATATATACAAACATGATCTAATGTTAATGATTGATTTAAAACTTTTGCTATTCGTGCTCAAAATGATATTAATGCTTATCTTGATTTTATTTTATCTAAATTTCCTTTCGATAGTTTTAAAGATGAATTAATTAAAGAAACATTAAGAGATATGGTTTATGTTATGGTTGAACATTGAGTATTTAATCGTACACCAATTGAATTTAATGTTGATGCTACTATTCAATTTAATAATGGTACTCAATTTAGTGCAAATAGTACTCCTACAATTAATGTTTGAGATTTAGCACCTAGTAGAATGAAAATATGAGCAAGATTAACAGAATTAAAACAAATATTTTCAAGTTATAATGATGATGAAATAGATGTTGAAAAAATTGACTTAAAAGCATTTTATACTAGAAATCAAGTTGATGAATTAATTGAACAACAAAAAGAATTTACATTATCAAAACAAATTAAATTATATGATGATTTAGTTGATGATAATGAAAATGAAATATATAGAGGTCCTGTTAGTAAATTTATTAATAAAGGTTATGTTGCAACAGATTATGATAAAGAAACTGAAACAATGATTTTAGATTGACCAGATGAAATTGGAACATTACCACCAGAAGCATTACAAAATAATCCGCAAATTGGTGATTTTACTCATGCACCAACTTGTGATTTTTCTGCTAAACAACAAAAACGAATTACTACTAATGAAAATGAAATTACCAAATTAAATACTGAATTAATTAAAGCAAATGAAAATATTAATGATGTTAAAAATAATTGATTTAATATTGAAACTAGTCCTTTATGAAAGAAAGTTAAAAATGAAAATATTAAAACAGATATATGATATATTATTGATTGAACATATTATTTTATCGATAGTAAACAACTTATTATAAGTAATAATAAATTAACTAAATCTAATATAAGAATTACTAATAGTCAAATAGAACAAAAGCAAATAATAATTGAAAATATTGATGTTAATATTGATAAAGTAACATTATTATATGATGTTGATTTAATAAAGTTTATTGCTACTAATAACACAAAAAAGTATAAACCAATAATTCATAATATATATCAATATCAAGGAATAGGTACACCAACTGAATTTATAGCAGAAGAAAATACTGAACGTGATTATTATACAAAACTAGAAACTAATAATTTATTAGATAAAAAACAAAATAAATTAATTGCTGGTACTAATATAACTATTGATGAAAATAATAAAATTAGTGCTATTGGTGGTTCTACTGATTTAACTGATTATTATAAAAAAGAAGAAATAGATAAAAAATTAGAAGATACAAAAGCATTATTTCCAATTGCTTTTTCTATGAATGCTATTGGTCAAGAAATTCCTAATTTAGAAACTACTAATAAAACAGTTGTTGGTGCTATTAATGAAAATAAAAGTAATATTGATAAAAAACAAGATAAAGAAAATTGAAAAATAATAGGTAAAAGTCTTGATAATCGTACATGAGAAGATTTTGCTCTTAGTTTTAATAAATATTATAGAGTATTTATAACATGAGATAAACCACCTTTTAATCAAACAAGTGTAAAACTAAAAATAGAGTTTAAGAGTTCTGCATATATAGGTGGAGATTATATGCTTGTTAAAGGTAAAATTGATAATGAAGATGCTTCATTAATTATTAAACTAGGAACTGTTGATGGTAATAAAAGTCAATTAATTATTATTGGTGGAAATAAACAATATGGGAATATATTTTCATTAGAAGAATTACAAGATACTATTAAAGTTGATATTAAATCAAAATTACAAATAAGGTCTGGTAGTTTAACTACAAATGAAATAGAAGAAAATATTTGAGATATTGAATTAAAAAATAATCCAACACCAAGTCCAAGTGGTTCAAATTGAAAAGAAGTAGGAACAAGAGAGAAAAATAAATGAGATAATTGACAAATTACTTATTATTTTCAAGAGAATAAACATTATAGAGTTTATTATTCTTGAAGTATATATAATCCAGTTTATACTATTCAAGAATTTATTATAACTGATAAAAAAATTGCTGGTGTACCAATACAAACCTTTAATGATAGTGCTAATATAGTAATTTTATCAGTTCAACATGCTAAATTTATTACTATTTATAGTGGAAAAGGTAATTTAAAAGGTAATGTATGAAAATTAGAAGAATTACAAGAATAATATTATGTTTTTTAAAATTATAAAAATTATTTTAGGTTTAATTGGAGTAATTCTGTCATCAGCAACAGCGGGTTTAATTATATTTATCATTGTAAAAATAATATTAAAAATTAATCAAATATTTTAGAAAGGTGGTGAATATTATGTTAAGTTTATTTAAAAGAAAAGATAAAACAAATACTAGTGATAATCAAAATGAAAAAGTAAAATTTTTAACTAATAAAAATAAAAGTACACATGCTTCTATTTTAAATTATTTTGGTTTTAATGATTTTAATCATGAAACTTATTTTACTGATTTTGTAGCAGAAAATAATGCTAATTTATATAATGCTCCATTAGATATTAATAATGAAACTATTAAACAATATTTAATTCAACAAGAATTTTATAGAAAAAATTGAAATTCTATTTTTAAGTTAAGTAAATTAGGAATTAGTGGTTATTTAATTTATATTGCTAATGATGACTTATATTTTCAAGTAGTGGATATACAACAAAGAGTTTATGATATTACTGGTAAATTAATTCAATGTACTATTTTTTATGATAGTTATCAACAAAATGCACAAACTGTAAGATTATTTGAAATTTATACACTAAATAATGAACAAGTAACTATTAATCGTGCAATTTATAGTATTAATGATAATAAAAAACAATTTCCATTATCTTTTAAAGAATATAGTAATAATCCTAATTTAGAACAAGAACAAACACTAAATATTAATTATATACCAATAGCAATTATGCGAAATAAAGCAAATGAATTAGCAGATTGTAATAAAGTAATGGATAAAATTAAAGCATTAGATGTCATTTATGAACAAATTGTTTTAGATACCATTTTAAATTCACCTAAATTTATATTTAGTCAAACTTATGGTAATGTTCAATCAGCATTAGAAGAAGCAGTAAGAACATTAGTTACTAAAAACTACATATTTAAAAGTGGTGGAGATAATAATGAACAAAACGAAAATATCAATATGACAAATAGTAATTTTAAAGGTAAAAATTTAACTGATATATATGATTGAAATGTTAATGAAATATTTAAACGTTGTGGTATTCATATACCAAGTCAAAAGAAATCTGCACAACAATCAGTACCCGAAAGTACAGCTGTAAATATTTCTACTATTAATTATATTGAACAAAAATTATGGCAATTTAATATTGATATTCTTAAATTTATTCAAATATTAGTACGTTTAGATAAAGATTTATTAAATAGTAAAACATTTAATATTAATGATGAACAAGAAATTAATAATTTAACTGTTAAATTAAAATTATTTAATCCCGAAAATAACCAATTAATAGGAGAGAACAATGGAAAACAACAACAAACCACAAACGAAGTTTCCACAGAAACAAACTAAACTTAATCAAGCAGAAGTAGAAAATGATTATTTAATTGATAATATTCCTTATGATTTTACAAATATGATGGGTGCTACTAGTGACCCAGATATTAATAGAGCATATGATGAATTTAAAAAAAGAACAATTTATATTTATGAAATTGAACGTTTATTTAAAAATAATGAAAATAATAGTTTAAAATTTTCAGCAAATACTATTAAAATAGGTTTTATTGATATTGATAAAGTATTAAAAACTACTGCTGTTGAAACATCTGATTTTACTATGCAATTAAATCAAAGAGCAAGTACTAATATTAATGATAATACAATTGAATATAGTATGACTGATATTAAAAATTTAATATTTCAAGAAATAAATTTATTAAATCAATTTAAGTTATATGCAGTTAATATAAATGAACCTTTAACTGAAAATAATATTGATAATTTATATATAATTAATAATTATTCACAACCTTATCAAAATCCAAAAACTAGAAGTACTAAAAGTATAACTATTATTAAAATTAAAGATTTTAAAACAAGAGATGGTTATCCAATCATTATTAAATTACAAAAACCATTAGATAAAGATACAAAAGTTACTGGTTTAAAAATTAAAGCCCCTAGAAGCATGATTTTTGGCAATATAAAGGTACTTGGTGAAGTTGACAATATGGAAGTATACCCAAAGTTATTTGTTAAAGATAAGATAGCATTTCCGCTATTATCAATGCCTATTGAAACTCAACCAAAAGTTAGAATATTACAACAATGATTTAGTGAACAAATATTACCTTGAAACTTAGCAAAACAATTTATAGGACAAGAAAAATCAGTTTTAGATTTAATTAAAATTAGTACTGGAACTGAAACAAGAAGAGAAGTTATTAAAAATGCAAGAGTGACACATGCTTGATTAGGATATGAAATGGGTACTGTTTGAGATGGTAAGTGACCATTAAAAAAACAAAAAGAATTAAAAGATAAAGAAGTTTGAAATTTTGCTGGTGAAAGTCAATTTTATAGTTATGTTGCTACAAATGATAAATTTGATGATATTGAAATTGAAATAAAAGACGCACCAACTAATGATAGTTTACAAAAAGTATTATTAGGCATGCTAAGTTATACATATAATTATAATAGGAATTTTGATGGTTTTAAACCAGATACTTTAAATTCAAAAATAGCAGAATTACGTACTAAATTTGAAGGACAAAAACCAGAAGAAGTTATTACAAATTTATTTAAACAATGGGAATTAGATTATCCAAATTATGTAAAATTACAACAAATACAAATTTTAAAAAAAATAATAAATATGCTTTCTAAATATATTTATTCTACTAGTTCAATTAATAAGGGTTTGAATGATGATTATAAACTTTTATTACCTTATTATTTTGAATTAAAATCAAATCCAATTCATACAAATCCAACTGATGTTTGAGAATTTAAAGATGTAAAAGTAATATTAAAATCTGAATATTTTGATTTTACAAATATTAATAATATTAAATTAAAAAATAATGATATTAGTCAAAATGAATTATTTAAACTAGATGATAACCAATTTAACTGACTATCTATTACAAATGAATTAGAAAGTAATAATATTCCATCATTAATTCCTGCTGATTGAACACTAGGTAATGGTGAATATGGTAAGTATTTTACAAGAGCAATTATTGATAAAAATAAAATTGAAAATGCTTTAAATTTATATGGTTCAAATAAATCTCAATTATTTTCTAAATTAGAATTTTATAAAGAAATTGCACAAATTGATAATAATAGTGAATTTAAATTACAAATCGAAAATCCGATTAATAACTTAAATCGGATTGAACTTAGTGGTATATTTGGCTCTGGAAATTATGATTTAATTTTAATAACTGATAAACAAGAAATAAATTTAACTAATATTAATTTATTTGATAAATATAACGAAAATATTTCTTATATAAATTTAGAAATTTAGATTTTTTTATTGAAATATCCAACTGGATAAATTCCATCTCACTTTATATCAACATTAGGATAAGTTGGATTAATAGATAAATATAAAGTTATTTTATGAATATCATCTGTTTTTCTTTCTCATATTGTTGTACAAGACCTCTCCAGTGAACATTACCATCATAATCTAAGTAATATTTTAAATCATTTACTTTATTATGTGCTATTGAACCAATTATTAAACCAGTTACTCCACTTACTGCACCAGTTAGTGCTAATGCTAATGTTATTTTACTTAAATTTGTTTTTATTCATGTTTTCATAATAAATTTCTCCTTTTTTCCTTGATTTTACTTATAAATTGTACTATTTTTGATTATTTTTACAAGTATGCTTTTAAATGGAAAATAATGCCTAAATAAAAGGCGTTTATTTTGTGATACCTATACTATTAATGATATTCAACTTGTTTATTATATAGCAAATGTGAAGATGCTTTTTTTGACACTAGCATTATTTTTACCCCTAATTACATTTTTATATGGATATAGTGAATAAAATAAAGCATCGTAAGGGTCTTGGTACATATTTTTATCAGGAATGTTAGTTTTTGTTTCATCATAACGTAATTCTTCTAAACATTGAGTAGTTTTTGGTAAATCATCTTGATTTGCATAAAAGTTTCCATAACTCATAATATTTCTCATTCAAACTACTCTATTAGTTAATCCTGCTTCTTGATTTAAATTTGAAGCATGTTTAATAGCAGTTTGTGTTATTAGAATAGTATTATGCTCATCTATTAATTTTTGATTTAATCAATCAATTGCTGTTCTTGCTTTATCATCATAAAAATAAATTGCTTGGTCAAAATTTTCAAAATTATCCATTAATCCTAAAATTTCATTTACATAAGCATTAATTTTTTCATTTTCATTAATAAAATCATTAGGTGTAACTACTAATTCACAAATAATATAAGCATCATAATATCCAGTATTATTATATTGTTTAAAACCAACTATCATAAATACAGTATGGTCTTTATGTCCAGTTGCTCAATCAACACCAACTGAATAAAAATCAAATTTATACATATCTTTTTCTTCATTATAAAATTGTTTTAAATCATATGGTTGTCAATATTTTACTGTTTTTTGAAATGGAAAAATTGTTGCATCACTATCTAAAAATTCAAAACCATAAAAAACAGTATTAAATTCATCGGGATTACTTTTTTTCATTTCTAATAATGTTCTTTTTTGAATGTCTGGTAATTTATTTCAAAATGGTTGAATAGTAAATCTTAATATAAATAAACCTAAACCACTAAAAATTTCTTTATTTTCATAATAAACTTTACCAACTTTTTTAAGATTTTCCATAATTTTATCATTTAATGGTAAAAATGGCGTGCAATACTTTAAATAAAATGGATGGTATTTATCGTATGGATTACATGTAAAAGTAATGAAAAAACTTTTATAAAAATAACGAGTAATCTTTTGTCCAAAGGTAGAACTATATATATTTTTATCAATAAATGTTCAACTTCACTCTTTAATAGGTTCATTTGATACTTTAATACGATTACTTCTAAACATAGAGTTTTGTAAACGTTCATATCGATATGTTAATTGCTTTTCAGTTAATGTTTCTTTTTCTTCTGCCATAATAATTTCATCTGTTCTTGAACCTAAAAAACTTGAACCACCTGCTTCTTTTCCAAAAATTTTATTACCATTAGCATAACCAATAAAGTCAATTTGTTGATTATTAGGAAAAATAATACAACCACCATCCTTAGTAATTTTTCATTTAATTCCATGTGGATTATTAGGTAGTAAATTAATATTATATGTATCTAATAAAACTTGACAAACATTCATTAAAGCACCAATTGTAGTTTCACTATGAGTATTTTCATATCTTCTTACTTCTTGAACACTACTATCACTAAAATTACAACATATAAATAAATCAAATGCTAAGCAATTTCAAGTTTTTCTTGTTCCACGTGCTGTTGGTATAAAACGATAAAAACAATTAGTAGTAAAATATTCGGCTCATTCATCACCAACAAATTTTTTAAAAATATCTCAACTAAAACCATAATTATTATCACTAAAATTAAGATTATATTTTTTATTTAATTGTGCATAACTAGTGATAAAAGCCATATTTACTCCTTATTAACATATATAAGTTAAAATTAAATTATTTAAAAGAAAGGAACATTAAAAATGTTAACACTACCATTCCCTAATCATTTTGATTGAGACAAACACTATTTTAATCAAGATGAATTAAATTTACAACAAACAGAAGAATTATTTAAAAAAATAGATGATTATTTATGAAATACATGTAATAAATCTTTATATAAATCATATAGATTTAGAAAAAGAAAATTAAAAACAAAAAAAGGTTTATTAAATTATAAACGACGTATTTGTACATATTATAACCCAAAAACACAAAAAAAGGAATTTGTTTCATTATTAGATATATATCTTGGTGTTAAAAAGTATAGTAAATTAGCACCAGATGTTATTAAACAAATTTTAAAATATTTTGCTGATGGTAAAAAGTATCGTGATGTTTGTGATACTTTTATTGAAGATTTAATAAGTAATAGTACAGTTTGTAGAAGATATCAAAAATTTGAATTACCAAAAGCAAATATTCCCAAAATACCATTACAACCAAATCAAAATTTATATGTAAATATTGATGATGGTCATCGAAAATTTAAGTTTAATGAAAAACACAATACTAAAAATTGTAAAAAATGTTCGATGAGATTAATAGTAATGTGTACTGGTAAAAAGAAAAATGGAAAATTAATTAATAAAAGAGCAGTTTGTAAAATAAGAGTTTCAAAAACAGAAATTGGTGCTGAAAAAACCGCAAAATTAATAGAAAAATATGGTAATTTATTTTTTGAAAACTTTGACCAAGCAAATTTAATAGTTTGTGGTGATAGTGCAAAATGAATTAGAAAAACTGCTACAATTTTAAATGCCAAATTTATTTTAGATAAATTTCATGCTTTTCATGTTTTATTTCTTGGTATCATGGCTGGAAGAAGAAAAAATCAAATTGCTAAATTACACTATCAAAATGCAATAAATTTATTTGCCAAAGGTGAATATTATGAATTAATTGATTTTTTACAATCATTAACTTTACAATATAAAAAATTAAAAGTTGGTTATTTTATTAATGCAAAAGATGGTGTATTAAACCAAGCATTAGTTGAAAATATTGGTTGCTTTACTGAAACTAATATTAAACAAATTTTAAAGCATATGATTGGTGATAGAACTTATAACATTGATATGTATACAAAAATGGTTAATTTTAAATGCTATCAAATAAATACTGCCATCCAGTTATTATAAATTAAAATAAAAATCCCTAATTAA
This sequence comes from Spiroplasma endosymbiont of Phycita roborella, assembly GCF_964031195.1. NCBI lineage: Bacteria > Bacillati > Mycoplasmatota > Mollicutes > Entomoplasmatales > Spiroplasmataceae > Spiroplasma > Spiroplasma endosymbiont of Phycita roborella. The sequence continues at coordinate 466,448 of NZ_CAXIQJ010000004.1, read as the reverse complement.
GGGATTTGCCTAAGAGACCACGTACTTTACATACGCTTAGTAATCATAACGGTATACGGTTTATCTTAAAGGACTTTATTACATTATAACATATTAAAAACTTATTAAAGATGCTTTAATAAGAATTTTTGAGTTATAAAAGTAAGTATTATTGTTGACTAATATTTTTCAAGTGTTAAGATTAACATACAATTGCATATTGAAGTCAAAATTATTCTCGTCTAACTTTATAATTTTAAGACAAATTTGAATATTATTGACAACATCGGTACGCTCCCAATAAATATTACTATTAATTTTATCTTTATACTTTTTATTAATGCCTTGTCCTTCATTGCCAAATAAAAAAGCATTCTTTTGCTTAAAGGTAATTTCAGATAAATTAGTACTATTATCTTCATGTAGAAATGTACCATAAATCATATAATTTGCATTTTTTACTTTTAATAAAAATTGATCAAAATTTTCATAATACACATTAGTATAAAAAATAGCTCCTTGACTTGCACTAATTACTTTGTGATTATATAAATCAACGCTTTCATTCGATAAATATACTTCAGAAATATTAAAAGCAGTAACACTGCGTAAAATATTTCCTAAATTACCTGGATCTTGAATTGTATCAATTAGAATAATATGAGAAGAATAAAAATAATTTAAAGGTTTAACAATATTACAAACGCCAATTATTGGTTGTGGTGTTTTTTGTTGTGAAATTTTTTTAATAATCATACTATTTACAACAATAACTTCAATATTATTACAATCTTTTAATAAATTTGCATATTTGTCTAAATACTTCTCATCAACATATACTGCAAGTAATCTTTTTTTTAATAATGCAATACTAATTAAATGTTCTCCTTCAATTAAAAACTTTTTTTTAACATTGCGATGTTTTCTTTCATGTAATAAAACTAATTCTTGAATTATTGGATTTTTAAGTGAGGTTATTTGTTTCATCCATAACTCCTTGTTTTAATATTTTTTGACAATCTTGAAAATCTGGACAATATTGAGCAACAAAATTTCAAAATGTTTTTTTATGATGAGCATGAATTATATGCGTTAACTCATGAATTATAACATAATCAATTACAGCATAATCAAAATGAATTAATTTATAATTAAGTGTAATGATTTTAGTATTTGGTTGACAAACACCTCATTTATTTAACATCGAACGAATTTTTAGTACTGAAAACTCAATATTCATAATTTCTGATCAATATTGTAAACGACTCATAAAAATATTTTTTGACTCTTCTTTTAAAAATTTTTGAATTTTAATTAATATTTGCTTATCATCTTGAATATTTGTGCATACTACCAAATTATTAAATTCAAAATAAATAATGGTTTTTTTTGAATGATACTTAGTAATTAATTTATATTTTTTACTTAAAAAATAAAGATAACTGTCATTATTATTAATAACAATATTAGGTTTTAATATAGTTTTCTTTTTTAAAATTTTAGATAAACTTTTTAAAATGAAATCTTCAATTAATTTTTCTTGCATAAAAAATGGAGCACTAATAATAATTTGATCATTGCGCACTTTTAAATACATATGTTTTTGTTGTTTATATGTAATAATGTACTCTCATTTTGTATTATTATAATTGAAAATTTTAACATTAGTCATTTTAATCTCCTAAATAAAACGATCACTTATTTCCATTAATAATTTTGTGATTGTCGTAAATGATTTATTTCATTTTTATAAATATAACAAGAAATAATGTCTTCACTATTAAAGTTACATTTTTTACCAATTGTAAAATAAATATTTAATAATTCAAAAAAATCATTACTTGATTTTGATTTAAAAAAAGTTGTAACAAAAGCAAATAAATCAATGAATGCAAGATTAAGATCTTGATAATTTGTTTTTTCTGAAAAACTAAAATTTTGAAAATCAATATTAAGGCTATTACCGATACTAAGAATAAAATGAAGACTATCAATATATTCTTCAAGCATTACTGATTTTTCACTACTTGGTTTTGAACTTCAATATTTAAAACATCTTTGTTCATTTGCAAATTCACCTAATTCAACTAAAAGTGCTAAAAATCTAGAATTTAATGTTTTAATATCGCTAACACCGCGATTAATAATTATTTTTTTATCTAACTCATTTTGAAGTTGGATAATTGTTGAAAATTGTTTTGAATTTAACATAATTAACTCACTTTCTTTTTTTAATTATTAATTAAGATTTCATTATTTTTTTATCTTTTAAATTTAATTTTTTATAAAATTTTGTAATTAATGATTTTTTATCTTTGTAAATACGATTAATTTTTGTTCCTTTTTCTAAATAAAAAGGAGATAAAGTTTTTATAATAAAAATATATGTTAAAACTAGTAATGAAATACCAACAACAGACATAAATGTAAAACGTAAAATTGGTAACCACACTGAAGTGTCTAATACTTTTTTACCAAAACTTGCTTTATAACCGGCATTTCCAATAAATAAGTAATTAGTACCAAAGGAAGTATTAAAAATAAAAACACCACCACCAAATAAAGTTAAATATAATATACTTTTTTTGATATATATTTTGTCATATTCAATATGACCATATAAATATAAAAGTAAATAAGAAAAAAGAATAATAATATGAATAAAATAATAATTTCAATAAAGAAAATACTGTGGACCAAAAACTCATTTTGTTTTATCTGGTAATAAAAATGCCAAAATAACAAGACCAATTAAAGGAAAAGTAATATTAAATAAACTTTTATTAGGAATAATTAATAATATACCACTAGTAATATTTAATACCGAACATAATTGAAAAGGAAAATAATCATACCATTGATAATTATCTCCATTCAATCCATGAACAATATAAAAACTAATATATAAAAGTATTTGAAAAATACCTAAACTATATTTAAAACTATAGCACTTACTTAAATTAGCATAAAACCTTTTAAAAATAAATAAACTAATTATCAAGAATAATGATATAGATAAGCCAATTCAATAATACATACCAAATAAAGGATTAATAACTGCTTGTGGATTACCATCAAAAAATCCAAGAAAAACAAATTGCATAATGGCCCCCTCTTTTTTAAATTTCTTTCTTATTTTTATACTAAGAAGCGAATTTATTTTTTAATTTTACCATTAAATATATTATAAAACAAAGTTTGTGATAAAAAAATATTCTTTGAAATTTATATTAAATACATTTCCAAAACTTATCATAATTTTATAAATTAAAAACACTTGAAATAAATTAAATTTATTATAAGTGTTTTTAATTTATATAAAATTTGCAATTAATTATTTTGCTAAAGCAGATTTTGATGCCAAAACTAATTTCTCAAATTCTTCTGGTTGATTAATTGATAACTCAGACAATATTTTACGATTAAGATTAATATTAGATTTATTTAAGCCATCAATAAAACGTGAATATGATAAATCATAATTACGAACAGCTGCATTAATTCTTTGAATTCATAACTTGCGAAACTCACGTTTACAATTTTTACGATCACGATAAGCATATGCTAATGAGTTCATTACTTGTTCATTTGCTGTACGATATAAACTATGTTTTGCTCCATAATATCCTTTTGCTGCTTTTAGTATTTTTTTACGACGATGATTAGTTGTATAACCGCCTTTAACTCTAGCCATTTATTTTGTCACCTTCCTAAATTAAATCTTTTAAACGCTTATAGTCAGAAGCAGATACTTCACTTCACCCACGTAATTGACGTTTTTGTTTTGTTGTTTTATTTTGAGCTAAGTGAGAAACAAAAGCACCACTACGCATTCATTTACCACTTCCTGTTACTTTAATTCTTTTTTTTAAAGCTTTTTTTGTTTTCATTTTTGGCATATTTTACCTCCTATTGTTAATTTTCTTGATTTTTCTTTTTTGGAAAAAGATAAATAGTTTGTATATTTTTTTCTTTTTTATCAAAGTTTTTATCATAAATACAAATATCTTCTAATTCTTTATAAAATTTTGTAATTACTTCAAATCCTGCTTCAGGATTATGTAATTCACGACCACGATATTTTAATGTAACTTTTACTTTGTTACCATTACTTAGAAATTTACGAGCCTTATTTGCCTTTGTTTTAATGTCATTGTTATCAATAACAACACTTAGTCGAATTTCTTTTTCTTCAACAATTGTTAATTTTTGTGCTTTTTTAACTTCTTTTTCCTTTTTTTGTTGTTCAAAACGATATGTATCAAATTTAAACATTTTACAAACAGGTGGTTTAGCATTTGGTGATATACATAACAGGTCATATCCTAAATCTTCTGCTTTTTTTAAAGCATCATTTTTTTTCATTAAGCCATAATTAGTACCCTCATTACCAATTAATAAAAATTCATAAAAGGGAATATTACTATTTCATAAATTATCATTATTTTTAAAAGCCATACATACCTCCTTTAATTTGCATAAATAAAAGTCTGCTAAAACGCACACTCACCACTACAAAACTTTATTTTAAAAATAAAAATTTAAAGCATTGAACCTATAACAACTTAGTTATCAGGTGAGCGTAAAAACTACTTTCTTTATATCAACTATTATTATATTAGATTTTTAATAAATTACAAGATTTTTTTAATATGTGTCATTATTTAGTGATAATTTCCTATTAGTTATCGAGTGAAAATTTCTCAAAAAGTGAAGTTAAATATACTTGGTGATAAAAATGGAAAGAAGCATGACTATGAAAGAAAAATATAAATACAAAATTATAAATGACATTGTTATTAATAAATTATCTAAACATCAAGCCAAAAATAAACTTAACCTAACTATTAGAAGAATTAACCAATTAATTCAAATTTTTAATAAAGAAGGTAAAGTTGGTTTTATTCATAAATCTCGCAATAAAATTTCTAATAAGGCAACAAAAATAGAAATTAAAAATAAAATTATAAACTTATATAAAACAAAATATTATAATTTTAATTTTCAACATTTTCAGGAAAAATTAATTAATGAAGAAAACACTAAAATTGCATATAGTACAGTTTATAATCTATTAATTCAAGAAAAAATCACTTCACCAAAAAGACATAAGAATAAAAAAAATAACTTGCATCCCACAAGAAATCGTAGAACAAATTTTGGTGAATTAATTCAAATGGATGCAAGTAATCATCATTGATTTGGTAACGATAAACCAAAAGCATTTTTACATGCTGCAATTGATGATGCTACAGGAAATATTGTTGGACTATGATTTGATCACCAAGAGACATTAGATGGTTATTATAATGTTTTTTATCAAATTTTAACTAAATATGGCATACCAAAGATATTTTATACTGATAATAGAACAGTTTTTGGATATAAGAAAAAAATTGATTCAGGTAAAATAAACACAGAAAATGACACTTATACTCAATTTCAAAAATGCTGTAATGATTTAGGTGTTGAAGTAATTAGAACCTCAATTCCACAAGCTAAAGGCAGAATTGAACGATTATTTGGAACACTTCAAAGTCGTTTAATTAGTGAATTACGACTTAATAAAATTAAAAATTTAGAAGATGGTAATAAATTTCTTAAAACATATATAAACATTTTTAATAATCAGTTTGCTTTTCCTATTGATGATAATAAATCTGCTATGGTTAAAGCTCCTACACAAAATGAAATAAATGTTTATCTTTCAAGATTTTGTAAAAGAAAAACAGATAGTGGTTCAACTATAACATATTATGGTAAAAAATATTTTCCTTATAAAAATAACAAAGTTCAATATATACAACCTAGAACTGATGTAATTGTACTTAAATCATTTATTAATGAATTCTATCTTAGTTATAATAATAAAATATATGAACTAAAAGAAATAGCATTAAAACCAATTATTAAAGAAGATTTGATAAAAACTAAAAAAGTTTATATACCAAATAAAGACCATCCTTGAAGATATGGATATCAATAATTTTTAATTAAAAGTAAAAAAACATATTTTAGAAGAGATTTATTTTATTAATACTAAACCATATAAAATTTTAAAACATTTGTATATGAGCAAATTTGGTGTCTTAAAATCAATTTTAAAGATATAAAGATATTGCAAATGCAATATCTTCCCCTTTTACATCTGTGGTGAGCTTGGTTTATATCCACTTGTTAAAGGTTGATTTTCACTGTTTGCACTGCGTTTTCATTGTTCAAAAATTGAATCAAAATCATAATCTAAACTTGATTTTAATTTTAAATATTTTCCTACATTATCAACCCTTTTTTGTCCTTTTGATTCGATTTTATCTTCTAAATCATATATATTTAATTTTTCAATATATGGAATTATTTTATATTTCTTTTTTAAATTTTCATTTAATGTTTTTAGATATATTTCTAGTTTTTCTATTTCTTCTTTAAGATTTTTTTCAGTATTTATTATATTATCTAATTCTTTATTATCTTTAATTTTACCCTCTAATTTTTTTATTTCAGAATAATAAAATTCATAAACTGGTGAATTAGGTTTAACTTTAAACATTTTTTATTTTCTCCTTTGAATAAATAATAAAAAAACTCATTTATTTTATCTTAAAATAAATGAGTTAAAAACTTATATAATTTTTTGTATAAATTAATTATACAAAAAATTTTAAAAAATTAAAAAACTTTATTTCTATTTTTATCTAGAAAAGAATTTATTTGGAATTTATGTTTATTTAACAGTATAACTTTTCAAAATAATTTATTTTTTAAAAAATATTTTTGGGAAATTTTCACTCGATATTGACAGATTTTTTTAATATGTTAGTACATAAATTTAAATAAAAATAAAAAAACTTACTATATAATTAGCAAGCAAGTCTTTTATTTTTATTAATTTTAATACTAATTACTTATATATAACCTATATTTTATTAAAATTTTTAGCTGTATATAAGATTCCTTGCGATCCAGCAGCATAAATTGAATCATCTGGACCAACTGCTAAAGCAAAAATATGATCATCAGTATTTTTTATTCCAGATAATTCAGAACATAAATCTGTATCTTCTATTTTTTTATATACTTTATTAGAGTCAATACCAACAAATAAATTATTATCTCTATCAATGACTAAACCTTTAACCTCGTGGTTTGGATTTGTTTCTAATATTACCTCATATATTCCATTCTTTATCTTATAAAGACGACCATTTCAAGAACCAGCAAAAACAGTATTATCCTTGTCAACTACTAAACTATCAATTTGATGCCCATCGTTTATTTGTTGAAATATTCCAAAAGTTTGACTTATTTTATCAGTTTTATAAATTATTCCACGATCATCATCACCAGCATAAATTGAGCCATCTGAACCAACTGCTAAACTATGAATATGATCACCATTTGTTCCTTACATTAAACTAGTGCTTCCATTTTTACTGATTTTGTATACACCAGTATTACTACCAACATAAACAGTTTCAGTATTTTTATCAAATGTTAAAGCTCAAATTCAGTTTTTTGGTCCTGGTATTATAATTTTTTCAAAACTACGTACACCATCACTCTTATAAACAAAACCATTATCACTATCAACATAAACATTATCTTCATTATCAATTACTAAGGCTCTAACTGCCCAATATCCTTCTAATCCTGCCATTAAAATTTCTAATCCTGTTGGAGTAATCTTATAAACCTTATCTTCTTGTGCTCTAAAAATATTACCTTGTGAATCAACACCTAAAGCATAAATGTTTCCATTTGTTAATTTTTGAGAAACAAAATTAGTAATACTATAATACAAATTAACTGTTCCTATATAATCACCTTTACCAATAATTGTAGCAGTACTATTATCTTGTCTTTTAATATCAAAATCATTAATAGTTAATGATTTAATTGCATGATTTGCTTCAATAATACCTATTAGTAAACTCATTTTAGATGGTGCTAAATCCTTCCCACTATTAATAAGTCCTAAATTATTATTTACTATTATATCTGCTAAGTTAATTGCACTATGTTTATTTTCTAAACTTTTTTTATTTTGAATATAATTAGTTGCAATATTAGTTTTTTCTTCAATTGTGTTTAATACATTAGTTAAATTTCCTGTTGTTGTTGCAAGTGTTAAAACACTTAATGTTTTTATTAATGTTTTCATAAGTACCCCCTTTTTGATACTACTAATAGTTTTTTATAGTATACAATATATATAATATATATTAAGACTTTTAAAATAAAATACAAATCTTTTAATTTTCCAACTTTGTAATTCTAATTAAATTGATATGTAGGTTAATTAAATAATTAATTAGACTATTTAATAGCCAACATCTTAAAATTAATGTATCTCAAGTAGTACCATTCACAATAAGTGAAATTGAATGAGTTCCTGTAATCCTTGTACTTATATCTGCAAAGCAATGTTTTTTTGCGTAAAATTTCTTCACATTTTCCTTTAAATATATCTCTGATATTTGGAATATTTTACGATTCCGTTTACCACTTGCTTTCACATAATCAATACTATATTCTAATCGTACCTTGATTGCTTTTTTGTCTCAATCTTAAAAGAAAAAGTCATATTTTCTCCAATAGAAACAAATTCAGCACCTAAAGCAAAATCAATCACATTTACACAATCAATATTGGTAAAACCAAAGATTTTCATTACCTCCATATTGCCTTTTTTCAAAAGGGTCCTACAACCGTGCTTTACAATCCAATCAGTATGATTGTTTTTACCATATCATTCCTTTGCAATTTTTGTAACCAAGTCAGGATGTGTTTTAGAAATATCATTTAAATTATTTGCTACACTTTTACGAACATAAAAAGAGGGATCGGCTTTTAATTGTTGTAAAATTTTAAGGATTGGATATGAGTTTTTTTAAAATTTGTTAATGCTTGTCCTCATGGTAATTGAGGACGACAACCTTCACTAGCAAGTCGTCGCACATGCTCATTATCATGCTTAGATCAAGCAAGCGTTTAATAATATTGATGAATAAAAAATGATTTATCAATAGCAGAGCGTATAAGTGGTTTAAAACAATCATAAATTAAAAATAAAATTATTTACTTATTTTAATGTAAAAATTAAAAAAATCTTAATTTTTACATTAAGATTAACAATAAAAAAAATTTGGCATCGTGCTATTTTCCCATTGCTGGTATTTTCGCCGCTGGAGTGCTTAACTGCTGTGTTCGAGATGGGAACAGGTGTGACCACTCCGCCATGGACACCAAATAGTTTAGCAATTGCTCCCTAAAAACTAGAAACAGACATCTTTAAATTTGATTACTTTTGATTTGCAATAGAGAATATATTCTTCAATAAATCCTCGATCTATTAGTATCAGTAAGCTGAACATATCACTATGCTTACACACCTGACCTATCAACCTTGTAGTATTCAAGGGATCTTACTTCTTTCGAATGAGAAATCTCATCTTGGAACTGACTTCGCGCTTAGATGCTTTCAGCGCTTATTCATGCCCTACATAGCTACCCAGCTGTGCCACTGGCGTGACAACTGGTGCACCAGAGGTAGGTCCATTCCGGTCCTCTCGTACTAGGAACAGTTTTCCTCAAATTTCTTGCGCCCACGACAGATAGGGACCAAACTGTCTCACGACGTTCTGAACCCAGCTCGCGTACCGCTTTAATGGGCGAACAGCCCAACCCTTGGAAGCGACTACACCTCCAGGATGCGATGAGCCGACATCGAGGTGCCAAACCTCCCCGTCTATATGAACTATTGGGAGAGATTAGCCTGTTATCCCCGGGGTAACTTTTATCCGTTGAGCGACGGCCTTTCCACACAGCACCGCCGGATCACTAAGCCCAACTTTCGTTCCTGCTCGACTTGTATGTCTCGCAGTCAAGCACCCTTTTACCTTTGCGCTCTACATATGATTTCCATTCATATTGAGGGTACCTTTGGGCGCCTCCGTTACTTTTTAGGAGGCGACCGCCCCAGTCAAACTACCCACCAGACACTGTCCTTAGACCAGATTATGGTCTCAAGTTAGAATTTCAATATAGCAAGGGTGGTATCCCAATGGTGACTCCATGCCTACTAGCGTCTGCATATCAACGTCTCCCACCTATGCTGTACAAACTACACCAAAATTCAATATCAAGTTGTAGTAAAGCTCCACGGGGTCTTTCCGTCTAATCGCGGGTAACCTGCATCTTCACAGGTACTAAGATTTCACCGAGTCTATAGCCGAGACAGCGTCCGGATCGTTACGCCTTTCGTGCGGGTCAGAACTTACCTGACAAGGAATTTCGCTACCTTAGGACCGTTATAGTTACGGCCGCCGTTCACTGGGGCTTCAGTTCAAAGCTTCGCTTACGCTAACAAATCTCTTTAACCTTCCAGCACTGGGCAGGCGTCACCCCCTATACATCGTCTTACGACTTAGCAGAGAGCTGTGTTTTTGCTAAACAGTCGCCCGGACCTCTTCACTGCGACTCATATTGCTATGAGCTCCCCTTCTCGCTAACTTACGGGGTTATTTTGCAGAGTTCCTTAGCTATAGTTATCTCGCTTGCCTTAGGATATTCTCCTTGACCACGTGTGTCCGTTCTCGGTACAGGCACCATGGTGATGTCTTTAGAAACTTTTCTTGGAAGTATGGCATCAAATGCTTCGTTACTAAGCGAACCGTTCACTCCCCATCGTACTTCAAGGTTAACGCTGTGCGGATTTGCCTACACAACCCTCTTTGTACTTAGCCCAGCACTACCAACCACTGGGACATTTTAGCCTTCTCCGTCATTCCATCAGTCACCATGGTGGTACAGGAATATCAACCTGTTATCCATCGACTACGCCTTTCGGCCTCGCCTTAGGTCCTGACTAACCCTGGGTGGACGAACCTAGCCCAGGAAACCTTGGTCAATCGGCATGAAGGATTCTCACCTTCAATCGTTACTCACGCCGGCATTCTCACTTCTAAACGCTCCACTAGTCCTTCCGGTCTAACTTCGTCGCAGATTAGAACGCTCCCCTACCGCCCACAATATATGTAAACATATATATAGACCCATAGCTTCGGTACAATGCTTAGCCCCGGTACATTTTCCGCGCAGAATCATTCGACTAGTGAGCTGTTACGCACTCTTTAAAGGATGGCTGCTTCTAAGCCAACCTCCTAGCTGTCTGAACAATTCCACATCGTTTTCCACTTAGCATTGATTTGGGGACCTTAGCTGATGATCTGGGCTGTTTCCCTCACGTCCATGGACCTTATCACCCATAGACTGACTGCCAGATATGTAACAATGGCATTCGCAGTTTAATTGCATTCAGTACCCCGAGGTGGGGCCATCATACATTCAGAGCTTTACCTCCATTGCACTAATTCTGACGCTAGTCCTAAAACTATATCGGGGAGAACCAGCTATCTCCAGGTTCGATTGGAATTTCACCGCTAGCCACAAGTCATCCACGGTCTTTTCAACGAACGTTGGTTCGGTCCTCCATTAACTGTTACATTAACTTCAACCTGCTCATGGCTAGATCACCTGGTTTCGGGTCTACGACCACATACTAAACGCCCTATTCAGGCTCGCTTTCACTTCGGCTCCGTCTTTTCAACTTAACCTTGCATGTAATCGTAACTCGCCGGCTCATTCTACAAAAGGCACGCCGTCACCCATTAACGGGCTCCGACTTGTTGTAAGCATATGGTTTCAGAAACTATTTCACTCCCCTCTCGGGGTACTTTTCACCTTTCCCTCACGGTACTGGTTCACTATCGGTAATTGGTTAGTATTTAGCCTTACGCAGTGGTCTGCGCAAATTCCGACAAGGTTCCACGTGCCTCGCCGTACTCAGGATACTGTCAAGAGATTTATACATTTCGCATACTGGGCTTTCACCATCTATGGCGTTGCTTCCCAACAACTTCTGCTATATATAAATTTTGTAACTCTTCATAGGTCGAACCTAATAGACAGTCCTATAACCCCAGTCTGACGACTGGTTTAGGCTGCTCCCTTTTCGCTCGCCGCTACTAAGGGAATCGCATTCGCTTTCTTTTCCTCTAGGTACTAAGATGTTTCAATTCTCTAGGTATCACTCTGCACAACTATGAATTCATTGTACAGTACTATCTGATTAAAGATAGTGGGTTTCCCCATTCGGACATCTCCGGATCAAAGCTTATTTCCAGCTCCCCGAAGTTTATCGCAGGTAATCGCGTCCTTCATCGTCTTCCAATTCCAAGGCATCCACCATACGCTCTTAATAATTTATTTTTAGAATATCCTATTGCAAGATAAAAATTATCTTATTTTTTTAAAAGATGTCTATTATCCAGTTTTTAAAGAACAATTGCTCAGAGAAAACAATCCCTGAAAACTAAACAGAACAAAAGAAGTAATCCAATAAATCATCCATCTAATTTTTCTTGTTGTCTTGGTTTCTTATTAGAAACTAAACTCCATAGAAAGGAGGTGATCCATCCCCACCTTCCGGTAGGGATACCTTGTTACGACTTAACCCCAATCATCAACCCTGCCTTTGGCAGCTCCCTCCTTGCGGTTAGGACACCGACTTCTGGCATTGCCAACTCTCGTGGTTTGACGGGCGGTGTGTACAAGACCCGAGAACGTATTCACCGCGACATTGCTGATTCGCGATTACTAGCGATTCCGACTTCATGAAGTCGAGTTGCAGACTTCAATCCGGACTGAGACTGACTTTTTGAGATTTGCTTGACCTCGCGGTTTAGCGACTCTTTGTATCAGCCATTGTAGCACGTGTGTAGCCCAGGTCATAAGGGGCATGATGATTTGACGTCGTCCCCACCTTCCTCTAGCTTACACTAGCAGTCTCCTTAGAGTCCCCAACTTAATGCTGGCAACTAAGGACAAGGGTTGCGTTCGTTGCTGAACTTAACCAAACATCTCACGACACGAACTGACGACAACCATGCACCACCTGTATCCTTGTTAACCTCTACTATATCTCTATAGCTTCGCAAGGTATGTCAAGACCTGGTAAGGTTCTTCGCGTTGCTTCGAATTAAACCACATGCTCCACCGCTTGTGCGGGTCCCCGTCAATTCCTTTGAGTTTCACTCTTGCGAGCATACTACTCAGGCGGAGTACTTAATGCGTTAGCTACAGCACTGCCTCATGGCAACACTTAGTACTCATCGTTTACGGCGTGGACTACTAGGGTATCTAATCCTATTTGCTCCCCACGCTTTCGTGCCACAACGTCAGTAATAGGCCAGTTAGCCGCCTTCGCCACTGGTGTTCCTTCATATATCTACGCATTCCACCGCTACACATGAAATTCCACTAACCTCTCCTATACTCTAGTAATGTAGTTTCCAAGGCGGTCAGGGGTTGAGCCCCTAAATTTAACCTCAGACTTGCAAAACCGTCTACGCACGCTTTACGCCCAATAAATCCGGATAACGCTTGCCACCTATGTATTACCGCGGCTGCTGGCACATAGTTAGCCGTGGCTTTCTGGTAAGGTATGGTCGATACTAAAATCATTTCTTATTCTAGCACTTCTTCCCTTACAACAGACTTTTACAATCCGAAGACCTTCATCAGTCACGCGGCATTGCTCCATCAGGCTTTCGCCCATTGTGAAAAATTCCCTACTGCTGCCTTCCGTAGAAGTTTGGGCCGTGTCTCAGTCCCAATGTGGCCGTTCATCCTCTCAGATCGGCTACGCATCGTTACCTTGGTAAGCCATTACCTTACCAACTAGTTAATGCGCCGCATCCCCATCAATTAACGAAGCAAATGCTCCTTTCATTATTTATCATTGCAAATAAATAACATATGCGGTATTAGCTGTCGTTTCCAACAGTTATTCCCCACTAAATGGTAGGTTAGATACGTGTTACTCACCCGTTCGCCACTAAAATATTGCTACTTTCGTTCGACTTGCATGTATTAGGCATGCCGCCAGCGTTAATCCTGAGCCAGGATCAAACTCTCAATAAAATTGTTTTTGTTAAAAGATGATGTCTGACTTATTTAATTTTTAATAAAAAATTGACGGATTAATTCTTGTTCTATTTAGTTTTCAAAGATCGTTTTTTCTAGTTTGTAACCCATTTATTTTCGGGCACAATAAATATCTTACAGAAAACAAAACCCAATGTCAATGAAAATAATAGTAAAAATATAAATATTTTTTTCGTATAAAAAAATGGTTTAAATTTTACTAATATACTTAGTAAAATTAAATTGCTTAATTAACTAAAAAACCATTTAAGAATTAGAACCTTAAATGGTTTTTTAATTTTTATAGTTATATTTTATTCTCAACTTGTTTTGTTAATAATTTTAAAAATTCTGATAAAGTAACAATTTTACTTTCTTTTTGACCATACTGACGATAACTTAAATTATTATTTTCTATTTCCTTATCACCAATAATAATTTGATAAGGAATTTTTTGAGTTTGTGTTTCAACAATACGTTTGCCAATAGTTCCACTGCTAATAATTTCAGTTCGTAAATTATGTTGTTTACAAGTTTGCAATAATTTATTAGCATATTCTAAGGTTTTTTCTTTTTCATTTATTGGTAAAATTGCAATTTGCCTTGGTGCTAATCATAGTGGAAAAACGCCTTTATTTTGTTCTAATAATGTGGCAATAAAACGTTCATATGTACCAATTAATCCTCGATGAACAATAACTGGATTTGTTTCATTATTATTTTCATCAATATAAGTTAAATTAAACTTTTTTGGTAATAAGAAATCGAATTGAATAGTAGATATTGTAATTTCATGACCTAATGCTGTTTTAATTTGAACATCAAATTTTGGTCCATAAAAAGCAGCCTCACCAATCATTGGTTTATACTCTAATTGTAATTCATCTAATACTTCACGTAATGCTGTTTCTGCTTGATTTCACATTTTATCATCATTAAAATATTTTTCTTTATCAGCAGGATCTCGTAAAGATAATGATAAATAATCAATTTTAATATTTAAAGTTTTTAAAACCTCAGCAATTAACTGATAACAACGTTTAAATTCTGTTTTCATTTGATCAAATCTAACAAAAATATGAGAATCAGTTAATTCCATACTTCTTACTCGTTCTAAACCAGTTAAAGCACCACTTGCTTCATAACGATATAATAAAGCATGCTCACTTAAACGCAAAGGTAAATCTTTATAACTACGAAGAGCACTTTTATAAATCATACAGTGATGAGGACAAGTCATTGGTCTTAATACCAATTGTTCTTCTTCTTTTTTAATTGGAGTAAACATATTTTCACGATAATGATCTCAATGACCACTTTTTTTATATAATTCAACAGAACCTAAAACTGGTGTTGATACTTCTTGATAATCTCACATAAATTCTTGTTTTCTCAAATATTTCTGCAAAACTTTTTTAATAACCATACCATTTGGTAAAAATATAGGTAATCCTTTACCACAATCATCATTAAAAGTAAAAATATTTAATTCTTTACCTAGTTTGCGATGATCACGATTTTTTCGTTCTTCAAGTTCATTAAGTTTATCTACTAATTTTACTTTTGAATAATCACAAATACCAGAAATGCGCTGTAATTGTTTATTTTTATCATTTCCTAATCAATATGCACCAGTAATACTTAATAATTTAAAATCTTTTATTGATGAAGAATTATTAATAGCAACACCCGATGCCACTACTAAAGTCTTATTATCAACTAAATAAGAGCATTTTAATCCATTAACATGATTTAATTTAATATATTCTAAAGCAAAAGGATTGTCTTTATGAGTTTTTAAAGATTCTTCTTTAGTTTGACAAACTCTTTTAATTTCAATATTTTTTATTAAAATTTCACGCATTTTCTCTTCAATTTTAATTAATTCATCATTAGAAAGTCGCTTTTCATAACCAAAATCTAAATAAAAACCATTATCATTAGTATTAGCAATCGTAATTAACGCTTGTGGATACATTAATTTAATAGTATGAGCTAAAATCATAGCACATCCATAATTTAAAATAGTTCATCCTAAAGCATCATCTTTTTTAATAAACTTGATTTCAGCATCTTCTTTAATTTCTCAATATAAATCTTTTAATTGTCCATTCAGAGTAAAAGCAATAATTGAAGAATCTATATTTTCATTTTCCTGTTTTAATAATTGATAACCAGTAATTGGATTTTCAATATTATAAGTCATCGTTTTTCCATTTAATTTAATTACATTAATTTTCATGTTTTACCTAATTCCTTTTCTAATTTACCTCAGTAGTACTAGGTTATTTGACAATAAAAGTTGTAAAAGGATTAGTATTATTATTAATATCTACTACTAATACTTTTGATTTAGTAGGGATTATATAAGTGCTACTAATGCTTTTAACTAATTGCGAAGAATTACTTAATTCTACTGGAATTCCTTCAACTGCTAAAAAAGTATAAATTCCAAAGTTTATTGCAAATTTATTATAATCAATAACATTATTAACAATAGGAATTATATAAACTGGCAAATGAGCATTAGCAATAGTTCTAATATAATTACTATCTTGACTATTAGTAATTAAATATTGTGGTTTTTCTTCAATAATTTTTTTAATAGTTTTAGCAACTAATTGATCTTTTGTATGCAATAAATCAGTAGCAATTTTACTCTGTTCTTGATGACTTTCAGCATCAACAAGAATTTTACTCATTGTTGCAATTGATAACACAGGATAGTTACCATTGGCAGATTCACCCGATAACATTGTACATGTTGCTCCCCAATCCATAGCAACCCAAACATCAGTAACTTCAGCGCGTGTTGGATGAGGATTATCTATCATTGAATCTAGCATTTGCGTAGCAACAATTATCGGTTTGTTAACAGTACGACATTTTTTAATTCATTCACGTTCTAAAAAAGGAACTTTTTCAAAAGGAATTTCAACTCCTAAATCACCACGAGCAACCATAATAGCATCTGATTCTTTTAAAATTTCATCAAAATTATTAACTGCTAATTGTGATTCAATTTTAGCAATGATTTGAATATGTTTACCATCATTATCATCTAAAACTTTGCGGATTTCTTTAATATCAGCTGCTGAACAAACAAATGATGCAGCAACATAATCTACTTTTTGCTGACAACCAAAAATTAAATCTGCTCTATCTTTTTCAGAAATAAAAGGTAAAGACAATTTAACATTTGGAATATTAATAGCACGACGATCTTTAATAGTATGTGTATTTAAAGCTTGACAAATAACAGTATGATCTTTAACCGCTGTAACCTTTAATGTTAATTTACCATCATCTACTAGTAAATTATCATTAACTTTAATATCCTTTGCTAAATTAACATAATTTACAGAAAACTTATCGGCAGTACCAATAATCTCTTTATTATCAATTATCGTAATAATTTCATTTTTTTTGATTTCTACACTACCCTTTGTAAAGGTATGTGTTCTAACTTCTGGACCTCTAGTATCTAACATAATAGCAACTGGTACATTTAATTGTTTAGATACTTCTCTAATCATTAAAACCCTTGCTAAATGTTCATCATGAGTACCATGAGAAAAATTTAAACGCCCACAAATTGAGCCATTTTCTATTAGTTGTTTAATAACATCAGCAGAATTTGAAGCAGGTCCTAAAGTAGTTACACATTTAGTTCTTTTTATAATTGATATCAAATTATTCACCTCTTTTTATTAAGTATTTTTTTTAAAAATAACTCCTGACAAACGTAAAATTTTATTAGCAACGTTATTTTTATTTATTGAAGGTGTGTTTAATGCATCTTGAATTTCAATAGCTACTAATTTATTATCTTGTAATCCAATACAAATACTAGATTTATTACTATTTGCAAATCTTTCGGCAGCAAAAATACCCATCATTGTTGCTAAATAACGATCAAATGCACTTGGTGTTCCCCCACGTTGAATTTGACCCAATATTACTGCTCTTGTTTCACAATCAGTATCTTTTTCAATGATTTTAGCTATTTTATTAACATCATATTGACGTTCAGTTACTACTATTACTAATGAACGACGTTGTTTTTTAGTGTACAACTGTTTAATAATATCAATCAATGACTGTTCTCCAATTCCTAAATCTTTAGTTGCAACTAAATCACAATTTGCAGCAGCAGCACTATGAAGAGCAAGGTCACCACAATTACGACCCATTACTTCAACAATCATAATTCTTCCATGAGAATTAGCGGTTTGACGAATTTTATCAAGATTTTCAACAATTGTATTAAGAGCGGTATCAAAACCAATAGTAAACTCACTTGAACTAATATCATTATCAATAGTACCTGGAATACCCACACATTCAATAGCTGCTTCATTACTTAATTTTTGCAAACCATTATAT
Organism: Spiroplasma endosymbiont of Phycita roborella; assembly: GCF_964031195.1. Classification (NCBI taxonomy): domain Bacteria; kingdom Bacillati; phylum Mycoplasmatota; class Mollicutes; order Entomoplasmatales; family Spiroplasmataceae; genus Spiroplasma; species Spiroplasma endosymbiont of Phycita roborella. The sequence continues at coordinate 448,097 of NZ_CAXIQJ010000004.1, read as the reverse complement.
GTGCCATCACCACCAATAGCAATTAAACCTTCAATTTTTTTAGATTTTAAAATTTCAATACATTTTTTACGAGTTTCTTCTTGCTCAAATTCTCTAAAACGAGCAGACCCAATGATTGTTCCCCCCATCTCAGTCCCTAGATCAATTAAATTTGCTCAATTGTTATCAATAACATGAATGTCATTTGTCATTATTCCTTTATAACCATTTTTTATTAAAACTAATTCAAATGGTCTTTTATCAGCAGTAGCAATTTTACTATTTTCATGATTTATACCACGAAAAGTCTTATATACTGCATTAATAACATTATTCATACCTGGTGAATCACCACCAGAAGTTAAGATTCCAATTCTTCTTTTATTTAATTCTTGCATATTTAGTCATCCTCTCTTCTAATTACATTATTTTAGTGATAATTATTATAATTTGTTTAAAATTAAAAAGGATATCAGTAAATTTAACCATAAAATATGATTTTAATTAATTAATATTATAAAATACATCGTCACCTAAAAATTTAGCTTGATCTGCTAAATCAGCTTCAATTGTTAATAAACGATTGTATTTTGCAACACGATCAGTTCTTGACATTGAACCTGTTTTAATTTGTCCAGTATTAAAAGCTACTGCTAAGTCAGCAATCGTTGTATCTTCAGTTTCCCCAGAACGATGAGATACTACTGCCGTTCACCCAGCTTTTTGACACATTTCAATAGCTTCCATAGTTTCAGTTAATGTTCCAATTTGATTTAATTTAATTAATACTGAATTAGCAACGTTTTTAATAATTCCTTCTTTAATAATTTTTGGATTAGTAACGAATAAATCATCACCAACAACTTGGAATTTACCTTCTGATTTTTCTAATAATAATTTAAATCCTTCTCAATCACCTTCAGCCAAACCATCTTCAATTGAAATAATTGGATATTTTTTAGTTAAATCAACTAAATAATCTACTAGTTGCGCTGAAGTTAATAATTTTTCAGTATTTTTACTTTTACCATCTTTATTACCAAAAACATATTTACCATTTTTATAAATCTCTGATGATGCACAGTCCATAGCAATTTTTATATCTTTATTTGGAGTATAACCCGCTTTTTTAATAGCTTCAACAATTAAATCTAATGCTTCTTCGGTTGATTTTAAATTAGGAGCAAAACCACCTTCATCACCAACTGCAGTAACTAAACCCTTACCTTTTAAAATACTTTTTAAAGCATGAAAAGTTTCGGCAGCCATTTGGATTGCCTTTGAAAATGTTTTAGCACCAACTGGCATTATTAAAAATTCTTGAAAGTCAATATTATTATCAGCATGAGCACCACCATTAATTACATTTAACATTGGGACTGGCAACTGACAAGCATTAGTACCACCTAAGTATGTATATAAGGGCACATATAATTCATCAGCGGCAGCTTTAGCAACTGCTAATGATACCCCTAAAATAGCATTGGCACCTAATTTTGTTTTATTTTCTGTTCCATCTAACTTAATCATTGTTTGATCAATTAATCTTTGATTAGTAACTTCCAAACCAATAATAGCTTCGGCAATATTTTCATTAATATTTTTAATGGCTTTCATAACACCAAGTCCACCATAAACTTTAGTATCTTTGTCTCGTAGTTCTAAAGCTTCTCTAGTACCTGTTGAAGCACCTGATGGCACTAAAGCAAGCCCGTATCCACCATCTTCAGTTCAACATTCAACTTGAATAGTTGGATTTCCTCTTGAGTCTATTACTTGTAGTGCTCTAATATCAATAATGCAAGACATATTTGTTAATTCCTTCTTTCTTTAATATTTCACTAATTATTATACAGAAAAAAATATTGTTTAGAATCAAAAAAGCACAAATATTTTTTATTTGTGCTTCTAAAATAATGATGATTTAATTACATTTGTTGTTGTTGTGGATGTTGAGTTGTACTACTTGGTAATGATGCTCCATTAACTTTAGCAGCAGTATCACTATTTCATGGTTTTGAAGTTACTCCATCATCTTCTGGTATTAAACTTTCAGGATTATTAAGAGCAGTAACTATTGTTTCCATTAATTCATCAGTTTCAATCCTTTTTTGATTAAAATTATTACTATCAGATAAATCTTTCCTATTAATAGTTACATTTTGTTTTACTTCATCTCTATAAAAGGTATAACTTATACTTTTAAAATTATCATCTTTATCAAAAGTTAAAGAAAAATCAACTTCATTTTTAGCTAAATATGATAATACACGAATTTGTTCAGGACTAAGTTTCACTTCTGCTTTTAATGGAATTCCAAGTTCATCATTACATAAAACATAACATTTTCCATTAAAAATATTAAAATTAAAAGTTTTAGTATTTTTTAAAAATAAGTTTGATTTTAAATCAAGTATTGGTGTTACTGTTCTTGCTTCTAATACTCTTGCTTTTGCTTTTTGATTTATGGTACTAAGTTGTTCTTTATCTTCATCACTTAACTTATTAGAGCAATTTACTTTCTTATTATTTTCATCAAAATAATATGCTCTTAAAAATTTACCATCACACTTATTAAATAAAATAACAGTATTTGCTTTTTTATTTTGTTCTATTAAATTATTCAAAATATCATTTTCATTTTTTTCTAATTTTAATTTTTTATCCAATGTTTGCTCATCAGTTGTTATATTTAAATCTCATAATTTTCTACTATCATCTCATTTTAAATTAATAACATTTTTAACGATAACTGGAGATAATTTTGTAGCTGATGGTTTTGGTGATATTACCTGTTCAGCAGCAGTTCTTGCCACTTTAACTTGTGCTCCATTTTCTCCACAGTGAATACCCTTTAATCCATCAGGAAATAAATTATTATTTGCAAAACTTTTTCTTAATTCCGATAAAGAAATTGTTCCAATACATTGTAGTTGATTTTGATCAGCAATAACTACTCATTTTTCTACTAAATTATTACTTGGGTTTTTCGCAAAGTATACTTTTTGATACTTACCAGCAACTTCTATATCATTATTTCATATATTTTTATTTTCTTGAGAAAGTTCTTGTTCAAAAATTACATTTTCTGGATCTGATTTAGCATCTGATATTTTTATTTTACCATCTTCTATTACTAAACTATACAAACCTTCTATGCTATTATTTTGCAATGTTTCAGAGATATTATTTGCAATCTGTAAAGGTTCAGGTAAATCTTCTGGTAACACTTCTGGTGCATTTACTAAAAAACACATAGCAACTAAATCAATTTCTTGTTGCTCTTCTTTAAGAAGAGATGCTAATCCATTATTAATTGTTGGTTCTATAGTAAATCCTAATTGTGGAGGAATACTTAATGCTTTTAAATCATCAAATTGCTGATCGGTTAAAGGATTAAATTCATATGCTTGATATTTTACATTATCATATAACCATCCTAGAACAGGTTTTTTTGTTATTTTATAGGTTTCTCAAAAAGTTTCTCCATTTTCGTTAATCTTTTTATTTAAATAAAAAATATCATTATCAGTAATATTTTGAGCAGTTGTTGAGATTATAAAAGTATCATTTGGATCAGTAACATTTTTAATAAAAATTTCATTTCCTTGACGATAAATAAAATAGTCTTTTTCAACATTCACTAAGTTTAAATGTTTTTTAAAATTTTCAATCATTGTACTATTTGAAGAATAATCATTAATTTTATAGTGTTCCACATCTCAAACTGGGTTTGGTTGTTCAAATGGATTTCGCAACTGTGGAGCATCTAATAAATTATTAATCTTTTGATTAATTAAAACATCATTTTCTTTAAACAGTCCAGAATTTATAAAAATTCCATTAAATTCTGATAATTTTATACTTCCTAATAATCCTAATTCAGGTCTTATTTCACCTTCAGATTCATCAAATAAAATTTTATATATTTTAATTTTAGTATTGTCAGTTTCATCTTCAACGAAAACTAATTGGTCTTTTTTAAATAAACTTTGATCATTTTGAGTTAATGATTCATCACTAATAAATATAGTATTAACTAATGAACCACTATCAACAACAAATTTTCCATCTTGATTTAAACTAACTATTTTTTTTACTTTTAATGGATTAATCTTGAAAGAAGAATTCTTTAAAATATTAAGTGTATTCTTTTTTGAATATAGGTCATCCTCTACTTCAATAGCAATATCTTCAACATCACTTATTTCTGATTGATATATATTTCTCATAATGTTTGTAAATCATTTAAAATTTTTCATTAGTGGCATTTTTATTTTTCTCCTTTAATTATTACATTTATGGTGTTGGTGTAGATAAAACTGACTTAACACTTTGTTCTACTGGTTTTGATGGTGGTTCAGTACCATTAACTTCCTTTGCAGGAAAAGAATTATTACTTTGTACTTCTTTTTTAGGTGCAACAGAATTATTTTGTGAATGTTGTGAATGTAAAGAAGAGGCTGTACTAATTACTCTTTCAAAAGTATCAATTAATTTTTCAGCAATTTTTATATCTTTCCTCTTATGAGTCTGGTTATCAATAATATATGCAAACAAAATCTTTCCATTTTTATCAACTTCAATATTTATACTACCATTACGAGGACATTTTTTGGCTACAAAGTTTTTAAATTCCTTAGCATCATTTATATCTACAGGAACAATTGTTTTGTTTTTATTATCAATAAACAAATAACACGTTCCATTTTCAGCAAATGATAATTTCATAGGCTCTTCAGATCTTTTTATAATATTAACATTAAGATCATCTAACTCTTCTTTATATTCTTCATTATTTAAATTATTGGATTCTGATTCAGTTTTTAATAATAATGCTGGTAATTCTTTTTTACCTAAATATTCAAGAATAATCTTATCATTTTCTTTTTTAGTTCGATATAAATGTACTAGAGAACTATCTAATTTTTCTTTTACTATTACTAGTTGTTGTAATTGATCACTATTAATTACTAAAGGTGGTTGTTGAATAATACTAACGTTTTCATCATTAGTTTTTTTTACTAAACGTCCCTTTTCATCTACATATACAAGTTCAATAATATATTCTTTTAAACTACTATCCAATTGTGTTTTTATATCATCAATCTTAACTTCCAAACTATTTAAAGTTATATTGGGTGATGATTCATCTTTTTTAGAACTTAATGATTTTTGTAGAAAATCATTAAGTTCTCGATATTCTACTGTCTCTGATAATGGCATACTCTACCTCCATAATTTTTAATAAATGTATAAATTTCCAAAATATAAAAGCTAAATATAATAAACCCCTTATATTTATTTAAAAAAAATAAAAGTGGAAACACTATATTTAATTCATATACCTATATTTTAATACTTTTATATTCTTAAAACAAGCACTTATCAATAAAAAGAAAAAATCAATATATTTTTATTTAATAATTAAAGACTCACTTGTCATAACAGTTGGTTTAACTAAACCCAAAACGTCTAATAGCGTTGGAGCAATATTTGCTAAGCAACCACCTGATTTTAATTTTAATCCTGTTTTACAAATGATAAATGGTACTGGTTGCGATGTATGTTTTTTATTAGGATTACCCTCTTTATCAATCATGATTTCAGCATTACCATGATCAGCAGTAATCATTAAAATACCATTCACTTTTTTTATTGCTTGATACAATTTTCCAAGACATTCATCAATAACATCAATCGCATCAATGGCAGCATTTAAAACACCAGTATGACCAACCATATCTGGATTAGCAAAATTTAAAACCATAACATCATATATGTTTTTAGAAATTTCACTTTCTAAACGAGTAGTAATTTCGCGAGCACTCATTTCTGGTTTTAAGTCATAAGTTGCTACTTTTGGTGAAGGAATTAAAATTCTTGTTGATAGTGGATATTCAACATCAACACCACCATCAAAAAAATAAGTTACGTGTGCATATTTTTCAGTTTCAGCAATTCGTAATTGATGATATTGATTTTTACTTAATCATTCTCCTAAAGCATCAAGCATTGATATAGGTGGAAAAATAACACCTTGTGGTTTAACACTTTTAGCATATTCCATCATTGAAATAAAAAAAGTATTTTTTAATGTTGGTATTTTCATACTAATATTAAAATCATATTTATTATTTGTTAATGCTGATGCTAATTGAATTGCACGATCAGGACGAAAATTAGCAAAAATAATACTATCGTTATTAGTAATATTGCCATTATTAATTTCAGAATTATAAGCAGGCATAATAAATTCATCATTACGACCAGCACTATATTCTGCATTAACATAAGCAATAGGATCAATAAATGAAGCGCCTTCATGATTAACTATTACATCATATGCTATTTTTAAACGATCTCAACGTTTATCGCGATCCATAGCATAATATCTTCCTGAAATAGTAGCAAGCATACCAACACCTAATTGTTTCATAGTTTTTAATAACTGTTCAATATAAATTTTAGAAATATCAGCTTTTGTATCACGACCATCTAAAATAGCATGAACATAAACATTCTTAAAATTTTGTTGTTTAGCAATTTCTAATAATGCCAAAATATGATTAATATGAGCATGTACTCCACCATCACTTAGTAAACCAATAATATGAACATTACTATTATTCTTTTTGGCATGATTAATTGCTGACAATATTGTTTCATTTTTAAAAAATGTTTTATCATTTATTGACTTATTAATTAATGTTAATGACTGATAAATTACTCTACCGGCACCAATTTGTAAATGTCCAACTTCAGAGTTGCCCATTTGTCCTTCTGGTAAACCAACTGCAAGGCCAGAAGCTGAAACTTCAGTATGCGGATAAGTTTTTAATAAATAATCCAAATTAGGTTTTGTTGCAGAACTAATGGCATTAGTTGCACTAGATTTTGCAATACCAAAACCATCTAAAATACATAGTAATATTGGTTGTTTTGTTTTCATAAATTTCACCTCATATTTTATTTAATAACTTGCAACTGATGTTTAAAATTATCAGATTTAAAAATAGTAATCATTTTAGTAATAAAATCAGTAATACATTGATAATGAACAGTACTCAAAATAACAATATCTTTTTTAAAGACTATTTTAATAGATTGCTTTTTAGTAATTTTAGTAATTATTGTTTTTAAATCACAAATTGATTTTAAATCTTCACTTAATAAAATAACCATACTAGGATTATCACTAATATTATTAGAAAGAAATAAAATAGTATTACTACTATTAGCTAATAAATTGTGTCCTTTAATTTCCATTAAATTATAATCTAATAAATCATTATTAAAAGAATAATGAGTAATTTTCAAATTATCAATGACTTCTGAATAATAACCATAAGCAAAAGTCTGCGATAAATTTTCTAATATATCTTGAGATACTATCCGCCATTTTGAAAATGACTTCAATAGTTCTTTATGAATTTTTTGTAATTGTCATAAATCTTGATAATTAGTAATATTAGTTATCGGTGCTATTGGTTGAATATTTTCAGGCTGATTAATTGCTCTAATTTTTTTATTAATAGCATTAATAGCAATAATGATTGGTTTTTTAGCATTAATAAAAAAGTTTTCAATTCGTTGTTTATTACCTGCTATTAATGTTATTTTTCGCTGATCTTTATTAGTTTTAATAGCAACAACTGCTATTTTTTGCAAATTAATAATTTCTTGTAATTCAACTTCATTAAATTTTTTTAAATAACTATATTCTTTTTTATTTTGCAATAAAATTAACTGTTCTAATGATAATTTTTGTTCTAATAAAGAATTAATGATACATTCACTTTGCAATATTTGTTTTCTATTTATCTTTAAATTATTAAGAACAACAATAAAATTTTGTTCAGTAATAGAAATAGAACTAAAATTAGAAGTTTTATAATTTAATTGTTTCATCAAACTATTTGTAAATAATTTAGCACCAATTTTATTATTAACTAATGATTGATGATGACTTTCATTGATGGTTAAATATAATGGAATATCGTTAATAACGATTGGTCCACTATTAACTTTAACTAAATGAATATAAGTATTAGGAATAAGAGTATTATTAACATCAATTACTTCACCAGTAAAATATTCATTAGTAATAATACCTTTGTCACTAACAATACTATCACTACTAGAAGCAAAAATAGTTTTAGTACAAATAATAAAGCCAATTTGTTCTAATTGATTAGTGTCTTCACCATTTTTACTAAACAATGCTAAAATTTCTGACTTATTCCTAAAAGCATTGACAAAAGTGGTTGCCGGAAAGGCACGATGTTTAATTTTTTTTGTTAGTTTTGTTCACATACTTTTAATTTGTATCTTTGATAATTCCATGTTTAGTTAACTCCTTATTTTTATTAGTAATTTAAATAGAGTTAAATTAGTAAATCAAAAAAAGATTGTGGTACTAATGAAGCACCTCCAACTAATGCACCATCAATGTCAGGTTCAGAAAGTATTAATTTAATATTATCGGGTTTTACTGAACCACCATACTGAATACGTACTTGTTCTGCAACATTTTTATTATATAATTCACTAATAAATTCACGAATCATTTTACAAACCGTTTGAGCTTGTTGAGCTGTTGCTGTTTTACCAGTACCAATTGCTCATATTGGCTCATAGGCAATTACTAACTTAGCAATATTTTCTGCTTTAATATTTTTTAATGCTAACTTAATTTGATTTTTAATTACTTCATTAGTCTTTTTATTTTCATATTGGTTTAAAGTTTCACCACAACATAAAATTGGTATAATATTAGCATTAAATAGTGAATGTAATTTTTTATTTATTGTTTCATCTACTTCATTAAAATACATTCTGCGTTCAGAATGACCAATAATAACATGACTAACCATCATATCTTTTAGCATCTTAATTGAAATTTCACCAGTATATGCACCTTCGGTTTCATAATGACAATTTTGAGCTGCAATAATTAAAGCAGAAGTTTTATTCATTTTTAATAAAGGTAAATTAGTAAAACTAGCTGCTATTCCATAATCATATTTAATAGTTTTAGTTTTTAATAATTTATTAAATTCATTTAAAAAAAATTGAGTTTCTTCTATATTTTTATACATTTTTCAATTTCCAATAATAATCTTTTTACGTTCCATTTGTTTCTCCTTTAAGTTAATTTTTTTTTTTTGATATAGTTGGCTTTAATAATGTTGCTGCTTCTTCATCAATAATAATTGTAACATCATCATGATTTTGTAAAAAAGTACATGGATAATTTGGAGAAACTTTACCTTCAACTAACTCTCGAATAGCTTGTGCTTTATTAGTTCCTGTAGCAATTAAAACAATCAATTTAGCTTGTAAAATAGTATGAATACCCATCGTAACAGCTTTGGTTGGTACATCTTCAACTTTAGAAAAAAATCTTTTATTAGCTTCAATTGTTTCTTTAGTTAAATTAACAACATGTGTTTTACTACTTGCAAGAGTACCTGGTTCATTAAAAGCAATATGACCATTAGTACCTAAGCCCAATATTTGTAAATCAATTGGTCCTTTTTCTTTTAATAATTTTTCATACTCTTCCACATTTTGGTCTAAATCACCAATACCTTTAGGAACATACGTATTTTTTAAATTAAGACTTTTAATATGATTAAATAATTGATGATTCATAAAATAACGATAACTTTTTACATGATCTGGAGTTAAACCAACATATTCATCTAAATTAAATGTTACGACTTTTGATCAATCTCTTTTGTTATTTTTTGCATCTGCTATTAATAAATCATATGTTTCAATTGGACTACTTCCCGTTGCCAATCCTAAAATAGCATTTGGTTTAACTTTAATAATATCAATAATAATTTTACTTAATAATTGAGCAACCTCAGTTTTATCTTTTAAAATAATTAATTTCATAATTTAAAAACCCCTTACATTACTTACTTATTCTTGCTGATATGCAATTTTTCCTTCACATATTGTTAAAAAAATATCATTATTCTTAGTTAATACAATAATATCTGCTAATTTACCAATAACAATATCACCCGTTTTATTTGCAATTCCTACTTGTTTAGCACTATTATAAGAAGCCATTTTGATGCAATCTTGTCAATTATTATTAGTAATTTTTAATAAATTTTTAAAACCAGCAATCATTGTTGCAATGCTGCCTGCTAATTTTCCGGTTGCTTCAACAGTAACCTTATTATTACTTTTAATGACAGGTAATGGTCCCAATAAATACTTACCATCAGGCTGTCCTTTCGCACTCATGGCATCAGTAATCATACAAATTCCATCGGCACCTTTAATTTTATATGTTATTGCTAAAATATCAATATCAACATGAATTCCATCACAAATTAACTCAGTAACTAATTGATCATAATATAATGATGCCGGAACAACACCAGGATCACGATGATTATATGGGCTCATTGCATTATAAAGATGGGTAATATGCGTTAAACCATATTCAACAGTTTTAGTTATTTCTTTAAAAGTAGCATTACTATGACCAACACTAGGAATAATGTTATTTTTAATTAATGAAGAAATAAAATTTGAATTTTTATTATTTAAATTAGGATCTATCTCAGGAGCATAAACAATAAATTTTAAATTTTTGTTACTAATTATATTTCAAGATTTTACTAAATTAAGATCAAGAACATGAAGTAATGACGGAGTATGTGCTCCTTTTTGTAATTCTGAGATAAAAGGTCCTTCTAAATATGCACCAATAATTCGTGCCTTGTTACCTTTATTTTCTGTTTTCATATACTTAGCAAATACTGAAAGAACATTATCAATTTCTTTTTTGCTGGCAGTAACTGTTGCATAACAAAACTTTGTTACTCCCTCTTTTGGAACTAATTTTGCAAAATTATTAATTGATTCAATGGTACCATCCATTAAACTATAGCCATAACCTCCATGTACATGTAAATCAATAAAACCAGGTATTATTGTTTGATTATGACAATCAATAACCTGAGCATCTTGAAATTCATAATTATACTTTCCTTCATTAATTTGGAAAATTAAATTATCTTTAATTACTAAAAAACCATTATTTATTATTTTCTTAATGCTAATTATTTTCGCATTATTTAAAACTAAAATTTTAGACACTAATACCCTTCTTTCTAGAATTATTAATTGTTTAAAATTGCTAATGACACTATTATACCTAAAATTTTAACTTAAACCTAAATCTAAGAAAAATAATTAAAAAAAAGGCTTAATTGCCTATATTTTAAATAATGGTGGCTCGAAGCGGATTCGAACCACTGACACTTCGCTCTTCAGGCGAATGCTCTACCAACTGAGCTACCGAGCCGTTACCTATACAATAATAGCATATAAAAGTAAAAAATAACAAGGGGTTAAAACTTATTTTTTAATTTATTTAAATATATATTTATTTTTTTGCTAATTATCTTCTAATTACATATCTTCTTCAACAAGGTTTTTCAGTTTTTGGCATTAAGTGATTTGAGTCTCTTCTAATTTCTTCTTTTCAATTATTATTTAATAAATCAGTAGACTCATTTTCTTTAGCAATATTTGCTTGTAAAAATATATTATTACCAATAATATTTAATGATTCACTTCTTTGAAATTCATGATCACTACATACATCATTTACTAAACTTTTGACAATCTCACATAATTTTTTACAAGTATCTAATATCAATTTATATTTTTCTTTACCTTTTCATTTTTCAATTAATGATTCACAATTTTCAATAAATTTATCCTGTCATTCTTTAAACTCTTCGGAATTAATTGTCTTAGTTAAATCACCATCACAATAATAAGTTAATATTTCTTTTCAAACGGAAATGTTTAGTAATCTGTGTAACTTACAAAAATAACTATGTTTAATTAATTCTAGTAAATATAATTAAATGACTAGAAAGAGTGAGTTACAGATGGCTAAAAAAGATAACTTTAATAATAATGATCCAATATCAAAAGCAGTAGATTTATTACTAGAAAATACTGAAGATTTAACAACAGTTTTTAAACCTGGCGGTTTATATAAAGAATTAACAAAAAGATTAGTTGAAAAAATGTTGAATTCTGAAATGCAAAATTATTTAGGATATGAAAAAAATCAACATAGTACTACTGAAAATGCTCGTAATGGTACAAGTTCAAAAAAATTAATAACTCAACAAGGTAAAATTGAAATTGATGTACCAAGAGATCGCAATAGTAATTTTAGGAAATGTTTAGTAATCTGTGTAACTTACAAAAATAACTATGTTTAATTAATTCTAGTAAATATAATTAAATGACTAGAAAGAGTGAGTTACAGATGGCTAAAAAAGATAACTTTAATAATAATGATCCAATATCAAAAGCAGTAGATTTATTACTAGAAAATACTGAAGATTTAACAACAGTTTTTAAACCTGGCGGTTTATATAAAGAATTAACAAAAAGATTAGTTGAAAAAATGTTGAATTCTGAAATGCAAAATTATTTAGGATATGAAAAAAATCAACATAGTACTACTGAAAATGCTCGTAATGGTACAAGTTCAAAAAAATTAATAACTCAACAAGGTAAAATTGAAATTGATGTACCAAGAGATCGCAATAGTAATTTTACTCCTGTAATAGTTCCTAAAAGGCAAAGAAGATTTGATGGTTTTGATCAACAAGTTCTTTCCTTGTATGCAAAAGGAATGACATTATCTGACATTAGAATGCAGTTGCAAGAGTTATATCATGGTGCTGATATTAGTGAAAGTGTTATTAGTCAAATTACTGATGATGTTATTAATGATGTTAAAGCATGACAAAATCGACCATTAGAAAGTATTTATCCTATTGTTTATTTTGATTGTATAGTAGTTAAAGTACGACAAGATAAACGGATTATTAACAAATCAGTTTATATAGCATTAGGAGTTGATTTAGAAGGCAAAAAAGATGTTTTAGGATTATGAATTAGTGAAAATGAAGGTTCTAAGTTTTGATTATCTAATTTCACAGAAATGAAAAATCGTGGCTTAAATGATATTCTTATTGCTTGTAGTGATAATTTAACAGGCATGTCAGAAGCAATACAATCAGTTTATCCTAAAACAGAACATCAATTATGCATTGTTCATCAAATTAGAAATAGTTTAAAATATGTTTCATACAAACATCGAAAAGGTCTAGTTGCAGATTTAAAACCAATTTATAGTGCATGTAGTGAAGAACAAGCAATGCAAGCTTTAGAATCGTTTGAAAGTAAATGAAATAAACAATATCCTCAAATTACTAAATCTTGATATAAAAATTGAGATAATTTAATGGTTTTTATTAGTTATCCAGTAGAAATCAAAAGAGTGATTTATACTACAAATGCTATTGAATCTGTTAATAGTCAATTACGAAAAATCATCAGAAATAAAAAAGTTTTTCCTAATGATATGGCAGTTTTCAAAATATTTTACTTGGCAATTGAAAATATAACAAAAAAATGAACATTGCCTATTCAAAATTGAAATACAGCAATTGCTCATTTTATGATAAAATTTGAAGACAGAATTAATCTAAATTAGTAACTTTGTAAAACAAAGATACACAGATTATTAAAAAGCCTCAATTTCTCTGCAAATTAATGTTCCAACACTTGTTCCAATAATTATTAATTCATGTAAAAATTCTTTCATATAAATTTTCCTTTCAACTATTTATTGTTTATTTTTGATTATTCATCAAATTCACCTTTAATAATTCTTTCAATCATACATTTTGCATCTATTAAAAGATTTGCAATTAAACGTTCATTCAATCTTATGTCTTCTAAATCTTTTTCATGTTGTTTTAATTTATCATTGTAATATTCTAGTAATTTTTCTTTATTCATAAATTATTCACCTCCTTTATAAACTCATGTGATTATAATCTCAATTTAGTGAAGTATTATCATGATTTAATGGTACTTCGCTCATATTATCACTACCATATTGACTGGTTGTTTCACTATTAATTGTGAATCTATTATCATTAATTAATCTTGCAGTTTCATTATTAAATGGTGTTTCTTGCATTTCTTGAATATGATTTGTAGTTTCCATAGGTAGTAAATTATGGATTATTTCACTTGCACCAGCAATTATGGTAGGTACTGCATAAGCATTATTAAAATCATTATTTATACCCATTGCAACACCACTTGAAATTAAACAACCACCAGTAGCCATATTACAAATTTTTCTTATTGTTTCAAATTTATTAGGTATTAACTCAGTTAATCCACTAATAAGATTTGAAATACCATAAGCATTTAAACTAATATATGTATCTCAATCCATTAATGACTGATTTTCTTGTTTATTTAATAGTAATCATGGCGGACCTTCTGTTGTAGTTGTAGTAGTTACTGGAATTGGTGTTGTTGGAATAATAGGATTAATATTATTTTCTGTTCATTTACTATAATTTGCTAAACCAATTGTTCCTAATCCTAATGCTATTTTTTTAGAACTATTAATTAATTTAGTTTTAGTATTTGGTCTTTGATTTAAATTTCAAATATCTAAACCTAATTTTTTACCAAATAATAAACTATTAATTGAACCTAATATTGGATTTGCAATTACTTGACCATAATAAGCACTTGTACCAATCATTGCACAAATAGGACTTATACCAGTTCTTATTAATTTAGTTAAAGTATAATTTGATTGTGTATTTTCGTTTGGCATTTTATTCTCCTTTAATTTTCTAATTTTTTAATTGTTACTTTAATTCAACCTTGATAAACATCATTATCACCAACTATTAATGCAACATTACTTTCGGGCTCAGAAACAATTATGTGTTTTGATTTAACATTTGGATATTGTCTTAAAATAATTGCTCTAATATCATTACTTGTATGAATTGCTTTGGGAAATGGTGATAATATTTCAATTTCATCTTTATTTTCAAACAAAGTAGGTAATATAATCATTAATCAAAGTCTCCATTTTCTAAATCTTTAATTAAATCCAAAGCTTCGATATATGGTATTCCATTATCACCTTTATCTAATTCATCTTGTATTTGTTCTTTAAGAAAATTAATTAATTTTTCTTTATTAATACAATTTTTATGTCTTGATTTATTAATTTCATCAACTTTAATTCTATGTTCTTTACAATATACTCTTCCATATTCATCAAATTGCTCTTCTGTCATATTTTCACATTGTTCTTGAAATGATGTAATACCAATATAATTTGGTCTTTCTTTTTTTATATTTTCAGTTCATGTACATCTATTCATTACTTATTCTCCTTATTTTCAATTTGATTAGCAATTTCATTTAATATTTTTAATACTTTATATTCATTTTTTAATTCTTTAATAATAAATATTAAAAATATTATTAGTGTTATGCTACTTATTAATATTGGTACTATTAATAAAATTTTTCATAATATCATTTTTTATTCCAATTTATCTTTAATTATTTGATTTTTTCTAATTATTTCTTGTTCTAATGAATAAATATATTCTGACATTCTATTTATTATTAAATTTATATAGTCTAATTCTTCGTAAATATTATTAAATGCAATAGTTCCTATTTTATTTTTTAAATTTTCTAATAACTTTTCAATATCTTTTTTCATTACTATATCACTCATTTGTTTTTGGTTTTGATTAAAATTCATTATATTTTTTCTCCTTTTTGTAAAATATCTTTTATTATTTCTAATTCAGTCATTCTAATTTCATTTGCTTTAATAAAATTTTGTAATTTTTCAATTTCTTTTTTATATTCTTTAATATTCTCTTTATGTTGATTAATTCTGTTATTAATATATTCTAATGGTGTATTTTTAATCATTTTTTACTCTTTTCATTTTTTAAATCATTTAACATTGATTGAACAAAATGCACGATTTATATTCATATTTCAATTATTAAAGATTTCACCAGTTACTAAAATTTCATCATTTTTGTTTAATAAAATACATCGTCTATAAAATTTTGGGTTGTTAAAAATTAAAGTAACATAGTTTAAACCATTTCATTGACCTCGAACACTATAATATAATTCTTTATTACCTTTTTCGTAATATTTTGCTTCAATAGTGTTACTCAGTTTTACTGTTAATTTGACATAATTTGCTTTATCTTTCATGTTTATAATTTCCTTAAATAATTATCAAAAATTAATATTTTTTTATGATTTTTTAAATAATATTGAATATGCTTATAAGCATCTTGTTCATGTTTTGTTAATTTTATATTTCCTTTATATTCTGTTATTTTATTTTTATTTTTTGGGTGATTTTCGAAATAATCTCAGTTGAAAACATCTTGTACTAATACCATTAATGCACCAATAATTTTAGGAGTTGCTAATGGATTAGTTAATAATTGTTTTGAATTTAAAAAGAAATTTTCTACAATAACTAATATTTTTTTATCAATAAATTTTTCTTTAATTAATTGCAATTTTTCTTTATAAATATTTTTAGTTCATAAAACAGTTAATGTATTGAATGTTTCATTAAAAATAATATTATTAGTTTCATTTGAATATATAACAATTCCATTATTACCAATACCAGCAGGGTCAATTCCAATAATTAAGTCATATTGCATTATTCAAAGTCACCATTTTGAATTTTTTCTTGTAATTTCATTATTAATTTAAGTTTTCAATTACTAATATTAATTTTAATTACATCACTAATATCATCTTTAAGTAATTCCATAAATTCATTTTCAAGATAATTAATTAAATTTTCCTTATATTGATTAATTACTTCTTTTTTAAAATCTGCTCTTAATTTTTCTATATTATTTAAATGTTTTTTTGTTATTTCTTGATTACTTTTTTTATTATATTCATTAATAATTTCTTGGTCTTTATAAGAAAATGGTTTTTGTTTATTCATATTTAAACCTCCCACTTAACCTCTAACAACTGTTTTGATAATTTCCAAATCACAATTACATCAACAATATTTACATTCTTCAATAAATTCTTTATGACCACAAACTAAATTATCTTTTTTTAAATCATCAATCAGTTTAATTAGTCCTATTTTAAATTCAATATCATCACTGTCTGGTATGCAAATCGTTCCTCTTTTAGTTAAATATTCTTTATCCATATTTATAGCTCCTACTTAACCTAACATTTAAAATACAGTCATAACAAATTGCTTTATTATTTTTATCTCTTAAAAAATATTTTCTTGTTTTTATATCATTAGTATTAAAGAATAAATAATCTAATTTATGTTGTTTACAAGTTCAACAAAAATACTTTTTTTGCATAATTAATGACTTCTACATCAATCACAAACATATCCATATGGGTTTGTATAATCTAAATGTTCAGCAATATCATAATCATCTTCAAATTTTCTAATATTATGTTGTTCTGATTCTAATTCTGTTTTAAAATAATAAAGCATTTGGATTTTGTCATCTTCATATAATTCATTACATTCAACACATCTTTTTCTTCTTTTTTTAATTTTTTTATCAATCTTTCTTAGTGCTTCATAATCAAGAATTTCTATTGCCATAATAATTCTTTCCTAATATGTTCTGTTGCTTGTAGCATAAAGAATATATATTTTTATTTTTATATTATTAATACTATTAGTTTTATTCATTCCATGAAAACTGGGCTCAAAAATAAATTGTGAAATTTTAAAAAGAAATCGAGGCATTCGATTCAATATTTATTTAATTTGTGTTTAACAAATTAATATTTTAATTGAACCGGCACCGCTCAATTTTTTTTACAAGTTTGAAATTTATTTTCTCGCCCAAAAAATTTTCCAAAAAAAATAAAAAAATAAAACCAACACTTGCTCACTGGGGAGTGGCAAGGTTGGTTAAATAAAGAATAGAATTAATACAATAGGTCCCTACAACAGGTCTATATATACTAGTTTCCAATTCGCTCCCACCCCAAGAATTACCATTAAATGGTTAGTATATTGGATGGGTTACACTTTATTGGACACTAATTACATAGACAAGTGAACAAATTAGTTAAAAGAAAGGAATTATAATTATGGTCACTATTAACTCATATTCAGATGAATTTAAAAAACAAATAGTAGCTTTATATCAAAGTGGCAAATCAGTATCTTGCCTTGTTAAAGAATACAATGTTACAAGAGCAGCTACTTACAATTGAATTAAGCAATTTACTAATTCAGGTAGTTTTAAAACTAAAGATAATCTTTCAGATTTAGAAAAACAATTAATTCAAGCAAATAAAGAATTAAAACAGTTACGAATGGAAATTGATATTTTAAAGCAAGCAGCACTAATAATAGGCAGAAAGTAGAGATTATTGCAAATAATAAATCTAAATATAAAATTCGCACAATGTGTCATTTTTTAAAACTCTCTAAATCAACATATTATTTTAATTTAAAGAAAAAAAATAAAATTCAAAATAATATTTATGAACAAGCTGTTATTAGTGCTTTTAAAGAAAATAAAGAAGTTTATGGTACTAGAAGATTAAAAGTCATACTAGCAAACCAAGAAATTTATTTATCACGCAGAAAAATTAAAGAAATTATGAATAAGCATAATTTAATATCAAAATACACTAAATTATCATTCAAAAATTATCATAATAAAGTCAATGATAGTCAAATAACCAATCTTGTTAATAGAAACTTTAATAATAGAATTAAAAATGAAGTTATTGTTAGTGATTTAACTTATGTTCAAGTTAATGGTAAATGAAACTATATTTGCCTATTAATCGACCTATTTAACCGCGAAATTATTGGACATAGTGTTGGAGTTAAAAAAAAGATGCATCATTAGTATATCAAGCATTTATGCAATCAAATCACTGTTTAAAAGATATTGAAATATTTCATACTGATCGCGGTAATGAATTCAATAATAAAACTATTGATAAACTTTTATTAGCTTTCAACATAACTCGATCTTTAAGCAAAAAAGGATGTCCTTATGACAATGCTGTTGCTGAAGCAACTTTTAAAACTTTCAAAATTGAATTTATTAATGATAAAAATTTTACATCATTAATCCAATTAAAATTAGAATTATTTGATTACATCAATTGATATAACAACATAAGAATTCACAGTACTCTAAACTACCTAACTCCAATTAGTTATCAAAAACAAATGTCTACCAAAAAATAGTCCTAAAAAGGGTTGCCATTCCACTTTTGATGGTATTTCAGTTGGATGAACAGTATCGACAAAAAAGTAGTTATTAACTGTATCTAAAGTTACACCCGGATTTAATTTGGGTTGTAAAATCCCATCTTTTAAAAATGATTCATAAAAACTAATATCACTAGCTCCTTCTTTAATATTCATTCCCCTTTTACCTAAATCATTTAATGTTTGTTTAACAACTGATGAAAGTTCAAAATCATTAATTTGTTTTGGGTAATCTTCTTTTAAAGTTTTTATCATTGCTTTTCATTGTGAATGAAAATATTTAAAAGCTGCTGCTGCTTTTGTTTCTAGGATAGGATCATTATTATAAGCAGGAGTTTCACTAATATCTGGAACATCAGTAACAACAATATTCGCTACATGATGTTTAAGTAGTCGCATTAGTGATATTTTTTCATTAAGGATTGCAGAATCTAAATAAAGTTTTCATGTTAAGAAAGGAGAAGTTGTATCTTGCATTACTGCTAAAAGATCATTAGCCCCCATTACATATAGTACTCAATCATGATCATTAATATTTTTATGTTGTGAAAGTAGAGAAGTAACTTGTGCTTGTGCTGAAAATTTACTAACAAAAAATCCACCTGGATAAATACTATATTCTAATCTAGCAGCACCAACAGCATAATTTTCGCCAATTTGTTGATAAATTTTGCCAACAAATGGTATTTTTTGAAATTTCCATGCTGGTGTTAAAGGTTTATGAAAATAATTTGCTACAATACTAACTGCATTTGGACCATTACAAAACTGATTATTATGATAAGGTTCCTCCATTTTAATTTCTTGAATTTTTGGAAGGATTTTATTACCTTTAAAATTGTGTTCCAGCTCCAACAAGTGCACCATTATCTGATAAACTATCACCAATAACGTATAAATTATCAACTTGTTCTATAGCTCGTTCTTCTTTATTTAAATAACAATGCTTTGAATTAATAGTTAATAAAGATAATGAACTTAAAAGTCTAGCACACGTTAAGTTATATAAACGCATGTTTATTCGCCTCCTATGTATTTTTTCATTATTTTTTTTAGAAATATTTATTTTTTAGTATTAAGATTTACTAAAAATATTATTTGTTGTTTTTTTAATTTTGAATTCATTTTGATAAAAAATATAAAATAATTTTAATTAATTCAGTTTTTATAAAATTCAAGTGTGTATAAACTAAACTAATGAGTAGTTTTAGTCTTTTTAAAATAATTATTATAAGTAAATCTTAATTTAAGTCTATAATTGAAAAAATGAATATACAATAAAAATAAAAAAAGATAATTTGATTAATTAAACTATCTTTTATTTATTGATTATTGTATTTAATTTTAGATTAAAATATTAATTAGTAAAAATATAGTCTAATGGTATATCTCAATTATCGTGATTAATTATATAAGGAATTTTTTGAATAGCAAAACCAAGTCCTATTTTACTAAAGTTAAATTTATTTTTAGATAAATAACGGTCGTAAAAACCTTTACCATAACCAATACGGTAATAATCTTTATCAAAGGCAATTAATGGTACTAACATACAATCAATTTGACTTCCTATAACTTTTTGGCAATTTAAACTTGGTTGTCCAATTTTAAAATCATTATCAAATACGATATCGTTTCAACTATTAATAAAGTAAAATTCCAAATGTTCACCATTCATTCTTGGTAAACAAACTTGTTTTAGATTTTTTCATAATAATTCAATAATTTCTTTAGTTTCTACTTCATATGGTAAGGAATTATAAAGAGCAAATACATTATTTTGTTTAAAATAATGTGATTCATTAAATTTATTGAAAATAATTTTATTTCACTTTTGATAATTATTTTTAGAAACATTTTTTAATTTTTTTAAATAAATGGTTCTTAAACTAATTTTATCCTTAATTTCCCTTTCCATTTTTTTCACATTCTTTCTCAATTATTTTATTAATACCATTAATACCAATAAGGGCACATTTAATTCGATTACGCTGTCTTGGTACATTTTTAAAAGCAATCAGATTTTCAATTATTTTATCATTAAATTGCTTTTCTGATAACATTGCTTGATAATTAATAATAATTTCTTTTATTTGTGATATTGTTTTACCTTCAATTAAAATACAAAAAAGATCGGTTGCTGCAGTTGAAATAGCACACCCAATTCCAGTAAAGCGTGCGCTATTAATAACTTTATTTTTAATAGAAATTTCAACATGAAAATTATCAACACATGATTCATTGTTTTGATGATATGTCAAACTATTTGGTAAATTTTTAAAACCTTTATTTTTTGGATTACTATAGTGTTCAACAATTAGTTTGCGATAATAGTCTTGATTGTTATTAAAAGAATTCATTTAAAAAATCTCCTCCTTCATTAATCCCTTTTTTTAAAGATATTACTAATAAGTCAATATCTTTTTTACAATTATATATGTAAAAACTAAGACGAATTGTTACTTCAGCGTTAATTATATTAGGTAATAATTTAGCACAATAAGTTCCACTGCGTACGCATATATTTTGTGTTGCTAAAAAATTAGCAACATCTTGTGCAAATACTTTTTTAATATTAAATATTATGTTACTACTATTGCCATCAATATTATAAATTTCAATATTATTTCCTAAATGCGCTGTTAATTGTTCAATTGCGTATTTTTTTAGTAAAATTTCATGATTTCTAATATTTTCAATACCAATGTTTAATAAATACTTAATAGCTGCACCTAGCCCAAATACACCCGCAATATTTTGTGTTCCACCTTCAAAACGATAAGGACTATTTAATAAGTTAAATTTCCCATTTTCATAAATATCACCATTCATGCCTCCACCCAATATTAGTGGATCTAGCATATTTAATCATTCGTTTTTTCCTCAAAAGACACCGATTCCAGTTGGACCAAAAACTTTATGACCAGAAAATCCAAAAAAATCAATATTTCAATTTTTAACATCAGTTTTTATATGTCCTATTGATTGTGCACCATCTATTATTACTAAAATATTTTTAAAAATTCAATTATCACTTTTAACATTTTTTTTACCATATTCTTTAATAAAATTAGTTAATGTTTCAGTATCATTTTCTATTGCTAAAGAATTATTAATATTTGCAAAAGCAACTATTCTGGTTTTAGGTGTTAAAACTTTTTTTAAACTTTCAACAGTAATGAATCCTTGTTTATTTGTTTCAATAAATTTTATTTTAATTTTTTTAGTTTGTATCAAACGATAAAATGGTAAGAGTAATGAGCTATGTTCTAAAGTGGTTAATAAAATTTCATCATTTTCTTGTAAATATTTTTCTAAGCCAAAAGCAATTTGATTATAAGCAAAAGTTGCTGAAGGACAAAAAACTATTTCGTTTTCGTTACTATTAATAAATTTACTAATTGTTTTTCTAGTATCTTCAAATATATCATTTCCCTTAACAGCAAGTTGATAATCTTGACTATGTGGATTAATACAATATTTTTCATAATAATCGCTAACAGCATCAATAACTATTTGTGGTTTTAGTGAAGAAGCGGCTGTATCTAAATAAACTAAATCAGGATTATTTTTAAAAAAGGGAAAATCAGTTTTAAAGGTATTATCATTAATGTTTATTTTTTTATTCATATTTACTCCTATATCATTACACCAAATATAATATACTTATACTAATGATTATACACTTAATTTTGTGCTAATTTTCTTAAAATTAAAAAATGAATAAAATATTATTTGTGCACTATAAAGTAATAATATTTAAAAAAAATAATATTTTAAATTTTTTAAAATAAATAATTGGTAATTAGTTATTTCATTTTAAAATTAATTAGAAAAAACTATCCCTTAAATATAAATTTTATGTTAAGATATCTTAGTAAAATAAATTAAAAAATCTTTTTTTGCTATAGATTTAATTAAAAGGAGTGAATAAAGTGCGCAATATTCTTGCCTTAGTTGCAGCTTTCACGTTATCATCAACATCAACTATGTCTATTATAGCTTGTAATAATTCAAATGAAAGAGGCACAACTAATGTTTTCGACTGAAATAGTGCTTTTATAGATACAAGTACTACGACTGACACCTTTTTTAATTACTTATTAAATAATCCCAACAGTGGATGAGGTAAAACATTATATACTGATATTAATCAATATATTAATCTTTCAATTTTAAAAAATACTCCAGAATATAAAGATGATTATCTTGCTGCTTTGACAGCAGCTCAATATGAAATGGAAAATAAAATAAAATCATTACAAGCAAAATATGGTCGTTCATGAGAAAAACAATGAAAGAAAGTATTGGGCGATGATGATGTTAATACTTACATTGATAATATTTTAAAAAAGAGTGCTTTAGGTATTATTCAACGTAGTTATGTTACTAGTAATTATAAGGATTATAAATACTACAATCAAAATGAAATTAATATTTGATTAAAGGATTTATGAGAACAAGTAAAGAGCGAAAACAATCCAAATGGTACTTATGATAGTGTACAAGAATACATTAATGGTAAAGCAGGTAGTATCGCTCTTGGTAAATATTCTAGCAAAATTTGAATTGTTGCTAATGCTAATAATTCAGAATCAGATGCTATTGCAAAATTAAACGATAATGTCAAAATTGCTAAAACATGAACTGGTGTTAATATTAGTCTTCCTGTTGTAAAAACTAGTGATGATAAGAATGATAGTAATTATGAAACAGATTCATATAATACTATTGATGGCTTATTAAGTGATAATCAATCTAAAATAGCTAAAGTAATGTTAAGAAATCAAGAATTAATTTGAACTCGTCAAATTGTTATTCCTTTTGACTCTACTGCTAAACCTTTACAAGAAAAGATTAATGCTTCTCAGTTTTCTCAAAATAAAACTAAAATTAATGAAATTTTAAACAATATTAGAACCAATGGTTTCGATCAAACATTCACCGAAGAAAAAGGGGCCGCTATTACTGATGTTAGTAAAACTGGTGATTTAGGATTAATGGATATTACTAAATCTTCACAAGAGAATAGTCCTTTTTATTATTACTTATATCGTTATGTAACTAGTGCTGAAGGTGTTGGTAAAAATGTTGATGGTATTCAACCATATAAATTAACACAATTTACTTCACCAACTGACAAGGAAAAGGGTTTAGATGACTTAATTCCTTATATAGATCGCGATAGTATTAAAGATAAAGGTAAAGATGGTACTAGTCAATATAATGATTTAGTTTATATGAAAGATATAAAAGGACCACAACTTCCTGATGCTGCAGTTAATAATGGACCTGGAGTTGGCATTTTTATTGATACTGGTGGTATTCATTTTATTCAAACGCCAGGTATCACATATCAACAGCAAGACAAACCTAAAAGCGATGAATCAACTTATAATATAATTAAAACATTTAAAAATCATAGAAAAGATACTTATCAGTGAAAAGACTTAGCACCGTTATCTGAGCGTCCAGGTGGATTATCTGATTCTCCTTATCTTGATTATTTACAAACTGGTTTTTTATTACAAAAATATACTCCAAATACAACTCCTACTTTTAATTTAAATGATGCATTAACAGCCTTTACTGGAGGTACTGGTAGCCTTGGTGATGCAACTTGATGAGATTATAATTTATACTTTAATAATAACTCAAGTTTAATTCATTGAAATTTACAGGATATATTTGGTTCAAGTCCTCTTGATCCAACTGATAAGAAAATTAATGACTTTGTTGAAAAAATGAAAAGTTGATTTGATAAAACTAAAGAAAATCGTTGAAACAATAGACAAGGTATTAATATTAATGCAACATTTAAGGATAATATTATAAAAACTAATAATACATGAGATGGCTTTACACAAGATGCACCAGTTGCTCGTATGGATACTAATATTGCTAATTATCTAGATGTTGTTGGGAAACGAACATTATGATGATATGATCCAAGTATCATTAGTTCTTAGACGGGAGGTATAAAAAATGAAAAAGATAAAAAAGATTTTACCATTATTAACTTCAGTTACTCTTTTATCTGGCCCTGTATTATTATTAGTTGCTTGTGATAATGAACGTGATATGAGTAATTTACCTAGTGGTAAAATTCCTGATGATTATAAAAATCGTGTATTATTTAATTTTTTAGGAGTAAACTTTAATGAAACGATTTCTGCTCAGTTTAAGAATACTTATTCACAA
Organism: Spiroplasma endosymbiont of Phycita roborella; assembly: GCF_964031195.1. Lineage (NCBI taxonomy): Bacteria > Bacillati > Mycoplasmatota > Mollicutes > Entomoplasmatales > Spiroplasmataceae > Spiroplasma > Spiroplasma endosymbiont of Phycita roborella. The sequence goes on along the minus strand of NZ_CAXIQJ010000004.1, from coordinate 422,740 downwards.
GGTCTTGATTTTATTTTAAAAGATGTTGAAGGAACAATTGCTCAGCAAAAATTTTATGAATTTTTTCATAAGAAACTTCATTATAGTGAAGACACAAAAAATGCAAATGGTACTACTACAATGGGAGAAGCCAATAAAGCTTTTATAAAACTTAAAGATGATTTAGGATTAAATTTATTAACTCAAAAGTACTTAAGTGGTATTAATACAGCTAATTCACTAGATAAAGTATCAGCAGCAGATAATAATGAGTTATTATTTCAAAATCAAAGTTGACATCAGGATGGTACAAGTAAATTTAATTATCAAAATGTAGAATTTTATAAAGAAAAAAATAAAGATACTGATAAAGTTAATGATCCTGATCAAATATTTACTCCTGATAGTTTATATAAAGATTATGGTGATAAAGATGCTGCTTTTGATGAACAATTAGCTGCCATTGCTAAACATCCAGATGACAATTATAGTAATGAAATTGGTAAATTATTACCAAATGATGCTAAAAAATGAAATAGTAGTGCTGGTATTAATAAAACACAAAAAGGTCTTTCTGGTACTGATATTCCAACTTATTCAAAATATTTAAAACGTTTCCAATGATGATTACGTTTTCGTTATCAACAATATTATCAATATCAAATTTTACCAGAATTAAATCAAACTTTATTTACAATGTCTTATATTTTAGACAATATTGTTGATATTAAAGATAATGAAGCAAGTAAACCTATAATTTCAACCCAAACAAATAACCTTTACATAAGTCAATTACAAGATACTACTGGTTGACAAAAGAGTAACTATAATGTAAATTGAAACTTTACTACTGATTTAGCAAATGCGCAAAGCATTGATCAAAAATGAAATAGTAGTCCTTCTGAATCTCCAAAGTGAGAGTCGATTGTTAAAAATGATGATTCAGGAAAAGAAAAAACTTTAAATTCTGATTTTTTTACTCAATTAACAAGCGGTAATGCCTCAACTATTAGTGAAATTGATCCTAATTTTGGTGTTAATGGTTTCTTAAGTACTGCTACTACTACCCAAGAAGCTGCAAGTTGAGTAACTAATGGTGGATTACATTACACTGCGAATAATAATATTGCTACATTTACTTACTCTGCTCCTATTTATTTCCTAAACCTTTTACAAAATTTAGATTTTAGTTTTTTAAATAATAAAAACAAAGGCTGAGTTCCAGAAATTAGTAATTTAATTCATTCATGAAACAATAGTGGTAATGCTAGTCTTGAGACAGATTTCTCTAAGTATATAAGGGGTGATGCTAACGAAAGCACTATTACCCAAGAAACAAAGTGAAATATATTTTGACAAATGTTATATTCTATATCTGCTAGTGATTCTGCAACTAAAGATTCACCAGTAGCTGAAAACTTTAAAATCGCTGCTCAAAATTTATTTCCAACATATATTCCAAAAAATAATATATATGAAGAAGGATTTTGAAATAAGGTAAAAGAGTTTTATCCATAATAATACTTAATATTTTAAGTTATACTTATAAAGTAAGTTGAGGTGAAATATATGACAAATAAAGCATGCATTTTTTGTACAATTATTAAAGATACAAATAACTTAATTTTTGAAGATACAAATACAGCAGCATTCATGGATATCAATCCCGTAACTAAAGGACACATTCTAGTAATTCCAAAGCAGCATTTTGAAACTTTTATTGATACTACACCCAAAATAGTGAGTGATGTTAGTATCACAACTCATAAAATTGCTAATTTGCTAATAAAAACTATTCCCGAAATTAAAGGATTTAATATTTTAACTAATAATGGTAGCGAAGCATTTCAAGAAGTGTTTCATTATCATGTTCATATTATTCCAAAATATATTCGTGAAAAAGGGTTTTTAATTAATAGGACAAAAGAAAATGTTACAATTGATGATATTAATAATATTAAAAAAATACTAAAATCACAATTAATGTAAAAAATATTTAAGGAGGAAAAAAATGAAAAGTCTTAAGTTATTAACTTTACCTAAAATATTAATGCTAATTGGTGCTGTATGAATTATTGTTTTTAGTTTATTGTATGCAGCGGGAGTTATAACTTATAGTTTCTATGGCTGAAATGAAAATGGAGCTACATTAGTTATAATAGGTATTATTTATATTCTAATACCATTTTCAGTTAAACCTGGATTATGATCAAGACTATGAGCACTATTTATATCATTTCTTTCAGTTATAATAGTTATTGGTTTATTTGTTGGCAAAGATGTAGATTATAAGTCAACATGAACTTATATTAATGCTTTACCACATATTATCATGGCGTTTGGCTCTATTTTATGAATATTTAATAGTAAATAAGTCATAAAATAATTATTAATAACTTAAAATATTGGTTAAAAATAGTATTAAACCAATTTTTAATAAATAATTAATAATATTTTTAGAGTTTATTTTCAACATAAATAATAAGAAAAAAATATTATAATAGTTATTAATTATCAAATTTTATAAAAATTATTAATTGATGAGTGGCATAACTACCTTTTTGTTTTCATCAAAAAAGCATTTTTTATTAATGATGCTATAATTTTAAGCATTAATAAAAAAAATAAAGGAGATTGAGATATGAAAAAAAGAAAAGTATTACATTGTTCAAGTTGTAATAAAGAAATTAATGGTAATGATTTAGCTTCAAACTCAAAAACAGCAAGAAAAATTATGAAATGCCCAGAGTGTGCTAATCAATAATTTTTTGATTATTAATAAAATTTATATTATTATCAATAGTCCTTATCAACTAATTTTAAAAATTTTTACTGATTGTTTTAGATTTCTAAAACAATTTTCATCTTAATTGTTAATAAAACAAATTATAAATAAAAACAATACTAGTCTATATCTATTGATATCAAAGGCAAGAATATAAAGAACTTATTTCTGAAATCAAAATATGGAGGAGTATTATATGTCTAAAAAAAATAAAAATTCAAAAATTATTGCCGGAATAATTAGTTCTGCGGTTTTAATTAGTGGTGCAACTACTGGTATTTTATATAATTCTGAAATGGAAGAAAATATTGAAGAAGAAATTGAAATTGAAAAGAAAAAAAACTTAGAAATAATTTTTCCTAAAGGAAAAAGAAATTTAGGTAAAATTTATATTGGACAAAACATAACTGCTATAAATGATGATGAAAAAGTAAAAAAAGAAATTATAGATATTTTTAGTAATAAATATAATATAGATGTAACTAGTTTGGAAATTAAAATTGTTAATAACCAAAATCAAGCAATAATTACTTCAATAAATGAAGATATTTATATTGGAACAGTAAAGCTTAAATATAGTCCTAATAGATCTTTTGTAACGTTAGATTATATTGTTCCTGATTTGAATATAAGAGATGAACAAGTTCCTACTTATTCTTATCAACATCATCAAGAAATTTTATTTGGAAAAAATGATATTTTAAATGATAATGAATTTAAAAATTTACCTGCTGTAAATGATTTTATTAATATTTTAAATGAACAAGTTAAATTTAAAGCAAATGAAGAATCAAATAATGCTTTTAAAAAGTTGGAAAATAATAATGATAATTTTGAAAATTTTGAAGATTTAAAAAAACAATTTAATGATCATCATCTTTTATTTGATGGCAAAATTGATTTTGAATCATTTATTAAAACAATTAGTAATTATCATATAAATGCAAACATTGATGAATTAAAAACAGCAATATGTCGTTTTTATAATATTTTAGCTCAATTATATGGAAAAAAATAATGTTTTTAAAATGTTAGAAAAAATTGAATTAGATCAAAAATTGTGAGAACAGTCTAAAAATAAATATGTCAGGAGAAGCATATTTTGGTTCTTGTAATAATAATATGTGTAATACTAAAATAATACTTGATACAGATATTTTTAGAGATATAAAGTATGGAATGGAAGTTATGGTACATGAATATGGTCATATTTTGGATTCTTTAATTCGTAATAAACAAAATAATAATTTTGATGCAAGAAAATATATGATTTCATTATTAGCAAAAGGAACTAAGATTAATAATAAATCTTATCAAAAACTTTTAAGTTATGGTATTGTTAGAAGTTGATATGGAAGAACATCATATATTGACTTATTTCCAGAAGCTTTTGGTCGTTGAATAATGACTCCTGAACAAAATCGTGATCTTGGATGAGAAAAATTAGATAAATTTTTTCGAATAGATTTACTTAAATTATTATAATAATAAAAAATATATCTTTATAATCATAATAAGGACAAAATAAACTTTGTCCTTATTATTAATTTTGTTTATTAATTAAAAATTGTAAATAAAGTTATTAATTGTTCATTATGTTATCAAAATTTATGTTGTTTAATGCAATGTTAACATATGTCATACGACCAAATGAAGAATTTAAAAAACAATACCATTGAAAGTAAATATTATCATTATCATGTCAAAGATCTAAGTTAAGAGCAATTTCTGTTCCTCATCCTCCACCATCTTTAGTATTAATATAAGCAATAAAAAGAACATTAGCATTACCGAGGTTTTTATATTGTTCAATTTTTGCAGTATTAGTTGATAGTGTTGGACTACTTTCAATTCCTGTTGAAGTTGATACTTTGAAATATGAATTAATAAAACAAAAAGTTGGATACATATTACTGAAGGTATTTCAGTCTCTCGCATAATTGCTTCACTTAAGAATATTATAAATATTAGAATTATCAGTAGCGATTGATGTTCCATTATGTCAATCTGAAAAAGAATAATTTATTTTATCATTAATAATATTATTAGTGTTTTTTCAATTATTATAATAAATAGCAACTAGATTATTACTTTTATCAAAAATTCAATTTAATGAATAGTTTTTAGTAGTTAATGTTAGTGGTGATTTATTCAAAAAATTATAAACATTTTGATTATCAATAATTAAATTAATAATGTTACTAGTTAATTGATTGTTAATTTGCCCTTTTAAACTAGTTTGATTAATAAAATACATTGCTAAGTTATTAGCTATTGTCTTACTAATTTTATTATCATGTGTTGCTTTAGCAATATAATATAAACCTAGTGTTTCATTTAGATTATTGCTATGTTCAACTTTATCAGCACCTGCTTGATTAGAAATATCAATATGTTTTTCAATATCACCTTGTTGAATATATTTTCAATTATTATAACCAGTAAAGTATGAATCAGAATATTCACTTTTACTATATGGATTATAATCATCTTTAATAATAGTTACTTTTTTGTGGCTGTTCATTTCTTGTTTTGTATTTTCAATATTTACTTTATCTTTATCAGGAATATTTATATTAGGGTTATAAACTAGGTTACCATAGTTATCTACTAAAAAAGTATTGGGAGATTGTCAAAAATCCGGAATAAATTAAATCTATATAGTCTTATTATAATTTAGACAAGAAATAATTTGGATTTTTATGAAATTATATTTAAATAATATAATTTTTTTAAATTTATTGCAACTAAAATACTTATAATTAAATTTAGTAAGTGCTAAAATTTTAAAGTAAATTAAGGAGAATTTAAAAATGAAACTTAAAAAATTACAGTTATTAACTGTATTAATATTTATTTTAACTATTTTAATTATGATTGCAGGATTATTATTACTAAGTTTATTTCATGGAAAAGAAGTAGTGACTATTAAAAATAATCATTTATTTAAAAATACAAAATCTTTAATTTATGAATATAATGGGTTTAATTTATGAAGTAAATATAGTTGATATTACATATTAACTAATAACAATATTTGCCTTAATAATTTTGGAAGTTATTATATTATTCATAATTTTTATAATTATTCTTTATTATGGTTAAAAGTTGGTATTATCTTTTCTACAATTGTAGTTCCAGTTTTTGTGTCTATAATTTTGTCATTAACATTCTTAATTATTGGTTTAAAAAGAAAAATGAAAAATAATAATTTTTGAGATGCTATTGCAAATTGTGAAATAATAAGTAATTATTACATTCATTAAATTATGTTTCTAAATTTATCTTATTACATTTAAAAATAACCATTTTAATATAAATTGAAATATTATAAGTTCTATTACCAAGCATTTCTTTCAAAACATGTCAAATATTTGTTTCAGTATAACAACCAATATTTCATTTTGCACCTTGATTTTCAATACCTTGTTTATTATTTTTAAAATATTTTTTCTTTAATTTTTTATGATTATCTAATTCTTTATATAAATAGTTAATTAATTGTTCATATTTACCATTATTAATTAAATTTTTACAGTGATTATATTCTTTTAAATATTTTCCTTTATTTCCCGCCATTATACCAAGATATAATGTTCTAATTAAATGGAATTTATCTAAAACAAACTGTGCACCTAAATAATCAGCAACTTCTTTAATTCATCCTGCACTATCACCACAAATAATAATTTTTGCTTGTTCAATGTTTTCATAAAATTTTTGACAATGTTCTTTAACAAATTCAGCAGTCTTTTTAACTCCAATTGCTGTTCTTGTGGGTCTTATAATTGCTTTTACTCTTTTATTTTGTACTTTGTGATTAATATTATCTGTATATGTTACTATTAATCGCATAGAGTGTTTTATACCTTTACGTTTAAAATTTCAAAATTTTCGATGACCATCATCAATTGCTACAAAAATAGGTTGATTTTTTTCTAATTTTACTTTTACTGGATTTGCTTCAACTATTTCAAAATTTTTAAAAACTCTATGAACACTACTAACACTAATACCTGCTTTTTTACAAATAGCACAAATATCACGATATCTTTTTCCATCAGCAAAATTTTCAATAATAGTGTCTTCAATATCTTCACCAATTCTTTTATATTTAGGTAATTGTAGTATTTCATCAACTAAACAAACACGAATTCATTTTTGTAATTCTTCATCAAAATATTCATAAATTCTTCTTTTATAAGTTACCATTCCATATAATGTTTTTCTAGTTCGATATTGATAGTCAACAATTTTATATTTCTTTTTATCTCTTGTTTTAAATATTTTTCTATCTCATTTTTCTCATTTATTTTTAAAATGTTGTAAAATTAATTTATCAATTTTAGGATATTGTTCTTTATAAGTTCATTTATAATTAAAATCAATATTAAAATCCATATTAAAATTCATTTTTTCTCCTAACCATTTTTTTAAATTTCTAAATTTATTGTAAATATTTTTAAAAAAACTACTTTCATATTTAAAATATAATAAACAAGTGCAATACAATTAATAGTATAGGTCTCACAAAATAACGCCTTTAATTTAGGCGTTATTTTGCATTTAAAAGCATACTTGTAAAAATAATCAAAAATAGTACAATTTAAAAGTAAAATCAAGGAAAAAAGGAGAATTTATGAGTAAAAAAAGAAGTAAAGTTCGAAAAAAAGTAAAAAGTAAGCAAAAACAATTTCAAAAAATGAACAATAATTTTGATGAAGAAATTGTAATTTGTCAAAGAAAAGGATGCAATAATATTTCAGATAATATTGTTCATGTAGTAATTGATGACGAAGAATTAGCAAATATTTTTACATGTGAAGAACATGCAGATGAATATGAAGATAGATTTGTACCTGAATTATTAGAAAATATCAAAAAAATAGAAAATGATGAAGAAATTAATAATGCAGAACATTTAATAAATTAAAAAGGAGTAATTTAATATGAAAGTATGAATAAAAACAAATTTAAGTAAAATAACATTAGCATTAGCACTAACTGGTGCTACAACTGGAACAATAGGATTAATCATGGGGTTTACATTCTTCAATAAATTCTTTATGACCACAAACTAAATTATCTTTTTTTAAATCATCAATCAGTTTAATTAGTCCTATTTTAAATTCAATATCATCACTGTCTGGTATGCAAATCGTTCCTCTTTTAGTTAAATATTCTTTATCCATATTTATACCTCCTACTTAACCTAATATTTAAAATACAATCATAACAAATCGCTTTACTATTTTTATCTCTTAAAAAAATATTTTCTTGTTTTTATATCATTAGTATTAAAGAATAAATAATCTAATTTATTTTGTTTACATGTTCAACAAAAATATTTTTTCATTATGAGTTGAAATTTCCTTATAAGAAGTAACTAGATAATTAATTGGTAAATCATCATGTTTATATGGATTATTTAGTTTAAAACCTTTTCTGTTTTCTTCTCACGTAATGTTATATTTAAAACAAGGATTAGTAATTTTAGTTTTGTTATCTGTTATTTCACCTATAAATCAACTATTATGCTGTTCATAAAATTTTAATGGTTCAAGTTTTATATCATTAAGATAATATTCTTTTGGAGCAGTTGGTTTATTAACAGTTATTTTTGGAAATGTTTAGTAATCTGTGTAACTTACAAAAATAACTATGTTTAATTAATTCTAGTAAATATAATTAAATGACTAGAAAGAGTGAGTTACAGATAGCTAAAAAAGATAACTTTAATAATAATGATCCAATATCAAAAGCAGTAGATTTATTACTAGAAAATACTGAAGATTTAACAACAGTTTTTAAACCTGGCGGTTTATATAAAGAATTAACAAAAAGATTAGTTGAAAAAATGTTGAATTCTGAAATGCAAAATTATTTAGGATATGAAAAAAATCAACATAGTACTACTGAAAATGCTCGTAATGGTACAAGTTCAAAAAAATTAATAACTCAACAAGGTAAAATTGAAATTGATGTACCAAGAGATCGCAATAGTAATTTTACTCCTGTAATAGTTCCTAAAAGGCAAAGAAGATTTGATGGTTTTGATCAACAAGTTCTTTCCTTGTATGCAAAAGGAATGACATTATCTGACATTAGAATGCAGTTGCAAGAGTTATATCATGGTGCTGATATTAGTGAAAGTGTTATTAGTCAAATTACTGATGATGTTATTGATGATGTTAAAGCATGACAAAATCGACCATTAGAAAGTATTTATCCTATTGTTTATTTTGATTGTATAGTAGTTAAAGTACGACAAGATAAACGGATTATTAACAAATCAGTTTATATAGCATTAGGAGTTGATTTAGAAGGCAAAAAAGATGTTTTAGGATTATGAATTAGTGAAAATGAAGGTTCTAAGTTTTGATTATCTAATTTCACAGAAATGAAAAATCGTGGCTTAAATGATATTCTTATTGCTTGTAGTGATAATTTAACAGGCATGTCAGAAGCAATACAATCAGTTTATCCTAAAACAGAACATCAATTATGCATTGTTCATCAAATTAGAAATAGTTTAAAATATGTTTCATACAAACATCGAAAAGGTCTAGTTGCAGATTTAAAACCAATTTATAGTGCATGTAGTGAAGAACAAGCAATGCAAGCTTTAGAATTGGAATGGCAACCCTTTTTAGGACTATTTTTTGGTAGACATTTGTTTTTGATAACTAACTGGAGTTAGGTAGTTTAGAGTACTGTGAATTCTTATGTTGTTATATCAATTGATGTAATCAAATAATTCTAATTTTAATTGGATTAATGATGTAAAATTTTTATCATTAATAAATTCAATTTTGAAAGTTTTAAAAGTTGCTTCAGCAACAGCATTGTCATAAGGACATCCTTTTTTGCTTAAAGATCGAGTTATGTTGAAAGCTAATAAAAGTTTATCAATAGTTTTATTATTGAATTCATTACCGCGATCAGTATGAAATATTTCAATATCTTTTAAACAGTGATTTGATTGCATAAATGCTTGATATACTAATGATGCATCTTTTTTAACTCCAACACTATGTCCAATAATTTCGCGGTTAAATAGGTCGATTAATAGGCAAATATAGTTTCATTTACCATTAACTTGAACATAAGTTAAATCACTAACAATAACTTCATTTTTAATTCTATTATTAAAGTTTCTATTAACAAGATTGGTTATTTGACTATCATTGACTTTATTATGATAATTTTTGAATGATAATTTAGTGTATTTTGATATTAAATTATGCTTATTCATAATTTCTTTAATTTTTCTGCGTGATAAATAAATTTCTTGGTTTGCTAGTATGACTTTTAATCTTCTAGTACCATAAACTTCTTTATTTTCTTTAAAAGCACTAATAACAGCTTGTTCATAAATATTATTTTGAATTTTATTTTTTTTCTTTAAATTAAAATAATATGTTGATTTAGAGAGTTTTAAAAAATGACACATTGTGCGAATTTTATATTTAGATTTATTATTTGCAATAATCTCTACTTTCTGCCTATTATTAGTGCTGCTTGCTTTAAAATATCAATTTCCATTCGTAACTGTTTTAATTCTTTATTTGCTTGAATTAATTGTTTTTCTAAATCTGAAAGATTATCTTTAGTTTTAAAACTACTTGAATTAGTAAATTGCTTAATTCAATTGTAAGTAGCTGCTCTTGTAACATTGTATTCTTTAACAAGGCAAGATACTGATTTGCCACTTTGATATAAAGCTACTATTTGTTTTTTAAATTCATCTGAATATGAGTTAATAGTGACCATAATTATAATTCCTTTCTTTTAACTAATTTGTTCACTTGTCTATGTAATTAGTGTCCAATAAAGTGTAACCCATCCATTTATTAGCTTTCAACATAACTCGATCTTTAAGCAAAAAAGGATGTCCTTATGACAATGCTGTTGCTGAAGCAACTTTTAAAACTTTCAAAATTGAATTTATTAATGATAAAAATTTTACATCATTAATCCAATTAAAATTAGAATTATTTGATTACATCAATTGATATAACAACATAAGAATTCACAGTACTCTAAACTACCTAACTCCAGTTAGTTATCAAAAACAAATGTCTACCAAAAAATAGTCCTAAAAAGGGTTGCCATTCCATTAACTTTCTCCTACTTGGTCACTGCGTGTAGTAGATATTTAAAGGATGTTAATAATAAAAATTTTAAAATTTTACAATTACAAAAAAAAGACAAGAATTTTATTCTCGTCTTTTGTCATTTATTTTTAATTCAAGGGTTTAAAAAAGAAAGGAGCTATTTTTAAAACTTTTTAGTTATCGACATCTTCGACACGCTCCCCAAATTTAATACCGAAAAAACAGTTCTTGATGAAATCATTAAACAAAACAAAGATGTAACTGCTAATGATGTTGAAATTAAAAACTTCAAAGCAGCATCAGAAGGAACTGCTGGTTCAGCAGAACTACATGCTAAAGCCGACAGTAAATATACAGGAAAAGTTAACATTACAATTACAAAAATTGATACTGAAGAAGAAAAATTAGAAAAAATTATTAAAAAAATAAAAACAGCCGCTGATAAAGAAAGATATGGCAAGGAATATGTTAAGGCATATAAGGAATATTTTGCATTTCTTCAAAAATCTATCGAAGCAAAATTTAAAATAGATCCTTGAATTATAGATGTAAAACCTACAGAAATAAATAAAGAAGAAATTTTTACAAAATTAGAAAATTATATTAGACAAATTAGAATATCACATTATAAAATTGGATTAATGGAACAAGGAATTTATTTTCATTTTAAACCAGAACAAATGATAATTACTGATAATCAAGAATTAAAACTTAATAATTTGTGAGTATTTTTACATAATTATGATGAAAACAAACATTTACCAAATTCTTTTTTTAATATAAATACAACTATTAAATACCAAGTAAAATAAATTTAAAATATACTAAAAATAACCAAATATTTGGTTATTTTTTATTAATATAATAAATCAATAAATATAAAATTGATAATACTAATTAATTAGTATTTGCATTAGTACTTTCTTTTAATAATTGTTGATCTCCTGTTTTTGAACTATTAATTATTGGTTTAATAAATGATTCAAAAACCAGATTAGGATTTGTAAATAATTGATCTTGATTATTTAATTCAAAAATAGATTTTTCTAATATTTCATTTTTTTGATGTGCTGGTACTTTAATTATATCTTCAATAAAAATATCAATTATAGCATTTTGTGTTTCTTCATTAATTTCTTTATCAGACAACTGATTTTTAAGTTTCAATCTAGCATTAATTAAAAAATCAGCACTTTCCTCTCTTGGAAATAAAATACTTTCTTGAAAACTATTATTACTTGAATTAACTTCAAATGAAGGCGTCACTACTTTTGTAGTTTCTTCCTCATTCCTTTTTGTTGGTGTTTGATTAGTAACATTTGAAAAATATTGATAATGTCGAGCTTGATAGTATAACTTCACCTCATTATTAGCAATTACATTATTATCTGGTTCAAATCTTTCCCTACTTGCAACATCAAAATCTTCATTAATTCTAATAATATTACAATTTAAAATATTACAAATTGCTTCAATTTCAACAGAACCTGTTATTTCGCCATTTTTTCTCATTTGTTCTAAAGTTTTTCTTATTTGTGTATCTTCACTATTGTTAGGATACAATTCTTTATTTTTTTTATTGATTTCACTTTCTAATAACATTGATCTAAAGTTAGCTTTATTATCTGGCCGTTTTGTATCTAAATTTGTTTCAATATAATCACAAATACGATTACGAAAGACTTTAACTAATTTTTCATTTTCTTTATCAGTAAAATTAAAATCAGCAAAATTAAAAATTCGTTCTCAACCGATTTCTATACCAAAAAGTGATTTATATCTTTTTTTAAATTGGTTTTTATTGGTTTTAACTTGTTCTAAATATGAAACAATTACTGCTCATAATAAACAATTGCCATCTCTTTGTACATCTTTAATTGCCATGGTAATGTGTGCTCCTTTAAAAGAAAAATAGTTACTTTAAAATAAAATAATAAACTAAAATTTTAAATAAATATATTGGGATTTTAATGCTCGTTGCTTTGCAATTCATCACAAAATTGGTAATAAATATTACTACTTATAATATAACAAAAAAACAAAAAAATAATAGCAAATCATTATTAAAATATTATATATAAATATTTTATAATTTAATTTTATTTAATAAAAAATATATTATAATACTTTCCTAACAAATAAAATTAACCTATAAATAAAATATAAGGAGATTTTTAAAAATGAAAATTCAGAAACTTAAAAAAATAAATTTAATAACACTATCACTATTGATTTTAACTATTTTGGTTATATTTACATCTTTAACCCTAATAGATTTTTTTAACATAAAAAATGATATAAAATATATTCCTTCTTTCTATAATTATTATCAAAAACAAGAAATAATAACAAAAGAAAATGGTTTTAATTTAATAAAAGAACGTGGTTTAATTTATATGTTAACTAATAATAAATTATATTTTTGTAAACATTACCTCTTCCAAAATATTGTTGAAAACTATAATCTTAAATCATTAGTACAACTAAAAATTGGAATTGTTTTTGCTATAATTTTAAGTCCAATTTTATTATTTATAACTATATTACTAATTTTTTTAAATATTTATTTAAAAATAAAAAAAGTAGATAATAACTTTTGAGATGCTATTGAAAATTGTGAAATTATTAATAATTATTATGTTCATTAATTTTTTATTTATTATTAGAAATTAAAGTAAGAAATTTAAAAACTATTGATTATATTTATTATTTAATATAGTAAGCATAGATAAAATTATATGCTTACTATAAATTTTTAATTACTCTTGATAAAATTAACTGAATATTATCATTATAAATTTCTACCTTTCCTTCCATTAAAATTACTTTATTAACTTGTAAATATTCTTGGTATATTTGATATAACTTTTCAAAAACCGTTACTTCAATAACATTACTATCATTTTGCATTTCAAAGAAAGCCATTAATTTTTTAGTTTTAGTTTTAATTACTCTAATATTATTGATAACTCCATATACTCTAACATGTTGATCAACATAATTATTAATATATGCTAAATCAATAGCTTTATTATGAGGATCTAATTGTTCTTTTCATAGTAATTTAGGATTATATTTTAAATAAAGTCCTAATGCACGATGTTCATTAATACTATTATTATTTCAATCATCTTCTCTTTGTAACATAATTGGTTTAGCAATTAAATTAAAATTTAATGATAATTCGCCACTAGTTTCATCTTTTACCTGCACCATATTGGCATATTCTAATGCAGCATCCAAGTTTAATAATAACATTGTTCGATTTGATTGAATATCATCTAAAGCACCAGCGGCAATTAAATGTTCAATGTTTTTACGATTCAAACCAATAAATATTGCTCGAGCACAAAAATTAAAAAAATCTTGAAAAAATCCATTACTAGTACGTTCTTTAATAAGATTACTACAACTACCTTGACTCATTTGCTTAATTGCTTGTAAACTATAACGAATAGCTTTTTTAGCATCATCAATTAAAAAATCAATGCCAGAAAATTGAATTGATGGTGGTAAAACTTTAATTTGATATTTTTGACATTCATTCAAATATTGTAACATTTTTTGATCATTACCAATAACACTACTTAATAACGATACCATAAATGCCAATGGATAATTTGCTTTTAAATAAACTAAATAATAACTAATTAATGAATAAGCAACAGCATGAGATCGATTAAATCCATAACTAGCAAATTTTTCAATATCTTCTCATATTTTCTTAACAACTCTTGATGAATAACCTCTATTAACAGCACTTTTAATAAATGAGTTTGCTTGTTCTTTCATAACTGTAGTATCTTTTTTACTAATTGCACGACGAATTAAATCAGCTTTTCCTAATGAATAACCAGCAACTTTCTGTAAAATTAATAATATTTGTTCTTGATAAATAATAATGCCATAAGTTGATGCTAAATAAGTTTTTAAATCTTCATGAATATACGTAACTTTTTGTTTTCCTAATTTACGATTAATATAATCTTGAATGTACTCTTGTGGTCCAGGACGAAATAAAGAAGAACTAGCAATAATATCTTCTAAGCTATCAACTTTCATTTTAATTAAAATTTGACGCATTCCTGAAGATTCCAATTGAAAAATACCGGTTGTATCACCATTTTTAATAATGCTAAAACTTTTTTCATCATTTAAAGGAATTTGAGATAATTTTAAATTTAAAAAATAATGTTTACTTACTTGTTGTAAAATATTTTGCAAAATAGTTAAATTACGTAATCCTAAAATATCCATTTTTATCAAACCAAGAGCTTCTAGGGTTTGCATTGGAAATTGCGTTTGATAAATACCTTGAAATCCTAATTGTAATGGAATAGCAGTAACTAATGGTGCACTTGTAATAACGATTCCTGCTGCATGAGTACTAGTTTGTCGTGGAAAACCAAGAATTTCTTTGGTTAAAGTAAACAATAAAGGATACTTATTTGCATATCATGCTAATTTTGGTGATTGTTTAATAGCCATATCTATTTCAAAATTATATTGAATTGGTATTAATTTTGTCATTTCATTAATATCTTCAATATTAACTTGAAAAACTCTTCCCAAATCACGAATTGCCATTTTACTAGCAATTGTTTGAAAAGTAACAATATATGCAACATGTTCTTTGCCATATTTTTGATGAATATATTTAATAACTTCATCTCTTCTTGTATCTTCAAAATCGATATCAATGTCTGGTAATGATATTCGTTCTGGATTTAAAAATCTTTCAAAAATTAAATTATAAGCAATAGGATCAACACCAGTAATTCCTAAAACATATGCCACTAAACTACCAGCAACACTTCCTCTACCTGGTCCAACCATTATATTCTTGCTTTTTGCAAATTTAACATAATCATTAACAATTAAAAAATAATCAGCAAAACCCATTTCATTAATTACTTGTAATTCATATAAAACTCTTTTAACGTATGTTTCAGGAATTTCACGACTTTGAAAATGCGCTTCTAATCCCTGCTTACATAATTCTTGCAAATATAAATTACTAGTAAGATTATTAGGGCAAGTAAATTTTGGTAAACTTAATTCTGCACTATTTGGCTTATTTTTAGGAAATTTTAAATTACATAATCAAATAACCTTTTCAATGTTTTCAATAATTTCATTTGGATAATGTTGCATTAAATCTTGTTTAGTTTTATATAAAAACTCATTACTTTTTGATAAATCTTCTGATTTTAATGTTTTTTGTTCTTTAATAGCTTGTAAAATTTGATAAATACGATGTTGTTTTTCATCTAAATATAAAACCAAATCAATTGGAATAATATTAGATGTAATCGATTTTAATAAAGTAATATTATCCATATCACTAGGTACTAAACCAAAATAAACTAGTTCATGACCTGTTGAATTTAAAATATCATAATTATTTTTAATATATCTAATATTTTTGTTATTAGCATGAATAATAACTAAAACTTCACGTGTTTGATTAAGATATTTTTTTACATCATTAGTAGTAACAATATTATTATTAGTACTAATAATAGTAGAAAGTTCTATTAATCTTTGATAACCAGCATATGAAGTTGCCATAATAGTTAATTCAACTTTATCACTAGCACTTTCTCAAACACAATTTAAACCAATTAATGGTTTAATTTCATTCTCTATACATAAATTACAAAATTCATAAGCACCATACATTATATTTTTATCTACTAAAGATAGAACTTTTAAATTATTTTTTTTAGCAAATTCAATATAATCACTTATTTTAATAGTTGATGAAAGAAATGAATAATTAGAACGAACATTTAAATTAACTATATATTTCATACTATCCCCTACAATTCTTGAATGACTTATATTACAAGTTAATTTTAACATCATTTTATCTTGCTAGGTTATTCTTAAGTTATTGTTTTCAATACAAAACTATTTAAAACACTTAAAATAAACATTATTTTTTTCAATAATTAATAATAAATAACTTGGAAAAATTATAATATATTTTTTGCATATTAAAACCAATAATATGATAAAATCTGCATAAACTTAATATAAGTTTTCAACTTATTACTTCATTTTAAAGTAAGTGAGTTTGTTATTTTTAATCAAATAAGGAGAAAAAAATGGACATTCAAAATATTAATTTAATAAAAGCTGCTAAAAGTGGTGATCTACAAGTAATTAAAAAAATAATTAAAAATGGTGGCAATGTTAATTATATATGCGATGATATAACCGCTTTAATATGAGCAGCGCAAAATGGTCATTTAGATGTAGTTAATATCTTAATAGATAATGATGTTAATATTTATCATGTAGTTAAAAATAGACCTGATCCTTGAATATTAAATAATATTAATGGACAAATAATTATAGCCAAATATTTAAAAACAAATGGTTATTATAACTACTAGATACTATTGAAAATGGTGATACAGCTTTAACAATAGCTGCTAAAAACAAACACCCAAAAATAGTTGAAAGATTAGCCTATGAAATTTATGAACAAGAAATAAAGCAACGATATAAATTTGGATTACCTACTATTCTTAATGTTACAACCAATAAAAATAATTTTGAAGTTAAATCTCTTCAAGAATTAGCAAATGAAGTACAAAAAATAACAACCAATATTGATTTTAGAGAACCAAATCCATATCAAAAATTACAAATAAATTTAAAACTTGCTCAATTAGAAATTGATAAGAAAAAAATAAATGAAATCAATAAAAGAATTGAAAAAACAAAATTATTAGTAAATGAAATAAATGCAATCGATTTACAAAATCAAGCTTCAACAAGTAATCAAAATACTTATTGTAATATTTTATAGTTTACTATTAAAAAATAACAAAAAGAGTGAAGTTTCACTCTTTTTTTATATTTAAAGTAAATAAACTACAATTTATTAAAACTATTAAATTATTAATAAATTTATTTATATTTTTTCAATATCTTTAAAACTATTTATTAAAATTTGTTCTCAATCAATTATTTGCTTTAAATCATTTTCTAAAAGTTCACATTCTTTAATCTTTGGTTGTGTAACAGGGTTTTTGGGAACAAATAATGAACAACAATCAGCGAATGGTAAAATTGATGTTTCATAAGTACCAATTTTTTTAGCAAGATTAATAATATCAACTTTATCTTCGGCAATTAAACTACGCAAAATTGGTAAATTGCTAACAATATTAATAGCATTAATACTTGCTAATGTTTGTGAAGCAACCTGACCAATTGCTTCACCAGTTGCTAATGCTTGAATTTTATATTTTTCTGCAAATAAACTAGCAATTCTAATAAACATTCTACGCATTAAAGTAATACGATAACTTTCTTTCTTAATATGACTTAATTCATTTTGCAAGTTAGTAAAATTGCAAATATATAAATTTTTACTACCAGCATTATAAGGTGCTAAAATTTGAACTAAAGTTTCTACTTTTTTTAATGCTGTTGGTAAAGTAAAAGGTGGAGTAGCAAAATATAAATATTGAACTTGTAATCCTCGTTTCATTAATTTATATGCTGCTACAGGGGAATCAATACCACCGCTCAATAATAATAACACTTTCCCTGAACTACCTACTGGAAATCCACCAGCACCAATAATTTTATTTGCAAATAAATAAATATCATCGTTATTAACTTTGATATTTATTTTTAAATCAGGATTAGTAACATTAACTTTTAAATCTGTTTTCTTTAAAATTATAGAAGCTATAATTTTAACTATTTGTTCTGAATTTAATGAAAAACTCTTATCACTACGACTAACAAAAAGTTTAAATGTTTTAAAATTTGTTAGATCTTGACTTAAAATTAATGATATTACTTTTTCTGATAATATTTCCATATTTTTAGCAATTCTAAAAGCAGGTGATAATGAACTAATACCAAATATTTTCACCAAAATATTAATAACATCATTCATTACATCAAGAGATAAATTGGTTAGTTCCATCCGATCATGAAAATGAATAATATTTATTTGTTTATAATCACTAAGAGCATACTTAATATTTATTTTTAATTGTTTAATAAAATCAATCCGATTTTTACTTTTAGTTGTTAATTCACCATAACGAATAATAATAATTGGTACCATTTAATTTTCCTCTTTTTTAAAATTTATTCCATTAATTCCAATAATAATGTTAATGCTTTTTGATTATGATTATTAGTGATATTATTTTCAATTTCATTAAATTTACTATTAAGTTGCTGATTAATTGAACGATGACGATTAGCATAAACAAGAGTTAAATGTGATAATTTATGAATAGTAATTTCCATTTTTAATTCAGTATAAAGATGAAAAATTTTATTTTGTAAATCATTAAATTTACTAAAAGAAGAATTATCATAATTTCCATTTTTAAAATTTAAAATAGTATCATTTATTAAATATTGTAAATCACTAAACTTTTCTTTATAAATTTCATTTAAATAATAAAAATTAATATTATTTAAAATATTATCAATTTGTAACATCATTGAATTGATTTTATCAACATAAGTTTTAAATTTAATTTTTGCTTTATTTTGTTCATTCAACAATTTATTATACTCTTTTAAACTATTAAAAACAACAATACTATTTTCAAATAACGCCGCTAATAACATCACTAATGTTTCATAACTAGTATTTTTTATTGATTTTTGATGTTCTATGATTAATAAATTATCAAAATGATTAACAGTAGCAAGTTGTTTATTAAAAATAGTTTCTAAGTTAGTTATTTTGCTATTTTCTATCATTTTAGAATTAATTTTATTTGAAAGAGCAATTTCATTTTTAATAGTTTCAAATATTTCATTAAAATTAAAACTCATAACTAAAAATTTTTCATAATTTTGTTTAAAAATATTATAAAATATTTGTTCTTTATCAATTTTATTACTAAAAGTAGCAATTAATTTTAATATTTCTTGAGTGTTAACCTTAGCTTTTTTGTATTGTAAATTATTAATTTGTTTATTAATAAAACTTAACTTTTCATCAACGTTTGCTACTAATTGTTCGTATTGTAAAAGTAAAGTATTATTTATTTTTATCATTTGATATTTATTTTTTAAGGCAGCCATTTTCTGTTTAATTTCATATGTTATAATATAACGAAGTGTTGTTAAATTATCTAAAATTTCTGCCAATGTTACAACAGCAATCGCAATCTCACTTAAAATAGTAATAATTTGACTAACATTAATAGCATTAATATTTGTTTCTAATTCTTTAAATATATCATTAATTATCTTAATAACTTCATCTAATTGTTCTCGATTAAGATCGTTTTGTAAATTAATCTTGATCATTTGATCTTGTAAATAATTAAAATTTTGTTTAAAAAATAATTGATATTCTCGTAATAATTGATCAATACTAATAAAATAATCTATTTCAATTGTTAATAACTGCAACTGATTTTTTAAATTATTACTCTTATTATGCATTCTATACATTAATTTATATCTTTTTCATAATTCTTTATTATTTTGTAATTTTAAAATTTGAATATAATTTTTAAAAACCTTATTTAAATCTTTTTTTAAAAAAAGATTATAACGACTAATTCAAATTCCTAAAATAGAACTATATTGTTCATTTGCTTGTACCATTTGATTAATACGATTTAATCTTTCTTTAATATTAATATTTTGAATATATTGCAAATTTTTATAAACCATAAATTGTTTATTTTTATACGAACTAAAAATTACTAATAAACTTGTTAAAACGATAATAGTAAAAATTAATAAACTAATAATAGTTATTATAATAATTTGTGCACTAGTTAATTTATAAATTTTTATTAACATTAACATAGTTTTTTTCTCCTTTCCTTATATTTTAAATATATTAAAAGATATTAATCTTTTATTTTATTATTACTTCTAAAATATTTAATAATATCAACTAAACCTAAAAATAACATTTGTGGTTCATAAATATAAGAAAAATCAAAATAAGATTTTAAAATTGGTACACTACCTCCTGTTAAAATTACAGGTAAACTAATATTTGTTTCATTTTGAATCCTAACAACTATACTATTAATCATTGCACTAAAACCATAACCATAACCAATTGATAAAGCATGATTAGTATTTTTACCTAACATTGATTGATAATGTTGCATTTCAAAATCGACAAGTAAAGCAGCATTATCAATCAATGCATCTTTACTTGTACTAAATCCAGGTCCAATAATAACGCCAACCAAAACATCATTAACAACAATACTATAGGTAGTAGCAGTTCCCAAACTAACAACTATCGCATTGTGATACTTAGTATAAGCAGCATATGATAATGCTATCAAATCACTACCTAATTGGCGATTTTCTAAATTAAGTTTTAAAGGTAAAGAACTTAGCAAATTAAAATCAACAATTAACGGTTTTAAATTATATGTAAAAACAATTAATTTTTCTATTATTATTAAAAAATTTGGAACAACACAACTAATAACAGCTTCTTCAAAATGTAATTTTTTATTTAATTTAAATGCTTTTTTCAATTGATCAATTGCAGTTTTACTTTTGGTTTCTATTACTGCTCATTGTTCAATAATTTCACTATCATAAATCATAGCAATCTTAATTAATGTATTACCAATATCTACTAATAACAAACTTTTCATTATTATACTTGTTGAACCATTTCTTTAGTTGAAGCTAATTCATCATATAGTGTACGAACAAGATTATTTAAGTTTTCAACTTGTAAAAACTTACCACTACGAGCTATTGAAACAGAACCATTAGTTTCACTGACAATAACTGATACTGCATCGGTTTGCTCTGATATTCCAATAGCAGCACGATGACGTGAACCAAATTGACTAGATATTTTTTTATTAGTTAGTGGAAAATAAGTAGAGGCACATTCAATACGACCTAAACGAATAATAACTGCACCATCATGCAATGGTGAACCTTTAATAAAAATAGACTGTAATAGTTGTGAAGTAACTTCACCATCAATTTTTACTCCCAAATCAGTATATTCATTTAATGAAACATTCCTTTCAATAGTAATTAGTGCTCCAATTTTTTCTTCTGCTAATTTAATCACTGCTTCTGCTAAAACACTTGCTAACATTCTCTTTTCTGAAGTTGCTAGTAGTTTCATATGAGATTTATTTCTTGTTGTTCATCAAACTTTTTTACCACGAATAAAAGTATTCATAACTATTAAAATAAGAATTGTCATTAATAAAGAAATGGTTATTCCAAATAAAACCGCTATTTCAGCAATAACTGTTCCAATATCTGCTGAAATTACAGTCGAAATAATATTTAACGGTAATACACTCATATTAAATACCACCATTCCTTTATTTTTTGATTCCACTACTTTAATTATAAAGTAAAAAAATTATTTTTGATATTATTAGTATAACAACTTATCATAATTTACAAAATACTCCTTTTAAATTTATTTTTAAAAGGAGTATTAATATTACTAATAATTTTAGATTTTACCTTATATAAGTTTATAAAATTATTATTTGTTAATTATCTTTATTTACTATAAATTTGGTACAGTGTTATGAACATTATTTTTATTTACTACCGATAATGTTGGTAAATTCTCATTTACTTCTGCTTTTATTAAAAAATCATTATCACTATCTTTACTATTTTCTCTTGAAGATAATTTTTGTTTTAATTGTATTATCATTTTTAATGCATTTGATAGTTTTGCTAATTCCTTTAAAGATAAAAATACTTCTTACAATATTTTTTAAGAAATGAAATTTATTAATCTTTATCAATAAAAATACTATACATTCATTGTCTTTAATCATTTCTTTTCTATATTTTTTTATTTAGTTTTTATCTAATATTTTTTAAATTCTCTTTTCACAACGTAAAAATACTTTACGTTATAATCTACTTTTTAATTATAAATAGTACTTTTAGCAAATTATTTTGTTATATTCTTTGATTTAACTTTATTATTTTTATTTAAATTTATGACTAACACAATTATGCCTGTTTTGTTTTTAAAAATGAATACACACTTAAAGATTATTCTAAACCTACCTTAATTGTTAACCTTTATTATAAATTAATAATATTAGTATATTAAAGTATTCTATAATTAAAATTAACAAATATAATAATTGTAATCTCTTTTCATAAAACTATAAACCAAACGAAACACGATCATAGCAAGATTTGTTTTTTTATTTTGTTGTATCATTTAAATAATATGTATGATATTTTCGTTTTAATTGTTTTAAATTAATTAAATTAAATAAAGTTGAAATACTAAAAATAATCAAAATAATTAATAATGCAGTTATTAATAATCATATAGCCCCTGGAATACCATAAAAAGATTTGTGAATGTTTAAAAAGAAATATTGATAATCTCAAACCTTTCCTGCTTGTCAACGAAATTCACCACGAATTAACATTATAACTGCTCAAATAACTGGATAAATATAGTACATTCACATACGCTTTTTTCAAAATTCTTTAGTTGTGAAAACACTACCTTGTTCTCTTGGCATAATAAAAAAGTAAATAATCATTATAATTGGAACTACCATATGTTGGACAATATTAGTAAATCATGCATAAAAGGTTTGTAGTTGATTTACTAAAGTTGGTAATAACATAACATTAAAAACAATACCTGTAATAGTAATAAAAGTTGTTACTGCTAAAGTCATATATTGGCCAAATCATTTACTATTAATTCTACCTTCTTGTTCTCAAAAAATAGCAGATGATATTAATCAAATAATAACAAAAACATTAGTTTGAATTGTAAAAAAAGAAAAATAATTTAAAATAAAATCTCCTTTATCTTCAGTAAATCACATTCAATTTCTAGCATCTTTTTTTTGTTGATCAGTTACAGTAATTCCATTAATTAAAGGTGATAATAATCCATATAATAAAACTGCTAGAAAAAATAAACCAAAACCTAATTTAAAATAAAATTTTCAATCCTTAATACAATCATATCAACTTAAATCCATAATATACTTCCCCCTTTGTTTAATTGTAACACTTATTAGTTTTTAATAATTTTTAATACCAAAACTTATTTCAACACTTTTTTTCTTTTAGCACTACTTATAATTTTTACTTTTTATTAATCCAAAAATACAAATTTTGGCTGATTCTGGTTACCAAAATTACAAAAAAATCATAAAAAACATTTTTAACATTTAAAAAGTTTACAAAAAATCTATTGCTTTAAAATTAAAGAAATAGGATTTAAAATAAACTTGATATTAAGTTTATAAAATTATTGTAATATAGTTTTCTATACCATTATATTTTTATACAAATTAACATCGTTAAATGTTTTTAATATTTAATTCTAAACTATCAAATCAAAAACTAATTAATATTATTTTTAATAATATCTGTTATTTCTTTAACAGCAATATCTAAGTCATCGTTAATAACAATATAATCATATTCATGTTGAACTTTAAATTCTTCTTTTGCTTTATTTAACCTTTTCTCAATAATTGCTTCTGACTCACTAGCACGCATACGAATTCTTTGTTCTAATTCTTGATAAGAAGGAGGCATAATAAAAATACTCATAATATCATTGCGATGTTCATAATTTTTTAAAACTTGACTAGCACCATCAACCTCAATTTCTAAAATAACATTATAACCTTGATTTTGCAAATTTAAAACATAACTCTTACTAGTACCATAGTAATTACCAATAAAATTTGTATATTCTAAAAAATCATTACCTTTAACATGATTTAAAAAAGTTGATACATCAACAAAAAAATAATTAATGCCATCTTGTTCTTTATTACGTGGTTTTCTTGTTGTCATCGAAACTGAATATGCTAAATTTAATGATTTATCAGCAAATAATTTAGCAATAATTGCACCCTTACCAACACCACTTGGTCCAGAAAGAATAATTAATTTTCCTTTTTTTTGTGCCATTTAGATTCTACTTTCTACTTTTCATAAAATTGAATTATTTTAATATATATTTTACCGTATTTTTTATTAGATACTACTTTAAAATGGAAATTTAATTGTAAATTTTCAAGTGGTACATTTGTTTCTAAAACAATTAAAGCATTATTAGCAAGTAAATTATTTTTATAAAAGAAATCAATAATTCACTGTTGACAAGTAATATTTACAAACGGTGGATCAATAAAAACAATATCACACTGTTGTACTAGTGTTTTACTAAAAATTTGATAATCCAAATTACTTAATTTAACTTGTTCTTGTAAATTACAAGCAAAACAATTTTGATTAATAATATTACAAGCAGCTTTGTTAATATCATTTGCAAAAGCAAATTTTGCCCCTCGTGATAAACTTTCAAGAATTAAATTACCACTTCCAGCAAATAAATCAACAGCAATTTTATCTTCAAAACTACAATAATTTAACATAATATTAAAAATATTTTCTTTAATTCGATTTAATGTTGGCCGTGTTGATAAACCATCTAAAGTAATTATTTTTTTTCCTTTTAATTTTCCAGCAATAATTTTCATGTTTTCTCCAAAATTTAGTTTATAATAACTTTATCATTAAATTTGATAAAAGCAAATTAGTTTAATTTATTATTTATTACAAACTGATGAAAGGATCTGCAATGTTAAACAAATTACAAAACGAAGTACCATCAGCATCTTGAATTACTGAAGATACAAAAGCTAGTTTATTAAAACCTTGTGCTGATGTTATTTTACCCTTAACACCTAAAGATGAAAATATTATGAAACGTATGATTGATTGAGTAAAAGCATCACAAGATAAAGAATTTAATGCTAACAACATTTTAACCGAAGCTATTGGTATTGCTGCACCACAAATTGGAGAAAATATAAAAATGTATTATATTTTATTACCAATTCCTGATAAAAATGAAAAGATTATTTACTATGAACATGCATTAATAAATCCAAAAATCATTGGTAAAAGCGAACAAATAGCTTATTTAAAAAAAGGTGAAGGTTGTTTAAGTGTAACTAATCACCCTCATGAAGGTTTAGTTCCACGTAGTTATAAAATCAACGTTACAGGTTATGACTATTTAAAAAAGAAAAAAGTAACTTTAACTGTTAGAGGTTATGAAGCAATTGTTTTTCAACATGAGCAAGACCATTTAGAAAGAAAACTCTTTTATCATCACATTAATAAGGATAATCCTTGACTTAATGATGATAAATGGATTATGATATAAAGTAGAATGATAAACTTAAGTTTTTAAATTGTTTTATTATAGTTAAATATAATATACCAAATAAGTAATAAGTAAAAACATGATTAAATTCATTACATTTTTTTATGTTATGTTTTATGTTATTTTCTTATAATTTTAAAATGAATGAAGGAGAAAAAATATGAGTGATACATCGACAAAAAATACTATACCAGTTAAAAAGTTCGTCACGAAAATCTTTGCGCTTGGTGGACTAGAAGAAGTTGGAAAAAATACTTATGTAATTGAACAAGATAATGAAATTATTATTATTGATGCTGGAGTAAAATTTGCTGATGCTTCTATGCCAGGAATTGAAGCAGTAATTCCTGATTATAGCTACCTAAAAGAAAATAAACATAAAATTAAAGGAATATTTATTACTCATGGTCATGAAGATCATATTGGTGGTATACCATACTTATTAAAAGAAATTAGTGATATTCCGGCTATCTACGCTCCTAATTTAGCAGCAGCTTTAATTCGTCATAAAATTAAAGACAAAGGGATAAAATCAAAAATAAAAATAAATATTGTTGATGGTAATAGTAAAATTAAAACTAACAGATTTATTATTAGTTTCTTTGCTGTTAATCATTCAATTCCTGATGCATATGGAATTTGTGTAGAAAATTCAAATGGAACTGTTGTAACAACAGGTGATTATAAATTCGATTGAACACCTTTAGGTCATAAAGCAGATATTGATAAAATGGCACAAATGGGTCAAAAAGGAGTAACATTATTTTTAGCAGATTCAACCAATGCTGAAGTACCCGGTTATACAATGACAGAAATGCTTGTTGTTAAAAGAATTAGTGAAATATTTGCTAAAGCGAAGGGCAGAATTTTAATTTCTACTTTTGCTTCTAATGTACACCGTTTACAACAAATTATTGAAGTTGCAACAAAACATAATAGAAAAGTTATTATTGTTGGAAGAAGTTTAGAAAGAATAGTTAATGTTATTCGTCAAATGGGACATTTAAAAGTTCGCGATAGTTCATTTATTAAAGCAGAAGAAGCTAAAAAATATGATAATAATCAAATTGTTATTATTTGTACGGGTTCCCAAGGTGAACCAATGGCAGCATTATCAAGAATTGCTAATCGCGAACATCGTCAAATAAAAATTATACCCGGTGATACAGTAATATTCTCTTCATCGGCAATTCCTGGTAACCGTGCTGACGTTGAAAGAGTAGTTAATAAACTAACACGACTTAGTGCGATTGTTGAAGAAAATTCACCATTAAATTGATTACATACTTCTGGTCATGCTTCACAAGAAGAACAAAAACTAATGTTAAATTTAATTAAACCATCATACTTTATGCCAATGCATGGTGATTATAGAATGTTAAAAGTTCATAAAGAAACAGCTGTATCAATTGGAATCCCTGAAGAAAATATATTTATTTGTGCTAACGGTGATCCAATTATTATGGATAATGGTAAATGTTCTTTAAGTGATAAACGCATTGCTGCTGATCCTATTTATGTTGATGGTGGTAAAGATATGTCAGGAGTAACAACTGCTGCAATAATCCGTGATAGACAAATTCTTTCTAAAGATGGTTTAATTGCAATTGTTGTTTCTATTGATTCACAAAATAATAAATTATTAGCACCACCAACGTTTATTTCTCGCGGTTCTTTCTATGTTCGCGATGCAGCACCTTTAGTATCTGAAGCAATATCATTATTAACAAAATCTATTAATGAAGTATTAAAAAGCGAAAGACCTACTTTTGCCACAATAAAAAATGCTATCAAATCAACATTAGCACCTTATATATTTAAAAAGAAAAGAAGAAACCCTTTAATTATTCCTGTTATATTAAATAAAAAATAGTTTTTAAAACTATTTTTTATTTTTTTGATATATTTTATTAAAATAATTAGCATTGAGTATGATGTTATTATTAAGGGTTAACTATTAATTCTTCTCCTACAAAAATCATAACTTCACCGATTTTAAATCTAACTGTAATTTTATCAGTGGCTATAAAATTACCTGTTGATTTATCATTTTTTGTTACTAATAATTTTAGTGAACCTTTATTTAATAATTTTTGGATTCCAAAGATTGTTTTAACATTATCTTTAGAATTATCTAACATTGAAGTCAAATCACTCTTAATTTGAAATTTACTTACTGATTGGCCTACTTTAAATTCACTTTGAAAATTACTATTAAAATCTGTTTTTTAATTGGAAAAATATCATGATTAATTACTCCATTTGGACTTGTTTTTGTAACTACTTTATATTTATCAGTTTTTGTAACACCATTTGTAAACATTATATTATATGAACCTTTTACAATATAAAAATCATTTTTCTGTGTTACTGGATTTAAATCAACATTAATATTTGAAATAATAGTAGTTACATTATTTAATTCTGTTTCATTAAAAATAGCATCTTCTAATTTTGTGCCACTATCAATTTTAATATTTAAAACATTTTTTAAAAATTGAAAACTTTCTTCATCTTTAGCTTTTTTATCATTTTTAATCAAATTTATTACCTTAATATTAGTTGTATTGATTTTTCAAGTTACTTGTGATTTATCATTTTCATCAATATTAATAGTAGGCATTAATAATCCTTCACCAGTAGCATTAGTCAATTTTAAACCTTGTGAAACTTTTGCATTTAATAAATTTTCTTCGAAATCTTGATTATCACATGCAATAACTGAGCTTGTGCTAACTGTAGTTAAAGCAACTGCCGACATTAATCTTAATACCGATTTTATAATATTCATATTTTTCTCCTCAATCTTTAAATCTTTTTTACTATACCTATTATATATAATTTTTGTTATATTACATTAATTATTATTTTATTATGATTTGAGTGTTTACTTAAAATTTAATCTGTATAATTAAATGAAAATTACCTTTATATTTGTAAAGTTTGTTTATTATTAATTGTTAAAAAAGTATTATCATCTTCAATTAAATTTATGTTATTTTTAAAATAATCAAAAGCATCAATAGCAACTTCATCTACATCATAATAATAATTTATAATGTTAAATCTATTTTTATTAGCATTTTTATCTTTTTTATTTAAAGGTTTAATAAAACAAGATTCTTTTCTTGATAATAAATCAATATTTTTTTCTAAAAATATTTTATCTTCTTCATTTATTTGAACTTTTGATTTAATTGCTAAAGCATTTTCTTTTTTTAGTAACATACAAGCATGATTTCATGCCGAATTCCCCGAACTATCTTTATAATCAATATCAACCGGTCATTTTGTTACTAAATAAGTTACTAATTTTTGTCAATCATTTAATACTGCTATATGCAATAATGAATAATTTTCCTCTTCAAATTTTAGACTATTAATAAATTCTTTTTTAAAAAAAAGATTTAGTTGTCCATCAATATTTTTGGTTTTTTTATTAATATAATCTTCATAATTTTGCAATATTTTAATAAATTTTCTTTCTATTTTTTTTGAATAAATTCTTTCTTTATTTTTAATAAAAATAATATTCATTTTATTTATCATTTTTTTAACATTTAATAAATTTTCTCTTTTTAAACTATTTACTTCAATAATTATCTTTTTTATCTGTCAATGATTATATTTGGTTGCAAATAATAAAGCAGTATTGCCATTTACATCTACATCATCAATATTAACATTATGTGCTAATAAAGTTTTAACTATATCCAAATGTCCATTTTTAGCAGCTCACATTAAAGCATTGCAACCTTTTTCGTTTATAAAATTAACATTTGCACTATTTATTAATAAAGTTTTAACTATATCCAAATGTCCATTTTTAGCAGCAACAATTAAAGCGGTTTCTTCAATTATATTTTCATGATTAACATTAGCGCCATTTTTGATTAAAGTATTAACTATTTCTAAATGACCTTTTTCAGCAGCTCACATTAAAGCACTCAAACCATCAATAGTTACATGATTAACATTAGCGCCATTTTTGATTAAAGTATTAACTACATCTAAATGACCTCTACCAGCTGCAGCAATTAAAGCAGTATAACCACAAATTTTTGTTATAGAATAAACATTTGCACCTTTATTTAATAACAAATTAACTACTTCTAAATGACCATTCCTCGCAGCCCACATTAAAGGCGTATCACCATTTTCATTTATACAATTAACATTAGCTCCCAATTCTAATAAAGTTCTGACTATTTCTAAATGACCATTCCTCGCAGCCCACATTAAAGGCGTATAACCAAACATATTTTTTCTATTAACATTAGGATAATTTGTTAATAAGGCATTAGCTATTTCTAAATAATTAGATTTAATTGCTAATATTAAAGCAGTATTACCATTTATAGAGACATGATTAATATTAGCGCCATTTGCTAGTAAATCATTAACTATTTCTGTATATCCATTTTTAGCAGCCACTAACAAAGCAGTTTCGCCATATCGATTTTCATGATTAACATTAACATTAAGTGTTAATAAAGTTTTAACTATTTCCAAATTTCCATTTTCAGTACTTAAAATTAAAGCAGTATTACCAAATTGATCCTCACAACTAACATTAGCATTATGTTCTAATAACAGATTAACTATTTTTGTATATTTTTTTTTAGCAGCTAAGATTAAAGCAGTATTACCATTTACAGATATGTAATTAATATTAGCATTATATTCTAATAAAACATTAACTATTTCTAGATAACCTTTTTCAGCGGCCCACATTAAAGGCGTATAACCAGTTCTATCAATATAATCAATATTAATATCATATTTTAATATTTTATTAACTACATCTAACTTTTTATTTTTAATAGCATCTATCATTTTTGCTTCTTTGTTATTAATATTTATATTTATTCCAAATATTTCTCTAACTCACTCAAACATATTCTTTTCCTTTCATTGTTTTTTTAAAAACAATGTATTTAAAATATTATTTTTTAAAATTTACCTTCATTATATATTTTTTTCTCCATTTTACAATGTTTAATACCAGCGTCCAAAAATATTTCAGAACAAACTTTATAACCCAAATTTTTATAAAAATTTAGTGCTTGAATTTGGGCATAAAGAGATATAACTTTAAATTGATTTTTAATTGCAACTTTTTCCATAAATTCCATTAATTTTTTACCAATACCCAATTTACGATATTCTTGCAATATACACACTCTTTCAATCTTTACAATATCTTCAACTTTTCGCATTCTACTAGTAGCTATTGGTTTATTATGATCATCAAAAACTAAAAAGTGAATCGATACATCTTCAAATTGATCAATTTCTTCTTCAAAAGGAACCTTTTGCTCATTAACAAAAACTTTTTTTCTAATCAAAAATGCTTGTTCTAACATTTCAATATTATTAACTATTTCAATTTTCATGTTTTCTCCTTAAATATAAATAATATTTTAAATTAATTATATAATTAATTTTTAAATTTAATTTAACAATTAGTAAATTTTACCAATTAATAAGTGAATTTTTAATTAGTGCTATAATTTAAGTAAGCGATTTTAAAAAATATTTTTTTTGGGGGAGGGAATAAATTTTGGAAGTACAAAAAATTCAATTTAAAAAATTACGACCGCATAATTTTTTGGGAGGGCAATATTTTGTTTTATTATTTTTTTGAATAATATTTATTACATTACTAATTACTGCATTAGTCTTATTTTTAAATGAAAGAACAAGAATTGATAAAGAAAATAATGTTAAAGAACTACTAGAACAAATTGCTAACGCAAAACAAGAAAGTGACAAAACTCCTTTCTATAAAAAATTAATGGCTATTTATTATCCATTAATTGATTTTTCATTAATGTCATTTATTTTTACTCAACATGATGATGCACCAATAAGTGACTGAGGAAGTGCATAAACACAACGTTTAAATAGTATTAATACTGCTTATTCATATATCTTTATTACAATTTTAATCGCTTTAATTGCTTTACTTTTTTATATTATTATAATCATTAAACTTTATCGTCGTCGAGCATTTCAAAGAAAATATGGTTTAACAACTCAATTTGCAAATGATTATCCAATTTATGATATTAAAATGTATCTAGGTTTTACAGTTAATTTAGCTATTGTTTTTAGTTTTTTCAATTTTCTAACAACTATCATTGTATTAATTTATGGTATTATCTTGGTATTAACTTCTTATTTCTTTTGATATATTTTAAAAATTAAAACAGAAATATTAATTATGCATAAATGATGAAAAACACCAAACTTTGCTTTATTTTTATCTGTTATTTTATTCCAAAATGGTTATACTTTATTAAAATCAATATTTGCTCAAAAGTTTAATGTTAACTTAGACTTAATTTTATCAATTATTTTACCAATTGGAACAATTACCATCTTTATTACCTTATTAATCAAAAATATGCTTAATTCACAAGTTACAGCAGTAAAAAATGCTATTAAAACAATTGGTGCTAAAATTAGTGCTTTTCAAATTTTCTATTATACACAAAAAGAAAAATCTTTAGAAGACTACATGTTTGTTAGTCAGTTGCCAACACTTGTTCGTATACCATTACAAAATAATAGCATTAACACCAAACAAGCAGTAATGCTAATGGCAACTATTGATGAAACAATAATATTTTTTAAAAAACACTTTCATAAACCAAAAGAATTAAACTATATGCTTTTTCACTTATTTAATAGAATAACTGATATTGAAGAAATTGAAGAAATCAAAAATAATATTCTTAAAATAGAAAAAAATAATTAATCAAAATTTAACAAAAAAGTTTTAAAAATAGTTAATACCATAGAAAATAATAAAATTTGTTATAATTGAGTAGAGTAATTATGATATGAGGAAAGGAAGTTATATACATGTGACCATTTAAAAAAAGAAATAAAACCGGAGAAGCAAAAGATCAAAAAAAATGTGATGGTTGTGGGAAAATGAAAAGTTCATCTGAATGTACTAAAGCAGCAGATGGTAAATGTTTGTGTAAAGATTGTGCTAAATAAATATATTAAATAAGTGTGTTAATGACACATTTATTTAATATATTTAGAAAGGAAGGATATAATGAAATGATTCAATAAAAAAAACAAAAAAACTGATGATGAACCTTTAACAAAAACCGTAAAATGTTTTGATTGCGAAATGATGTTTGAACCTTTTGACATTCTTGATACAAAAGAAGGGAAATCTTTATGTAAAAAATGTTTCATTAAAGAAGAAGAAAAATAAATTAATGATGTGTTTAGCAAAACACATTTTTTATTATTTAAAATAAAATAAATAACTATTTTCACAGAGGCTTTTTAATAATCTGTGTATCTTTGTTTTACAAAGTTACTAATTTAGATTAATTCTGTCTTCAAATTTTATCATAAAATGAGCAATTGCTGTATTTCAATTTTGAATAGGCAATGTTCATTTTTTTGTTATATTTTCAATTGCCAAGTAAAATATTTTGAAAACTGCCATATCATTAGGAAAAACTTTTTTATTTCTGATGATTTTTCGTAATTGACTATTAACAGATTCAATAGCATTTGTAGTATAAATCACTCTTTTGATTTCTACTGGATAACTAATAAAAACCATTAAATTATCTCAATTTTTATATCAAGATTTAGTAATTTGAGGATATTGTTTATTTCATTTACTTTCAAACGATTCTAAAGCTTGCATTGCTTGTTCTTCACTACATGCACTATAAATTGGTTTTAAATCTGCAACTAGACCTTTTCGATGTTTGTATGAAACATATTTTAAACTATTTCTAATTTGATGAACAATGCATAATTGATGTTCTGTTTTAGGATAAACTGATTGTATTGCTTCTGACATGCCTGTTAAATTATCACTACAAGCAATAAGAATATCATTTAAGCCACGATTTTTCATTTCTGTGAAATTAGATAATCAAAACTTAGAACCTTCATTTTCACTAATTCATAATCCTAAAACATCTTTTTTGCCTTCTAAATCAACTCCTAATGCTATATAAACTGATTTGTTAATAATCCGTTTATCTTGTCGTACTTTAACTACTATACAATCAAAATAAACAATAGGATAAATACTTTCTAATGGTCGATTTTGTCATGCTTTAACATCATCAATAACATCATCAGTAATTTGACTAATAACACTTTCACTAATATCAGCACCATGATATAACTCTTGCAACTGCATTCTAATGTCAGATAATGTCATTCCTTTTGCATACAAGGAAAGAACTTGTTGATCAAAACCATCAAATCTTCTTTGCCTTTTAGGAACTATTACAGGAGTAAAATTACTATTGCGATCTCTTGGTACATCAATTTCAATTTTACCTTGTTGAGTTATTAATTTTTTTGAACTTGTACCATTACGAGCATTTTCAGTAGTACTATGTTGATTTTTTTCATATCCTAAATAATTTTGCATTTCAGAATTCAACATTTTTTCAACTAATCTTTTTGTTAATTCTTTATATAAACCGCCAGGTTTAAAAACTGTTGTTAAATCTTCAGTATTTTCTAGTAATAAATCTACTGCTTTTGATATTGGATCATTATTATTAAAGTTATCTTTTTTAGCCATCTGTACTCACTCTTTCTAGTCATTTAATTATATTTACTAGAATTAATTAAACATAGTTATTTTTGTAAGTTACACAGATTACTAAACATTTCCTTTTCATATTTTATTATAATTACTATGATAAATTAAATTAATTAAAAGGAGAAAAAATGAACATTTTTATAGAAATATTGGGGTATCTTGCAGCCATTTGTATTCCTTTGGCATTCTTACCACAAACTATTAAACTAATTAAAACAAGAAATACTTCAGGTCTTTCTATTTTTTCATATAGTATCTATCAACTGGGAGGTCTTACTTTTTTAATATTTGGCATACTTCGTAATGATATTCCCATGATTACTTGTCAAACTATTACTGCTATACTAAATTTCATAATAATTGGAATTATTGTTAACAATTTAATTAAACAAAAAAATAAGGAGGAAAAAAATGTCTAATATTGCAATTGATATTATTGGATATATAGGTGCCTTTTTTATTTCGGTTGCCTTTTTACCACAAACTATTAAACTAATTAAAACTAAAAACACAAAAGGTTTATCGTTAATTTCTTATAGCATATATCAAATAGGATTAACTTCATTCATAATTTATGCTAGTTTAATTAAAAACATTCCCTTACTAGCAGCAAATGCCTTTGGCACAGTTATTAATATCATATTATTAACATTAATAATTTATAATTTATATTATAATAATAAAGATAAAAAGAACAATTTAACTTCCAAAAAATAAAATTTTTATTAACATAATACTTGCACAAGAATGGAGAAAAAAATGGAACATATTAATCTATTAGGAACTTTTATTTTTATTATCATTGGTTATTTAATTGGCTCAATCTCACCTTCAATTATTATTAGTAAAATAAAATTTAAAACCGATGTTAGAGATTATTACTCTAAAAATGCTGGTGCTACTAATTCAACACGAGTTATGGGTGGTAAATGAGGAGCTATTATTTTAATTATTGACGGTTTTAAGCCCGCTATTCCTATTTTAATTGCATATGGTTTAACCTTTATCAATATTACTAATCCTAATTATGAAACAATGTTTAAACAAGCATATATTTATCCAACTGGTCTTGCTGCAATTATTGGTCACTGTTGACCACTATTTTATGGTTTTCGTGGTGGTAAAGGAGCTGCATCTTCATTAGGAGTACTATTAATGATTAATCCTATTTATTGCGTTATCACAATTGCTAGTTGATGATTTATTTTATATTTAAGTAGAATGTCATCTTTATCTTCAATGTTAATGATGATACTTGCTTTTATCTTATCATGAATACCGAATATGCCACTGCATGCTTTTCTTTCCCAACAAGACACTCAATACTATATTGTTAATATAATTATGGCTCTAATTTGAATATTAATTATTATTCGTCATTGAGATAATTGTAAAAGAATTCTTAATCATACTGAACGTAAAGTGACTATTTTTGATAAAAAAAATAAAAAAGCAAATGAAGAAAAAAAATAAAAAATCATCTCTTTATACAAAATTAATAAAAATATTTTTTTAAAAAATGCTTGTTTTATGTTTAAAATTAATGTAATATTATAACCATGTTGACTTAACATTGTTAATATTCTCTCCGATATTAGCTTTGCTTAAGCCGAATTATATTTAAAGGAGAGTTGTCAAATATGGAACAAATTAAACAAGATGAATTGATTAAAAAATTTCGCTTAAATGCCAAAGATACTGGTTCTTCTGCAGTTCAAATTATTAATTTAACAAAAAGAATTTTAGAATTAACAGCCCATCTACAAGTACAAAAAAAAGATATTACTGCAAAACGAAGTTTGTTAAAAATGGTAGCAAGCAGAAAACGTTTCTTAAAATACTTTAAAAAACAAGATGTTGCTACATACAATAAATTATTAACAGCACTATCACTAAAAGATAACTAATATTAAATCAGTATTTACTTATTAATACTGATTTTTTTTATATACATCTAAATAATATTAAACATAGAAATAAATTTACAAATGATTTAAACGATAATAAAATTAATACTAAAAGTGTTATAATATAATTATTAATTATTATATGTTTCTAACCCATTTATTTTTCACTAAAATAAATGGGTTTTTGATTTCAAAAGGAGGAACAAAATAATGAATGATAAAGATATTAATGGTGAAAAAATAATATCAGTTATTTTAAATTCTGTCACTTCATATCAAAATATTACATATTTTAATTATTGGGATTATATAATTAAAGAAGAAAAAATTAGTTCTGAAATAAAAAAAGAGATCAATAATTTAATAGAAAAAAATGCTAATCTAAATTATACAAACGAAAATGGTGATAGTCCTTTAATAGTAGCAAGTCACTATTATCAACTTATAGATTCCATTAAAATTTTAATAGAAAATGGCGCTAATATCAACCACGCAAACCAAAATGGTGATACAGCACTAATAATATCTACTAAAAAAGGTTATTTAAGTATAATTAATGTTTTAATAGAAAATGGCGCTAATATCAACCACGCAAACCAAAATGGTGATACAGCCTTGCATTTAGCTGCTAAAAATGGACTAGCACAAATAGTTAATACTTTACTAATAAATAATGCAAATATTCATTTCATAAATCAAAATGGTGATACGGCTTTGACAATCATTATTAATGATAGTTTATTTTATGATAAAAACATAAAAAATATATTAGAAAACATATTTTATCAAGAATATGAAGAATATATTACAAATAAGGCGAAAGTAGAAATTATTAAATATAGGCCAAAATTTTCAAATAACTCATTATTTCATGATATTAAAGATAATATATTAATACATTTAAATACAAATAATTCAGTAAAAAATATAAAAGAAAATTTAATATTAATTGGATTAAAAATCAATAAGAAAAAAATTTTAAAAATTGAACAAAGAATAAAGAAAATATTTAAATGTAACATTAATAAATTAAATACTAATCAAGAAAAAGAAAAAAATGACAGAAAAAAATTAAACAAGAATTAAAAGAAGAAAATTATCCACAAAATAAGCCATCAACAAGCGGATATATAAAACATTAAATTTATCACAAATATAATGAATAAAAATAGTTACCATAATAGTAACTATTTTACAATTTATATTGGAAATGTTTTTCCTAATGATATGGCAGTTTTCAAAATATTTTACTTGGCAATTGAAAATATAACAAAAAAATGAACATTGCCTATTCAAAATTGAAATACAGCAATTGCTCATTTTATGATAAAATTTGAAGACAGAATTAATCTAAATTAGTAACTTTGTAAAACAAAGATACACAGATTATTAAAAAGCCTCTTTATATTTAATAAAAATTATCGTTTTTTAGTAGTACTTTGTTGACGTTTCATTGCTTGCATTACTGATTTAATTTGAGATTCAGTAGGTTTACGCCCCATTTGTAAATACATTGCACGAATCATATTTTCATTAATAGGAGGATTTTTCTGTAATTGTTTTTCGAAAATCTTCTTAGTAACAATAAAACCAACTAATCCACCAATTAACGCACTAGCAATGCCAATGATTAATACTGCTCACCAAACCATCATTATTAATTTCTCCTTACTTACTGTTTAAAAACTTATTAATTTTATCACACACTTGATTTGATGTAAAGCCATATTTTTCTAGTACTACCTTATCAGGAGCAGAAATACCAAAAGTACTTACGCCAATAACAAAGCCATTACCTGCAACATATTTATATCAACTATCTTTAGAACCCATTTCAATAGCAACTTTTATAATATCATTAGGTAAAATTTTATTTTGATATGTTTTATCTTGTTTATCAAAAATAAAAGTAGAAGGCATTGAAACTACACGAACATTAAGTTTTTGATCGTTTCATAGTTGTTCTTGACTAGCAATAGCCAACGAAACTTCACTACCGGTAGCAATAATAATTAAATCTAAAGCTTTACTACTCTTCTCTTTACTAATAATATAAGCACCTTTTTGAACTGCCTCAATATTACTATTTGCAAGTTGTGGTAAATTTTGTCTAGTAATAATAATAGCACTAGGGTTAGTTTTGCTAGATAATGCCATTAAATATGCACCAATTGTTTCTTTTGTATCAGCGGGGCGAATTACATTAAAATTAGGAATAGTTCTTAACATTGTTAGTTGTTCAACTGGTTCATGGGTAGGACCATCTTCGCCAACTGCGATACTATCATGACTAAAAATAAACAAAGATGGAATTGACATTAAAGCTGCTAATCGTAATGTAGGCTTTAGATAATCACTAAACACAAGAAAAGTAGAACCAAAAGGAATTGTGCCTTGATGTAACGTCATACCGTTAACAATAGCGCCCATTGCAAATTCTCTTACTCCATAATGAATATGTCTTCCTGAATGATCAAGAGGTAAAAAGTCTTTATCTGTTACTAATGCTTTAGTTGAGCCAGCTAAATCAGCACTACCACCAATTAATGTTGGACAATGAGCTGATAAAAGTTTTAAAATATTACCAGAGTCTACTCTTGTTGCTTGTGAATTTACTCCAATAATTGAAGTTCAATCAATTTTATTTAATTGATAATCTTCATTAAAAATTTCATTTTTCAATGCTGATTTAATTTCATTATACAATTTTGGATATAATTTTGCATATTTTTCAACTTTTTGATTTCAAACTAATTCTATTTTAGAACCATGATTAAGTGCTGTTTGTGTGAAGTAAGTACTTACTTCTTTTGGAACAGTAAATTCAGGATATTCTCAGTTTAAATTTTTAGCAACTGTTTTAATATCTTCCATTAAAGGAGAGCCATGAACACTGGGTGTTCCTTGTTTACTAGCCCCATAACCAATTATAGTTTTAATTTCAATTAAAGTTGGTTTATCACTAAGTTTTGCTTTTTTAATAGCTTCAGAAATAAGTTTATCATCTTCACCATCTTCAACTTTTAAATAATTTCACTCTAATGCTTGAAGACGCATTTTTAAATTTTCTGAATATACTAATTTAACAGATGAATCTAATTGAACATCATTTGAATCATATAAAATAATTAGTTTATTTAATTTAAAATGTCCAGCAAAACTAAGTGCTTCTTGCGCAATACCTTCTTGTAAATCACCATCACCACAAATTGCATATGTATAATGATCAATAATATTAAGATCTTTTTGATTATATTTAGCACCAAGAAAACTCTCAGTAAGCGCCATTCCAACAGCATTAGCGATACCCTGACCTAATGGCCCAGTAGCCGTCTCTACTCCATAGTCTAAATGATATTCGGGATGACCGGGTGTATTACTATTTAATTGACGGAATTGTTTTATATTATTGATTGTATATTTATAACCAGCATGATGTAATATTGAATATAATAAAGCACTACCATGACCTGCTGATAAAACAAATCGATCACGATTAAATCATTTTGGATTTTTTGGATTAAAAGATAAATGATTTTTGAATAAAGAAAAAGTCATTGGTGAAGCACCTAAAACAATACCAGGATGGCCACTTTTAGCAGCATTAACTGCTTGTACTCCTAACATACGAATTGAATTAATAGTTAATTTATCTAAATTAATTTTATTTTCCATAATTTCTCCTTAAATTTTTAATAGTTATTATTTAATATAATATTAACAATATTCTTAATAAAATAAGTAATTTTTTAAAAATAATTAAAAAAGTATAAATAATAATGACAAAAATATAATTTTATTTTAACTAATTTGAATCTTTGAACAAATTAAAAAAGAAAAGATCACCCCAAGATAAAAAAAATAATATTTCATCTTAAATAAGATAACTCTTTTCTTAATATTTTACATTTGTGATGTTCTTGGTTTATTTAAATTTGTTAATGGTGCGTTTGTTGAGTCATTGTTTACTTGTTGTTTATTAAAAGCTTTTCCAAATGATTTTGAAAATAATGTTGGATTTGTTTTTGGCTTTTTACTACATGATTCTGATATTTTTTTTCATTTTTTACTAATTTCTAATTCAATTTTCTTATTTTTATTAATTTTTCCAAAAGTTACTAATTTAATAAATAAATTTAAAAATTTATTTATTTTTTGTTGTTCTAAAACTTTAATTTCTTCTATTTCAGATTTTTTGATTACTTGCATTAAATTTGATTGTCTTTTTGCTGATTTTTCAAGTTCTTCTTGTTCTTCTAAATATAAACCAATTGCTTTATTATTTCTTTCTTGTCTTTTTAATGATAAAGCCTCTAATGCAATCGCTCTATCAATATCTTCTTGCTCTTGTTCTACATTAAATTGGTCTTGCAATGACAATGCAATCGCTCTATCAATATCTTCTCTTTCTTTCTCAGATACTTCTTCTGATTGTAAGGATAATGGTACTGATTTTTCAAGTTCTTCTTGTTCTTCTAAATATAAACCAATTGCTTTATTATTTCTTTCTTGTCTTTTTAATGATAAAGCCTCTAATGCAATCGCTCTATCAATATCTTCTTGCTCTTGTTCTACATTAAATTGGTCTTGCAATGACAATGCAATCGCTCTATCAATATCTTCTCTTTCTTTCTCAGATACTTCTTCTGATTGTAATGTTTTATAAGGTTCATCAACAACTACAAAACCAAATTCATCATCTTCATTGGTTGCTTGTAAATCTAAACTACTTTCATAAAGAGATGGTGAAATGGTTGGTTCGGAAATTATTGCCTTTTCTTGATGATTATTATTTGTATGTTGAATTTGACGTTGAACAATCTTACTTCCTTTGGGTCTTATTCCTTGTTTTAGTATTTCCTCTTCAGTAACTAATTTTACTTCTGTCTCTACTTTAAATGTTTGTGATGAGGGAATTGATGTTTCTTTAAATTCTTTTACTATT
Organism: Spiroplasma endosymbiont of Phycita roborella; assembly: GCF_964031195.1. NCBI lineage: Bacteria > Bacillati > Mycoplasmatota > Mollicutes > Entomoplasmatales > Spiroplasmataceae > Spiroplasma > Spiroplasma endosymbiont of Phycita roborella. The sequence goes on along the minus strand of NZ_CAXIQJ010000004.1, from coordinate 381,203 downwards.
ATGTCAGATTGTTTTTCTTTTTCTAACGATAATTTTTTTGCCAGTTCCACTTGTTCTTCTTCTTCTGATAATGGAATGGCAACCCTTTTTAGGACTATTTTTTGGTAGACATTTGTTTTTGATAACTAATTGGAGTTAGGTAGTTTAGAGTACTGTGAATTCTTATGTTGTTATATCAATTGATGTAATCAAATAATTCTAATTTTAATTGGATTAATGATGTAAAATTTTTATCATTAATAAATTCAATTTTGAAAGTTTTAAAAGTTGCTTCAGCAACAGCATTGTCATAAGGACATCCTTTTTTGCTTAAAGATCGAGTTATGTTGAAAGCTAATAAAAGTTTATCAATAGTTTTATTATTGAATTCATTACCGCGATCAGTATGAAATATTTCAATATCTTTTAAACAGTGATTTGATTGCATAAATGCTTGATATACTAATGATGCATCTTTTTTAACTCCAACACTATGTCCAATAATTTCGCGGTTAAATAGGTCGATTAATAGGCAAATATAGTTTCATTTACCATTAACTTGAACATAAGTTAAATCACTAACAATAACTTCATTTTTAATTCTATTATTAAAGTTTCTATTAACAAGATTGGTTATTTGACTATCATTGACTTTATTATGATAATTTTTGAATGATAATTTAGTGTATTTTGATATTAAATTATGCTTATTCATAATTTCTTTAATTTTTCTGCGTGATAAATAAATTTCTTGGTTTGCTAGTATGACTTTTAATCTTCTAGTACCATAAACTTCTTTATTTTCTTTAAAAGCACTAATAACAGCTTGTTCATAAATATTATTTTGAATTTTATTTTTTTTCTTTAAATTAAAATAATATGTTGATTTAGAGAGTTTTAAAAAATGACACATTGTGCGAATTTTATATTTAGATTTATTATTTGCAATAATCTCTACTTTCTGCCTATTATTAGTGCTGCTTGCTTTAAAATATCAATTTCCATTCGTAACTGTTTTAATTCTTTATTTGCTTGAATTAATTGTTTTTCTAAATCTGAAAGATTATCTTTAGTTTTAAAACTACCTGAATTAGTAAATTGCTTAATTCAATTGTAAGTAGCTGCTCTTGTAACATTGTATTCTTTAACAAGGCAAGATACTGATTTGCCACTTTGATATAAAGCTACTATTTGTTTTTTAAATTCATCTGAATATGAGTTAATAGTGACCATAATTATAATTCCTTTCTTTTAACTAATTTGTTCACTTGTCTATGTAATTAGTGTCCAATAAAGTGTAACCCATCCATAATCTCATGATTTCATCAATAAGACCTGGATCAATTGCAAGTTGTTCCATTTGTTCAAGTGTGAATGTTCTCATTTGTTCCATTGTAAATACTGGTGTTTGTTTTTTATCAATCGCTTCTCTTTGCTCTTTTGTCAATGAACGGATTTGTTGTGTTGTGAATGCAAATGTTGGCGATAATTTTAATTTTCTAATATAAGTTTCAGCTGCCATTATTTCTTCTTCCTTTCTAAAAATAAAAAAACCCATTTATTTTAAAATTAAAATAAGAGGATTAAAAAACTTTATATTCTTTTGTAGAATATTATCATAATAATAATAATAATATTTTTCCAATAAATTCGTATTATTTTTTTTCATTGAGTTATAAATAAATATTATAACTTAAAAAAGGACTTATTTAATATGCAAATTATTAATATTGAAACATATTGTAAAGTACGTTTAATACACATTATTTATTTAAGTTTTTTAGTTTTTGCTAATTTCAAATAAAATGTTTATAATTAAATCAACACTTTTTAATGACTAAAGTGTTATAAAATATATATTTATTAATTTTTTAAATAATTATTTAAAAAATAGAGGTATAAAATTATGAATAAATATTTAATTTTTTTAAGTGTGATACCACCTTTAACTTTTTTAGGAAACAATATTAATAATATAAATATTGAAAATACTGTACTAATAAATCAATTAGAAGAAAATAATGCTTCATTCAATAACCAATTTAACTATTTAAGCAATAGTGAGTGAATTACTAATCAATCAATAACAGATCATAAATTTTATAGTTATGATACATTATCTTTAGCAAAATACACTTTTCCTAAAGCAAGGAATACTTTTGGGCGGTTGTCAAAGTTACGAAATAATTAATTATCATATTAGTAACTTATTTCCGAAATTACCATTTAAAAATGATGATAGACAAATTAAATTCTCTTTTACCCTTAAATTTATATTCGACGTATTTTAAAAAATATAGATTTTATAAGATAAAATAAAAATTATTAACAAGGAAAAAGACAAGAAATAATCTTGTCTTTTTTTGTAATTGTAAAATTTTAAAATTTTTAATAACCGTCTTTAACGCTATTATCAACACGTGTTAGGGAACTAAAAAAGTGAACTACAACACAGTTGTTAAAAATAGTAGCTAGAACATGTGGACTTGCATGAATAAATAAAAAGTGGAGTGATACCTAATAAATTATACTAACCATTTAATGGTAATTCTTGGGGTGGGAGCGAATTGGAAACTAGTATATATAGACCTACTAGGGAACCTACTATATTAATTCTATTCTTTATTTAACCAACCTTGCCACTCCCCAGTGAGCAAGTGTTGGTTTTATTTTTTATTTTTATTGAAAAATTTTTTTGGGCGAGAAAATAAATTTCAAACTTGTAAAAAAAATTGAGCGGTGCCGGTTCAATTAAAATATTAATTTGTTAAACACAAATTAAATAAATATTGAATCGAATGCCTCAATGTTTTTTAAAATTTCACAATTTATTTTTGAGCCCAGAATTGCTGAAATGAATAAAACGAATAGTAGTATTATTAATAATCTAAAAATCAAAATATATGTTCTTTATGCTAGAAGCAACAGAACATATTAGGAAAGGATTATTATGCAAATAGAATTTAAAAAAGAACAAATTGTTAAAGATAAACCACAATCTATTCTTATTGATTATGTTGAATATAAATTATCACTTCCAAAATGAATGATTAAAAATAATTCTTTTATTGTTGATAACAGTTACACATATTGAGTTTTTAATTTAGAAAATATTAAAAGAGAATTAAGTGGTAATGAATTAATAAAATTATTAGAACCATATATTAAAGACCAAAAAATAAGAGGCTTTTTAATAATCTGTGTATCTTTGTTTTACAAAGTTACTAATTTAGATTAATTCTGTCTTCAAATTTTATCATAAAATGAGCAATTGCTGTATTTCAATTTTGAATAGGCAATGTTCATTTTTTTGTTATATTTTCAATTGCCAAGTAAAATATTTTGAAAACTGCCATATCATTAGGAAAAACTTTTTTATTTCTGATGATTTTTCGTAATTGACTATTAACAGATTCAATAGCATTTGTAGTATAAATCACTCTTTTGATTTCTACTGGATAACTAATAAAAACCATTAAATTATCTCAATTTTTATATCAAGATTTAGTAATTTGAGGATATTGTTTATTTCATTTACTTTCAAACGATTCTAAAGCTTGCATTGCTTGTTCTTCACTCATGCACTATAAATTGGTTTTAAATCTGCAACTAGACCTTTTCGATGTTTGTATGAAACATATTTTAAACTATTTCTAATTTGATGAACAATGCATAATTGATGTTCTGTTTTAGGATAAACTGATTGTATTGCTTCTGACATGCCTGTTAAATTATCACTACAAGCAATAAGAATATCATTTAAGCCTCGATTTTTCATTTCTGTGAAATTAGATAATCAAAACTTAGAACCTTCATTTTCACTAATTCATAATCCTAAAACATCTTTTTTGCCTTCTAAATCAACTCCTAATGCTATATAAACTGATTTGTTAATAATCCGTTTATCTTGTCGTACTTTAACTACTATACAATCAAAATAAACAATAGGATAAATACTTTCTAATGGTCGATTTTGTCATGCTTTAACATCATCAATAACATCATCAGTAATTTGACTAATAACACTTTCACTAATATCAGCACCATGATATAACTCTTGCAACTGCATTCTAATGTCAGATAATGTCATTCCTTTTGCATACAAGGAAAGAACTTGTTGATCAAAACCATCAAATCTTCTTTGCCTTTTAGGAACTATTACAGGAGTAAAATTACTATTGCGATCTCTTGGTACATCAATTTCAATTTTACCTTGTTGAGTTATTAATTTTTTTGAACTTGTACCATTACGAGCATTTTCAGTAGTACTATGTTGATTTTTTTCATATCCTAAATAATTTTGCATCTCAGAATTCAACATTTTTTCTACTAATCTTTTTGTTAATTCTTTATATAAACCGCCAGGTTTAAAAACTGTTGTTAAATCTTCAGTATTTTCTAGTAATAAATCTACTGCTTTTGATATTGGATCATTATTATTAAAGTTATCTTTTTTAGCCATCTGTAACTCACTCTTTCTAGTCATTTAATTATATTTACTAGAATTAATTAAACATAGTTATTTTTGTAAGTTACACAGATTACTAAACATTTCCAGCACATTTTTTAATTGTGTCTCTAGTTGTGCAATTTTTTCCTCTCTTTCTTCAATAATTTTTTTTAAATGTTTAATTTCAGTATCTTTTTTTTCAAACTCAGATTTAAAAGCAGTAGTTATTGCTTCAACTGCATCTCAATCTTCATCTTCGCTTTCTTCTCATTCTTTTTCAATTTCTGCTTTAATTTTTGGAATTGAATCTTCTATATATGTATCAATATATTTAATAATCATTTCAAATAATAAAGAACTTTCATCTTTAGTTCCTACATTTTCATTATTATCAATTGTCTTTCAACTATCAATAACTTTTAATCTTTCAATAGGAAAAAATTCTTTTAATGATGTTACAAGTGACTGATATTGTTCTTCAATTTTTTGAAATATTTCATTAAGTTTTGCTTGAAAAAATTCTTTTAATGATGTTACAAGTGACTAATATTGTTCTTCAATTTTTTGAAATATTTCATTAAGTTTTGCTTGAAAAAATTCTTTTTGTTTATTATTTGTTAATTGAGGAGTTTCATTTTCAATAGTTTTAATATTCTTTAATACTTCTATTTTTTTAAAAATTTTGCTTACTTCCTTTTCACTTAAGAAATTATCTTCAACTAATATAAATTTAGTGTATAAATTACAAAATTTTCTAGATAAAAAATAATATTTTTCCTCTTCAATTAATTTTTTAAGCAAAATTTTTCTACCTTCTTTATTTAATATTTGAAAATTAGCTTCTTCACTATCGGGAACTGCTAATACCAAATGATTATCATTTTCTGTTTTTAAATAAATAAAATTTGATCATGGTAACTTATATTGTAAATTATCATTTTTATATTCAATTTTAATAATTAATCCTGGTTGTAAAATATTATTGATCGTATTGTTTAATTTATATTTTTCACGATCTCATTCATTATTTTTAAATCATAAAATAAATTCATAAAGTGAAATTGTAAAAGACTTAATAAATTCAATAATTTTTTGATGATAATTTTTAATATTATCTTTCATTAAATTTGTATTATTAATAATTCCCTGTTTAGTTTCTTCTAATTGAAGCGTTTTTTGTTTTTCTTCTTCTTCAATAGCTTCTTTTTGCTTTTTTTTACTTTCTGTTATTTTTTCTTTTGCAATAGTTCTAATGTTTTCAATTTGCTGTTTTAACTCTGCTAGCACTTTTTTATCATTGTCTAAACTTACATTTTCTAAAGTTCTTGACAAATTTTCATATGTTGTTCTTTCTGTTTTATTAATATTTTCTAATGCTGCTATTTTTTTATTAATAACTTCAATCGATTTACTTTCTTCTTCAACTAATTGTTCACAATGTCTATCAAACTGTAATGTAATTTCTTTTATTCTTTCAGAAGTACTTTTTGTTAATTTTACTGCTTCTGTTATATATTTCATTATGAAATTTTTTGCTAAGTCACTTGTATATGAATCACTTATTTTTTTTAATATAGTAAATTCATTATTGATAGCACCACATATTCTATTAATATTTCATTCTAAACTATCTGCTGCAAATTGTTCAGTACTATTAAGAATAAGAAATTGATAATAATAATCCATTATCCTAGAATCTTCAATATTATTAATAAAATTTTTTAATTCATTTATATTTTTTGCTATCTTTTTTTGAAAACTATTATAATAACTTTCATTATTATAATCTTCTAAATCAATTAAAAATTGTTTTCTTTTCATCACATTACTAACTAATGCCACTTGTTCACTACATTCTTTAACTTTTTCTAGATTTCTTTTATGATTTAAAATAAATTCTTGATAATCTTCACCAATAATTTTAAATTTTTTAATATTTTTTTCAAAATTAATAAAAACGTTACACAACTCAGCAATTTTTTCTTTTCACTCTACCGATAAAAACTGTTCTAGATTTTCTTCTTGTATAATTTGTTTTCAAAAATTAATCGCATTATTGGGAAGTTTTAATTCAGGAAAAAAGTAATCAAAATTAATTCGCGCTTGTTCTTGTTTAAATTTTATAATTTCAAAATATTGTTCTGGAAATGCTTCTTTAGCTATATTTTTTAATTCAGTAATTAAATTATGTTCTTCATTAAAAATTTGCCGTTCTTTTTCAATTCATTGTCATGAATTTTTTAAATTTTCTAATAAAAGTTCATCAAATACTAAAAACTTTTTATTATTATAAAGAGAAAATAACTCTTGATAAAGATGATGAACAATATTTAAAAATCAAAATAATGAATCTGCTTTAATTAAACTATTAAAAAATATAGCAAGGTCATCACTATTAATTGTTTGCAATACTTTTTCTTTCTATTTTTGCACTTGTAATCTTAGAAATTATTTCTTTTCTAAAATGCTTAATATTTTTTTGCTTTTTATTATCAGAACCTATTTCTTGACTTTCTGTAGGCACTTCTTTACATCCTTTCAAATAAAAAACCCATTTATTTTATTAAAAATAAAACAATGGGCTTGAAAAACATATTTTTTTAAATTTTTTATTTTAAATTTTCATTAAAATAAGCAAAGGAACAATTCTAAAATAAATTAGTTATAATTTATTTGAAAAAGTTAATTAACAATTTCTAAAATCTCTTGTTAATTACCTATAATAATGCATATAGTTTATCTCTAATATTTAAGATAACTATTGCTAAATAATAGCATGTATAAAACGTATTGCAAATAATATACAAAAATCATACTTTATATTACATTAATTTTACTAATTAAAATGATAAATAAAAACATCATTGATATTATATAAAAATAATAAACACTGTTATTATGAAATAAATTTTATTATTACATGAAAAAATAACAAATAAACAAATTAAAACAATAAATCCCGAGGCTTTTTAATAATCTGTGTATCTTTGTTTTACAAAGTTACTAATTTAGATTAATTCTGTCTTCAAATTTTATCATAAAATGAGCAATTGCTGTATTTCAATTTTGAATAGGCAATGTTCATTTTTTTGTTATATTTTCAATTGCCAAGTAAAATATTTTGAAAACTGCCATATCATTAGGAAAAACTTTTTTATTTCTGATGATTTTTCGTAATTGACTATTAACAGATTCAATAGCATTTGTAGTATAAATCACTCTTTTGATTTCTACTGGATAACTAATAAAAACCATTAAATTATCTCAATTTTTATATCAAGATTTAGTAATTTGAGGATATTGTTTATTTCATTTACTTTCAAACGATTCTAAAGCTTGCATTGCTTGTTCTTCACTACATGCACTATAAATTGGTTTTAAATCTGCAACTAGACCTTTTCGATGTTTGTATGAAACATATTTTAAACTATTTCTAATTTGATGAACAATGCATAATTGATGTTCTGTTTTAAGATAAACTGATTGTATTGCTTCTGACATGCCTGTTAAATTATCACTACAAGCAATAAGAATATCATTTAAGCCACGATTTTTCATTTCTGTGAAATTAGATAATCAAAACTTAGAACCTTCATTTTCACTGATTCATAATCCTAAAACATCTTTTTTGCCTTCTAAATCAACTCCTAATGCTATATAAACTGATTTGTTAATAATCCGTTTATCTTGTCGTACTTTAACTACTATACAATCAAAATAAACAATAGGATAAATACTTTCTAATGGTCGATTTTGTCATGCTTTAACATCATCAATAACATCATCAGTAATTTGACTAATAACACTTTCACTAATATCAGCACCATGATATAACTCTTGCAACTGCATTCTAATGTCAGATAATGTCATTCCTTTTGCATACAAGGAAAGAACTTGTTGATCAAAACCATCAAATCTTCTTTGCCTTTTAGGAACTATTACAGGAGTAAAATTACTATTGCGATCTCTTGGTACATCAATTTCAATTTTACCTTGTTGAGTTATTAATTTTTTTGAACTTGTACCATTACGAGCATTTTCAGTAGTACTATGTTGATTTTTTTCATATCCTAAATAATTTTGCATTTCAGAATTCAACATTTTTTCAACTAATCTTTTTGTTAATTCTTTATATAAACCGCCAGGTTTAAAAACTGTTGTTAAATCTTCAGTATTTTCTAGTAATAAATCTACTGCTTTTGATATTGGATCATTATTATTAAAGTTATCTTTTTTAGCCATCTGTAACTCACTCTTTCTAGTCATTTAATTATATTTACTAGAATTAATTAAACATAGTTATTTTTGTAAGTTACACAGATTACTAAACATTTCCTAAATCCCTTCTAATTTAGAAGGGATTTTTATTCTAAAATTAATCTAAGAACAATTTAAAAAATAAATAATTTTATTTCTTTATTATTAGAAAGAAATAAAAATCTATTTGTTCAAGATTAACTTAATTCATTTTTAAATTCATAAATATGAATATCAGTTTTATCAACAACAAAACCAATAACATACGAAATACCACAAAGAAAATCTATAATTCTTCTTCGATCATTTTCAACAGTTGTTGTTAAATTAACTTTAATTGGTTTTTGTAAAATCATAGCATTAGCAATTGATTCAATTTCTTGATAATTTTTAGGAGCAAATTCTTGTATTTGTTCTTGAAAACTGGTTTTATAATTACTATTTTCATCACTGTCTTTATATTTTTTACTTCTTCATCCCATAATTAATTAAACTTCCTTTCGTCTTCGTAAAAATGATGGTAAATCATCATCTGCTTCCATTGCTGCTTCTTGGACTAAATTTTGTTGTTCTTCTTCTTTTTTCTTTGTTTGTTCTTTAATTTCTTCGCTTAAATATTGAGTCTTATTAGTAATAAATTCATGATTATCAACTTTTGAACTATAAACAAAATTATTGGCATTAGCACCTTCTTCATCAAAACCAGTGGCAATAACTGTTACAATCATTTCATCATTTAAATTTTCATTAACAGCGACACCAAAAATGATATTAACATCATTACCCGCAGCATCACGAACTAAATCAACAGCAATATTAGCATCAGTTAATGTCATTGTTGTTCCACCAGTAACATTAACAATAGCATTTTTAGCACCCTTAATTGTCACATCATCAAGTAAAGGAGAAGAAATAGCTTTTGTTGCGGCTTGTTTAGCTTTATGTTCACCCTTTGACATTCCAATACCAAATAAGGCATTACCTTTATTTTCAATAATAGTACGAACATCAGCAAAATCTAAATTTATTAAAGCAGGAACAGCAATTAAGTCAGTAATAGTCTGTACACCTTGACGTAAAATATTATCTGCTTCTTTAAACGAATCTTTAAGAGGAATATTACCAATTACTTGTAATAATTTATCATTAGAAATAATAATAATTGCATCAACTTGTTTCTTTAAATTTTCAATTCCAACTACGGCATGAGCATTACGATTACGTCCTTCAAATTTAAATGGTTTAGTAACAATAGCAATTGTTAAAGCACCACATTCTTTAGCAATTCTTGCAACAATTGATGCAGCACCAGTACCAGTACCACCACCCATACCAGCAGCAATAAAAACCATATCTGCACCATCTAAAGCACGTTTAATCTCTGCTTCACTTTCAATTGCGGCTTGTTTACCAATTTCGGGATTAGCTCCCGCTCCAAGTCCCTTTGATAATTCTTTGCCCAAAATAATTTTATTTTCAGCTGGAGATGCATTAACTACTTGTGCATCAGTATTAGCAACATAAAAATCAACACCTTGTACCTCTGCTTCAATCATTCTATTAACAGCATTATTACCAGCACCACCAATACCAATTACCCGAATTGATGCTATTGGTTTAAATTGTGAATTATTATGTTCCATTTTATTTTCCTCCTGATTAATCAAATTGTCTTCTTCTATTTACTACCATCATTATACTGATAATTTGGTTGAAAGGGGGAATTATAATGCTTATTATCATGATTATTAGAATGCGTATAATGATTTAATTTTGATACAATTTCTGGTTTATGTATTGATGAAATATAATTATTACTAAAAACATTTACTAAATGTTGGTAGTGAGTATTACCGATTAAAGTAGTTCACTGATAACTATATGCACCAGGAGTTTGGCTAAGCATATATTTTACTTCTTTTAGTTTGCTATTATTTTTAAAATAGTTGGCAAAACCACATAAACCAATAGTAATTCCCGTAAAAATAATTTCCATATCTGAACTATTATTATCACTAACTTCATCAAGAAAATATTCAATACAAGCAATAATTTCATTAATTTGTTTTTTAACTGTTGCTTGTAAATCAGTTTTTGTTAAACGAACAATAGATTTTGTCTGCTCATCAACATACTTATCAACAACAACATCGCATAAATAATTACTACTTATATTAATAATTTTTTGTAAATATCTTTCAGCTTTATCATAACCACAATGCATTTGCTTCATTAATGATTGAATTATTTGATTTCAACCAATTTTAATATTTGTTGTTGCAAATAATACTGAATTACTAAAAACACTAATCTTAGTACTATTAATATTTCAATCAACTAAAACTGTATTACGATTAAAATCAGTATTTTTAATATTACATACTAATGCAAATTGATCTAAAGTAACCGTTAACAATTCTGTTTCGGCATTAGTTAATACTTCGAGGTGAGAATTATATAAACTTTTAGGTAATAAATAAACTAAAGCATCAACATGCATAACTTGTCCTTTTTTAGCAATTGGTAATTGTTCATTACCAATTGCATGATCAACTTTAAAATTGTATGGTTTAGTTAAACAAATAATTTCACTATTATCAATAGTAATGTTTTTAGCCATTTCAATCACTTTACTACAATCTTCATCAGTAATAATGTGGTTAGCATCTTTAAAATCAAGTGATGCTTGTGATTGATAAATTTTTAAATTATTTGAAGGTAAAGTTAAGGCAATACGTTGTACTTTTATATTTAAAGTATTATTAATTTTATTAATAATTTGCCTTAATAACTTACCTGTAGCAATTGAATTAATAATTACACCATTTTCAGAAAACTGTTCAGTATCAACAGTTTCTTTATATAAAACCTGAATTTGATTATTAACATAATTATTAACCATAACTTTTAAACTAAAGTCTTCAATTTGACATACAACATATAATTCTTGAAAATTCATATTGTTCACCTCCAAACATTTTTATGAATCAATATAAGTAATAACTCTTAACTTTGCACTTCGTGCTCTTGGATTTTTATTTATTTCATTAGGCTTTGGTGTAATTGGTTTTTTAATTATTAATTGATATTTTGTTTTTCAATTATTATGAACTGGTAATTTAGCATATAATTGCGCTTGTGGATCAATTAAAACTTCATTAAAAGTTTGTTTAACAATACGATCTTCTAAAGAATGAAAACTAATAACAACAATTCTACCATTAGAATTTAATAATTTCAAAGATTGTTTTAAAGAAGATTTTAATGTTTCTAACTCGTTATTAACAGCAATTCTTAATGCTTGAAAAGTCTTTTTGGCAGGATGATGATGCTTATTTAATACTCTTACTGGTAATGATTTTTTAATAATCGTAACCAATTGTAAAGTGGTATCAATTGGTTGAAAAGTTCTTGTTTTAATAATATTTTTAGCAATACTACTAGCAAATACTTCTTCACCATAATTTTTAATAATTGTTTTTAATTGCTCATAATTATAATTATTAACAATATCTCACGCATTTAATTTTTGACTTTGATCCATACGCATATCTAACTTAGCATCTTTCATATAACTAAATCCTCTAATATCTTCATCAACTTGTGGTGATGATATACCTAAATCATATAATATACCATCAACTTTAGTAATATTTCTTTTTAAAAGCTCATATTGAATATTAGCAAAATTACTTTTAATTATTTCATATTTATCTTTAAAATCTTTTAAAATAATTTTACTATTATCAATGGCCATTTGATCTTGATCAAAAGCATATAGTTTGCCAGAGGTAAGTTTTGATAGTATAACTTTACTATGACCTGCTCGTCCTAATGTACAATCGACATAAATACCATCAGGTTTAATATTTAAGAAATCAATTGCTTCTGTTAACATTACAGAAATGTGTCTTGCATTGATATTATTCATAATTTTTATATCTCATCTAGAGCTGCTGCCGCTGACTCAAATTTATCCTTGGTATCTTGATTAAAACTATTTCAATTAGTTTCTGATCAAATCTCAATTTTATTGGATAGTCCAATCATAATTACTTTTTGTTTAATATCAGCTAGTGTCAATAATGAATGTGGAATATTAATGCGACCTTTACTATCAATAGTTAATTCTTCTGAATTAGCAAATACTTGTCTTGCCAAAATTCTGGCTTCTTTCTGACCTTCAGATTGTGATAAGATTTTATCTTGTCATTTAATAAATTCAATTTCGTTACGAATAACTAAACAGCCTTCAAAACCTTTAGAAACAATAACAATCTCATTGTTATGAAAATAACTTCTAAACTTAGAAGGAATTATCATTCGTTTCTTTTCATCTAATGTTGACAATGATTGTCCTAGTAGCATAATATCACCCACACTTTCCCACTATTACCCATATTATATAACCTTTGGCATATAATTGCAATTGATTACTTTAAATGTATGACTAGTCAGTAAAATAAAAGAGCATACAATAATAAAAATAAAAACTCATTTACTTTAAAAAAATAAAGAAATGAGTTAAAACTTTTTAAACTTACCGTTTGTCAATATTATATGCTTTTATAAAAAACAAATATAATATTTTATTATACTATTCTAAGTTTTATTATAGTTAATTACTTAGAAATTAAATACTTTTGATCAAATTAAATAGTGTTATTAATAAAAAAGTTTTTAAATTTAGGTAATTTATTAGAATCAGAAATTGCTAAACCAACAGCAAAATGAGTGTGATCTAGTACATTGGATACATCTCACTTTGAAAGATCTTGATCAAATAATACTGAGCCAGCAAACATACCAGTCATAATTCTTACATTAGATACATCTCAAGTTGAAATATTACCATTAAATGATGAAGCACCAGCAAACATACCACCCACACTTCTTACATTAGATACATTTCACTTTGAAAGATCTTGATCAAATTTTAAACTACCATTAAACATAGAAAGCATATCTGTTACATTAGATACATCTCAAGTTGATAAATCTTGATTAAATTGTGAAGCACCCAAAAACATAAAATTTAAAGAAGTTATTTCTGGTGGTAATTTGTCAGGTACTTCTTTAATTGTTTCTGGCATTCTAACAACTTGAATTTCACCTTGTTGGTTTTTATAAAAACCAATTTGAGTAATTTTGGTAGTTTTTATATTTGATAAATCTCTTTTATTAGTTGTTTGTTCTTTTCCATCTTTATCAATGTAAATAGTATCTTGTTGTGTTTTATTATCTAAAAGTTCAATTTTTTGTGAAGTTTTATTTAAACCAGTATTTAAAGTTCCAATAGATGTCCCAAATGTTAAAACACTTAGTGCAGTAATCAATGTTTTCATATTGAAAACCTCCCCTTTTATTTTATTCAATAACTTTTTATTAAATCTATAAGTTATTTATATCTTAGAATGCTTTTTAAGATAATGCAATAACAAATATTTATACTCCCACAAAACACTACTTTTAGCATAACGTTAACAAATCAAACAATAAAAAACACTAGCAACAATAAAGATGCTAGTGTTTTTTATTATTAAATTTTAAAAATTTATTTAAATAAATTTAACAAAAAACTATTACTAATTAGCAACAAAAACTGAATTAACAGAGTTTAATGAAGATGAATCATTATCAATATTTGTTTCATTACATCTTGTCTTAAATTCTTCATCATTAATTAATAAAGTACCATTTTCTTCATTATCCAATATGCTCTGATTTTCATTATTAGTTTCAAAATCAATAGCATTTCAAAATTTATTTATTAATCAATTAGTAGTTCCAGAAACTCCATCAAGTGTAGCAAAAATTGGAGCAATAATTTTTGAATCAAGACCAGGTGTTCAAAATAATGATCCTCCTCCAATAACTGCAGCAAAAGGACATAATAAATTAAAACCATCTTCAATTGACTTTAATATTTTATTAGTTGTTGAATCTTTATTAGTAAAATAAATACGTGTAAGTGTTGTTGTTCCAGCCAAAACACCAGAAATAGCAGATATTTCAAAACTAATAAATGGTAGTAAATTAGGAATTGTTAAATCTCAATTACTTGCTTTAGTAAATATTGTTTTAATAAAATTAACATCTAATGTTGTAACTATATATGAGGTATTTGTTAATATTTTTCAAACTTCTATTAATGTTGCTACTTTTTTACTATCTGGTAAAAATGTAAATGCTGTCCCAAAAACACCCCTATTTAAAGCATTTGCTAAATTTAATCATTGTGAAACTTGACGAGCATTATGTAATAATTTAGTAGTTGCACCAGCACTACCAGCACCAATAGCATTTAAAGCAATAGTAATAATTTTTTTATACTGTTCTTGATTATTTATCATTTAATTACTCTTCTTTCTAAGTTAAAATTTCTCTAATTAAACAACAAAAAAACCTGTTTAGGTAATAATACTAAACAGGCTTAATGATTTAAGCACATATTTCTTGTCTGTTCATATACATTATAAAATCAAAACATTTAAAAAACAATATTCAAAATAAAGAAAATAGAAAAATATTAAGTAATGTAAACAACAATCTTTACATTACTTTTTTTCTTCAATGGTATTTAAAATATTGATTAAATTTCCTATGGTTGTTGCAAGTGTTAAAACACTTAATCTTGTTAATAATGATTTCATAATTAGTCCCCTTTATTTTCCCCAATAACTTTTTCTTAAATCTATAAGTTATCTATATTTTAAATTGTTTAAAGAAAAAATGCAATAACCGTCTTGTATATTAAGATACTTTTTAAATTAAAATATCTAATTATTGAAGAAAATTATTAAAAATTATTGACTAATATGAAATAATTTTATTTTAAAGATTTTACTTGTAAGAAAATTAGCATTTTTAAATGTAATATCATAACTTTTATTATCTAAATTATTTTTAATTTTATAACTTAAAACTGCACTAACACTACCATCATCATGTTTAAATGTATTCATTGCAATATCACTTAAAGTAAAATAACTATTATTGTTAATATCAAAATATTTACTATACATATCTTTATATAAATTTTCTTGGTCCTTTAACATATTATCAAGAATACCATTATGATGTGTTTTATCAACTATTATATTTAGTAAGGAATTTAAACTACTAGTAGAAGTATTTAATCAATTAGAAAAGTTTGCAAAAACACTATCTTGTTTAAAATTAGTTTCACCACCAAATTGAACACCTAATAATTGTAATATTTCTTTAGTTTTACTAATATTATCTGTTGTTGGATGATTAATAATATATTTAAGATTATTTAAAGCATTAATAAAATCTTTACTACCGAAAGTTAAATCTAAATATTTTACTAAATCTTTTAAATCAATTAATGGATTTGTTGTTAAATATTTATTAGTAAACTCAAATATTTTATTAATTGTGTCACTAATTGGAACATTTTTAATTGCTGATTCTAAACTATTAACAACTTGTTGAGGAATATCACTAATAGCTGAAATAAAAGAAAATTTCTTTTGAATCTCAGGTAATGTTCAATATGAATCAGTTCATGCAAAGGTAGCTTTCGCAATAATATCTTCACCAAAAGGTCCGGTCATTAAATTGGTAACTAATTTAAGCATATTATCTTTTGAAGATATTAATTCTTGAAAAATAGTTAATACTTTTTTTAGTTGAACTGTATTATTTTTAAGTAGTGTTTTATCATCTCAAGTAATACTATCAATGCCAAAAGTTGGATTAGTTAATTTTAATACTTCGCTTTTAACCATTGGTATTATTGTTTTTATTAAATAAGGTCATGCCACTGGATTTGTTAAAATCTTATTAAGAGTTTCACTAAATGTAGCATTAAAATTATCAGAATTAAAACCAATAGGTCCAGCACCTCATAAAGCATATTTAATATTATCGCTAATCATTTCACCAATATATTTTCCTGATATTGACTTAAACATATAATTAAAATTAACACCAGCTATATATTCATAAAATTGATTTCAATTTCAATTTTTTGCTTCATCTTTAACATAGTATCACTTTTCATGACTTGGAATATTTCAAGCTTGAGCAAATGTCGCTTTCTTTGACATATAATCTTGCATTTTTTCAAAAGTAGTATTACCACTAAAATTATCTTCTTGATCTCAATCTGCTAATAATTCATCAATAGTATTAGTTATAATTGGAATATAATTAGTATAAGATAAGTAATCATTAATATTTGGTATTAAATTTTTAATATTTTTTAACATTCCATCAATCATATTAACAGTATCATCATTAGATAAAATAGAATTATTTAAATAATTTTTAACCATTGGCAATATGTCACGATAACTACTATAGCTATTAATATTATTGGCGATAGTGTCAACTTTAGATTGATTAATACCATTACGTTGAAATAAAGACTGAATAGTATTAATACTATTACCATCTAAGTTGCTAGTTCAATCATTAATAAAATCATTTCCATTATTCTTACCTGTAAGATTATCAATTTGAATAGAAGGGGCTTGATTATACATATTATTTAATAAATTATTAGTATTAAAACCTTTATTTTTACCAATTAATAACGATTTACCAACAATAGAGGTTTCATTAGCATACTTAGTTGCTGTTTTAGTATCAACATTGTTGTTAGCAAAATTATTAATACTAATATTGTTTGTATCAATTGTGAATGCTAAAAGCGACATACTAGAACTTAATAAAAGGCTGGTAGTAAAAAATAAATTTAATTTTCGTCTCATATTTTAAACTCCATTTATAATGATTTTCTTATTATTATAAACTATTACAAAATAATGTACAGTAAATTTTATTTTTAAAAAAAATATCTACTAATAAGTTAAATTAGTAGATACTTAATACATTTTAATTATGAATTTAATTAGATATTCCGTTTTTGTTAAGTTAGGACTAATAACTAGTAAAGGAATATTTATAAATTTATGAGAAAGTATGTTTATTATGTTTTTTTGGTATAGAAACATTAGTTTTTGGTGTAGAAGCATTAGTTTGTGTTTTATTAAAAACATGTGTTGGTTTAACTGAATGATTATTCTCTTGAGTAAAATGAGAATGTTTTTTGTGTTGATGTAATTTATTATTACATTTATTAAACAAATGTTTAATCAAATGTAAGGGATTTACTATACAGTGATGATGATGACATAAAATATCAACAATATTAGTTAATAAATAATTAACATTTTTATTAGCTTCCAAATTATATTGGATAGGTTTTTCTAAAATGCTATAAAAGGTAGGAATAATATTATTATAATTAGCGATATCTCTTTCCTGTAAATATGTTAACATTTCCAAAACTTTTTTATTATTTACTAAATCATTATTACTTTTAAACTTTCTATTCTTGATAATGCTATGATAAGAATTTGGAACACATAAACAATATTTTATTTTCCTTGATGATTTTATTTTCTTTTTTCTTAATTTCAGAAAAAATATTATTATAAAACCAATTAAAAAAATAATACTCATGATAATAATTAAAATAACTATTAACTTCATATATTGCTCCCTAATTTTATTTTTAATTAATAAGTATTAATTTAACATTTTATTTTATAAAATAAAATACTTTTTATTAAAAATAATAACGTTTAGCAGAACCTATCTTTCTTTCAACTAAACTAAATAAGATAAAGATAAAAATAAATCTTAAAATTTCAATACCAAGTAAAATAAATAATATAATTACTGAATGATTATTAAAATTAAGAATATTATTATCATATTCATCAGGTCTTGGTAGGTTAGGACTAAAATAAAGTACTACTAAAGTTAAAGCAAAAGATAAAGTAGCAATAATCGCATTTAAGGGTACTATTACTAGACCAGCACTTATTTTTTTGATAGTATCTACTTTTAAATTTTTACTTTTATTGCACAATTTAAAAAGATAGTAGTAAATAAAATAAAAAGAAACAATAAATAAAATATTAGCAATATTATCAAAGAAAATTTGAATTGGTGGATGATCACTATCTGCTAATAAATGTAATCAAGGTTCGATAATACCAATTGCTAATGTATAATATAAACCAATAATTGGTAAAGCAAAAGCAATAATTAATGAATCAAAAATTCTTAATGGTAAAATTACTCCCATAAACTGAATAGGTATTTCAATTAATGAAGAAGCAACAGCTAATCCCAATAAAATTCCTGTCAAAGTAATATTAAAAATTTGTTGTTTTGAATTAATCTTTATTTTTTTCTTTGTTTTTATATCTACTTTTTTTTTTCTTGGTCAACACTTTTAACTCTCATTATAACTTCTCCTTTTTAAAATAGGTATTTAATTAAATAAATACTTATTTATAAAAATTATAAATTAATTTTAATTAAAAAACAAGAAATTTATTAAATTTTTATAAAAACTATTAATACTACTCTAATTTAGAAAATTAATTAACAATGAAAATATCATAATAATAATTTGATAAATAATTTTTATTACAATAAAAATAACAAAAACTAAAAAATAAATTATAATATTAATCATTAATTTAAACAGTGTTAAATCCTTATATAGCTATTTTTCTGTATTAGGATTTTTATTAAATTAAATATTGAAAAAGAAAAGGAAGATTAAAAGATGGCAAAAAAATATACACTCGAAATAAAAGAAAAAGTATTACAATATTTACAAGATGGTAAAAGTTATGATGAAATCAAAAAAAGAAACTGGCATTTCAAAAACAACAATTTGAATTTGAAAACAAAAAGCAAGAAAGAATGAACTTAAAACAAAACATTCAGTCAACTCAACTCCAAAAGATATATTAGAAGAAGCTATCAATATTGTGGAAATAAATTGTGATAATAATGAGAATCAAAATTATAAAGAAGAATTTTTAAATCAACAACAAGCAATAAATTTATTATCAGTAAATATTAACAAACAAATAGAAAACAACTATTTTGATAATTCAGAAGAAGATAGTGATTCAGAACGATTAGTAATTGATGAAGATTATAAAGAAGAAGTAAATATTTAAAGACCTTGAGAAGAATCAGAAATAAAACAAAATAATGAAGAATCTTTAGTAATAGAAATAAAAAAAGATCAATTAAAATATATTATTTAAATATTAAAATGTTGTACTAAAATTTGTACTGGCCTAACTAATAATAAATATAAAAACAAAACTGAAGTAAATTTAATTAAATTAAATGGTACAAATACAATTCAAATCTTATCTTTAAGATCAGCAGCACCATACATGTCTAAAATAAAAGCTCAATTATAAAAAGCACTAATTAATGATACTAAAATACAAGTAATAACAATTGTTGGTATTTCAATAATCATTAATCGTTTTCAAGAATTATTAGATTGCGTTTTTCAAAATGGTAATTGCTTAAATAATAATTTAAAACTACTATATAATAACAATAAAGTAATAGTATTTAACATATAAGCAAATTCACCAATTGGTTCAGCATTACCAGAAGGAAAATGAGGTAAGATTAAACTTAGTCAAGGAACAATAATGGCAATTAACAAACTATAAGGAAGTTTAATAATTAACAATACAATTAAATTAATAGTATTACCAAAATCAATTTTTAAAAAAGGTAAAAAAATAGGTGGTGTTTCTAATAAGGTCATTAATGTCGTAACTGCTAATAAACTACTAACTAATGCTATTCTATGAGTAGTTAGTTTTAAAGAATTATTCATATTACTTTTAAATTGTTGTCACTTTTTCTCATATTTTAAACTCATCTTTTACTCCTTAAAATACATTTATTATTTTAATTATATATAAAAAAACGTTTATTTATTATATAATAAAATTAATTTTTAAAAGGAGATGAAGTATTAATGAATAAAAGCGAAAATAACATTGTGCAAATGGTAGTTGAAATTCCCAAAGGATCAAGTAATAAATATGAATATGATTGAAAATCTAAAACTATGATATTAGATCGTGTTCTTTATGGTGCTAATTTTTATCCCGGTGAATATGGATATATTCCTGAAACTTTAGATTACGATGGTGATCCTTTAGATATTATTAGTTTAATTACTTATCCAACTTTCCCTGGTTGCTTAGTAGAAGTTAGAATTTTAGGAATGATTAAAATGATTGACGGTGGTGAAGTTGATACTAAATTATTTGGTGTTGTTAATTCTGATCCACGCTTTAATGAGTATCAAGATCTAAAAGATGTACCACAACATTTACGTGATGAAATTGTTAATTTCTTTCTACAATATAAAGAATTACAAAAAAAGAAAGTCATAATTGAAGGTTGAGGTAACTTAAAAGAAGCATTAACTGAACTTACAATATGTAAAAATATGTTTAAACAATATCAAAATGAAATGAATAATTTACCAAAAGCACAATTAGTGTCATTATTAAACAAAAAATAAAGAAAAAATTTAATATATTAAAAATATATTAAATCATTTATCATTAAATACAACTAAATAAAATTAAATAGATGAACAACTGTTCATAAAAGGGAATTAAGTAATCTTAAGCTGCCCCAGCAACTGTGATACTGATAAAAGTTACATAATCCATTGAAATCAAAGATTTTGAGAAGGGTAACAAGTAAAATGAAGTTAAGCCAGTAGACCTATCTATTTAATACTACTAAACTAATCTCTGGGTGCAGATAACAGTTATATAATTTTAATTGATGTTTTATCTCCGATTAGTATAACTAAACCACCTTTATGAGGTGGTTTTAAATTTAAAAAGGAAATGTTTATAAAGTATTAATTGTTACTTTATTATTTATATTATTGACTGGGTTTTGTAATTCAAAGTTATTGATGTTCGTTACATCATTATTTGCTAATAAAGGAGTTGTTTTTTTAGATTTTGAAAATGATACTAGCATATTTTCCATTAATCCCTTAGTGGCATTTGTTATTTTTTTATTACCAAATTGTGTTATGTTTAAACTATGAATTAAAGATACAGAACCCATTATGCATACTACTAAATTATTTGGATTTAAAATAGTATTTAATTTATCTTTTATTGATTTTCCATTTCTTGTATTATCATAAAAAAAATAAAATAGTTGATAAACTAAGACCAGTTAATAATATTCCGGTGGAACTAATTATAGTTCCAATTATAAATTCTTTAAAATATTTACTGTTATTATTTTGAATAGGCATGTTTAGTTAACTCCTTGTTTTTTACGCATAAAAATTATTTATTTTTAATTATTTACTTTAAAATAAAGAAAATTTAATTTTATAATTTCATTATATTATAATTCAAATTATAAATAAAATTTGACAGTAAAATATATGTTAAATTTTTTTATAAAATTTAAGGAATAAAAGTATCTATTTTTCAAAAAATAATATGATATAATATGTGGGTGAAGGATATAGCGGAAAAGGTCTTTCATGTACTTATTTTCTAAGTTTGGTCAAAGATAGTGTGGAAATATATATTATTATAGTAATGTAGAGTTTATTAACTTTTATCTTTAAAAGATAAAAAAATATTAATTTTAAAAAAAGAGTATTTAAATCAAATGTAGTCTAAAAGCAAAGAGGGGTATTGTCATGATTAAAATATATGTTTCGCCAAGTTGTTTGTCTTCAAAAAAAGTTATTCAATTTTTTGATAAGCATAAAATTCCATATATTAAACGTAATATTATCCATAATCCATTGACCGATATTGAAATTAAATTATTATTAAGATTTGTACCAAATGGTGTTGGTGATATTATTTCAACAAGAGCAAAGTTTATTAAAACACATGCTATTAATATTGAAAAGTTAACAATGTTACAAGTTTTTGATTTAATTAAAACTTCACCAACTGTTTTAAAACGTCCAATTATTGTTCAAGAAAATAAACAACGTATTCAAATTGGTTATAATGAAGATGAGATTGAATTATTTTTACGTAGTTCTATTGAAAACGAATTTGAAGATTCTTGTGAAATATTTTAATTGAAATATGATTGGAATACATGATGAAAAATTATAAATTTACAATTATTGCTAATAAATATGAGAATTCTCAATCATTAGCTAAGGAATTAAGGGCCAAGTTATTGGCCCTTAAAGCACTTGAAGATACTTCTTTTCCAGATATTGTTTTTATTATTGGTGGTGATGGAACATTTTTAAAAGCTGTTCATGATTATAATAATATACTCAATACTGTTAAGTTTGTTAGTTTTAAATGTGGTAATCTTGGTTTTTATGAAAACTTTTTAAACACAGAAGTTGACAAAGTATTAATGTGAATTGATAAAAATGATAATAATTTAATAGTAAATAAATTTTCATTATTAGAAGTAAATATTAATAATAAAATTTTATATGCTATTAATGAATTTAAATTTGTTAATTTAACAACAACTCTTTCATGTCAAGTGTTAATTAATAATCAATTATTTGAAAACTTTCGTGGTTCTGGTTTAGTTATTGCAACAAGAACTGGTTCGACGGGTTTAATGAAATCACTTGGTGGTGCTGTTTTAATTTCAAATCATAACTTAATGCAATTTCATGAAATTGCTCCAGTAGCTAATAATAGTTATCGCAGTTTAAATTCACCACTAATTTTGGATGAAAATCATGAAATTACTTTGAAAAATATTCAAAAAGATAGTAAATTGAGCGATTTTGGAAAATTAATTGTTGATACTTTTGATTTTAATGATAAACTAAATGATAAGGTAACAATTAAATTATCAAAATTAACGTTACAAGTTTTAGAATATCGACTTAATCATCATTCTTTACTTGCTAAAGTAAAAAAAGCTTTTATTCAAGAAGATTAAGAAAATATTTAAAAATATATTAATTAAGGAAGGTAATCATGCCAATTTGACAAATAGTATTATTAGTTATTGCATTGTTATTTGCTGTGGCTAGTATTGGGATTTGAATATGAAATGTTAGTACAGCTAAAAAATTACGCAATCAACAAGAAAGTAGTTTAAAACCCATTAATAAACCACAAAAATTCCCATTTAAATTACAAAATTTTATTGTTGATTTAGGAGGAATTGATAATATTAAAGGGACAACAGCAACAGCAAATAAAATTAAGGTAGAGATTATTGATCATTCAAAAATTAATTTTAATAATCTTAAAAAAATTAAAAATCGTGGTATTTTAGACCAAGACGATAGTGTTAGTTTAGTCCTAGGAACTTATTGTAATAATTTAAGTATTGCTATTAATGATCTTATTAAATTAAATAATGAGAAATAAGTTATTTTTTGTAATATCCATAAATACCATTAATTAAAACATAAGTGTTAGTATAGCCCAATTCTCTGAGTGTTAGTGCAGCAGCAGTTGAACGATTTCCTGCATTACAAATAGTTATAATCACTTGATTTTTGCTTTCAATATATTTACTAGGATTTTTAATCAAATCATAGTAAGGAATATTAACAATATTAAGTTCACCATTATCATTTGTTATTTTTTTTAAAATTTGATATTCAGCAACATCACGAACATCAATAATTAAAGCTTTATTTTTAATTTTATCAAAGTCTTTATTTGAAATTGAAATTTCATTTTGTATTTTATGTTTAAACATAAGTTATGACCTCCTAAAATAAAATTGTTCTATAACTTATTTTAACATTTTATTATGCTATAATGCTCATAGTTGCGACAAAAAATGGAAGTTAAGGAGTAAAATAATGTTAAAAGAAAAATTCCTTTTTAAAGAAGGAAAATATGAATTAATTGTTGAATTAGGTACAATGGCTAATTTAGCAGAAAAATCAGTAAAAATTACTTATGGAAATACAGTTGTATTAACAACTGTATCTTATAATGAAGTTATTAATAATCAAGATTTTTTTCCATTACAAATAGTTTTTCAAGAAAAGTTATATTCAGTTGGTAAGATTCCGGGTGGTTTTTTAAAGCGTGAAGGTCGACCTAGTGAATATGCAACACTATGTGCTAGATTAATTGATCGTTCAATTCGTCCATTATTTCCAAAAGGTTTTGTTAATGAAGTGCAAGTTGTAAATAAT
The DNA here is from genome assembly GCF_964031195.1 of Spiroplasma endosymbiont of Phycita roborella. NCBI lineage: Bacteria > Bacillati > Mycoplasmatota > Mollicutes > Entomoplasmatales > Spiroplasmataceae > Spiroplasma > Spiroplasma endosymbiont of Phycita roborella. Next base: position 356,496 of record NZ_CAXIQJ010000004.1, on the reverse strand, counting down.
GTTTTTGCGTTAGATGATGCTTGTGATGTTAGAGTAAATGCAGCTTTTGGGACTTCACTTGCTTTAGGATTAAGTAGTTTGCCATTTCAGGGTCCTAGTGCTACTGTTGTTGTTGGTAAAATAAATGATGAACTTGTCCTTAATCCAACACAAGAGCAATTATTAAATTCAAAAATGGAATTAATTGTTGGTGGAACAAAAGATGCCATCAATATGGTTGAAGCAGGATGTCATGATATTTTAGAAAAAGATATGATTAAAGCATTAAAATTTGCACATGAACATATTATTAAATTAATAATTTTTCAAGAAAGTATCATTGAAAAATTAAAACCAAATAAATTTGAACCACAGTTAGCATTAATTCCTGTTAATATTGAACAATTTGTAGAAACAAATTGTCAATCACAAATTAGTAAAATTAGTACTACTGTTGATAAAAAAAGTCGAAGCAACTTGATTAAAAATTTAGTTGAAGAAACATTTCAAAGTTTTAAAAATGAATTTAATCAAGAAGTTTTAAATATTGGTGAAGAAACAACTATTCATAATTTACGCAAAAGTATTGATCAATTATTACAAAAAGCAATGCGTACTATGATTTTAAAAAATAATGTACGAGTTGATGGACGAAAAGCTGATGATATTAGAAAATTAACAAGTATGATTGATGTTTTACCTATTGTTCATGGTAGTGCAATGTTTACTCGTGGTGAAACACAAGTTTTATCAGTTTTAACGTTGGGTGCACTTGCTGAACATCAAATTATTGATGGATTAGGTAAAGAAGAGTATAAACGTTTTATTCATCATTATAATTTTCCTCCATTTTCTGTTGGTGAAACCGGAAGAATGGGTGTTCCTTCACGACGTGAGATTGGTCATGGCGCCCTTGGTGAAAAAGCATTATTACAAATTATTCCTCTTGAAAAAGATTTCCCTTATACAATTAGATTAGTATCAGAAGTATTAGCATCAAATGGTTCAACTTCACAAGCAGCAATTTGTGCTTCATCAATGGCATTAATGGCTGGTGGTGTACCAATTAGAGCTGCAATTGCTGGTATTGCCATGGGTTTAATTAAAGAAGAAAAAGATTTTACAATTTTAACTGATATTCAAGGATTAGAAGATCACTTAGGTGATATGGATTTTAAAGTGGCAGGAACAGCCAATGGTATTTGTGTTTTACAAATGGATATTAAAATTACTGGTATTGATTTTAATATTATTACACAAGCTTTGGAAAAAGCCAGAGTTGCGAGATTACAAGTATTAGCAAACATGAATGAAGTAATTAAAAAGCCTAGAACTACATTGGCACCTAATGCTCCAAAAATTATTCAAAAGTTAATTCCAATTGATAAAATTCGTGATATTATTGGTGTTGGTGGGAAAGTTATTAATAAAATTATTACCGACTGTGATAATGTTAAAATTGATATTGAAGATGATGGACGATTGATGATTTATCATAATGAACAATCAGCCATTGATAAAGCTTGACAAATTATTGAAAGTATTGTTAATCTTGTTCAAATTAAAATCGGTTCTGAATTTGATAGTAAAGTTGTAAAAATTGTTAATTTTGGTGTTTTTGTTAATTTACAAGATAAGATTGATGGTTTAATTCATATTTCAGAATTTTCAAAAAAATTTAATAAACGTATTGATAATTTAAATAATGTCGTTAAAATCAATGATATAATTAAAGTTCGAGTAATTAAAGTTGAAGATAATAGTAAGCTTAGCTTAGAAATTATTGATAAATAATTTGAAACTATTTTTAATGAAAATTAATTACAGTTTTATTATTAAATTAGTGTTAAAATACTAATAACATAATATAGCAGCATCTTGGGAATTTAAGTTAAAATTTTAATTTTTATGTTCTTCTAAGATATTAAATTTTATAAAATAAAAATAAAGAAAGTTGAAAACTGGTGAAAACATGGCAAAGATAAAAGTATTTGCTCTGGGTGGATTAGATGAACGTGGTAAAAACTTATATGTTGTTGAAGTAAATGATAAGATATTTGTATTTGATGCCGGCATTAGACTCCCAGAAAGAGAAATTTTAGGAATTGATATTATTATTCCAGATTATACATATTTAAAAGAAAATAAACATCGTATTCAAGGTATATTTATTTCAAAACCATCTGATGATGCTTTTGGAGCACTACCTTATATTTTAAAAGATTTTAATAAAATAAAACCCGAGTATAAAGTTCCAATCTTTACTAGTAAATTAACTGATTTTATGATTAAGCAGAAATTAGAACGTTTTCGTTTTATTAATCAAAATGAAATTATAATTAAAACTATTGAGCCTGAACAAAAAGTATCGTTTGGTAATGTTGTTGTTAAAACATTTAAAACAACTACTTCAATTCCAGGTAGTTTAGGTTTTGTTTTAACTGTAAATAATGGTGAAAATATTAAATTAAATGAAACAATTGTTTATACGGGTGATTATATTTTTGATGGTGAATATCGTAGTGATTTTACTACTGATATTCAACATTTAGCTAGTGTTTCTAAAAATGATGTTTTATTATTAATTAGTGAAGCAACATGTGCCAATAGAAAAGCTTTTACAGCTCCTAAGCATAAAATTCAAACTATTATTGAACCAGTATTAAAAGAAGCACCAGGAAGGGTTATTCTTGCATGTTATGATCAAGATTTATATCGTGTTAGTGAAATTCTTAATGCTATTAAAGAAACTGACTCTAAACGTAAAATTGCAGTTTATGGTGCAACTTTATATGATATTTTATTAAAAGTTAATGATTTAAACGCTTTCAATATTGATAAATCACAAATTATTAATTTAGCACAAACAATTGGTACTAAAGATACAGTAATTATTGTTACTGGTAGTGGTGAACGTTTATTTACTAGAATGAATAAAATTGCTATTGGTAATGATGATTATTTAAAACTTGAATCGCAAGATACAATAATTTTAGCAACTCCACCAATTCCAGGAAATGAATTGGCTCATGCAGCCTTATTAGATGACTTAGCACGTACTGATGTTAAAGTTATTAATATATCAGAAAAACAAGCTTGAAGTTTAAATGCTTCTTATGAAGATATTAAGTTAATGGTTAATATTATTGAACCAAAATATTTTTTACCAGTTAAAGGTTTATATAAAGATTTTGTAGCAGCACAAGCAGCAGCCATTGATGCTGGTGTGTTACATAACAATGCTTTAATTCATGATAATGGTGAAGTTATTACTTTTGAAAATGGTAAATTAATTGATAATTTTGTTAAACAGTATGTTGCACGTCCTTCTCGTTTTAATGATAAAAATGCTACTAATAAAACAACAGATAACTTAATAAAAACTGGTGATGTATATGTAGATGGTATTGGTGTTGGTGATATTGGTTCAATTGTTATTAGTGAAAGAAAACAATTACAACGTGATGGTATTTTAATTACAGGAATGACAATAAATCGTAAAACTAAGGAAATTGTTTCTTTAATTGATGCACAAATGCGTGGTGTTGTTTATTTAACTAATAATGAAGAAATGTTGAAAAAATTGCAAAACATTATTATTAATGTTATTGAAAAATATAAAACTAATACTGCTTTTAGTCTTAGTGAAGTTAAGACTAAAATGAAAAATGATTTACAAGATTATATTAAAAAAGAAACTGGTAAGTTACCTATGATTTTAACAGTTGTTAATGAAATTTAAGGTTAATGATATTATCATTAACCTTAAATTATATAATTTTTTCATATTTAAACTAATTTTAAAATTTATATAATGTTTACTAAATTAGAACCAGTTTAGAAAAATACTAAAGACTATTGAAAATCAATTTAAAATAATTTATAGTGCATTTAGTAAAAAAACATGAAAATTATTCCTGGAAAATTTGAAAGTAATAAAAAAATTTCTTCAACTTGTATATTAGTTTCGGTTGAAGAAATTTTTTATTTTATTAATTAAAAATCCAATAACTTTGTAAACTACATTATATAAATTAATAGAAAAATTTAAAATTTAAAAATTTCAGAGGCTTTTTAATAATCTGTGTATCTTTGTTTTACAAAGTTACTAATTTAGATTAATTCTGTCTTCAAATTTTATCATAAAATGAGCAATTGCTGTATTTCAATTTTGAATAGGCAATGTTCGTTTTTTTGTTATATTTTCAATTGCCAAGTAAAATATTTTGAAAACTGCCATATCATTAGGAAAAACTTTTTTATTTCTGATGATTTTTCGTAATTGACTATTAACAGATTCAATAGCATTTGTAGTATAAATCACTCTTTTGATTTCTACTGGATAACTAATAAAAACCATTAAATTATCTCAATTTTTATATCAAGATTTAGTAATTTGAGGATATTGTTTATTTCATTTACTTTCAAACGATTCTAAAGCTTGCATTGCTTGTTCTTCACTACATGCACTATAAATTGGTTTTAAATCTGCAACTAGACCTTTTCGATGTTTGTATGAAACATATTTTAAACTATTTCTAATTTGATGAACAATGCATAATTGATGTTCTGTTTTAGGATAAACTGATTGTATTGCTTCTGACATGCCTGTTAAATTATCACTACAAGCAATAAGAATATCATTTAAGCCACGATTTTTCATTTCTGTGAAATTAGATAATCAAAACTTAGAACCTTCATTTTCACTAATTCATAATCCTAAAACATCTTTTTTGCCTTCTAAATCAACTCCTAATGCTATATAAACTGATTTGTTAATAATCCGTTTATCTTGTCGTACTTTAACTACTATACAATCAAAATAAACAATAGGATAAATACTTTCTAATGGTCGATTTTGTCATGCTTTAACATCATCAATAACATCATCAGTAATTTGACTAATAACACTTTCACTAATATCAGCACCATGATATAACTCTTGCAACTGCATTCTAATGTCAGATAATGTCATTCCTTTTGCATACAAGGAAAGAACTTGTTGATCAAAACCATCAAATCTTCTTTGCCTTTTAGGAACTATTACAGGAGTAAAATTACTATTGCGATCTCTTGGTACATCAATTTCAATTTTACCTTGTTGAGTTATTAATTTTTTTGAACTTGTACCATTACGAGCATTTTCAGTAGTACTATGTTGATTTTTTTCATATCCTAAATAATTTTGGAAATGTTTAGTAATCTGTGTAACTTACAAAAATAACTATGTTTAATTAATTCTAGTAAATATAATTAAATGACTAGAAAGAGTGAGTTACAGATGGCTAAAAAAGATAACTTTAATAATAATGATCCAATATCAAAAGCAGTAGATTTATTACTAGAAAATACTGAAGATTTAACAACAGTTTTTAAACCTGGCGGTTTATATAAAGAATTAACAAAAAGATTAGTTGAAAAAATGTTGAATTCTGAATGCAAGGAAATGTTTAGTAATCTGTGTAACTTACAAAAATAACTATGTTTAATTAATTCTAGTAAATATAATTAAATGACTAGAAAGAGTGAGTTACAGATGGCTAAAAAAGATAACTTTAATAATAATGATCCAATATCAAAAGCAGTAGATTTATTACTAGAAAATACTGAAGATTTAACAACAGTTTTTAAACCTAGCGGTTTATATAAAGAATTAACAAAAAGATTAGTTGAAAAAATGTTGAATTCTGAATGCAAGGAAATGTTTAGTAATCTGTGTAACTTACAAAAATAACTATGTTTAATTAATTCTAGTAAATATAATTAAATGACTAGAAAGAGTGAGTTACAGATGGCTAAAAAAGATAACTTTAATAATAATGATCCAATATCAAAAGCAGTAGATTTATTACTAGAAAATACTGAAGATTTAACAACAGTTTTTAAACCTGGCGGTTTATATAAAGAATTAACAAAAAGATTAGTTGAAAAAATGTTGAATTCTGAAATGCAAAATTATTTAGGATATGAAAAAAATCAACATAGTACTACTGAAAATGCTCGTAATGGTACAAGTTCAAAAAAATTAATAACTCAACAAGGTAAAATTGAAATTGATGTACCAAGAGATCGCAATAGTAATTTTACTCCTGTAATAGTTCCTAAAAGGCAAAGAAGATTTGATGGTTTTGATCAACAAGTTCTTTCCTTGTATGCAAAAGGAATGACATTATCTGACATTAGAATGCAGTTGCAAGAGTTATATCATGGTGCTGATATTAGTGAAAGTGTTATTAGTCAAATTACTGATGATGTTATTGATGATGTTAAAGCATGACAAAATCGACCATTAGAAAGTATTTATCCTATTGTTTATTTTGATTGTATAGTAGTTAAAGTACGACAAGATAAACGGATTATTAACAAATCAGTTTATATAGCATTAGGAGTTGATTTAGAAGGCAAAAAAGATGTTTTAGGATTATGAATTAGTGAAAATGAAGGTTCTAAGTTTTGATTATCTAATTTCACAGAAATGAAAAATCGTGGCTTAAATGATATTCTTATTGCTTGTAGTGATAATTTAACAGGCATGTCAGAAGCAATACAATCAGTTTATCCTAAAACAGAACATCAATTATGCATTGTTCATCAAATTAGAAATAGTTTAAAATATGTTTCATACAAACATCGAAAAGGTCTAGTTGCAGATTTAAAACCAATTTATAGTGCATGTAGTGAAGAACAAGCAATGCAAGCTTTAGAATCTGGAATGGCAACCCTTTTTAGGACTATTTTTTGGTAGACATTTGTTTTTGATAACTAATTGGAGTTAGGTAGTTTAGAGTACTGTGAATTCTTATGTTGTTATATCAATTGATGTAATCAAATAATTCTAATTTTAATTGGATTAATGATGTAAAATTTTTATCATTAATAAATTCAATTTTGAAAGTTTTAAAAGTTGCTTCAGCAACAGCATTGTCATAAGGACATCCTTTTTTGCTTAAAGATCGAGTTATGTTAAAAGCTAATAAAAGTTTATCAATAGTTTTATTATTGAATTCATTACCGCGATCAGTATGAAATATTTCAATATCTTTTAAACAGTGATTTGATTGCATAAATGCTTGATATACTAATGATGCATCTTTTTTAACTCCAACACTATGTCCAATAATTTCGCGGTTAAATAGGTCGATTAATAGGCAAATATAGTTTCATTTACCATTAACTTGAACATAAGTTAAATCACTAACAATAACTTCATTTTTAATTCTATTATTAAAGTTTCTATTAACAAGATTGGTTATTTGACTATCATTGACTTTATTATGATAATTTTTGAATGATAATTTAGTGTATTTTGATATTAAATTATGCTTATTCATAATTTCTTTAATTTTTCTGCGTGATAAATAAATTTCTTGGTTTGCTAGTATGACTTTTAATCTTCTAGTACCATAAACTTCTTTATTTTCTTTAAAAGCACTAATAACAGCTTGTTCATAAATATTATTTTGAATTTTATTTTTTTCTTTAAATTAAAATAATATGTTGATTTAGAGAGTTTTAAAAAATGACACATTGTGCGAATTTTATATTTAGATTTATTATTTGCAATAATCTCTACTTTCTGCCTATTATTAGTGCTGCTTGCTTTAAAATATCAATTTCCATTCGTAACTGTTTTAATTCTTTATTTGCTTGAATTAATTGTTTTTCTAAGTCTGAAAGATTATCTTTAGTTTTAAAACTACCTGAATTAGTAAATTGCTTAATTCAATTGTAAGTAGCTGCTCTTGTAACATTGTATTCTTTAACAAGGCAAGATACTGATTTGCCACTTTGATATAAAGCTACTATTTGTTTTTTAAATTCATCTGAATATGAGTTAATAGTGACCATAATTATAATTCCTTTCTTTTAACTAATTTGTTCACTTGTCTATGTAATTAGTGTCCAATAAAGTGTAACCCATCCACATTATCTGACATTAGAATGCAGTTGCAAGAGTTATATCATGGTGCTGATATTAGTGAAAGTGTTATTAGTCAAATTACTGATGATGTTATTGATGATGTTAAAGCATGACAAAATCGACCATTAGAAAGTATTTATCCTATTGTTTATTTTGATTGTATAGTAGTTAAAGTACGACAAGATAAACGGATTATTAACAAATCAGTTTATATAGCATTAGGAGTTGATTTAGAAGGCAAAAAAGATGTTTTAGGATTATGAATTAGTGAAAATGAAGGTTCTAAGTTTTGATTATCTAATTTCACAGAAATGAAAAATCGTGGCTTAAATGATATTCTTATTGCTTGTAGTGATAATTTAACAGGCATGTCAGAAGCAATACAATCAGTTTATCCTAAAACAGAACATCAATTATGCATTGTTCATCAAATTAGAAATAGTTTAAAATATGTTTCATACAAACATCGAAAAGGTCTAGTTGCAGATTTAAAACCAATTTATAGTGCATGTAGTGAAGAACAAGCAATGCAAGCTTTAGAATCGTTTGAAAGTAAATGAAATAAACAATATCCTCAAATTACTAAATCTTGATATAAAAATTGAGATAATTTAATGGTTTTTATTAGTTATCCAGTAGAAATCAAAAGAGTGATTTATACTACAAATGCTATTGAATCTGTTAATAGTCAATTACGAAAAATCATCAGAAATAAAAAAGTTTTTCCTAATGATATGGCAGTTTTCAAAATATTTTACTTGGCAATTGAAAATATAACAAAAAAATGAACATTGCCTATTCAAAATTGAAATACAGCAATTGCTCATTTTATGATAAAATTTGAAGACAGAATTAATCTAAATTAGTATCTTTGTTTTACAAAGTTTGGAATGGCAACCCTTTTTAGGACTATTTTTTGGTAGACATTTGTTTTTGATAACTAATTGGAGTTAGGTAGTTTAGAGTACTGTGAATTCTTATGTTGTTATATCAATTGATGTAATCAAATAATTCTAATTTTAATTGGATTAATGATGTAAAATTTTTATCATTAATAAATTCAATTTTGAAAGTTTTAAAAGTTGCTTCAGCAACAGCATTGTCATAAGGACATCCTTTTTTGCTTAAAGATCGAGTTATGTTGAAAGCTAATAAAAGTTTATCAATAGTTTTATTATTGAATTCATTACCGCGATCAGTATGAAATATTTCAATATCTTTTAAACAGTGATTTGATTGCATAAATGCTTGATATACTAATGATGCATCTTTTTTAACTCCAACACTATGTCCAATAATTTCGCGGTTAAATAGGTCGATTAATAGGCAAATATAGTTTCATTTACCATTAACTTGAACATAAGTTAAATCACTAACAATAACTTCATTTTTAATTCTATTATTAAAGTTTCTATTAACAAGATTGGTTATTTGACTATCATTGACTTTATTATGATAATTTTTGAATGATAATTTAGTGTATTTTGATATTAAATTATGCTTATTCATAATTTCTTTAATTTTTCTGCGTGATAAATAAATTTCTTGGTTTGCTAGTATGACTTTTAATCTTCTAGTACCATAAACTTCTTTATTTTCTTTAAAAGCACTAATAACAGCTTGTTCATAAATATTATTTTGAATTTTATTTTTTTTCTTTAAATTAAAATAATATGTTGATTTAGAGAGTTTTAAAAAATGACACATTGTGCGAATTTTATATTTAGATTTATTATTTGCAATAATCTCTACTTTCTGCCTATTATTAGTGCTGCTTGCTTTAAAATATCAATTTCCATTCGTAACTGTTTTAATTCTTTATTTGCTTGAATTAATTGTTTTTCTAAATCTGAAAGATTATCTTTAGTTTTAAAACTACCTGAATTAGTAAATTGCTTAATTCAATTGTAAGTAGCTGCTCTTGTAACATTGTATTCTTTAACAAGGCAAGATACTGATTTGTCACTTTGATATAAAGCTACTATTTTTTTTTAAATTCATCTGAATATGAGTTAATATTGACCATAATTATAATTCCTTTCTTTTAACTAATTTGTTCACTTGTCTATGCAATTAGTGTCCAATAAAGTGTAACCCATCCAGTTACTAATTTAGATTAATTCTGTCTTCAAATTTTATCATAAAATGAGCAATTGCTGTATTTCAATTTTGAATAGGCAATGTTCATTTTTTTGTTATATTTTCAATTGCCAAGTAAAATATTTTGAAAACTGCCATATCATTAGGAAAAACTTTTTTATTTCTGATGATTTTTCGTAATTGACTATTAACAGATTCAATAGCATTTGTAGTATAAATCACTCTTTTGATTTCTACTGGATAACTAATAAAAACCATTAAATTATCTCAATTTTTATATCAAGATTTAGTAATTTGAGGATATTGTTTATTTCATTTACTTTCAAACGATTCTAAAGCTTGCATTGCTTGTTCTTCACTACATGCACTATAAATTGGTTTTAAATCTGCAACTAGACCTTTTCGATGTTTGTATGAAACATATTTTAAACTATTTCTAATTTGATGAACAATGCATAATTGATGTTCTGTTTTAGGATAAACTGATTGTATTGCTTCTGACATGCCTGTTAAATTATCACTACAAGCAATAAGAATATCATTTAAGCCACGATTTTTCATTTCTGTGAAATTAGATAATCAAAACTTAGAACCTTCATTTTCACTGATTCATAATCCTAAAACATCTTTTTTGCCTTCTAAATCAACTCCTAATGCTATATAAACTGATTTGTTAATAATCCGTTTATCTTGTCGTACTTTAACTACTATACAATCAAAATAAACAATAGGATAAATACTTTCTAATGGTCGATTTTGTCATGCTTTAACATCATCAATAACATCATCAGTAATTTGACTAATAACACTTTCACTAATATCAGCACCATGATATAACTCTTGCAACTGCATTCTAATGTCAGATAATGTCATTCCTTTTGCATACAAGGAAAGAACTTGTTGATCAAAACCATCAAATCTTCTTTGCCTTTTAGGAACTATTACAGGAGTAAAATTACTATTGCGATCTCTTGGTACATCAATTTCAATTTTACCTTGTTGAGTTATTAATTTTTTTGAACTTGTACCATTACGAGCATTTTCAGTAGTACTATGTTGATTTTTTTCATATCCTAAATAATTTTGCATTTCAGAATTCAACATTTTTTCAACTAATCTTTTTGTTAATTCTTTATATAAACCGCCAGGTTTAAAAACTGTTGTTAAATCTTCAGTATTTTCTAGTAATAAATCTACTGCTTTTGATATTGGATCATTATTATTAAAGTTATCTTTTTTAGCCATCTGTAACTCACTCTTTCTAGTCATTTAATTATATTTACTAGAATTAATTAAACATAGTTATTTTTGTAAGTTACACAGATTACTAAACATTTCCATTTTTTATATTGTAAGTATAATAAAAATGTATTATGTCTATAAATTTTTATCTTTTTTATATTGTTTTTTTTCTTCTGCAATTCTTTTTCTTTCTTTTTCAGCTTCTTCAATTCTTTTTTTTAATCTTTCTTCTTCAAATTGTTTTTTATTTTCTGCATCTTGTTTTCTTAACTTTTCAATTTCCTTATCTTTATCCATAATAAAAAGATCCTTTTTTCTAATGTTAAATTTTGGATTATTTTTTTCTTTTTTTTAAAAATATCCATAAATTAGTATAAATATTTTTTAAAAAAAATATATTTTTAAGTTATATTATGAATTAAGCAAATAAAATCATTTTTTTGTTTGATAATGGAAATTGATCTGAATCATAATCAGTGCTATTTATTATCTTTGTCTTGAATTTTTTTGTATTTGAATATATTACTTTATAAGCCTTATTTACTTCATTTATACTATCTTGCATTTTTATTACTTCTGATTTATTAAAAATTGGAATATTACTATTATTTTCTAATTCTATTAATTTTTCTTCTAGTAAACTTATGTTTGGTTTATGAAAATATCTATTTTTTTTTATTAAAGTTTCAAAACTAAAGATTTTATAAAAATTTGAAATAGAAAGAGAAATCATTTGAGAACCTGTTGCTAAGAAAAAAAATCATGTTTCTCATTTTTTTAATTTTAATTCAAGTAGATCATGAGATTTTGTAACTTCATATTTAGTAAGTAGTGTTGTTGTTTTAGTAATATTAGTAAAAACAGCATTGAAAAAAAATGACAAAATTGCCATTGAAAATTTTCCACAATTTGATTGTTTTGTAATTCAGTTTGAAATTATTTGAGGACAAATATTAGTTTTAATTTTTAATGTTTCTAATCCTCATTTAAATATATAATTAACTGGTCGTATAGAAAAATAAGTGATTGTATTTGCTAATATAATATTTGGTTTAGTAAAAAATTTAATTCAATCACTTATTTTAAAGTTTTCTTGTATAGCATTTGCTATTGCACCTGTCATTATAGAATGTGCCATTAGTCATGTTACTGATTCTAAAAATAAATCAAATAATGAATAATTTATTCTTTCTTTTCATTCTAAAGTATCTAAATCAGTTTTTTTTAATTTATTTAAATTATCAATCACTTTGTTTGCCGAAGATGTTAATTCTTTTATTATACTATTATCAATAGGCTTCTTTAAACAATTAAAGTCACTAATTTTTTCAATTTCTTTTTTAAAATTTGGATGATATTCAAAATCTGTAGAGTTTGGAATATTATTAAGTTTTTTTATTAAATTATTAATACGTTTTATTCGTGACATATTATTTTTTAATTTTACTTCATTTTCTTCATATAAAAGGGTTAAAAATTCATGTTTATATTTTTCAAATGGTTCAATAGGAATTTTTTTAATTTTAAAATCATTTATTGGATTACTTTTTTGACTTTGGATTATATTTAAAATTGTATTTCTTGATCAATCAGCAATTGCTGAGGTAAAAAATGTCGTTAAAATAGTATCAATGAATGTTGTGAAATAGTTTTGTTTATTTTGAAATATTCCATAAAAATAATCTTCTGATGTATATTCTTGCTCATCAAAAATATATGTAGAAATTATTCTTTGTGCATTTTTTCCAGTAAATGCAATATAAACTAGTAGTAATCCTAACAATAAATTAGGTAATGTTTTTTTAATTTTGGCATTTATTGAAATATTGCTAGACGAAGTAGGATTATCAATAATTTTTTGCATATTTGTTAAATACTGATATAAATTTAATAAATTATCATAATTAATATTAATACTTAATTCTTGATTAAATGAGGTAATATTTTTTATAAACATATCTATATTATGAATAGAATTTATAGTAGCGTTTTCTAAAAAATAATAATATTTTGGATCTGATTTTTCGCCTCCTTTAACTTTGATAGGAGAGGAATCTAAAAGTTTATTATTGTTTAGGTCATCTGATAATTTGTCAATGTTTTCATATTTTTTAACGTGTTTATATAATTTATTATTTTTAATTAAAAATATTTCAAAAATAATTTGACTATTTGGAAAGGCAATTCTTTTAGTTCAACATTTAAAATCATTTTTGTTTTTGTCATAAATTGTCATATACGATTCATAAATAACTGAATCAAGTTCATTAGATTTATTTCTAATTTCAGTTTTATATTCTCATTCTCCTTTATTATTTTTTCATTTCTTTGTTTTTCCACCAAAGCGATTATTGTTTTTTGTTAATTTTATTTTTTTTAAATTTATCATTTTTACTCCTTTTTAATTACAAAAGTTTTATTTAATATAATGTTAATTTGTTATTAATAACAGTAAGTATATATTTTAAAAAGGATCATATTCTTTTAACAAGATCCTCAAAAGTAGTAGTATTAATTTTTTTGAATTAGTTTTACTACAAAAATTTATAAGTATTTCAAAATCATATCCAAAAAATTACTGTTTATAAGTAAAGTTTTTAGTTGTGTTATTAATTTTTCCCCAATGCCTTCTTAGATATATAATAAGAAGTAACTAAATTCTAAAGTTTTTAAAATAAAATACAATAAAAATTATTTTTAATGTCATTATTTAGTGATAATTTCCTATTAGTTATCGAGTGAAAATTTCTCAAAAAGTGAAGTTAAATATACTTGGTGATAAAAATGGAAAGAAGCATGACTATGAAAGAAAAATATAAATACAAAATTATAAATGACATTGTTATTAATAAATTATCTAAACATCAAGCCAAAAATAAACTTAACCTAACTATTAGAAGAATTAACCAATTAATTCAAATTTTTAATAAAGAAGGTAAAGTTGGTTTTATTCATAAATCTCGCAATAAAATTTCTAATAAGGCAACAAAAATAGAAATTAAAAATAAAATTATAAACTTATATAAAACAAAATATTATAATTTTAATTTTCAACATTTTCAGGAAAAATTAATTAATGAAGAAAACACTAAAATTGCATATAGTACAGTTTATAATCTATTAATTCAAGAAAAAATCACTTCACCAAAAAGACATAAGAATAAAAAAAATAACTTGCATCCCACAAGAAATCGTAGAACAAATTTTGGTGAATTAATTCAAATGGATGCAAGTAATCATCATTGATTTGGTAACGATAAACCAAAAGCATTTTTACATGCTGCAATTGATGATGCTACAGGAAATATTGTTGGACTATGATTTGATCACCAAGAGACATTAGATGGTTATTATAATGTTTTTTATCAAATTTTAACTAAATATGGCATACCAAAGATATTTTATACTGATAATAGAACAGTTTTTGGATATAAGAAAAAAATTGATTCAGGTAAAATAAACACAGAAAATAACACTTATACTCAATTTCAAAAATGCTGTAATGATTTAGGTGTTGAAGTAATTAGAACCTCAATTCCACAAGCTAAAGGCAGAATTGAACGATTATTTGGAACACTTCAAAGTCGCTTAATTAGTGAATTACGACTTAATAAAATTAAAAATTTAGAAGATGGTAATAAATTTCTTAAAACATATATAAACATTTTTAATAATCAGTTTGCTTTTCCTATTGATGATAATAAATCTGCTATGGTTAAAGCTCCTACACAAAATGAAATAAATGTTTATCTTTCAAGATTTTGTAAAAGAAAAACAGATAGTGGTTCAACTATAACATATTATGGTAAAAAATATTTTCCTTATAAAAATAACAAAGTTCAATATATACAACCTAGAACTGATGTAATTGTACTTAAATCATTTATTAATGAATTCTATCTTAGTTATAATAATAAAATATATGAACTAAAAGAAATAGCATTAAAACCAATTATTAAAGAAGATTTGATAAAAACTAAAAAAGTTTATATACCAAATAAAGACCATCCTTGAAGATATGGATATCAATAATTTTTAATTAAAAGTAAAAAAACATATTTTAGAAGAGATTTATTTTATTAATACTAAACCATATAAAATTTTAAAACATTTGTATATGAGCAAATTTGGTGTCTTAAAATCAATTTTAAAGATATAAAGATATTGCAAATGCAATATCTTCCCCTTTTACATCTGTGGTGAGCTTGGTTTATATCCACTTGTTAAAGGTTGATTTTCACTGTTTGCACTGCGTTTTCATTGTTCAAAAATTGAATCAAAATCATAATCTAAACTTGATTTTAATTTTAAATATTTTCCTACATTATCAACCCTTTTTTGTCCTTTTGATTCGATTTTATCTTCTAAATCATATATATTTAATTTTTCAATATATGGAATTATTTTATATTTCTTTTTTAAATTTTCATTTAATGTTTTTAGATATATTTCTAGTTTTTCTATTTCTTCTTTAAGATTTTTTTCAGTATTTATTATATTATCTAATTCTTTATTATCTTTAATTTTACCCTCTAATTTTTTTATTTCAGAATAATAAAATTCATAAACTGGTGAATTAGGTTTAACTTTAAACATTTTTTATTTTCTCCTTTGAATAAATAATAAAAAAACTCATTTATTTTATCTTAAAATAAATGAGTTAAAAACTTATATAATTTTTTGTATAAATTAATTATACAAAAAATTTTAAAAAATTAAAAAACTTTATTTCTATTTTTATCTAGAAAAGAATTTATTTGGAATTTATGTTTATTTAACAGTATAACTTTTCAAAATAATTTATTTTTTAAAAAATATTTTTGGGAAATTTTCACTCGATATTGACATAAAAATTATTTTTAATTAACTTTATTTTTATTTTTTATGAATAATAATCAAATTAATAGTGTTTATTTTATAAATAAAAATAAACACTATTAAATGTTTTAATATTTTTTTAATTCTTTGATTATTTTTGATTTTAGTAAAATTATGATAAGATATTTTTATATTTATATTAGTTTTTTGCTTTTAAAGTTTTTTTTATTAATAAAATAAATAAAAGGGTTTTGGTCTTTAAAAAAAACTGGTGTAAATAAAAACAATTATTTAGAAAATCAATATCAAAATAATTAGAGATAAATTGTTTTTTAACTTTTTACTAGCAAATAATGAAATATTCATATTTAAAATAAATAAATGCAGTATTAGTTGGATTGTTAATCTTAAGGAATTAAAAAAATTAACGTATAATTAAACTATCAATAATATAATATAATATTATTTAAGGTTTCTTAAATTATTTTTTGTTTTTAGGAGGAACTATGAAAATTGCTTTTGATGTAATGGGTTCAGACCATGGTAGTTTGCCCGCTATTGCTGCAGCGTTAGAAGTTATTAAAGAATTCAAAAACGTTGAAATTTGTTTAGTTGGTGATGAAAAACAAATTAATGGAAACTTGCAGATTTTATTAAAAAATAAGCCATTATCATCAAGAATAACAATACTAGCAACAACCCAAGTAATAACTATGAATGATGGTCCACTCGCTGGTATTAGAATGACTGATTCTTCTATGAATCAAGCCATTCAGTTAGTTAAAAATAAAAAAGCAGATGGGATTCTAACTTCGGGTTCAACTGCTGCCTATCTTGGTGCTTGTCATTTTTTATTAGGCGAAATCAAAGGCATTAAACGTCCGGCATTCATGCCAATTATGCCTACTTTAATAAAAAATCGACAAGTAGTATTATTGGATGTTGGAGCAAATATTGAAAACACTGTTGATGAATTAATTAATTTTGCATTAATGGGTCATATTTATTGTCAAACTATTCAAAATATTTCACGTCCTAAAATTGGTTTATTAAATATTGGCATTGAAGAAAGCAAAGGTCCAGAAGTAACTAAAGCAACATATGCTAAACTAAAACAATTAACACAAAAAAATGAAAAGTTAAGTTTTTTAAATTTTCACGGTAATATTGAACCACGAAATGTTTTAAGTGGTGATGTTGATATTATTATTTGTGATGGTTATTCAGGTAATATTGTTTTAAAATCAGTTGAAGGCATGGCATCATTATTATTTACATTAATTAAAAATGGTTATAAAAAAAATTTATGAACTAAATTTTTAGGTTTAATGTCAATTGGTATTTTTAAAAATATTAAAAAGACTTTTGATTATAAGAATACAGGTGGTGCTCAATTAATAGGTATTAATGGCATTGCTTTTAAAGCACATGGATCTAGTGATAAAAAATCTTATTATAGTACTTTAAAACTTTTAATTCGTGCTATTGAGCAAGATGTTACTAATAAAATAGCTAAACAAATTCAAGAATTATAATTTATAAATAAGTATTAAGGAGAAAAATATGATTAATATTGAACATATTTTAAAATCGAGTATTTTAGAAAAAATTAAATCTAATCGTAATTATCGTGAAGCGTTTACTCATCGTTCTTTTTCAAACGAACATAATTTAGATTATTCATATGAGCGATTAGAATTTTTGGGTGATTCGATTTTAGGGGAAAATATTTCAACTTACATTTGGCACTTATTTCCAAATAAAGATGAGGGACAATTAACAAGTTTACGTAGTAAGGCAGTTAGACAAGAAACATTGGCAGCAGTGGCAATTGCTCTAGGATTACAAGATTATTTATTTTTGGGAAATGGTGAAAAAAATACAGGTGGGCAACAACGCGAAAGTATTTTATCAGATGTTTTTGAATCATTTCTTGCTGCAGTATATCTTGATTTAGGAAATAGTGCCGTTAAAAAAATCTTAGATTTAACTTTATTTGAATTAATTAAAACTAATCAGTTAGAAACAATTATTGATTATAAAACTAAATTACAAGAATTAGTACAGGCAGAAAAAAGAGATCCTATTAATTATAAAACTATGGAACAAATTAAAAAAGATAATATTACTTATTTTATTGTTCATGTGTATTTAGATAATAAAATACTAATGGGGAAAGGAGTAGGAACAAATAAAAAGAAAGCTGAGCAAGAAGCAGCAAAGTCAGCTTTAGCAAAACTGTCAAAATCTAATTTATTAATAAGTGATCATAAGAAGGGATAATCATGTTTAAATTATTACGTAATTATATTCGTGAACAAAAAAACAATTTATTACAAATGTTTGGTTTAGGTTTTTTAGTAATGATTATGATTATTGCCTTTTTATCATTAAATTTTCTAATAATTATTTATTTGAACAATATGTTAACGATATTGCTCATAATGAATTTAACCAATATACATTTTTTTCACCAGTGGAATATGTTAATTTTGATGGAAAATATAATGAAAAAGATAAAAATGGTTCTTATTTAAATAATATTAATTATTATCAAAAAGATAATACTATTGATAAAGAAAAGATGGCAAAAGCTACTTTTCAGTTAACAATACCAGATGCTACTAGACCTGATATATATCGTTTTACTTTTTATGGAGGACTCGCTAATAGTAAAGAATATTTTGCTATTGGTGATAGTCTTTTTAATGATACTAGCCATAAATATATTGATTTTAAAATTAATATTCCTATTAATTATCCATCTTATGATACTCATAAAGCAACGATAGAACAATATGCTAATATTCTAAATCAATATCTATATGATCCATTACATCCAGAAAATGCAACAAATTTTATGATTACTAGTGAAGCTGCTTTACAGTTTTATAATGATAATTTTAAAGGAAAAACTGAGTATCCATATGCTAATCGAAACTATAGTGAAATAGATATTAAAAATGAAGCTAAGTTATATGAAATAATGTCAATGGGAATGTTATATAAAGATATTGAATGACAACATGCTGTTATGGTCCGTGATTTATTAATTACTAGTAAAAATTTTGCTTTTATTGAAACAGGACCTGAATATATTGTTAATAAAGCAATTATTGTCAAAGATGGTGGCCCAAGTTTAACAGAAAAACCATTACAAGATAATGAAATTTTAATTTACAAACATTTTGCTGAACTAAATAATTTACATATTGGTCAAAATTATGTAATTGCTGGACAAACGTTTATTATTCGTGGTTATGCTACAAGCTCATTAGCAGCATTTGTTGGTCGTTATTTTGGTAATTCACTTGATTTAAAAAATAATACTGTTGCTTTTACTAATGGTAATACGATGCACAAAGTTGAATCTGATTTAAAGGCATTTAGCAGTAATATTGATGATTTTTTTTAGGTATTAATCCTGACTTGGCTAAAAATATTGATTCACAAATAAATAATGAATGAATTTATAATTATCTTCATGCAACTTATAAAACACCTACTGATATAGCAAGTACAAAATATTATAATAATGGTATTGAATATAATAAAATAGTTTCACCTTTAAATATCAATAATCCTAGATTTTATACTAGTATGCAAGAATGATCTTTTAGTTCCATTAATAATAGAATTAATGTTATTGAAGAGATTTCTAGTTTATTTTTAATTTTAATTTTTATTGTGACTACTATTATTATTTTTATTATTACTTTTAAAATGATTGATCGTAATAAAAAATTAATTGGAATTTTAAAAGCAACAGGATATAAAAGTTGACAATTAAGTATATCATTAGTAATTTCAATTATTGCTCCTTTATTTATTTTTGCTATTATTGGTGTTTTAATTTCGATTCCAGTTGCGCATTATTTAATTTATATTACTAATATTAGTACTGTTGCCTTAATTAGTTATGGTTGGTATTTTAATATTGTTACTGCTATTTTATTACTTGTTATTCCAATCATTAGTTTAACTTTCATTAGTTTTTTAATGGTATTATTCTTATTAAGAAATAAACCCTTAGATTTAATTACTAATAATATTTCAAAACAAAAATATAAAATAAATATTAGTTCAACTTTTACTTTTATTGCAAGATATGTGATTGGTAGATTTAGTTATCGTAATAAGTTGGCCGTTACTACTTCACTACGTAGTTTTGGTAAAACATTAATTATGTGTTTTACTAGTATTTTTGCTGCAACATTAGTATTCTTTGCGCTTGCTGCTAGTGGTTTAGTTAATAATATGTTAGGTTCACAATTTGCGGGAACTAATTTTAATTATCAAAATGGTTATCAATTTGATGATAATATTAAAACTAACTTTATTAATAACGAAAATAAATTAATGTATCAATTTAATAGTGTTGATAATATTAAAAGTAAAATTTCATTATATCCAGAATTATTAGCGGCAATTAAACAATTTGATCCTCTTAATCCTAATAAATCAATTGTGATTAATGTTCAAAATCGTTATATTATGGGTAGTGAATTATTAAAAATAAAACAATGAATTGATGCTAATCCATCAAAGATTCCATCAATAATTAAGAATTTTTTAGAAAAAAATAAAATATTATTTAATTATTTAACCAATAATAATGGTAAAAACAATACTGATTTATTGATAAGTTTTGGTTTAATTCCTTATGATGAACAGTATGAAGTACCATACACACAATTAGAACTTGATAAGGCTAATCTGTTACTTCCTAATCAGCGTGGTGCTGTTTTTGATAATGATACACAAACCTTATCAAAAGAATCTTTTAAAAATTGAAGTGCACCAAGAACTGCTTATGGTATTGATGATAGTTTAAGTGATTTTTTATCTCTAAATTTTAGTATAAGTGATTTCTCTACTTTTAGTAAATTAAATTTAACTGATATGGAAGTTTCTAATAATTGGCAAGATAAACAATTTATTAATATTCGTAATCATTTAATTCAAAAATTAGGAATTAAAAATCCAGATAGTAGTCCTGTTCAATTTATTCCAATCGCTACTTCTGCTTTACCTTCGGTTGTTAATGTTTATAATGGTGGAGAACAACTTAATAATAGTGTTATTTATAGGTATAAAGGATTAGATAATCAAACAAAATATATAATTGGTGTTGCTTATGATTATATTAATAAATTAGATCCAAAAATAATAGTAATGCCCAAACTTTGACTTAATGAGATTTTATTTGGTAGTAAAAGTGATTTATTAGAAAATAATTTTGCTAATAGTAAATTAAGCAAATTTACTGATAATGATTTTAAACATTACTTACCAATTATTAGTAATAAAAATGATTATAATATTGATTTAGCACAAATTTCACACTCAGGATATTTGGAAAGTAAAGGTATTAGTACTTCATTATCATCGGTGTATGATATTAGTAATTTACGTAGTATTATGAAGAATAATCAATATAGTTTACAAATAATAATTTCATTTTTTGGTATTTTTAGTGTTACATTATCACTAATGATTATTGTTATTGTTACTAATATTAGTGTTCGTGATAATTTAATATTAATTAATATTTTACGAAGTTTAGGTTATACTGCATTAGAAGTTTCTTATAATTTCTTTCTGGTAATAATACCTGCATTGGTAATGAGTAGTTTGGTTGCTGTTTTTATTGTTCCTTCTTTAGTAATGGTACTTTCTAATTTATTAGCAACTTTTGCAAAAATCGCATTTCCTATTGTTTTTCGTTGATGATATTTTGCATTGATGATTAGTATAAATATTTTAATTTATTTAGTCTCATACATTATTACTTGAAAGTTAAACGTTAATAATAAACAATTAATGACATTAACTAAATAATATATAATCTGGTTTACTGCTTAAAATAAAAAATTACACATTAAAATGTTTTAATTTTAAAAAATATTTTTAAATTGATAAAATTAACTTGAAGTATCAACTGGGGTTAGTGGAATATGGTAAAAATATTTTTCAATTATTTGCGTGAACAAAGAAAAAATATTATTCAAGTTTTAGGGTTAGGCTTTTTAGTTATGATTATGATTATAACTTTTTTAAGCATTCAATTTTCTGATCAATATGTAGAAAATCAATATTTAAATGATATTAGTCAAAATACTAATTTTCAAGAATTAAATGAATTACCAATTGAAAAAAATAGTTTTGAAAAAGAATATAATTATTATAAAACACATTTAGGATTATGATTGGAAAATATGTCATATTATAAACAAGATGATAGTATTGATACTTTTAAATTAAATCATGCAACTTTTCAAATTGTTTTAGTTAATGCTAATAGCGATACTTATCGTTTTATTTTTAATGGTAGTAGTGATTTAAGTGATTCTCATGCTAATAATTATTTACAAATCGGAAATAACATATCTACTAAATATCATCATCATTATGTTGATTTTAAACTATTAGTTCCTAATGATTATCATCAAGGTTATAATTCTTCTGAAGAATATAAAAATGCAATGCGTAATTTAATTAATAGTTATGTTTATGATGGAAAGACAAATATTAATCAAGTAAACTATTTTATTTTAAATGATAAAGCATTAAAAATTTATCAAGATGAAATTTATCATAAAATATCATACGCTAATCATGAATATAATACAATTGATATTTCTTTGCAATCACAACTATATTTTTTAATTATTAATGGCATGTTATTTCAAAATATTGAATGAAATCAATATACTTTAGTTAATGATTTATTAATGACCGGTAAATCTTTTCTATTTACACAAACAGTTCCTAAAAATATTATTGATCCACCAATTTTAGTAGGTAATTATAAACAAAGTTTGGAAGAGTTACCATTACAAGATAATGAAATTTTAATTTATGAACAATTTGCTAATAATAATAATTTAAAAATTGGTGATAAGTATAATATTGTTAATCGTACTTTTACTGTTAGAGGATTTGTTACTAGTCGTAATAGTGCTTTTATTGCTAATAATATTAGTGGATTGATGGATCCAAAAAATAAAACAGTTGCTTTTGTTAATAGTAATACAATGACTAATATCAATAATGATTTTAAGGGTTTTATTGATAAAAATAAACAAAAAAATAGTTTTAATTCAGTTTATCCTGAACGTAGTTTAAATCCATGATTATATAATATATTACATAATCAATTAGCATATGGTCACCATTATCAAAATCTTACTAATGGTATAAATTTTGCTAATGTTGCTAGTATTTTAACAAATGATGATTATTTATGAAGACCTTATAATGAAAATGCTATTTTTTTCTTAAATGAGCGAATTAATTTGACACAAAATGTCGGTATAATATTTTTAACATTAATTTTTACTGTCACTAGTGTTATTATTTTAATGGTAGTATGAAAGATGATTCATCATAATCATAAATTAATTGGAATTTTAAAAGCATTGGGTTATAAAAATTGACAATTAACAATTTCTTTGGTTTTAGCTATTATTTGACCTTTATTTATTTTTGCTATTATTGGTGTTTTAATATCAGTATTTATTAGTCATATTCTTATTAATAGTCATAACTTGTATTTAGCGTTAATTAACTATGGATGATATATAAATGTGCATATGACAATTATTATGGTAACTGTTCCTTTATTGTTATTAGTAATTATTAGTTTTTTTATAGTTTATTTATTTTTACAAAAAAAACCACTTGACTTAATTAGTAGTAAAAATTTTAAAAAATATCATCATTTAAATATTAGCAAAATTTTTAATTTTATTAGTGTTAAAGTTATTGGTGATATTAGTTATCATAATAAATTGGCAATAACTATTAGCATGCGTAGTTTTGGTAAATTAGTTATCATTAGTATAGTTAGTATTTTTGCTGCCACATTAATGCTATTTTCAATTGCAGCTAGTGGTTTAGTTAATGATATGTTATCATTACAATTTGAAGGAATTAATTTTAATTATTTAAATAGTTATCATTATGAAGACATTGAAAATAATTTTATTAATAATAACAAGCAGTTGCTTTATAACATTGCTCCAGTTTCACAAATAGAATCAGGAGTATCACTTAAACAAGATTTACAAGATGCTATTGATTCATATTTAATAAATCCTAATAATCCAGCACCCGTTATTCGCGATTTACGTAATAAATATATTTTGGGTAGCGATTTATTAAAGATGCGTAAAAATTTTGAAAAATCGACAACATGAAATTTATTACCACAAACATTTAAAAAACAGTGAACAAAACAAATAAATATTATTAATTATTTAACAAATGAAAGTGGTAATAATAATGATTTATTAATTAGCTTTGGTATTATTCCTTATCAAGAACAAAATGAGTTACCTTTTATTAAATTGAATATTGAAGATTCTTATGATTTGGATTTTAGTCATAATAATGCTATTGGTAATACTTATGATAGTGTAACTCAAACTTTTAATGATTCATGCTTTAGTAATGAAGTTACAATAAGACAAACTATCTATGGTATTAATGCAAATAGTAATAATTTTATTAAACCTAATTTAATTAATAGTAAATTTAAAAAATTTATTAATATGAACAGTGATACAATGAACACTTCTGATTTTTGATTAGATAAAGAATTTACTAAAAATGTTAACAATATAAAAAAACAATTGCATATTACTAGTACTAATGCCCCAAATGTTACCTTTTTACCGATTGTAGCATCTAATGCCCCAGCATCCAATACTAGTACTGGTAATGGTAACAATATTGGTAAAGCGATTTTATATCCATATTTTGATTTTAATGGTAATAAAAAATATTTAATTGGTATTATTTATGATGGCTTTAGGAATTTAGGAATATCAACATTATTAGTATCACAATCACTTTTAAATAGTGCTATTAATGAAAATACAGGATTATTAATTAATAATGCCAAAATGAGTAAATTTAATGATAATGAGTTACGACATTACTTAACTTTTATTAATACTGAAAATAATTATAATCTTGATTTAACTAAAATTTTGAATACTGACTACATTAATTCTAGTGGTTTTGTTAGTTCTTTGAGTGGTATTGTTCCAATTGGTAATGAAAAAGCAGCATTAGAAAATAATGAAATAAGTATTCAATTACTTATTGGTTTTTTTGCAATTTGTAGTATTATATTATCATTTATGATTATGACTTTGGTTACTAATATTTTAGTTCGTGATAATTGAATATTGATTAATATTTTAAAAGTATTGGGATATAATACTATGGAAGTATCTTACAATTTTATTATAATCGTTGTCCCTTTAATTTTAATTTTTTCAGTTTTTAGTATTTTTATTACCCCAATATTGATTAATATTTTAGCACAGCAGTTAATTACTTTTAGTCATGTTATTTATCCAATTATTTTTCGTTGATGATATTTTTTATTAGCTTTTGGTATTAATATTATTGTTTATATTAGTGCTTATATTATTACTTGATTATTAAATTTTAGAAAATATAAGTTATGAGCATTTATGGAGTAAAGATATTAGTTAATAAAAATTTTATTCTAGTAAAAATTTAAAAAAGGAAGTTTATTATGTTTTTAATTGATTTTCACTTAGAAAGGCATATAATGAATTTATAATGTTTTTAAACCCATTGTTTTAATTTTAAAGCAAATGGGTTTTTATGTTAAAAAGGAGATGAACTTATGGAACAGCAAGAAAGTAAAACACAAACATCTAGTAATGAGTTAAAATCAAAAATAGAAATTGGACAAGAAAAATTACAAAAAGAAAAAGATAAATTAATAAAATTACAAAATGAAGCAGAAACAGTTTCTGTTTCTAAGGAAACTAAAAAAGGAATTGTAGAACAAATAGAAGCAATTAATCAATTAGAAAAAATGATTAATGAAGTTAAAAAACAACTTAACAAAAATGCTTATTAAATAAGGAGTAAAATATGCCATTAGATAAGGATAAGGATAAACAAGATTTACAAATTAAAATATTTACAGATGAGCAAATTCAATTACTTACCGAAGATGATATTAAATCATTATCAATTGAACAAATTCAAGTATTTAATGAAAAAATTAAAGTATTAGATAAAGAAGTTGAAAAAAGAACCATAATATTATCAAATTATATTGATGTAATTACTGATGCTATTTTTAAAATAACTAGTTTATTAGAAGAAAATGTTTTTTTGGAAAAGCAAAAAATCGGCAATTTTAAAAATTTTATTTTTTGAATGCTTAGTTGTGGTTCTGTTAATAAAAATAAAAGAATAGAAAAAAAACTAAATAAAAATAAAAAGGAAATACAAGAAAAAACTAATGAACGAACAGATTTAAAAATAATATTTGAAAATATTAGTTTAGAAAGAAAAAAAATAAATGATAAGTTAAATAATTTAATTAAATTAACTGAATTATGAAAAAATATTAATGATAAAAAAAATAGTATAAAAAACACTTCACAAGATAAAGAATTTTCTTGTTCTAAATTTGTTCAAGAAATTAATGCTTTAGAATTAACTAGTCAAACACCAGTAAATGATCGTGTACAAAACTTACCATAAATATAACCATTATTTATGAATATAGTAGTGTTTATTAAAAAGGAAAAAAACTAAAAATGGAACAATATTATGAATTATTAGGTTTATCTATTGGTGCAACAATTCCTAAAATTAATGCATCTTTTAGACGTTTATCTTTAAAATTACATCCAGATAAAAATACTAATAATCCAGAAGCAACTATTAATTTTCAAAAATTAAGTGAAGCGCGTAATGTTTTAGTTAAACAAAAAGAATATGAAGAAAAAACTAATAAAATATGGAAAGAAAATTTAAAAAAACAACAAGCAGAACAAGAAACATTTCAAAATAAACAAAAAGAAGAAATTTTAGTTAAGCAAAAATTTAAGATATTTGAAAAAGAAATTGATCAAAAAATAAAAAAATATTATATTGAGTTATTACCTAAAATACTTGATTTTAAAATAGAATTAAAGAAATTAGAAAAAGAACTTTTAACTTTACAGTCAAAAAGTTCTAAATTAAGAAAATCTATTATTAATTTAAATACAAAGAAAATAAATCCAAGAATTAATTTTTATATTAAATGTATTACTTTAGATTTTTATGATTGAAATAAAATAACAGAAAAAGAACTATGTGAAAATAAAAATGAATTTATAAAAACCAATAGGGAAAAAGAAAATTTAAAAGAAAAATATGATATAGTAAAAACTAATATGCAAATATTAATTAATGAGCAAAACTTATTACAATAAGATCTTAAAGAATCATTTGCAAAAGAAGATGATTTGAAAAAATATATAAATTCATTTAATTTAGAAGAAAAAGATTCAATAAGAGATTGAAATAAACACTTTTCATCATCAGTTTAATGATATAAATAATATTATATGAATAGTTAATGATTTAAATATAAATTTAGTTTTATGGTTCAACTAATATTTCATTATTTGATGTTTGTTCATCATTGCGTTCTTCAATAATATTATTATCAATAATAATATAATATTGTAAATATTTATTTCAAATACTGATAATTGGTTTATACAGAAAACTACTAAACATAAAGTTACCAATGCCATGAATAGCATCAAAACTTAATCCAGATAATCAGTAAAGATAAAAACTGGATTTACCAAATAATATTAAATGAATTAGAGCATCAAATGTACCAAAAGTAAAACCTCATAAACTTGTAATAATTACAAAAATTCATCAATGCTTTTTAATTAAATGATGAAATATTCAAATTATTATTACCAATATTGGTCATATACTAAAATATAAAAATATTCAACTATTACCACCGTAAAGTAGAATTTCTAATGAAGCAAAAATTAAAGGAATAGTAATTGACATATATAATGGAAAAACTAATGCTGAAAATGCTAATAGGAAAGTTACAACTTCAATATTTGGTAATATTGCTAGTACTTCTTTTAAAGCAAAGACCAGTGCTGCATATGAAGGAATAATCAAGATACGAATTAATTTTTGGACATGGTTACTCATATTTGTTCTCGGCTTTCTTTATTTTTTCTTTCTTACTTTTACTTCAGGTTTTTGATTATATTCTTTTATTTTTGCTTTTATTTCAGGTTTTTGATCATATTTTTGTTGTTTTTCTTTATTAGATTGTTTATTAACTATTTCATTAATTTGAAATGAATAAACTGTATTAATAACTAATTTTATCGTTTAGATTTATTGAAAGCAATACCCAATGCTTTTGGTGTTTTACTTCATTTTGATGTAAACACTAAAACTAATAAAGATGTTACAAAAGGCAATATATTCCATATATCAGAATTACTTGATATTCATTGAGGAATATTTGGTAAAAACGTAATTCTGGCACCTGTTGTTTCAACAATAGCAAATAAGGCAGCACCAATTGTAATCAATGGTACCCTTCATTGTCCAAAAATTAAAATAGCTAAAGCAATAAAACCATTTCCACTAACTGTTCCACGAAAAGTTTGACTAGCATACATTGGAAAAATACCACCAGCAATTCCTGCTAAAAAACCAGATAATAATACAGCAACATATCGTTGTTTAATAACATTAATTCCCGCAGGATCAACTGCATTGGGATTTTCACCAGTCGCAACATGATGTAATCCTCATTTAGTATATTTCAAAATAATAGCAATACTGACTAAAACTATAATTGCTAAAAATAAATATAAATTAAAAAATTCATTATTACCAATTTTTGGTAATTGATAAATATTTGTTAATGAAATAAAACCATTATTCCCTGGTAACTGAACAACAAAAACTGCAATTGCTGCTGCTAAAATATTAATTGCAACGCCAGAAATAATTTGATCAGATTTTAAAGTAACTGATGCAAAAGCATGGAAACAAGCAAATCCCATTCCCGCTAATCCACCTACTAATAAAGCAATAATTTGTGATCAATTACCTCAATTAACACCTATATTTTTTCCAAATGAAGAAAAAGCAAGAGCACCAATTGTCATCATTCCTTCAATACCAATATTAACAACACCAGCACGTTCTGAAATTAATCCAGATAATGCACCAAGTACTAAAACAACAAAAATTAAACTAGAATGTTCAAGAATTATTTTGAGTGCTTCCATTAACTTTTTCCTCCTGTTCTTTCGGTTTTTATTTTCATAATTGCTTGTTGTTCATTTTTAAATATATCAGTAAATTTATTAATAAAAGTTGTCTTTTCAATTTCCGCTTTTTTAGTAAATTGTTTGGTTAATATATTAATATTACTATTAATTGGGATAATTTGACTTTTTAATTGCTGTTTGTTAATTTTATAATTTTTAATTAACTCTTTAACATTATTTTTATAATTAGTTTGAAGTTGATGTTTTGCTAAAATTAATTGTTTTTTTATTTTTTTATCATCAGTTTTAACTTTTTGATTTTTTAATGACTTTAATTCATCACTTAATTCTTGTTTCAATTTATTAATTTCTCGATAAAGATTTAATTTTAAGTCTTTTACTCTTGACTTATCTAATATTGCTTTTTGTTTTTTTAATAATGTTATTTCTCGAATTAAATCTTGCTTATAGTTATAAACATTATTTTCATATTTCATTTTTTCATTAATATACATATTTAAACTTTCACCATAAATCGTTTTTATTTCTTGTTGAAAATTATTTCAATTACCAATTTTACCTTTTTTTCAAATTGCATTATATTGTTTATATATATAATGATTTAAAGCTTTATTTTCTTGGAAAAATTGTGCTCAATTAACACCAACTTTATCATTTTTATTATTAATAACTGCTTGTAACTGTAAGTTGATATCACTATTAACTTTATTAATTTCTTGCGAAAGATTTTGTTTTAAATTTTTAACTACTGACTTATCATCTCATAGTATTTTATTATATTTTCCTTTTAATTGTTCTTTATCAATTTTATATTTTTTAATTAATTCCTTAATTTCAATTTTATAAGTAATTTGAAGTTGACATTTTTTTAAAATTAATTGTTCTTTTAATTTTTTATCATTAGTTTTAACTAATTCATTTTTTAATGACTTTAATTGATCACTTAATTCTTGTTTCAATTTATTAATTTCTTGTGAAAGATTTTGTTTTAAATTTTTAACTACTGACTCATAATCTGATAATGATTTATTATATTCTATCTTTAAGTGATTAATTTTATTATTTTTTTCTTTAATTAAATCTGATTTTAACTTATTATATTGTCTCTTTATTTTAAAATTTTCAATAAAATGATAGTACATCTTGGCAATAAAACTATTTGTAACTTTTCGTTTTTCTCCATCAAAGGCTATATTTAAATAACGAATTAAAAATTTAATTGGCTGTAAACGAGATAATAAAACTGCACAGGCAGCTGAATAAATAATAACACCAAAAATAATATCACCAGTTGCTGTTGGTAATGTTAATACTGAACCAATTGAACCACCGCTCTTAATTAAACCTCAAAGAAAAGCAGAACCCACAACACCTATTGGATTAATTTGACCAACTAAAGCAACAGCTATACTATCAAAACCAATAGTCGGCAAATCATCAGTTAAAAAACTAATTGAAGGATTTTTGGCAATGTAATAAATAACAGCCATTACTCCTGCTAATGCTCCTGAAATAACAAATGATGTTATGCAATAATGTTTATGATTAATACCACTATAAACCGCAGCAAATGGATTTAAACCTACTGTTCGAATTTTATAACCTAAAGTTGTTTTTTTCAATAAGAATCAAACTGTTATTATTAAAATAATAGAAATTAATAATGGTAGTATACAATTATAACCATTAATACTCATACTCATACTATAATGAATAGTTGCTGATGTTCCGTGATCAGCATCATATAAATCTTTATTGATTTTAAATAGTCATTTTACTAAATATCAAATTGTTCAATTTAATAAAATAGAAGTAACAACCTCATGAACATTAAAAAAAACTTTTAATAACACTGTTACCAACGCCACCAATATTGCTGCTAATACTCCAGCAAAAAACGTGCTAATTATAGCTAATGGTTGTGATAAGTCATAACGAATACCAATTGCTATAACAACAGCTCCTGCTGCTAACATTTGACCAGCAACTCCAATATTAAACATTCCTAAG
The DNA here is from genome assembly GCF_964031195.1 of Spiroplasma endosymbiont of Phycita roborella. Taxonomy (NCBI): domain Bacteria; kingdom Bacillati; phylum Mycoplasmatota; class Mollicutes; order Entomoplasmatales; family Spiroplasmataceae; genus Spiroplasma; species Spiroplasma endosymbiont of Phycita roborella. The sequence goes on along the minus strand of NZ_CAXIQJ010000004.1, from coordinate 325,305 downwards.
CGGAAAGAAATAACTAGTGCTAATCCTGCTACAATATAAATTGCTCATCAAACTAAAGTATTATCTCAATTATTAGCTGGCCAACTTGTAAAAGCATATGTTAATAACAACTGAAAATAAGTAAAAGCATTTTGACCTGAACCAATTATAACAAAACAAGCAATAATTAATCCAAAAATAATGGCAAAAATTGAACCCTTAAATTTAGTAAGACTACTATTCATTTCTTTTGAACCAAGATATAAACGACTTCGTCGTTTTAAAAATCATGTTTTTTGTTTAAACATTATCTTCATTTCCTTCCATTAACATTTTTTGTCCTGCCATCATTAATCCTAACTGTTCACGAGTAACATTTTTAGCACTAACATTACCAGTAATTTTACCAGCATGTAAAACAACAATTCGATCTGCTAATGACATAACTTCTGATAATTCATAAGAAATTAATAATACTGCATTACCTTCATTTTTTTCATCAAGAATACGACTATGAATATATTCAATAGCACCAATATCCAAGCCACGTGTTGGCTGAGCAACAACTAAAATTTTATGTTTTCTTGTTAATTCTCTACCAACAACCGCTTTTTGTTGATTACCACCCGACAAACCTCTAACTAAAGCAAAACCACTTTTACTACCACGAACATCATAATTATTAATAATATTTTGTGCATAAGATTGAATAGCTTTACTGCGAATCAAACCATGCTTAGAAAAAGGATATTCGCTAATATTTTGTAAAACCATATTATCAATAACATTATAATCTAAAACAAGTCCATATTTATGACGATCTTCAGGAATATGACTTAAACCATTTTTATATAAACTTTGAATTGAACTGTGTTTCATATTCTTATTACCAAAAAAAATATCACCTTTTTCTGGCTTAATTAAACCAGTAATTGCTGAAATTAATTCAGTTTGACCATTACCTTCAATACCAGCAATAGCCACAATTTCTCGTGACTTAACTTCTAAACTAAAATCAGAAAGACCCATTATTGATTTCTTATTACCAATTTTATGAACAAATAAATTATCAATTTTTAATAATACTGGCCCTAATACAACATTACCTTGATTTCTAATATCAACTAAATCTCTACCAACCATCAAAGTAGCAATTTCTTCTTTAGTTTTACTCTTAGATTCAAAAGTTTCAATAACTTTACCTAAACGAATTACTGTAACATTATCAGCAACTTGTTTAACCTCTTCTAATTTATGACTAATAAAAATAATAGTTTTACCATCACGTCTAAGTTCTTCAATAATTGTTAATAAACTAGTAATTTCTCGTGGTGTTAAAACCGCGGTTGGTTCATCAAGCACAATAATACTAGCACCACGATAAAGAACTTTTAAAATTTCAACACGTTGTTGCATACCAACACTAGCATTCTCAATTTTTAAATTAAGTTTAATGTCTAATTTATATTTTTTTGAAATTTCTAAAATTTTAGACTTAGCTTTTTTATAATTAATTCACTGTCATTTATGAACTGGTTCACTACCTAAAATAATATTTTGTAAAATAGTGAAGTTATCAACTAATTTAAAATGTTGATGTACCATTCCAATACCTAATTCACCTGCTCTAATTGGTCCTGATATTACTACTTCTTTACCATTAATTTTAATAATACCTTTTGTTGGTTGATATAGTCCAAATAAGATTGACATTAGTGTCGATTTACCTGCACCATTCTCACCAACCAAAGCATGAATTTCTCCTTTTTTAATTTTAATAGAAATATTATTGTTAGCAATAATAGTATCTAAAAAAACTTTAGTAATACCTTCCATTTCAACAGCATATTGTAAGTTCTGTTTTTCAATATTTACTTGCATTTTATCACCCCTCTTAATTATTTAAATGGATCATATTCTTTTTTAATACCATTAATTCAATAATGATCTTTTAAATTGAGTACTTTTTGTCATCCAGCAGAAATTTTATCTAATCAATTAGTAGTTTCTGTCATTAATGGTGTGTAAATATCTTTATCACCATCTTTAATTGCTTTATTTGGTGCTATTCCAGTAAAATTAGGTCCACCTCTGTATGGTGCATCATCAATAAATGTTTGATCGGCAGTTGGATCAGTTGGATGCTCTGGATTCTGATTAGTTTTACCAACTGATTTTCAGAGCATAAGTTTAATTGAACTAATTAAATCTTTTTCTGCAGAAGTAATAAATCTATCTGCAGATTGTGGATATTGAAGTTGTTGATCTGTATCAACACCAATAATTTTACCTTGACCAGATTTTTTTAATGATGATAAAGTATCTTCGGTTTGTGGTCCTGCTACTGGAAAAATAATATTAGTTTTTTGTCGAGCAAGATCATCATTAATTGCTTGTGAACCTTTTGAACCTTGAGTAAAATCACCACTAAATTGAGTACCTGAATTTATAAATTTAATATTTGGTAATGGTTCTTTAAAATCTGAATTTAAAATTTTAACTCATGATATTAATTTTTCTTCATCTTCTTTATTTTTAAATTTATTATTAAAAAACTGTATGGCTCAATAATAACCATACATATAATTAGTAACTGCTGGAATATCAAGTCCACCATAGGTTGACATTTTTAAATTATCAAGTCCACCATATTGATTAGCATGAGCAGTTAACCATATTGCCCCTGCCAATCCGGCTAAAAAGCCTGATTGTTCTGCTTTGTAAAGTAAACCAGCCAATTGCTTATTAGATTTTGGTACTTCTTTATTTGGAGTATCACCATCAATAAAAATAAATTTCACTTTATGTTTTAAAATAGTATTTTGTGCTTTAACCAAAGCATTATGATGTAAAAATCCTGAAGCAATAATTACTTTACTATTTATGAAAACGGCTTTATTATATGATGTCATTAAATCATCAGTATTAGTTAATTGGGGATTATCTCAAGAAACCTCAACTCTTTTATTTTTATATTGAGGATCAACATAATCACTATGTGTTCAATCATTAAACTCTTGTTTAAACTTGAGAGCAGCATTATATGATGATTCATTAAAAGAAACATCATTAATAGTATGTCCATCAGTTACAACAGTTATTCGATAAATATTTGGATCATTAAACTGACTATTGCAAGCAATGATTGGTAATATCATTATTACTGACAATGATATTGCACTAAATACAGTAAAAATTTTACGCATACTATTATATTCCTCCTACAAATATATATAAATATTTATAAAAAAAAAATATAAAAAAAGAAAGCAAAAACATTGCTTTCTTAATTCAATTATTCAAAATAAAATAAAACTGTGTATAAATAAATTTTGAAAATAAATAGGTGGGAATAACTTACTATTAAAAAATACAGTATATATGTATTTAATATTAATTATTTTCTTATTTTCACAATTAACTCTAAACACTAGTTTCTCCTTTAATGGCATAACTACCATTATATAAGATAATAAAACTTATTCTTTAAAAATTCAAGAATAATTATAATTTTTTTAAAATATATAGTAAAGTTTTATTAAAACTGTGGTTTATACTTTTCAACACTTTCATCAACATAATTTTTTCAAGCATTTTCTCACTTATCACGAGTAGAATCATTAACTAAATCAGCAACTAATTTATTATAAGCGTTAGTTACTTTTTGTGCTAAACGTCAATAATCATTACTATCAATAATTAAGTTATTATAAATAGCACTAATAGAATCATTATTAGCAATTCCAAGATATTGCTGACCACCTAATGCTGGTTGTGATATGCTGCCATCAAAGTATTGTTCACCATTAATAGGTTTAATAACTGAATGTTGATCATCCTTATTATAATCTAAATTAAAAGAATGTCATAATCAAGTATTAACTGACTTATGAATTCCTTTTAAAGCTGATGTAATAAAAATATCTTTAGCATAACTATATTGAACACTTTGATCAACATCGACACCAATAATTTTTGCTTTGCTATTAGTAGTAGAGTTTTTAACAGCTGATACTAAATCAATTGTTTGTGCTCCTGCAACAGGCATTACAATATCATCTTTATATCCATCAATTAATTGTGAAGTTATTGCTTTTGATGATTTTGTACCAGATTCAAAACTACCTGTAAATTGTTTAGCAATTTTATCAAAATGAATATCAAATTTATTAGTTCATTTTTCAATTTTTTCCTTACCCTCTTTAATTCTAATGGCATTAGTCATTTCCAATAAATTATCATTGCTATTACGATATTTATTAAAATAATATACACCTCAATAATAACCCATCATATAACTAACAATAGTATCAGCTGGTAAACTACCAAAAGTTGACATTTTTAAACCATTATCATCATATGTTTCATGATTAGCTGCTAATCATATTGCTCCTGCTAATCCTGATAAAAACCCTGATTGTTCTGCTGAATAACTTAAACACGCTACATCAACTGGTTTTTCTAATTTAGCATCAACTAAAATAAAACGAACACCTAACTTTTTATATTGATTTTGAATAGCTGGTGTTAATGCACCAAGATGATTAAACCCAACAACAATAATTGTTTTAGCACCAGCAAATGTTGCTAAATTATAATTATTTTGTAAAGTTGAAACAGTACTATCTCGTGAAATAATTCAACGTGTTTTCATTTTTTTATTTTTTCAAACTTCATTACCGGGTAAATTACTAATCATAATACGATTATCATTAAATGTTTTAGTAAACTCTTTTGAACCTTCTAATACTTGCTGATTAAAAGCTTTATCAAATAAATCACCACCATCAGTAATTATTCAAATATCACCAACACTAGGAATACTACATCCAATTAATCCTACTGACGAACTATTTATTAACAAAGTAATAATTAATAATTTTAAAAAATATTTCATAAATTTCTCCTATAAATAAAAAAATGTACTACAGTAAAAATATTAATATTTATTTACAATTTTTTTATGCTTTATTTTTACCATATTTTTCATCAAAATTAATAATTCCTCTATTATATGCATCAATAATAATTCGTGCGCAATGAACAGGATTATATAAAATATTAGTTTTTAATTGTGAATTAGCCATTAACAGTTTAATAAATAGTTCAAAATCATTTTCTTTTAATACAAAATCATGCGTAAAACCTTTTATATCATTCATATCTACTAATAATGCTAAAAGAATTTTATGAATTATTCCTCATGAAGAATTTTTAGCATTACTCTCAATTCTACTAATTGTTGCTTGACGAACACCTACTAATTTCCCCAAATATGCTTGCGTTCAACCAAGTCTTAGACGTATACGCCTAATTTCTACTTCAATTGCCATTTTATTTCCCTCTCTAATTTTAGTTATTCCCAAACTTATTATGTTATGAAAAATTATAAAAAGATAAATTTTATTCTATATTTGCATAAAATATACTAAAATTAATATGGTGATACAAAATGGAAAATGAATTAATTAAATACTGAACAAAAAAAAGTTTTTTTTATGTTAGCATTTTGTGATTAATTGTTCAAATTATATTTATAATAATAGGTTCAATTTTAATAAATACTACTAGCGAAAAAATAATTAATATTTTATTAATAGTTGGCATAAATAGTTTAATTCTATTAATTTTGTTTGCTTTTTCTATTAATCATTATACTTATGAAACGGTTTATCAAATTAAAGTCAAAGGTAGTACTTTTCAAACTAAATTTTATCGTTATCTAATTATTCTATTTAGTTTTGGTTGATTAATTTTTTTCATTTTAAATGCATTATTTATGTTAGTTGAAACTGCCGTTTTTAAAAGCAAACTTGATTATTTTAATACTTTAAACGATCATTGATGAATTTTACTTATTGTAACAATATTTAACGTTTTAATTATTAGCATACATCGACAATTAATGCATTATACATTAACAAATTTACAATTACCATGAAGTAAATATATAAATAATAAAAAGTAGATTATATCTACTTTTTCTTTGCATCTCATAAATTTATAATGTTTTTTGCACTAATTAAACCAAATAATGATCCACAAGCAACTAAACCACCATTCAATCCAATAAAAACAAATGATAATCCTAATACTAAAGTTATTACTCCATTGCCAAGACTAGCAATACTAACAATAATTAATGGTAATAATGTAACAACAATTGAAGCAACTCCAATTACTAAACCAAGAATATAACCAATTCTTTGTTCAAATGCTTTTCTTGAATTTATCATAACTAAAATAAATATAAGAATACCATAAGTTGTTAGACAAGCTATCAATATAATTCATCCCAATCATTGAATAGTACTTAATCCAGAATCAAAAACTTCTTGTAATCATTCTCCAAACTTCCATAATAATTCATAAGAACTTTCCATTAATCCTTTTAAAGAAATCATAATTATAGAAATAACCATTACCGGCATTAATGTTGTCAAAAGTAGATAAATACCAATGTTAGATAATGTTTTTGAAAATTTTAACATCCTTTTTACCTCTTTATAATTATTATTTCGCAATATTTCTAGTAAACTATTCGTACTTTATCTTTAACATCTTATGCAAAAAAAATTTAAAATCTATAAACAATAATTTTATTTATCAATCATTTTTAAAATTATTAAAAACTAAATGTAATTAATAATTAAGTATCTAATTTTATATTTATCTTAACATTTAGCCAATATAAATCAACAATAATACGTAATTTAAATAGTTAAAAATAATTATATCTTGTCTTTTAAATTTTAAAAATAAATATATTATCTTTATTGATTGTAAAATTTCAAAAAAAATGTTAAAAAAACTACAAACTAAATATAGTTTTTAACCTATTTACTTTGTTTCTCAAAGTAAATAGGTTTTTATTTTTAAAAGGAGAAAAAACATGAAAAAAATATTAAAAATAATAAGTGGTTTAATAATTATTACAAGTACAAGTTTAAGCGCTATTGGATGTTATAAAAATAACAATATTTATGATTTAAAAGTGTTACAATCAATAATTTGACAAGAATCAGCAGAAAGAAAAATATCATTATTAAATACTTTTCGTGCAGCAATAAAACAGTATGATGATGTTATAGAAGCAAATAAAAATTTATCATTAGATGTTATTTACGCAACCGCAAATAAACCTAATGCCAAAAATGATGAAGAAGATAAAAATTATACTGTGCATTATAATGAATCAAAAATTGAAGCTAATAAATATGTACCTATTGTTATTACTGATTTGGATGAAACATTCATAAATAATATTGGTTTTTCAATTTATAAATTTTTTAATCCAAAAATGAAAGATATGGATTATGAATTTAAAAAATGAGTTGATCATCAAGTCAATTTTGAAGAACAACTTTATAATGGAGTTTTAGCATTTGTTAAACATGTATGAAAAAGTGGTGGTATTGTTTTATTTGATTCAAATCGTTTTCAAGGCGAAAATATCAAGTATGGAGATGAAGCAATACCAACTAAAAAACTACTAGAAAATAATTATTATCCAAAGGCATTTCTTGATAGTTATGTTTGATGAATGCAAGGAGTAACTAAATATGATTCAAATAATTATAAAGATTTAATATCAAAAGAAAATCGTTTTAATTATATTAATAATAACAATTTTAAATTATCATCAAAAGATAAAAATAGTATGCAAATAAAAAATTGAGAAAATGATTTAGTACCAATAAAAAATGTACCATCACATATTGTAATGAGATTGGGTGATAACATTAATGATTTTCATTCTAATTTAACTAATTCAAAATTAATTGATAAAATATCATTAAAAAATGAATTAATAAATAATAAAAATTTTAATAACTTAATTGGTAAAGTGGGAGATGAATTTTGATTTACAAAAAATGAAAATGGAGAAATAATAGAACATTATTGAAAAGAAAATGAAAAAAATAGTTTAATTGATAGTGATCTAAAAAACCTTGGTTTTGTAAAAGAAATTAAACTAGAAGAAGGAAAAATTAATTGAAAAGAAACTTATGTACTGGTTGGTGGTAATGATGTATATGGTAATTTTTTATGAGATTTAGAAAAAAAATATCGTTCTAATTTAGATAATTGATTAAATTTACTAAAACATTATTTCAAAAAATATGAAAATATATGAAAATAATTTACAAAAATTAATATTCAATCTCTAAATAAAATTAATATATATATATATATTAATTGTAAATTTTCAAAAAGATGTTAAAAATAACTATAAACTAAATATTGTTTTTAACCTATTTACTTTGTTTCTCAAAGTAAATAGGTTTTTATTTTTAAAAGGAGTAAAAAAATGAATAAAGAAATTGAACAAGAAATAAAAAACTTAATGTTTAAAGAAATAAAAAAATTAAGAACATATGCTATTAATTATCATAATTACAAAAAAAACGTACAATTTAATGATATAGATATTCAAAATATAAATAATGGTATTGAAAATAAAAGTAAAAAAAGTAATATAAACAGTATTATGAGAGAACATAATTATGCAAAAAAATTATCTATTTTATAAAAAAATTTAATTTAATTATAAAAAGTTTTAATATAAAAAATAGTAAGAACATATGTTCTTACTATTTTTGTAAACTTTGGTTTTGGTAATTTTTTCAATAATTTAAAATTACATCATCATTAAATAAATTAATTTCATTTTTTTTAACTCCTTTTTTTAATTTATTTATATTTTGTCATAATATATTTTGTAAAGGTATTGGATACTTTCATATTCGACGATTAGTTTTAAATTCTTTCAAATCTAACAGTTTATAAGAACGATTAGGAAATACTTTAATATCTAAATCATAATCAATGTATTTAACTGTTTGCGAATCTAAAATAAAGGGACTGGCAATATTACAATAATAATGAACACCATCATTACGAATCATACAAATAATATTGTATCAATCATTTTTAAAAAATAACCAAATTGCTGGATCAACGGTTGTTCATTTACGACCATTAATTTCAGTAATTGTTACATTCTCATTTACTAAAACTAAATATTTTTCAGTATCTTCTAAAACAATTGAATTATTTCAACTACGATATAAATCGCCATTATGCTTATATGCATGAATTGAAAGTATTTGCCCTTCTTTAAGGTACATATACATTTAAACCTCAACTTTCTGCAAATCATAAACAAGTATATAGGGGCGTTGCCCCTAGTTGCTTCGCAACTTACCCCAGTGGCGTAAACGCCACGGCCAACCAACCAAGGTTCTGGTTGGCTTCGACCAATAATATAGGTTTACTCTATTTTAACATCTTTCTTATTTTTCTTAGAATATTTATTTCTATAATAACAAGCACGGCATACAGTATTTTCAGTTTCTTTCTTTTCAGTTTGTAATATATTATCCAACTTATCTAATCCTACTACTCTAATATCATCAACAGTAAAATCTAATGCTTGTGATTGTTCATAGTCTTTAACAGTACTTAATTCACTCTTTAAAGAATGAATATAATTTAAAGCACGACTATTATATCTTTGTAAATAAGACCTAGGAAATCATAAACTAAAAGTCATAGTTTCACCACTATAACTTGGTGGTAAACCACCACGTTTAATTATTCGCTTTGTTTGTCTTTTAGATAATACAACTTTATTATAATCATCAATATTAGTGTAAATATTTAGTTTAAACTTAACTAAAAATAACAAAATACGCATTCTTTTAACTTGCACAATATATTCCACTTTTTCACGTGCTTGTTTTGGTATTCTATCGGGGTGTTGTTCAATCATATACATAATTCCATTAAAATTATGACCTATTAATTTACAAAACATTCCCAAACTTTCTTGTGTTTCTTTAAATTCGGGTGACAAATCATTACTATTAATTTTCAAACCTAACTCATCTAAAACAACCATATCACACTCTTTAAAAGCATAATTACTATTTAATTGATTAAATTTAAAAACATCATCATAAGAACAACGATAACTATATTCATTACGTACTTTATTCATTACGTACTTTAATAGGAATAGGACTTACTACTCTACCTTTATGTTTTTGTGCTAAACAACAAGCAAGAGCAGATTTACCAGTTCTTGGAGGTGCAGAAATAATATAACTACCTACACGTTGTAATATCTTTATATTTTTTCTAGTTATTAAAAATGGATACAATATTATTAATAATAAAAGTCCTAAAAGAACATAACCATATCAAGGCATTATTTCAACTCCTAACCAACTAAAAACCCAACTGCTTTTAAAAATACTCACAATGTTAAAACTTGTTCTAAACCACTAGTAAAATCAACATTTAAAACAGAACTAATAGTATCATCAAAAATACGTCTCAATAATCCGTCAAGTTTAGTAAAAAACTCTCTTAATGGTTCTACTGGTAAAACTTTACCAACAACGCCATAAAGTACTCACCTAAAAGAATTACGCAAATGACCAAAAACATCATATCAACTAACACGCTCATACTCAGGATTAAAAGGACTATTTGGTGGTACTGGGGTTACTTTCTCACTTGAAAAAATATTAATTTGACCAAAATTTAACCGTGGTGACATATGTGAAAATGAATCACCATGAACATCAAAAAATACTGTTAAATGTCTTAAATTTGGAACACGAATAGGCATAGTAACAAAATTATATAAATCTTGCTGATAAATATCATTATCAACCTTACCTTTAAAAACATACTTTGTATCACCAACATTATCTAAAAAACTAAAAACAAAATTAGCAGTAAAAGTTTTAAAATATTCATATTCAAAATAAAACATAAAACCTTGAATATAAAAACTTAAAGGTTTATCAATTTCAAAATTTAACTGTGTTTGAAAATTTATAACTCTCCTATCAGCATTAACAAAATTCAAACGATTAGTATTCTTTTCTGCAACATAATTATGATTAAACATAATACGTGAAAATTCATCCAATTGTTTTCTATTAAAAGTATAAACACCAGACCCCATATTTATCTCTTGTGACGGAACACCAACTGTATCACTATAATAAGAACATATATAAGTACCCTGATTACCAATAAATTCACCACTTACTAATTTTAAATCCGGTTGGTCAACATCAAAATAAGCAGAATTTCATGGAATTGTTGCTCAATCATCAAAACTATGGTATTTAACATGTTTAACCATTTCTTTTGTAATATCATAATTAACAATATTAGGGTCATTTGAAGCAATTAAACTAGTTGGTGCTTGAACAGAAGTATTTACAACAAAAAATAATTTTGCAAACTTAAATCACATAATTATTTACCAAATAAACATTTTAAAATTCACCATGAACCATAAAACAAAACAAATCCAATAAAAAACTGAGTTCCATAAATTACTAAATTTCATAAAATAGTAGTAAAATCATCAACTGGATTACCTATAAACATAGTTCAATAGTCAACTATACATTGATGTATTTTATTGTAAATTTCTAAAACACTCATACTTAACACCTACCCAAACAATGACCTAAAAACAAATTTAATAGCACGATAAATAAAATTAAAAAATACACGCAATACCAATCAAAAAGTCAAATTAAACAAAATATAAACTTCATTAGTAATATTTGGTTGATTTAAAAATATTTGAATATCTTTACTAGAAAATATAAAAATAAAATGCAATATACTAAAAACAAAATTAGACATAATTAATCACCAATACCAAAGTCACGAGTTGAACTACCAGTAAACTTATTACCGCCAGCACCACCTTTAAACTTACCTTGTTGTTTATTTCTTGTTTTTACTTTTTCAACACGTCTTTGATAACTCTTAGCAATTTGTTGACCAGTACCAACACCCAAAGAAACAGAACTTTTACCAATAAACTTAACAGCATATCCTAACCCTAATGTTGGCAACATCAACTCGGGTAAAATAACCCTAAATGCAAATCTAAGCAAAATCAAAAATATCATTAACGTACCTAAATTAAAACCTAAATTACCAAGTGGAAAACTAAAAAACTTCATAAAAATTGAAGCAAATAATTGCATAACGGTTGTAATAAAAGGTATAAACATAATTTCACTCCTAATGTCTTGTAAATCTAAATAATCCTAAAATTAAATAAAATACAAAACTAACATTTATTAAAGCAAGAATAGGCAAAGGTAAAGTGTATAAACTATCATAAAAGAACGACTTAATAAAAAGTGTCACAGTATGTAATCCAGCAAAAGAACTTAAATACTGCATATAAATAGTTTATACCAAAGTATTAACAACTGGTAAAAGTCTACCTAATAAAGGTAAAACAAAAACCAAACTAAAAAATAACTTTACCATTTGCTTACTTCCTTTCTAATTACTAATGTGTTCCATGAATAATATGTCCCACAAATTGTTTGATAAACACTAATACCATAAATACAATTGAAATTAACACTGGTCAATTTGTAAGTGTTCCACCATCGCCAGTTGTAAATACTCAACCAAAAATATAAGTAAAAGCATTTAATAATTGTTGGCCAACACCACCAATCATATTTAATAATGCTGATAATCCAGCGGGCATATTAATCACCTCCTTTCTCTAATTCTCTTTGTTGTTTTTCCATTTCTAATTTACGTTTCTTCTTTTCAAAATCTTTACGACAAAAAATACAATCAGGCTCACTATCATTCTCCTTTATATGTTTTCTATGTTTATATTTTTCTATACCCTCACGTTAGATGGGTTACACTTTATTGGACACTAATTACATAGACAAGTGAACAAATTAGTTAAAAGAAAGGAATTATAATTATGGTCACTATTAACTCATATTCAGATGAATTTAAAAAACAAATAGTAGCTTTATATCAAAGTGGCAAATCAGTATCTTGCCTTACTAAAGAATACAATGTTACAAGAGCAGCTACTTACAATTGAATTAAGCAATTTACTAATTCAGGTAGTTTTAAAACTAAAGATAATCTTTCAGATTTAGAAAAACAATTAATTCAAGCAAATAAAGAATTAAAACAGTTACGAATGGAAATTGATATTTTAAAGCAAGCAGCACTAATAATAGGCAGAAAATAGAGATTATTGCAAATAATAAATCTAAATATAAAATGCGCACAATGTGTCATTTTTTAAAACTCTCTAAATCAACATATTATTTTAATTTAAAGAAAAAAAATAAAATTCAAAATAATATTTATGAACAAGCTGTTATTAGTGCTTTTAAAGAAAATAAAGAAGTTTATGGTACTAGAAGATTAAAAGTCATACTAGCAAACCAAGAAATTTATTTATCACGCAGAAAAATTAAAGAAATTATGAATAAGCATAATTTAATATCAAAATACACTAAATTATCATTCAAAAATTATCATAATAAAGTCAATGATAGTCAAATAACCAATCTTGTTAATAGAAACTTTAATAATAGAATTAAAAATGAAGTTATTGTTAGTGATTTAACTTATGTTCAAGTTAATGGTAAATGAAACTATATTTGCCTATTAATCGACCTATTTAACCGCGAAATTATTGGACATAGTGTTGGAGTTAAAAAAGATGCATCATTAGTATATCAAGCATTTATGCAATCAAATCACTGTTTAAAAGATATTGAAATATTTCATACTGATCGCGGTAATGAATTCAATAATAAAACTATTGATAAACTTTTATTAGCTTTCAACATAACTCGATCTTTAAGCAAAAAAGGATGTCCTTATGACAATGCTGTTGCTGAAGCAACTTTTAAAACTTTCAAAATTGAATTTATTAATGATAAAAATTTTACATCATTAATCCAATTAAAATTAGAATTATTTGATTACATCAATTGATATAACAACATAAGAATTCACAGTACTCTAAACTACCTAACTCCAATTAGTTATCAAAAACAAATGTCTACCAAAAAATAGTCCTAAAAAGGGTTGCCATTCCATACCAAAACTATTTAAAGATATATAAGTATCTCAATCTACAAAAGATTTATCAATTACTGGCTTAGGAGTTGGTATTGGAGTAGAAATTGATGGTTCAGTTGGACATGGTGATCAAAAACAAGGTTCATCTCTTAATAAAGACACAGACTTATTTACATACTGAACAAACTTAGCATAATTAATTAAACCAATTGTTCCTAAACCTAAAAATATCTTTTTATAACTATTAATAACTTTATTTCTAGTAGTTGGTCTTTGATTAATATTCCATATATCAATTCCTAACTTTTTACTAAATAACAAAGAATTAATACTTCCCAAAATTGGGTTTTTTAAATATTGACCATAATAAGCACTAACTTCTACCATAGCACTTAATGGACTTAATCCAGTTCTTAATATTTTAGTTAAAGTATAATTACTAGTTTGTTCTAACTCATTAGGCATAAATAAAACTCCTTACTTTTATATTAATAAGGAGCATATTTATACTAATTTGTATAACATGGGAGCAAAGTACACAAAAAAGTATAAATATGCTCCCTATTTAGTTTTTAATTTTCTTTTTGTTGTAATTGTTCTTTTTGTTTAACCAAAACAATATCTAATATGCAATTTGGACAATAATATTTTCCAGTATATAAATTTTGTAAAACTCTTTTTGGACAAATAATTTGGTCACAAAGTTTGCATACATACATTGCTAAATGAAAATGTTGTTCACAAGCGCAATTATTAATTTTTGACATAACTTAAATCCTTTAAATAATTATTTAATAATTACCCTATAATAAATAACTATTTAGTTTTTAAATTATGTATATCAATAATTTTTGCTTCTCATGTTATTTCAACATCATAATAAGAACCAAGACTTAAATTCATTTTAGAAAGTTTAGTATATAATTCACTATCATGTAAAACTCATTTATCCTTAGACTTTTCACCAGTTGATATTTTAATACCTTTATCAGTAACATAAAACGGCGAAAAAGTAAGTACATCATAATTTTTGGACTTACCACTTTTCTCATCTTTAATTACTTCATTACTTCTAATTTTTGTCAATTGACATAAAAAATACATCTTAACCTCCTCGACAGAGACTTAATTAAAGTCAGATTAATAATGCGGGTAATTAACATTATTAATTATAATATAACATAAAAAAATAAAAAAACAACAAAAAAACGCCATAAAGAAAAATAATGTCTGTCGAGGACACAATAAATATCTTTATGACAATAACCATTATATATATATATATATATATATACAAGTATTTTAACCAAAATTTTATTTTTAATTAAAAATAAAAATACTATAATATTTATATAAAAAGGTGGTGATAAAATGCAAAAATGTGATTGTTATTATGTTAAAAGAAACAATGGTTTAAATGAAAATGATTTTGATGAAAAAAAGTTCAATAATATAAAAATATGAAAAGAATATAACGGATTATTAGGAATAGAATATATTGTTTATGAATCAAAATGTAACTTTTGTAAATTACAACATAAATATAAAGAAATTATGACTAATAATATAAAACCTGTAAGTAATGAAAAAACACAATTACTCAGAAATTTATGTGAAAAATACTCTAAAAATAAAATTTAATGTAAAATTTTCGGTATAAATTTAATTGCATTCCTAAATCTAATACTATCAATTGAAAGATATTCATCATAATCTTTAAAATTATCACCAAAAACAGTAGTATCAAAACTACCCCCAAAAAGTATAGTACGACCTAAATTATCAATTTTCTTTTTAAAAAATTGTGTATGTAATGCATTAACAGAAGCGTCAATTAAACGTTGATATAACATTATCTTTTGACCTTTAACTACTTTTGGATTAGAACAATTACGAGAAAAAGCATAAGCACGAACACCCAAATCATATTGATTTTGAGATTTTATATCATTTTGTACTTTTACAACATATTTACTTAAATACTTAACTATATTTTCATTAGTACCTTTTTGAACAACTCTTACATCATTAAAACCAAATGGTCATCATTGTGGTAACATACTTTTATGTATTTTTCTATTAAATAGTATATGAAAATGTATAGCACCACGTTTTTGATATTCATAAACATACATATATTTTAATTCACCTAAATATTTAGAACGTTTAGGGTCATTTCATCAACGCTTTAAACGTTTAAAGAATATAGCAATATCATGTTTTGCTTTATTAATATCTTGCATATTATCAGCATAAGTCAAAGTAACAAAACTTAAAACTTTTGAATTATAAAAATTATGATACGCTTTATGTATTAATTTTGTTTTAGTCCGAATTGCATTATTACGTAATTTTTTATCATTAATCCCTAAATTTTTAATACCAATTTCATTGCACTTATTATTTAAAATAGCACTCATAGGCAAAACTATATTTTTAACATAAGCACCATAATAAACTTTTTTAATATAAAAATTTTCTTGCATATATAAAAATCCTCGACAGTATTATTAATTTTATATATTTTTACTAACAAAATAATCATAACACAAAAAACAAAATAATTAATAAATTATCTTGCGGTGAATTGTGATACTTAATTAAATTATCTTGCGGTGAATTGTGATACTTAATTTAATACATAATAATTATACCATTATTTATTTAGTAAATAAAAAGCGAAAAATAAATTTATAATAATATTTATTTAAAAAAGAAAAAACTCCAAAAAGGAGTAGTAAAAAACATAATTTTATTAAATGGGGCGACTGACGGGATTCGAACCCGCGAATGTCAGTTCCACAAACTGATGCGCTAGACCGCTACGCCACAGTCGCCATATTAGTTTCTATAAGTAAAACCGTTAAATATTATACAATAAATTTATCATTTTTTAATATTTTTTTTCATAAAACTACAAAAATAATCATCTAATTTTCATATATAACAGTAACAATAATAAAAAAACAATGCTACTATTAACAATTAGAACACAATTTAAAATTAATAATTATGGTTAATTATTAATTTAAATACTCTTAAAATAAAGTTTTATGCCCTTAATAAAAAGCATAAAAATGTAATAGATAATATCTTATTAAATCAATTTATTAATCAAATTTTATTAACAATACTAACTTACAAGTAATTTAGATACTAATACTTATGATTAAAAATTTAGCAATATACTGATTCCTTTCTCAATTAATTTTAATTAAGAACACCAAAAACAAAACAAATACCCTGATTTACAGATTGAAAAAACATTTAAAATTGGTATAATTTATATAATTTTAATTTATATATCTTATTAATCTTATTATTAAAACTTTGAAAAAGTTATAATATGCATTTTTATGTATCAAAAAATATTATTTTTAATAAATAGCAAAATATATATAATAAAAGTTTAAATAAAATTAACTTTAATTATATTTAGGGGAAAAAACATGAATAATAGTTTAAGTATAGTTACTAATACTATTTCTTCATTTCAAACCAATGAAGAAATAGTTAATAAACAATCTAAAAAAAAGAAAATGACAAGAATATGAACAAAAACCTGAAGTAAAAGCAAAAAAGAAAGAATATAGACAAAGACCTGAAGTAAAAGCAAAAAAGAAAAAATATGATCAAATGTGATACCAAAAAAATAAACAAAGAAAGAAAAAATATGATCAAAAACCCGAAGTAAAAGCAAAAAAGAAAAAATATTATCAAAGATCCGAAATAAAAGTAAGAAAGAAAAAATATGACCAAAAAAGAAATCAACTTATTAAAGAAAAAGAAAGAGAATTGCAATCTGATCATGTTTCTAGTTCAAAACAAATTTTTGATTTAAGTAATTTTAATTGTGATGATGTATATGATGAACAAGTTATAAAAAATGCATTAAATAATTTAGAATTAGATCAATTAAATTTATTAGATAAAGCTATTGAACAATTGTTAGTTAGTGAAAAAATAGCACAACAAAATGTTGAATGAAATAACAGTATTGTAGTTACAAGTAACTTAGATAGTGATATTTATGATTATAATTTATCAACCGGACTTACTCCTTAATTAATTTTAATTATTAATATATTTTAAATTTAAATTAAGAATTTTTAATTAAAAAAAATAATAGTGAGTATAAGAAAAAAAAATGATAAATATTATGACTCTTGTTGCAAAATTTTTAATTAAATTTAATATTAATAACATTTAATTAAGTAACGTTTTTCTTTTATTATTGTCAATATCGAGTGAAAATTTCCCAAAAATATTTTTTAAAAAATAAATTATTTTGAAAAGTTATACTGTTAAATAAACATAAATTCCAAATAAATTCTTTTCTAGATAAAAATAGAAATAAAGTTTTTTAATTTTTTAAAATTTTTTGTATAATTAATTTATACAAAAAATTATATAAGTTTTTAACTCATTATTTTATCTTAAAATAAATGAGTTTTTTTATTATTTATTCAAAGGAGAAAAGAAAAAATGTTTAAAGTTAAACCTAATTCACCAGTTTATGAATTTTATTATTCTGAAATAAAAAAATTAGAGGGTAAAATTAAAGATAATAAAGAATTAGATAATATAATAAATACTGAAAAAAATCTTAAAGAAGAAATAGAAAAACTAGAAATATATCTAAAAACATTAAATGAAAATTTAAAAAAGAAATATAAAATAATTCCATATATTGAAAAATTAAATATATATGATTTAGAAGATAAAATCGAATCAAAAGGACAAAAAAGGGTTGATAATGTAGGAAAATATTTAAAATTAAAATCAAGTTTAGATTATGATTTTGATTCAATTTTTGAACAATGAAAACGCAGTGCAAACAGTGAAAATCAACCTTTAACAAGTGGATATAAACCAAGCTCACCACAGATGTAAAAGGGGAAGATATTGCATTTGCAATATCTTTATATCTTTAAAATTGATTTTAAGACACCAAATTTGCTCATATACAAATGTTTTAAAATTTTATATGGTTTAGTATTAATAAAATAAATCTCTTCTAAAATATGTTTTTTTACTTTTAATTAAAAATTATTGATATCCATATCTTCAAGGATGGTCTTTATTTGATATATAAACTTTTTTAGTTTTTATCAAATCTTCTTTAATAATTGGTTTTAATGCTATTTCTTTTAGTTCATATATTTTATTATTATAACTAAGATAGAATTCATTAATAAATGATTTAAGTACAATTACATCAGTTCTAGGTTGTATATATTGAACTTTGTTATTTTTATAAGGAAAATATTTTTTACCATAATATGTTATAGTTGAACCACTATCTGTTTTTCTTTTACAAAATCTTGAAAGATAAACATTTATTTCATTTTGTGTAGGAGCTTTAACCATAGCAGATTTATTATCATCAATAGGAAAAGCAAACTGATTATTAAAAATGTTTATATATGTTTTAAGAAATTTATTACCATCTTCTAAATTTTTAATTTTATTAAGTCGTAATTCACTAATTAAGCGACTTTGAAGTGTTCCAAATAATCGTTCAATTCTGCCTTTAGCTTGTGGAATTGAGGTTCTAATTACTTCAACACCTAAATCATTACAGCATTTTTGAAATTGAGTATAAGTGTCATTTTCTGTGTTTATTTTACCTGAATCAATTTTTTTCTTATATCCAAAAACTGTTCTATTATCAGTATAAAATATCTTTGGTATGCCATATTTAGTTAAAATTTGATAAAAAACATTATAATAACCATCTAATGTCTCTTGGTGATCAAATCATAGTCCAACAATATTTCCTGTAGCATCATCAATTGCAGCATGTAAAAATGCTTTTGGTTTATCGTTACCAAATCAATGATGATTACTTGCATCCATTTGAATTAATTCACCAAAATTTGTTCTACGATTTCTTGTGGGATGCAAGTTATTTTTTTTATTCTTATGTCTTTTTGGTGAAGTGATTTTTTCTTGAATTAATAGATTATAAACTGTACTATATGCAATTTTAGTGTTTTCTTCATTAATTAATTTTTCCTGAAAATGTTGAAAATTAAAATTATAATATTTTGTTTTATATAAGTTTATAATTTTATTTTTAATTTCTATTTTTGTTGCCTTATTAGAAATTTTATTGCGAGATTTATGAATAAAACCAACTTTACCTTCTTTATTAAAAATTTGAATTAATTGGTTAATTCTTCTAATAGTTAGGTTAAGTTTATTTTTGGCTTGATGTTTAGATAATTTATTAATAACAATGTCATTTATAATTTTGTATTTATATTTTTCTTTCATAGTCATGCTTCTTTCCATTTTTATCACCAAGTATATTTAACTTCACTTTTTGAGAAATTTTCACTCGATAACTAATAGGAAATTATCACTAAATAATGACAAACAAGCGTGCCAACTGGTCAAACACGTGATAAATGATATAATCCGGAATTTGCTAGTGATTTTAATAATTGTTTATCTACTGTTGATTTAAAAGTTGGTAATTTTTATTCACTTGAACTTGATTTAAGCGGTAATATTAAAAAACTTTCTAATTGAAAATAGTTATTTATTAAAAGGGTAATTTTAAATAATTATTAATATGTTAGGAGTTAATTAAATTATGGCTAAAAATGATAATTGTTCATGTGAACAAGCATTTCATTTAGCAATTTATACATGTAAACTTTGTGACCAAGTTATTTGTCCTAAAAGAGTTTTACAAAACTTATATACTAAAAAATATTATTGTCCAAATTGTATATTAGATATCGCTTTAAATAAGGCAATGAGACAACAAGAAAGTAAGTTAAATTATGAGACATAAATGTAGTGATTGAACTTATGAACGAGTATATGGTTGTGAAATGTGTTACAGAGTTGCTAATGAAATGGAACGAATAAGAAAAGAGAATAAAAGAAATAAGTAAAAATTAAATAAGGGGCTTATATATGGATTATATATTTTTCATTAAGCCCCAATGGATTAGATTATAATTCATAAATAAGCTCCTTATTAGCATATAAAGTAAGGAGTTTTATTTATGCCTAATGAATTAGAACAAACTAGTAATTATACTTTAACTAAAATTTTAAGAACTGGATTAAGTCCATTAAGTGCTATGGTAGGAATTAGTGCTTATTATGGTCAGTATTTAAAAGACCCAATTTTAGGTTCTATTAATTCTTTGTTATTTAGTAAGAAGTTAGGAATTGATATATGGAATATTAATCAAAGACCTACTACTAAAAATAAAGTTATTAATAGTTATAAAAAGATATTTTTAGGTTTAGGAACAATTGGTTTAATAAATTATGCTAAGTTTGTTCAGTATTTAGATAAGTCAGTTTCTTTATTAAGAGATGAACCTTGTTTTTGACCACCATGCCCTACTGAACCACCTAAACCAACGTATCCACCATTTACAACTGTTAAACCGATAATTGATGTTCCTTTTGTAGATTGAGATACTTATATATCTTTAAATAGTTTTGGTATAGCAAATGTTATTAGTGGTTTAACTGAGTTAATCCCTAATAGATTTCAAAATATAAGAAAGATAGCAAATATGGGTACTGGTGGTTGTTTGATTAGTAGTGGTGTTGCTATGGGTATAAATAATGATTTTAGTAATTATTTTGCTATTCCTACAATTATTGCCGGTGCAAGTGAGATTATTAATACTTTATTGTTACCTTTGGGAAGTACATATAATAATACAGAGTTACAAGAAGTATTTACTGATGAAAGAGCAAGATTAATTAATAGTAGTGTTAATGATTATCAAAGTATAGATGATGATATGGTTGATGTTGATTTAAATGATGATAGTATGTCTGAGATTAATTTGGATAGAGCAAGTTTAAATTGGGATTATTCTTATGCTTATACATTAGGTGGTGGTGTTTAAAGTGAAAATATATATGTGATGAATTTTAAAATTTATGGCATTAACTGGATGTATTACATTTAGTATATTTTTAGGATTAATTCCTAGCATTATAGTTTTAGGAATTGTTGCAATTAAACCAGTATCTATTTTAATTGGTATTGTTGTAGGTTACATTGGTATTCCATGAAATAAAATGAAAAATAAAATAACAGATTGAGTTTTTAAGAGAAAAGAAAATAAATTTATTAAAAAAAATGATTTAAAAGTTGAAAGAAAAAGATATGAAAAACAAAAATTAGAAAGAAAATTTGAAAATTTAAATAATCAAATAAAAGATTTAAAACAAACATTAGAATTTCAAAATAAATTATTGGAAATTAATAATGAAATTCCAAAGATTAATGAACAAAATAAAACAATAAAAACGTTTATTTTATAAGGAGCGAATTAATTTATGAAAAGAGATAAATGAAAAAATATGCCAAGACAAAAGTTACATAAGAAAAAATCAAAAAGAAATTTTGAACAGAGATTATATGAAAATGTGAGTTTTGATAGTTTTTTAGGAGGTAAAAAATAATGGTTAAATGAATAGTTGTGATAATTGCTGTGCTTGGTACTTCTTGGGCTTTTAAAGATACTATTAAAAAGTTAGTTTGAAAATTTAAACATAGAAAACACAATGTAGTTGACCCAGATTGTTGATATTGTAAAGAACAAAAACGTAAAGAAAGAGCAAGAAAAGAATTAGAGGAAGGAGGTGATTAGTATGCCAAAAGGTTTAAGTGCTTTAATAGAAATGATTGGAGGTATTGGCCAAAAATTATTAGAATCTTTTAGTTATGTTTTTAACTGAGTATTTGCGGGTGATTCTATAATGACAAATTGACCGGTATTAATTCCAATATTTATGATGGTGTTAGTATTTATTAAAGAATTCATAGGACATATTATTCGTGGATTTAGATAGGAAAAAATAAAGTTATTTTAGGAGGTAATAGTTATGATTAAATTATTTTTTGCAATAATTTTTGTTTTTCCTTTATTAGGTAAACTTTTACCTTCTTTAAATAATATTGTGCAAAATATTTTGCAAAGTTATATTACTGATTTTTCTGGTTTACATAATTTATCTTTGGTTATTAAAAGTTTTATTTTTGGTGATAGTTCACAACAAATAGTTTCAATGCCAGCACCATTGTTAGCAATTATTTTAGTACTTTTTACTTTTTCATTAATTTTAAAATTATTAAAAATAATATAGGAGTAGTTTATTATGGGTGTTGCTTTTATTTCAAAAGTTTTAGAATTATTTGGACAAATTTTTATGAAATTTTGAAATTTACCAATGGCAGATTTAGGTTTTAATTTGGGAACTTTTGTTGTTTTTATTCTTTTAATAAAGTTTGCTATGTCTGTTTTTTTAAATATTGATATTCAGCCAGTTTCTACATCTGGAACAGTAAAGCAAAGTTATAAAAATATTAAAGGTAGTTCAAGATTTGTTGGTAAAAAATTGCTAAGGTTCATAGTAAACGTATTGATAAATTAAAAGAAAAAAATAAAAAACAAGGTAAGTTTAAAGGTGCTGCTGGTGGTAATAAATTTACTGGAACATCTAGTGGTTGAGGAGTTGGTAATTAGTTATGAGTGATTTTGTTAATAGTATATTGCATTTAATTTTTATATTTTCTAGTAATGATATTGGTATATTTTTAAATCAAACTAATATTACTGATGAAGTTTATATTTTGTTTAATTTGACTTTTTGGTTGGTATTAGGTGTATTTTTTAATTTTATTTATCGTAGTATTAAATTTATTTTTAGGTCATTGTTTGGGTAGGTGTTAAGTATGAGTGTTTGAAATATTTACAATAAAATACATCAATGTATAGTTGATTATTGAACTATGTTTATAGGAAGTCCGGTTGACCAATTTACTACTATTTTATGAAATTTAGTAGTTTATGGAACGCAGTTTTTTATTGGATTTATTATATTTTATGGTTTATGATGAGTTTTAAGATGTTTGTTTGGTAAATAATTATGTGATTTAAATTTGCTAAATTGTTTTTTGTTGTAAATACTTCTGTTCAAGCACCAACTAGTTTAATTGTTTCAAATGACCCTAATGTCGTTAATTATGATATTACAAAAGAAATGGTTAAACATGTTAAGTATCATAATTTTGATGATTGAGCAACAATTCCATGAAATTCTGCTTATTTTGATGTTGACCAACCGGATTTAAAATTAGTTAGTGGTGAATTTATAGGTAATAACGAAGGTTTATATACGTGTTATTATTATAGTGATACAGTTGGTGTTCCGTCACAAATGATAGATATGGGAACTGGCGTTTATACTTTTAATAGAAAACAATTAGATGAATTTTCACGTATTATGTTTAATCATAATTATGTTGCAAAGAATAATACTAATAATTTAAATTTTGTTAATACTGGTAAAAGTATTATAAATTTTCAAACACAGTTAAATTTTGAAATTGATAAACCTTTAAGTTTTTATATTCAAGGTTTTATGTTTTATTTTGAATATGAATATTTTAAAACTTTTACTGCTAATTTTACTTTTAGTTTTTTAGATTATGTTGGTGATACAAAATATGTTTTTAAAGGTAAAGTGGATAACGATATTTATCAACAAGATTTATATAATTTTGTTACTATGCCTATTCGTGTTCCAAATTTAAGACATTTAACAGTATTTTTTGATGTTCATGGTGAATCAACTAGACCAACTTTTTCACCACAGTTGAATTTTGGTCAAATTAATATTTTTTCAAGTGAAAATATAACGCCAGTGCCACCAAATAGTCCTTTTAATCCCGAATATGAAAGACCAAGTTGATATGATGTTTTTGGACATTTACGTAATGCTTTTAGATGAGTACTTTATGGTGTTGTTGGTAAAGTTTTACCAGTTGAACCATTAAGACAATTTCTTTTTACAACAGATAATTTATTACGACATATTTTTTCAGATACGATTAGTACTGCTTTAAATGTTGATATTGTTAGTGGAATAGAAAATATTATACCTTTATGATTATTTGTTAGAGCAATTAGTTTAATTATAGGTTAGGAGTTTATTATGCCTTGATATGGTTATGTGTTATTAGTTATAGGTTTGATTATAATTATTTATCCAATTCTTATAACTATTCGTAATGTTAAAATTTTAAAACGAGTTGGTAGTTATATTATTTCAGCACCTCCAAGAACTGGCAAATCTGCCCTTGTTTGTTGTTTAGCACAAACTCATAAGAAACGAGTAGTTAGTCCTTTCCCTATTAAGTTAAAGACTGGTTATTCTTATTTGGTTAATTATAACGATGTTTTTACTTTTAATCAGTTAGAAAGTAATTATGCTTTTGAGGAACAAGATTTAATAATTTTAGATGAATTAGCATTAAAAATAAATTCTAATGATTTAGGAGTACAGTTTAAAAATCAACAAGAAAGTTTAGGACAATTTTGTAAGTTAATAGGTCACATGTTTAATGGTACAATGTATTTGATTGAACAACACCCTAATAGAATACCAGTACAAGTAAGAGAAAAAGTTGAGTATGTTGTTCAAGTTAAACGTATGCGTTTTTTGGGTTTTATTGTTATATTCAATCTTAATTTATATACTAATATTGAGGATTATAATAAAGTAGTATTTTCACGTCGTAGAACAAAGAAAATGATTAAAAGAGGTATTATGCCTCCAAGTTATAGTGGTGAAGCAATGGCTATGACTTTATTTTTTCCTAGACACTGGTTAAAAAGGTATAATTCACGTGCTTTACATTATGTGCATGAACTTAAAAGTGAATTGTCACCTAAGAAATATCTTAAAGAAGCAAGTAGTATTGATATGACTTATAGTGATATTAAGTCTGCTGGTTTGGATAAATTGGATAATATTTTAAAGAAAAAAGATAAACCTAAAAATAAAGATAAATAAAAATGATTATAGTCCCAGTGAACCTACTGGGACTATAATTTGGGTGAACCACGTAGTGGCGAGGGACGAAGTCCCTATATACTTGAAATTAGTAAAGCTAATTCATATACGTTTATTATTGTGAATAATAAACATCAATAAATGGAATTCTTCAAAAAATTTCTGGATGA
The DNA here is from genome assembly GCF_964031195.1 of Spiroplasma endosymbiont of Phycita roborella. Classification (NCBI taxonomy): domain Bacteria; kingdom Bacillati; phylum Mycoplasmatota; class Mollicutes; order Entomoplasmatales; family Spiroplasmataceae; genus Spiroplasma; species Spiroplasma endosymbiont of Phycita roborella. The sequence goes on along the minus strand of NZ_CAXIQJ010000004.1, from coordinate 299,404 downwards.
TAAGTATAAGATATAAGAAATGCTAACAATCCTACACCAATAATAAAGAAAAATATATCTTTAAAATCAATATGGTATTGACGAAAACGTGTTCTTTTACCTTGTGGATCATAACCCCTTGAATCCATAGCGTACGCTAAATCTTCTGCTTTTTGAAATGAAGAAACTAATAAGGGAATAATTAATGATACTAACGATTTAACTTTTTCTTTAAAATGACCATTTTTTAAATCTACACCACGTGATGCTTGCGCTTTTAAAATTCTACCGGCTTCATCTAATAATGTAGGAATTGAACGAAGAGCAATAGAAATAATCATTGAAATAATATGTACTGGAAATTTAATTAATTTTAATGGTAACATTAAATCTTCTAATGCTAATGTTAAATCTAATGATTGTGTTGTGGTTGTTAAAATTGTTGTAATTAAAATCATTAAATAAATTCTAAGAGCAATATAAATACTAACAAATATAGCTTTATATGATACCTTAATACCATGCCAACGTCAAATCATTCCAACATTAGGGCCATCAGTTAAAAAACAGTTAATTATAAATAAAATAAATGCCATAAATAAAATGGGACGCATTAATTTTAATAACATCATAAAAGGTAATTTTGCACAAAAGAAAATTGTTATGACAGTAAAACCAATAAGAGCGTAACCTTCAAAACCAGTATGAAAAAAAAGTGAAGCAATTAAACAAATTAAAACTAGTAATTTAATTCTTGGATCTACACGATGAATGATTGAATTTAAAGGTAAATAACGACCAAAACTAACTTTCATTATTTATTACTCCTTACTTTTTATTGCTATTTTTTTTGGATAATATTTTTGATAGCTGGTCAATTAATTCTGAATCACTTCTAGCAGTAATTTTTGATGTATCAAATCCTGCTGCTTCTAATTTATATAAAAAACTATAAATTTTTGGTGGTTCAATTCCGGTTTCGGTAATTAATTTTTTATCTCTAAAAATAGTAATTGGATCTGCTTTTTTATAAATCTGTGTATTATGTAATACAATAACTTCATCAGCAACCATTAGTACATGATTCATATTATGAGTTACTAAAATAATAGTTTTGTTTATTTTATGATTTAAATCATAAAATAAATTAATTAATTCTTTTTCACCATCGGGATCAAGTCCTGCTGTTGGTTCATCTAAAATTAAAGTATGACCTTGTAATGCCAAAATACCAGCAATAGCAACTCTTCGTTTTTGACCACCAGACAAATCAAACGGACTTCTTGATAAGTATGTTTCGTCTAATCCAACCAAATTAATATATTTTTTTGCTAACTCTCGTGCTTTATCTTTTTTCTCACCAAAATTAACTGGTCCAAACATAATATCTCGTTCAATAGTTTCTTCAAATAACTGATATTCGGGAAATTGAAAGACTAAGCCAATTTGTTTACGTATTTTTTTAATATCACGAATTTTTTTTTGATTAGCCTTAATAATAAAATCATTAATGGCAACTGAACCTGCCATTGGAACTAATAAACCATTAATATGTTGAATCATAGTTGATTTACCACTACCAGTTTCACCAATAATAGCAACTATTTTTTGTTCAACAATTTCAATAGTAATATCTTTTAATGCTTGATATTGATAAGGGGTTTTTGGAGAATAAGTATAACTTACTTCTTTGAATTTAATTGACATAAGCTAGAAATCAACTCCTCTTCACTTAATGTTTCATTAATATTAATCCCCTTATTTTTTAAACCTAACGATACTTTTAAAACAAAAGGAATATCTAAATGAATACTTTGTAAAAACTCTCATTCTTTTAATATTTCAGATGGAGTTCCATAACGAACTAACTTACCTTTATTCATAACAATAATTTTATCGGCATTAATAATTTCATCCATATCATGAGTAATAGAAATAATAGTTTTATTGCGTTGTTCTTGTAATTTTAACATAATTTCTTTAACTTCTCGTTTACCTTTTGGATCAAGCATACTAGTTGCCTCATCAAAAATAATAATATCAGGTTCTAAAGCTAAAACTGAAGCAATAGCTACACGTTGTTTTTGACCACCAGATAATCATAGCGGTTCATGATCTAAATATTTTTCCATACCCACTGCCCTAGAAACTCTGTCAATAATTGCTGGCATATCACTGGGTTCAACTAAATGATTTTCCAAGCCAAAAGCAATATCATCACGAACAGTTGAACCTATAAATTGATTATCAGGATTTTGAAAAACAATACCTAAGTGACGACGTAATTGTTTAATGTTTTTATTAGTAATTGTTTCACCAAATAATTGAATTGTACCTTTTTGTTTGTGTAAAACACCAATAATAATTTTTGAAAGTGTTGACTTACCACTACCATTATGACCAATTATAGTAATATATTCACCATGATTAATATCAAAACTAACATTATCAACAGCGTTATTGTATTCTGGTTTATAACGAAATTCAACATTTTTTAAACTTAATGAAATTTTAGATTTACTCATATTACTTCTAACTCCATTTTAAATATTATGCTAGTAAAATTATAACAGTAATTTTATATATATCAATTTATAATTTATAAAAATTATAAAAAAAGAAAAAAATGAACAATATCTGTTCAAAATTGAAGTAAAATTATTGTTCATTTTCTAATAAAATTTAGTTTATAAATTAAAGTTATATAAATTTCTATTCTATAAAATTAATGTAAAGAAATATCCGGATTTTTAGAATTTTCTTTTAATAAAGAATCATTTTTTGTTACTTCTTCTGTTGATTTCAATAATTTGTCACTTCAACTTTTAGATGAGCTGGGTACTGCTGATGAAGTTGAAGGTTGCGGATCATTATTTGAAATATTATTTTTTGATAATTTTTCTAGTTCTTTTTTAATATCTTTTAATTCTCGTTTTTTTTCTTCTATTTTTCTTGTTGTTTTACCATGATTATTATAACAACCACAGCTCATAAGTAATCAAAATTTATTTCAAAAATCTTTTAATTTTTCAGCTTCTAATTTCCTAATTTCCGCTTCTAAAGATTTTTCTTTTCTTTGATAATATCCTAATGTAAGTTTTTGTTTACTACCTCTATAAAGTTTAGTAAATGGTTTATATATACGTTTAAATCATGGTTTTGCATTTTGCTGAGTAGAAGTAACATTTTCTTCTGGTGAAATTATTATTGATTCTTCTAATGAATTATTTTTTATTCGTTTTAAGACATCTTTTTTTTCTGTAATTTCTTTGACAATTTTTATAGAAGATTTTTCAAGCCTACATATTATCAAAAGTAAACTTAAAATTTTTGAATTAATATTTGCTTCATCTATAACCACTATATTTAGTTTATGCTGTAATTCATATATTTCACAAATTCTCTTGTTTTTTTTGATCTCCAATTCTGCTATTTTAACTTCATTTTCTGTTTTTTTATTTGAATATAATTTATGATTTGCTTTTATTAATTGTTCTTTATTTTCTAAAATAATTTGTTTATGTTTAAATTCTTCAAATTCTAATAATGTTATTTCTTTCTCTTTTCTTTTTAAACTAGCAGATAAATTAGCAATTTTTAATCTTACTTCTAATATTTCATTTTCTTTTTCTTTAATCAAAAGATTCACATTAGTATCATCATCAACTATGGTTTCTTTTAATTTACCTATTTCTTCTTCCATTTCTTTCTCATTTTTTTTGAATTTTTCTAATTCATTTATTATTTCTTGTTCATTTTCTTTTAATTTTGTTATATTTTCTTGTATTTGTTGTTGTTGCTTTTCTTCTACTTCAACTTTATTTTCAATTTCTTTTCTTAAGTTTTCTAATTTTATTAAATCTTTTTCTTTAAACTTTACCTCTTTTTCTTCATATTTAATATTTTTTTCTTTTTTTTCCTTTAATTTATTTTTAATTTCATTTAAAGCTATCTTAAGTTTTTTAATTTCTTTACTTAAACCTTCTTTTTCATCATTAATATTTAATTTTAGTTTTTCTCATTTTTTTATTTCTGAACTTTCTTTTTTACGGTTTTCTTGTTTAGTAACTGCATCAAAATCTTCCTTTCAAAATAAAAAAAATCGATTATTTTTTTAAAAAAAAATAATGGATTGAAAACTATATTTAGTTTTTCATCTATATTATATATAAACTTTATTGAATATATATTATACTTGCTAGATAACACTTTTAAATTTTTATAAAATATTTAAGAATTATTAAAAAAGTTTATTTTTAAACACTAAAATCTTGTTGTATAAGAAAAAGTATCAGTAATTAAACTATCTGGAAAATTATTATTAGATTCTCAAATTATACTGTCTACATCACTTGTATCATCATTACTTAATAAGGAAACAGTATCAACCTCATCATAATAACTATTAGTATCAGATATATTAGTATCAGATATATTATTATCAATAATAACTTCAACAAAACGTTCAAATTTAATATTTTTACTTAAGAGATAATTTTCTATTAAATTCATTATTTTAATTTTATCTTTTCTATTACTTTTTTTCACAATTAAATCATATGCAGTTAATCCAGTTTTATCTTTTATTGTTAAATCAATATTAGGTATTTGTAACAGTTCTTCTATTACTTCAAATCTAGAATAAAGAACTGCTTGATGCAAGGGAGTATATCCTAAATTATTTTGTATATTTATTTCACCACCTGCGTTTAATACTAATTTTAATAATTCAACATTAGATCTTAGTACACAATCATGAATTGGACTATCTCCTTCAGTGTCCTTAGAATTAATTTGATCATAAGATAAAATAGAAAGCAATGTTTTTACAATTTCTTTATAATTTTCAACTAAAATTTTAGTTCTACTGTCCTTTATACCCATATCATTATTTGATATAAATCTAAAGTAACCTAATGGATTAACTCAAGGCATTCCCTATTTAGGTAAGCCCGTTGTGTCAACACTAGCACCTACAATTGCAGATTGTAAAGGAGTACCAATTTTTTTTGCTACATAATTTATTAATGATTGATCATTTAATTTTTGTATTAATAATTTTACAATATCTACATTTCCAAAAAGTGTTGCTATATGGAATATATTTCATCCTTTAATTGAATTAATATTTCAGTTAGGATCTAATGATTTTCATAATTCATTATTAGTAAACAATAAATTAACATTAGAATTATTAATTAAAAATTCAATAACTTCATTATCAAATTCACCATATTTGATAAAACGTTTGGCAGCATATTCGAAAGCACATTCAATAGGTGTTTCTCCATTTTTATTTTTATTATTAATTAATTCTTTATTAATTGATAATAAATATTTTAAAATATCAATTTGACTATTATTTGCAGCAATATGAAAAAGATTACTCTCATTATCAATTATTTCTTCTAAACTAATAATATTAGTTAATAATTTTATACCTTTGATATTTCCTTCTTCAATTAATTTTTTTGCTAATGCAAAACTTAATTTACTTTTAAATAAAATTGAATCATTAACTTTAAATAATTTTATTAATTGTTCCTTTTCATCATTCATAATAAGAAAATTAGCACATCTATAACTAATATTAATATGATAATTATTTACTATTATATTTTCTAATTCTTCTAAAAACCATTCTAGCTTTTTTAATTCTGCAGAATCTTTTAAACTATCTCCATCTTTAGCATATTCATAGTTAATTAATCTTTCTTTTATTATTTCAAGATTATCTTGTAATTTTAATTTTATCTCTTCTATAATTTTAAAATTTTCTAGTTCTTTAAAAGATTTATCAATAAGTTGATAAGTATTAATTTTTTCTTGAAATATTTTTTTTACATTCTTAATAAATATCTCTATATCTAAATTACTAATATTTTCTATAGATATCATCTTTCATTTTCTCCTTTTTATTCAAATTAAAAGTAAAATTTGGATGGGTTACACTTTATTGGACACTAATTACATAGACAAGTGAACAAATTAGTTAAAAGAAAGGAATTATAATTATGGTCACTATTAACTCATATTCAGATGAATTTAAAAAACAAATAGTAGCTTTATATCAAAGTGGCAAATCAGTATCTTGCCTTGTTAAAGAATACAATGTTACAAGAGCAGCTACTTACAATTGAATTAAGCAATTTACTAATTCAGGTAGTTTTAAAACTAAAGATAATCTTTCAGATTTAGAAAAACAATTAATTCAAGCAAATAAAGAATTAAAACAGTTACGAATGGAAATTGATATTTTAAAGCAAGCAGCACTAATAATAGGCAGAAAGTAGAGATTATTGCAAATAATAAATCTAAATATAAAATTCGCACAATGTGTCATTTTTTAAAACTCTCTAAATCAACATATTATTTTAATTTAAAGAAAAAAAATAAAATTCAAAATAATATTTATGAACAAGCTGTTATTAGTGCTTTTAAAGAAAATAAAGAAGTTTATGGTACTAGAAGATTAAAAGTCATACTAGCAAACCAAGAAATTTATTTATCACGCAGAAAAATTAAAGAAATTATGAATAAGCATAATTTAATATCAAAATACACTAAATTATCATTCAAAAATTATCATAATAAAGTCAATGATAGTCAAATAACCAATCTTGTTAATAGAAACTTTAATAATAGAATTAAAAATGAAGTTATTGTTAGTGATTTAACTTATGTTCAAGTTAATGGTAAATGAAACTATATTTGCCTATTAATCGACCTATTTAACCGCGAAATTATTGGACATAGTGTTGGAGTTAAAAAAGATGCATCATTAGTATATCAAGCATTTATGCAATCAAATCACTGTTTAAAAGATATTGAAATATTTCATACTGATCGCGGTAATGAATTCAATAATAAAACTATTGATAAACTTTTATTAGCTTTCAACATAACTCGATCTTTAAGCAAAAAAGGATGTCCTTATGACAATGCTGTTGCTGAAGCAACTTTTAAAACTTTCAAAATTGAATTTATTAATGATAAAAATTTTACATCATTAATCCAATTAAAATTAGAATTATTTGATTACATCAATTGATATAACAACATAAGAATTCACAGTACTCTAAACTACCTAACTCCAATTAGTTATCAAAAACAAATGTCTACCAAAAAATAGTCCTAAAAAGGGTTGCCATTCCAATTTAATAAACATAAAAGAAACTAATATAGATAAAATATCCATATTAGTACTAAACATTTATTAAATTATGAATTAATAATATCATAAAGGTTTTCTAACTTTATATAATTTTAAAAAATATATAAAAAAAACTAAATTTTACTATATAAAAATAAAACCAAAAAAATCAAAATTACTATGTCATAAAAATAGAATTTACTATTAATAGTAAATTCTATTTTTATTCTTTTAACTTATATTTTTTTTAATTAGTTTATCATCAAAAACCGATGTTGGATCCTTTCCTACTGCCACTTTTTTATAAATTGAATTACCATTAGCATCTTTAATAGTAATTTTTATATAATCACTGCCTCCATAACCAATATTAAATTTTTCATTATTACCACTGATGAAAAATGTTTTCTTAGTTTTATTTAAATTAATAATTGCTCGATATTGTGTTAAGTCCTGTCCCATTCCTTCTAATAATATACTATTTGCAAAATTTAATTTCACTGGAATTTGATATTTATTACCAACAAAATCTTCATTTCTATCTATAACTACAAAATTAGTATCAATACTTTTTTTATCAAGAAAATCAGGTTTTTGATAAGAAATATCTTCAACAGTTTCAACTTCTAAATTATCTTCCATCATAATATTTTCTTTAACTTCATTTTTTAAAATTTCATCACCAATACTTTTTTCTAAAAAACTAATAACTTTTACTTCTTGCACTGGTTGATAACTTCGTAATTCATGTTCAACAATAGCATTATCATCATAATGACCATCAAAGATATTATTTCAAATCTCTTTTGTTAACTTTGGATATTTACTTATAATTTTTTCAGTATCTTCATCAGCTTTAATTCCTCATTTAGCAAAGAATGGAATTAGATTTCGATTAGCTATTTTTGAAGTCATTTGAATAAAAAATTGTTTTTTTAATTCATTATCAGTTGGTAATAACTTATCATCTAATAATCGACAAGATTGATTTAAAGTTGAATAAAATCATTTTCCAAAAGCTTGATCTAATTGTCAAAACATACCTAATTTAACAAAAAGTGATTGTTTATCAAAATTTTTATCAGCATTTGAATTTAAAATAAATTCTTTAATATCTTTATCAGCATGTGATTTAATTAAGTTATTTTGAAATCCAAATTCTCTTTCAACTCAAAGTGCACTAATATTTACTGTAACTTCAGTTAGATCATTTCATTTATAACGCGGATTTTGAAATGTGTGTCCTATCTCATGTCATATATATCAAGCCTCATTAGGCTTCTTCTTAAATAATGCTTTTCCCGCACCAGTAGCTTGTTGAATAATAATATAATAGTGTGTTGCACTAGCATATCCTGCACCAGTATCAGGATTTGTAATATGTATTTTATTATTAACTTTTCGAGCAATACCATTATATTCTAAATTTAATCCACTAACCATACTTGTTAATTCATAAACTTTATCTAAACGAGTAAATGTTTCATTAATATTATAGTTATTAGGATCTTCATCTATTCATAATTCTTTTGCAAGTTCCATTTGGAATGTTCCAAAAACATGCTCTCCAATAATTTCAACAAATGGTGATTCTATATTATCATATAACATTTGTTGAAATTCTTCATTTATTATTTTACTAGCAACAAATGTTGAATCTTCTATTTCTGATTCAATTTCTGATTCAGCAGTAATCAATACGTCATAATCAGTATATTCATTTTTATTATATAGATACAACATACCATCTATTTCAGAAATAATAGTTTGATTTTCTTCATTAATAACATACTCTTTTGGTTTTAAACTTTGACCATCATTTAAATTTTTATAACTTCCTCATTGTCCAATAAAGATGCTAAGTAAAGATTCATCATTTTCTAATAATTTTATTGTTATTTTTGATCCTTTAACTACAAAAATTCCTGTTGGAGTAAATTTAGAATGATTAAGTACTCTTTGTTCCTTAGTAAGATTTTCTTCAACAATACCTTGTGCATTAGCAATAATTATTTTTTTCATGTTTTATTCTCCTTTATTTGAGATAAATATTTAAAAATTACTATATCTAATAAATTTCTTTACAAAAATAATTTTAATTATTGACTGATATTTTTTTGATAATTATTGTTTTAAATACAAATAATCCAAATACTACCCCAATCAAATATATAAGTTTTACTTTTTATTAAAGAAACTAAAAACTCCTTATAAAAATAAGGAGTTTTAATTATAAAATAAAACTTACATATATAATATAACATTGAAATAATAAAAATACCATAAAAAATATTTATCAATAATTGTATTAAAAAATACAATTTTATTTAAAATTGTCAACCATATAAAAAAGAGAAAACATAAAAATGCTTTACTCTTTCCAAAATTTTCTTGCTTTAATATTTTTAATTAAACAAAAGTAATTAATACCATTGGCGCATTATCACCAGTTCTATTATCTACTTTAATTAACTTTGTATATCCACCTTTACGGTCTTTATATCTTTCAGCAATATTGCCAAATAATGTTGGAATAACACCATCCTTTGGATGCTCTTTAGTTGTAATTTTACGTAATTTAGCAATTACCATTCTTCTTGAATGCAAATCACCACGTTTAGCTAATGTTACTAAAGGTTCAATAAATGTTTGTAATCTTTTTGCTCTTTTTTCTAACAAAACTAATTTTCCATGAACAATTAATTCACTTGCTAAATTACGGATTTCAGCATCTACTTTAGCACTATTTCTTCCGATATCGTTAATATATGACATTTTTTCTTATCCTCCTTCTTAGTTTTTAATAGAAAACTCTAAATTATGTTTTGATACACAATCTTCAATTTCTTTAATTGATTTTGAACCTAAATGTTTAATTTGTTTAATTTCATCTAAACTTTTACTTACAATATCACCCAAAGTTTTATAACCATCACGTTTTAAACAATTGTATGAACGAACAGTTAAATTCAATTCTTCTAAGGCATTGTTTAAATCATTATTTTCTTGCTCATTAGTAATTGAAATAACTTCAAAGTTTTTAACATTATCATCTAAATTAACAAAAAATTCAATATGACTCATTAAAATTTTAGCTGCCATTGCAATAGCTGATGCTGCTTTAACTGAACCATTAGTTTGTACACCAAGAATTAATTTTTCATATTCAATACCTTTTAATGTTTTAGTTACAGGTTCAATTTTATAATCAACTTTTTCAACGGGTGAAAAGTTTGAATCAATAGCAATAATGCCTGAACTATTAGCAATTTCTTTTTTATTTTCCTCAAATGAAGAATAACCACGAGATTTCTTTACCATTAATTCCATTTCAAAAAGAACATTTCTTGAAGTTGTTCGAGCAATAATTAATTCTGGATTAACTACTCTAACATCAGTTGGACAACTAATATCTCCAGCAGTAATATCTTGTTCACCAGTAATACTAATTTTTAAATTAGCAATTTTTTCGTCCTTTTGAATATCACCATCAAAGGCTAAAACTAAGTCCTTAACATTTAAAATTATTTCAGAAACATTTTCAATTACACCTTTAACTGCAGTAAATTCATGAGATACACCACTTATTCTAATTGCATATACAGAAATACCTGGTACTGAAGATAATAATGTTCTTCTTAAGGCATTAGCTAAAGTTGTTCCATAACCACATTCTAATTGACTCACAATAAATTCACTGTAATTAATAGCACTATTTTCACTGTTTAAACTAAATTTTGGTTTTAAAAATTGTTGTTCCATGTTTTATTTTCACCTACTTTATTTTCTTGGTTTTTTTGGTGGACGACAACCATTATGAGGGATTGGTGTCACATCATTTAAATCTTTGATTTCAAAACCTACTGCTTGTAAACTACGAATTGATGGTTCTCTTCCTGGTCCTGTTCCATTAACAAAAACACTTAAAATTTTAACTCCGTGTTCCATAGCAGTTTTACCTGCAGCTTCAGCTGCTAACTGTGCTGAGTGAGGAGTTGATTTACGAGTTCCTTTGAAACCTACTGCTCCAGCACTTGATCAAGCAATAACATTACCATTAAGATCAGTAATAGTAACAATAGTATTATTAAAACTTGCTTTAATAAATGCTTTTGCTTTAATAAAATTAGGATTAACTTTAATTTTTTTCTTTACTGTTGTTTTTATATTCATTATTTTTTTCCTCCTAATTAACTTGCTTTTTTCTTGTTAGCAACCGTTTTACGTGGTCCCTTGCAAGTTCTTGCATTAGTTTTTGTTGATTGTCCTCTGGCTGGTAATCCTTTACGATGACGAATACCACGATAACATCCAATTTCCATTAATCTTTTAATGTTTAAAGACACTTCACGTCTTAGTTCACCTTCAGTTTTATATTTCTTTTCAATTAATTGACTAATTGAACTTAATTCTTTTTCTGTTAATTCATTAATTTTTTTAGTTTCTTCAATTTTTAGTTCTTTTAATATTTCTGAAGATTTGCTGCGACCAATTCCATAAATTCTTGTTAAACCAATTACTGTATGTTGATTACCAGGAATATTTACTTGCGCAATTCTTCGACTTGCATTGTTAGTATTTGATGTCATATTTATTTTTCCTCCTTAATATTTCTATCCTTGACGTTGCTTATGTTTAGGATTTTCACAAATGATTACATTACGTTTTTTACGTTTGATTGGTTGACATTTGTCACAAATTTTTTTAACTGATGCTTGTACTTTCATCATTTTCCTCCTGTTAAACTATTAGTTTTCTTTGTTTTCATCATCTTTATTTATCGGTAAATGTGTAGTAGCCATTCTGTTACGAAAAGTAATTCGTCCTTCAGTTAAATTATAAGTTGATAATTCAACTTTTACATGATCACCTTTGATAATTTTAATTTTATGTGTTTGCATACGACCCGATGGTCTTACAATAGGAGTAAAGTCATATTCATTCAACTTTACTTTAAATCTAGCATTAGGTAAGACTTCTATTACTATACCTTCACATTCAATAGTACTATCATTAGTTTTTTTTACTTTTTGAACTTTGGGTTTAACTACTTGTTTTGGTTTAGCCATTAATTACATTCCTCATTATTTTTTTGATTTTCATTAAGTATTGTTAGTACTTCACATCCATCATTAGTTACTAGGATAGTGTGTTCAAAGTGAGCAGTTTGTTGTTTATCAGCAGCAACTACTGTTCACTTATCACTTAAAACCAGAATTTTATCAGTTGTTGTTTGAACCATTGGTTCAATACAAATTGTCATTCCTGACTGCAATTTTATTCCGGTGTTGGGCTTACCAACATTAGGAATAGCTGGGTCTTCGTGGAGTTTTTTACCAATACCATGCCCAGTATATGATGTTGGTAAATAAAAGCCTTCGCTTTCTACATAAGTTTGAATGGTGTTACTAATATCACCAATTCTAACTCCTGGTGCAATAATTGCTATTGCTTTATTTAATGATTCTTTAGTCACATTAATAAGTTTTGCTTGTTCTGGTGTTGGTTTACTACCAACACACATTGTAAAGGCAGCATCTGCATGATAACCATTAACAGCAGCACCAGCATCAATTTTCACAATATCATTCATTTTAAAAGGTTTATCATTAGGAATGCCGTGAATTAATTGTTCATTAACTGAAACACAAATCGTGGCAGGAAAACCATGATAATTTAAAAAAGAAGGTATAGCATTATTTTCTTTAATAATTTGTGCTGCCACTTTATCAAGCATTTTACCAGTTATTCCAACTTTTATTATCTTTGCTAACTCTTTATGAATAAGTGCTACAACTTGACTAGCGGCTTTGATATTTTGAATTTCACTTTGACTTTTAATGCTAACCATTATTTTTATTTCCTTTTAATGATGATAAATATGATTTAATTTGTTTTTTAATATCACTATTATCTTGGTTGGCATCCACCGTTCTTAACAGTCCACGTTCTTGATAAGAATCTACCAATGGTGCCGTTGCTACTTTGTAAGTTTTTAAACGATTGATAATTGTCTTTTCATCACTATCATCAATTCGTTTAATTAATTTTACCCCATCATTATCACAAATACCAGTAATCTTTGGTGGTAGAAAATTAAGATTATAAATTGCTTTACATTGAGGACAAGTAACTCTTGAAGACAAACGTTTAATAACTGTTTCTTCATTAATATCTAGATACAATACCATTGAAAGCGTTTCATTCAAACTTGTTAATACTTTATCTAATGATGCTACTTGTGAAATTGTTCTTGGATAACCATCAAGAATAAAATTATGTTTAATATCTTTTAAAGTATTACTAATAATCTCGTTTGTAATCTCATCAGGAACATATTGACCCTTATTAACATAAGTTTGAGCTTTTTTACCTACTGGTGATTGTTTCGTGATTTCATCACGAAACAAATCACCAGTTGATAAATGCATTAAATTATATTGTTCTTTCAGAAACTGTGACTGTGTCCCTTTCCCTGATCCTGGTGGACCTAAAATAATTAAATTCATCGTTACCCCCTAAGACCATAAGTGTTCTTTAACATCTTTGTTTTCCTTATAATTTAAGAATGAATGTTGAGTAATTCGTCCCTTAATTTGTTTTGTTGTATCTAGTGCTACTCCAACCATAATTATTAATCCAGTTCCACCAACTGCTAATGAAGAAGGTAGATTAGTAAATTTAGAAATTAAAAATGGGGTTACTGCAACAGCAGTTAAGAAAAAGGAACCAATTGTACTTAAACGATTTAACATTCTTTTAATATAAATTTCTGTTTCCTTCCCTGGCTGAACGCCAGGAATATAAGTTCCTGATTTTTGAAAATTCTTAGCCATTTGTTCGGGATTAATTTGCACTTGTGCATATAAAAAGGTAAACATAATCGTCATTATAGCAAAAATACTAATTCCCGGCCACGACTGTAAAGATAAATAATTTCTAGCAAAATTAGCAAAACCACTATTTTGATCAACAATTTGCGCCACTGTCATTGGAGCAGTAATTAGTGCCGAAGAAAAAATAACAGGAATTACTCCAGCTGAGTTAACTTTTAAAGGTAAATAAGAACTTTTATCACCCTTTAAAGTTAAACCACTACCAGTTTGTTGAATTGGTAAGTGTCGCTCTGATTCACTAAAGAATACAACAACAAGAATAATCAGTAGGAAGGCTGCAAAATAAAGAGCAAATTTTAAAGCCCCTTGAAAAATAACACCATTATTAGTATCTGGTCCTACTCAATACTTAAAAGTTGAAGCTAAGTTAAATGGTAAATTAGCAGCAATTCCACCAAAAATAATTAGTGAAATTCCATTACCAATACCACGATTAGTAATCTGATCAGCCATTCATAATGATAACATTGTCCCTGCTAGTAAAATAGCTGGAATCAATACATAATAGAAAACTTCTGGTCCAGCTGCTCCCGATCCCGAACTTCAATCAACACTAATAATATGTTGAGATTGTAAACCAAAGATTGTGGCAAAACCTTGCATAATAGCAAAGGGGACAGTTAATACTCGATTCATTAACTCTAATTTTTTCTTACCTTTTTCTCCTGATTTAGCTCATCTTGTTAAAGTAGGGACAACATCAGTTGATAATAACTGCACAATAATTGATGCAGTAATGTAAGGTGACACTCCAAGTGCAAAAACAGAAAATCTGCTAATAGCACCACCACCTAACATTGAAATTAAATTAAAGAATTCAATACCACTACTATTACTGCTACTTAAATCTTCATTCAAAGTTACTCCTGGAACTGTAATAAATGCTCCAACACGAAAGATAAATAAAATAAAAATGGTAAATAAAATTCTAATTATAACTTCTTTATACTTTTTTATTAATTCACGGGTTGTTGTGAACACTTAGATCACCTGCGCTTTTCCTCCGGCTTGTTCAATAGCAGTAATTGCTGATTTTGAAAATTTATGAGCTTTAATTGTTTTTGGTGTTGTTAATTTACCTTTACCAAGAACTTTAATACCATCTTTTTTACTTCTAATCAATTTTAATTGAAATAAAAGTTCAGGTGTTATTTCATGCTCTTTAATTAAATCAATTTGTTCTAAGTTAATAATACTATAATTGGTTGTAGTAAAGTTAGTAAACCCTCGTTTTGAAATACGACGATATAGTGGTGTTTGTCCTCCTTCAAATCCGGGTCTTGTTCCACCACCGGTACGGGCATTTTGTCCTTTTGTCCCTTTACCAGCCGTTTTACCTTTTCCAGATGAAGTTCCTCTACCTAAACGTTTAATGTCTTTACGAGAACCTGGTGTTGGTTTTAAGTTATGTAATGTTGTTTCCATAATCCACCTCTAACCATTACTACGCTTAGTAGTAAGATTTTTATTTTTTATAAAATATTCTGCTGGTTTAACATTGCCAAGACCTGCAATTGTTGCTCTAGCTAAATTAATTTTATTTCTAGATCTAAATGCTTTTGAATAAATATTATGAATACCAGCTAATTCTAAAATATCACGAGCAGATCCACCAGCTTTAATTCCGATTCCTTCTTTAGCTGGTTTTAATAAAATTTCACTTCCACAATATTTACCTTTAACTTCATGAACAATAGAATTACTGTTTTTAGTTATCGTAATTGTTGTTAAATTTTTGTGAGCAGCTTCAATTGCCTTTTTAATTGCATCAGGAACTTCATTGGCTTTAGATATACCAAAACCAACTACTCCTTTACCATTACCAATAGCAACAGCAGCAGAGAAACGCAATCTTCTTCCCCCAGTTGTTACTTTGTTAATTTTTCTGATTCAAATCACTTTTTCAATAAATTCACTTGGAGTTTTTGGTTTACGTTCAAAATTTTTACGTGGTTCACGAACTTTATTTTCTTTTTTATCGTGGCTATTTCTTGGTTGTGATGAATTAGTATGTCTAATTTTATTTTCATTACCAGTAGGATTTTTTACTTCTGCTTTAACAGAAGGTTTTGCTACTGATTTTTGAACTTCAGTATTTTCTTTATCATCAATAATTGTTTTTTTATTTTCTAAACTCATACTTTTAATTCTCCTTTTTTAGAATTCTAATCCAGCACTACGCGCTGCTTCTGCGAATGCTTTCACTTTACCATGATATAAATATCCACCACGATCAAAAACCACTTTTTTAATTTTTTTCTTAATAGCTAAATTAGCAATTGTTTCTCCAAGTTTAGTAGCAGCATCTATATTGCTTTTTGATGCTAAATCTTTAAATGTTAATGTTGATACACCAATAATTGTATTTGAAGCAGTATCGTCAATAATTTGAGCATAAAAACTATTATTAGATTTAAAGATATTTAAGCGTGGTCTTTCACTAGTACCCATAATTTTACTACGAATACGATAATGACGAACTTTACGAGCTTGTTGTTTATTAATCATTTTCTATTCTCCTTAAGTGCCAGTATAAGATTATTTACCTTTACCAGCAGCTTTTCCTTCCTTACGACGAATGTGTTCATTTTTATATTTAATTCCTTTACCTTTATATGGTTCTGGTTTACGGAATTTACGAATTTTGGCTGCAACTTCTCCAATTAATTGTTTATCAATACCACTAATTTGTAATACTGTTGGTTTAGGAGCAACAATGGTAATTCCTTGCGGAATTTCAAACTTAATAGGATGAGAATATCCTAATGTTAAATTTAAGATATTAGCTTGGACAGCAGCACGATATCCAACACCATTTATTTCTAATTCTTTCATGAAACCTGTTGATACACCAACTAACATTCCATTAATTAATGAATTAGTTGTTCCGTGAAGTTGTTTATTTTTTTTGTTATCATCAGGTCTTGTTGTAGTAATTGTTTTTTTCTCTTCATCAACGTTAATTTTAATAACATTTGGTAATAGTTTTTTTAAAGAACCTTTTGCTCCTGTAACAGTTAACAAGTTACTTGCATCTAGCGTTATTGAAGTATTTACTGGAATGGTAAGGATACGGTTACCAATACGTGACATATAGTTTCCTCCTTATCATACATAAGCAAGAACTTCGCCACCAAGACCAAGTTTTTTTGCTTGTTTATTTGTCATAATACCTTTTGATGTAGAAATGATTGCAATTCCATAACCATTTAACACACTTGGTAAGTCTTCACATTTTGCATACATTCTTAATCCTGGTTTAGATATTCTTTTTAAACCAAGAATTGGACTTTTACCAGTATGAACTAATAAAAGTTCTAATTTAGATTTGCTAGGATTTTCTTTAGTAACACGATATTTTTCAATATAACCATTTTTTTGCAAGATATCGGCTATCTTAACTAGTTGTTTTGAAGAAGGTACACTAACTACTCGATGTTTACTGCTATCCGCAGCGCTAATAGCATTACGAATAACTGTTAAAATATTACTTATTGGATCTGTCATCATAATTATATACCTCCTATCATGATGCTTTTCTAATACCAGGAATTTGTCCTTGGTATACTAAACCGCGAAAACAAATACGGCATAACATAAATTTACGAATAACCGCATGAGGACGGCCACACTTTTGACAGCGTGTATATGCTTGCGTACTAAACTTTGATTTACGGGCTTGTCTTACTTTTAATGAAGTTTTTGCCATCTTATGCCACCTACTTTCCTTGTTTTTTAAACGGTAATCCTATTTTTTTTAATAACAATAATGCTGTTGCATTATTTGATGTTGTGGTAATAATTGAGATTTCCATACCACGAACTTTATCTACTTCTTCATAATTAATTTCAGGAAAAATAATTTGTTCTTTAATACCAACAGTGTAATTACCATTTTGATCAAATGCTTTAACTGATAAACCTTGAAAATCACGAATTCTTGGTAAAGAAATTGAGATAAATTTATCAAGGAAATCATACATTTTTTCGCCACGTAATGTAACTTTACAACCAATTGGCATTCCCGCTCTTAATTTAAAGCCGGCAATTGATTTTTTCGCTTTAGTGATAATTGGTTTTTGACCAGTAATTTTTGATAATTCAGATACTGATTTATCAATGGCTTTTGGATTACTACTTGCATCTCCAACACCAATATTAATAACAACTTTTTCAATTTTGGGTACTTGCATTATTGATATAAAATTTAATTCTTTTTGCAATTGGGGAATAATAGTTTTATTATATTTTTCTTGTAAACGATTCATTTTTATGCTGTTACTCCTTTATTATCGTAATTCTGTTTCAGATCTTCGTGCAATACGAACTTTTTTGCCATCTTTATCAATTTTGTACCCAATTTTTGTTACTTTTTTATCTTTTTTACCATCAAGGATCATTACATTAGAAATGTGAACACTAGTTTTTACTTCCACAATTCCACCTTCTTGATCATTTTGAGTAGGTTTTTTATTTTTCTTAGCAGTAATACCTTCAATAATAACACGATTTTTTTCACGAAGTACTTGGATAATTGGTCCGGTATGACCTTTATGCTTTCCTGCAATGATTTTAATTTGGTCGCCTCTTTTTAATTTAGTATCAAGACTAATAACTGGTTTCTTTTTGCTTGCCATTTATTTCATCCTCCTAAACAATTTCTTCTGCTAAAGAAGCAATTTTATTATAACCACGCTCTTTAACTTCACGAGCCAAGACACCAAATACTCTAGTACCACGTGGCGTTTTATCTTCTTTAATAATTACTACTGCATTATCATCAAATTTTACACAAGAACCATCATTACGTTTTACACCAAATTTACTACGTACGACAACTGCTTTAACAACTTGTCCTTTTTTCATTGCACTATTAGGTGTTACTGATTTTGCTGAACAAACAACAATATCACCAATTTTAGCAAATTTTTTAGTACTACCACCCAAAACTCTAATAACCATAACTTCTTTAATACCAGTGTTATCAGCCACATTGGCTCACGATAGATTTTGTAACATCTTTCTTATCCTCCTGGTTAATTAAGCTTTTTTATTTGTTTTAGATTCAATAATCTTTAACAAACGGAAGCGTTTTAGAGCTGAAAGTGGACGAGTTGAAATGATTTCAACCTTGTCACCAATTTTAGCTTGGTTAGTTTCATCATGGGCATGATACTTTTTAGTTGACTTAAAACTTTTATGGTACATTGGATGTCGTTTTGAAGTTTCAACAACAACAGTAATTGTTTTATCATTTTTGTCAGAACTTACAATTCCAACAAAAGTTTTACGTTGTTTGTTTGGAATAATATTTGTCATTATTCTTTGTCCTCCTTAGCTGGTGTTACAGTTTTCTTAACTGTAGGTTTTTTAGATGGTTTTTCTACTTTAGTAGCAGTAACTTTTTTAACTTCTTTGTTTGATGATTTTGCTTTAGTTGTTTTTTCAGTAACTTCTTTTTTAACAATTTTATCTGATTCTTTAATAACTTCTGATTTAGTTATTGTTTTAACTTTAATATCTTTTTTATCATCAACTTTAGCAACTTTTTTAGTTTTTTTGCTTTCTTTATTTTCTTCTGGTAATACCATTTTATTAATATGTAATGGTTTGATTTTTTCACCATTATTAATTCTGATAGTTAATTCAGTTTTAATACGAGCAATATCCTTACGAAGATTATTTATCATATGCGGAGTTTCTAGTTTACCTAACGAACTTTGAATTCGTAAAGCAAACAATTGTGCACGAAGAGTTTCTTCGTCTTGTTGTAATTCTAAAGTTGATTTATTTTTAATTACTTGCATTTCCATTTGCTTCACCCAATTCTGTTGTTAAATTTTTAGCAACCTTTACTTCTTCTGTTGGTTTTATTTCTCTAGTAACAATTTTACATTTGATTGGCAACTTGTGCATTGCAAGACGCAATGCTTCACGTGCTGTTGCTTCATTAGGATATGATACTTCAAACATAACTGTTTTTGCTTTTACTACTGAGACTCAATGATCAATTGAACCTTTTCCTGAACCCATACGTACTTCCGCTGGTTTTCTAGTAATTGGTAAATGTGGAAAGATTCTAATTCAAACTTTTCCACCACGTTTCATGTAACGTGTCATTGCTACTCTGGCTGCTTCAATTTGTCTTTCAGTAATGTAAGAACCTTCTTCAGCACGAAGTCCGTAAGTTCCAAAAGCAACTGTTTTACAACCTTTTGCAGTTCCTTCATAACTTAAACGGTGGACGCAAGAGTGTTTATATCTCTTAGGTATAGCCATCTTACTTTACCTCCTTACGTGGTTGTTGTGGGTAATTATTTCGGCGATTGTTATTATTTCTTTGATTATATTTTGAAATAATTTCAGGTTGAGTTGAGTCAGTTCCTGATAAAATTTCACCTTTATATACTCAAACTTTAATACCAATTTGACCAAAAGTTGTTTTTGCCTCAGCAGTAGCATAATCAATATTACTACGTAATGTTGCTAGAGGAACACTACTTTCTGAATAACCTTCAACACGTGCCATATCCGCTTCACCAAGTCTTCCTGAAACACGAGTTTTAATTCCCTTTGCTCCAGCACGAAGTGCTTTACGAATTGCTAATTTTTGTGTTGTACGATGTGACATACGATTGCTTATTTGTTGTGCTAATGTATTAGCAATTGTTTGCGCATCAATATCAGGATTTTTAATTTCAACAACATTAATTCTAATACCTATTTTACGATTTTTAATTGTTTTACGAATTAATGTTGTTAATACTTCAATGTTTGAACCGCCTTGCCCTAAAACTGAACCAACACGAACACAGTGGATAAATAAGGTAATTTGTGATTTAGTTCTTTCGATTTCAATTTTAGAAACACCAGAAGTTTTTAAATGCGCAAATAGTGCTTTTCTAATTTTGTGGTCTTCTAAAATTCATTTTGCTAAATCTTCATTACTAGTTGCATATCAACGTGATTGTCAATCTTTATTGATACCATATCTTAATCCATTTGGACTAACTTTGTGACCCATATTACTTATTTACCTCCTAATTATCGCTAACCACGATAGTGATTTTGCTTGTTCTTTTTAAGATTTGATATGCTCTACCATGAGCACGGGGCATAAATCTTTTCATAGTTGGACCTTCATTTACAAATATTTCCTTAATACGTAATTTGTTGGCTTCCATTCCATAGTTATTAGCAGCATTAGCAACTGCTGAATTAATTAATTTTATAATTGGCTGTGCTGCGCGTTTTTTTTCATGAGCTAGAATTACTAGAGCTTTGGCAACAGCATTATCACGAACTAAATCGGCTACTAAACGCACTTTTCTTGGACTAATGCGTAATTTATCTAAATGAGCTTTTGCTTCCATAATTTCTATCTCCTAACGCTTTTTCTTGTCAGAACCGTGACCACCAAACTTACGTGTGGGTGCGAATTCTCCTAATTTATGACCAACCATATCTTCTGTTACATATACAGGTAAATGTGTTTTGCCATTATGTACACCGAATGTATGTCCAACAAATTGTGGGAAAATTGTTGAACGACGAGATCAAGTTTGAATAATTTTTTTTGATTTATTTTTATTTTGAGTTTCCACTTTGTTTAATAAATGACTATCAGCAAAGGGTCCTTTTTTTAAAGATCTTGACATATATTACTTTCCTCCTACTTTGTTGCATTTCTTCTTCGTACAATTAATTTATTTGATGCTTTTTTACTATCACGAGTTTTTAAACCTAATGCTTTTTTACCTCATGGTGTTACTGGAGCTTTTCTTCCGATTGGGGCTTTACCTTCTCCTCCACCATGTGGGTGATCATTTGGGTTCATAACACTACCACGAACAGTAGGTCTAATTCCTTTTCAACGATTTCTTCCTGCTTTACCAATATTTACTAAGTTATGATCATCATTTCCAACTGTACCAATTGTAGCTCGACAATTACTTAATACTTTTCTAACTTCACCTGATGTTAATTTTAATAATGTATACTTAGCTGTTTCATCACGACCAAGAATTTGAACACTACCACCAGCACTTCGTGCCATTTGTCCACCTTTACCTGGTTTTAATTCAACATTATGAACAACTGTTCCTTGTGGAATCTGTGATAATGGTAAACAGTTACCAACAGTAATATCAATTTTAACAGTATCACTGTTTTCACCACTTAATAACTTATCTCCTACTTTGATTCCTTTTGGTGCTAAGATATAACGCTTTTCACCATCAAGATAAGAAATAAGACAAATGTTAGCATTACGATTTGGATCATATTCAATTGTTTTAACTGTTCCAACTACATTGTCTTTGTTACGTTTAAAATCAATAATACGGTATTTAACCTTATGACCATTACCTTGATGCCTTACTGTAATTTTACCTTGATTATTTCTACCAGCTTGTTTAACTAAATTTACTAATAAAGATTTTTCAGGGCTATTACCAATAGTTAAGTTCTGTTTGTAATCCAGAACGGTCATATTACGTCTTCCTGCAGTAGTGGGATTAATTTTTCTAATTGCCATTGTTTTTTTCTCCTTCCAATCTCATTAGCTTTGTTCTTCAGAACTAAACAAACTTAATTGTTCACCAGGAGCTAATTTAATAAGAGCTTTTTTTACTGCCGATGTTTTTCCAACAAATCTACCAACAGTTTTAGTTTTTGGTTTACTATTAATAATATTAACGTCTGCTACTTTAACTTCAAAAATCTGTTCAAAGGCTTTTTTAACGTGACTTTTATTAGCTTTACGGTTAACAGTAAATGTATAGATACCTTCAGCCATTTGTTTATAAGTTTTCTCAGTTAATACTGGTTTTACTATAACTTCACTTAAATGCATATTAAATTAAAGCCTCCTCAACGATTTTAATTGCCTCAGTAGTAAACAATACTTTTTTAGCATTTAATAAATCGTAAATATTAATACTATTAGCAGCGATTGTTGTTGTTCTAGGTAAATTGCGACCTGATTTAATAACTGTTTCTTTATTGCTTATTCCTGAAACAATTAGTGTTTTATTGTTTGCTAATTCTAAAACTTTTAAAGTTTCTAACATAATTTTAGTTGAAGGTTTTTCAAAGTTTAATTCATCAATTACAACTATGTTTTTATTTTGGAATTTGGCAGCCAATGCTGATTTTATTGCCAATCTTCTTACTTTTTTTGGTAATCCAATTAAATAATTACGATCAGTATTTGGTCCAAAAACAATCCCCCCACCTTTTCATTGTGGTGAACGAATTGAGCCTTGACGCGCATTACCTGTTCCTTTTTGTTTTCATGGTTTTCTACCACCGCCAGCAACTTCAGCACGACTTTTAACAGCGTGTGTTCCTTGACGTTTTGTAGCATTATAACTTAATAAACTATCAAACTGCGCTTGCTTGTGGGGTTCAATTCCTCAAATTTTTTCGTTTAAAGTTAATTCGCTAACTTTTGTTCCAGCGTTGTTAACAACATTAATTTTCATTTTGCTATCCTCCATAATTAACTTTATTGACCATCAGTAACTTCGGTTGTAGTATTTTGATTTCTAACAACTAATGATACTGGGGTTTTGAGAATTGGTTTTTTAACTGCTTGTTTAATAACAAGAAAGCCTTGTTTTGGTCCTGGAACTGAACCTTTTACTAAAAGATAATTATTTTCTTTATCTACTTTAATAACTTCTAAGTTAGCAACACTACGTTTAACATTTCCCATTTGCCCTGGCATTGGTTGTGATTTAAACACACGGTTAGCATTAATAGAACCTGTTGAACCCATTTGACGATGTAAACCTGATCCATGACCCATTGGACCACGTGATTGATTATGACGTTTAATGCGTCCTGTAAATCCTTTACCTTTAGAAGTTCCTTGAACATCAACGAATTCACCTGCTGTGAATACGTCAGCAACATTAATAAGATCTTTATGATTAAATCCGTTCATGTTACGAATTTCTTTCACGAAGCGCTTAGGTTGACTGTCGGCTTTTTTAAAGTGTCCGATTGTTGGTTTGTTTGATAAAGTAACACGAAGATCGAACGTTGCAAGTTGTAAACTACTATATTTGTCTTTTACATTTGTTTTAACTTGACTTACTACATTTGGTTGTACTTCGATAATTGTTACTGGAACTAGTTGTCCGTTGTTTAAGAAAACTTGTGACATTCCTAGTTTCTTACCTAAGATTCCTTTCATAATTTCCTCCTTGGAATATGTTGTAAATAATTAATATTTATCGATTTTAATAATTTTTTTTATTAATCTTTTTTGATACTTGATTTAAAGTTGATTTTTTTTCATCTTTAGATTCGATTATCAAAGAGATACTAACACTATTAGGGATAGTAAGTCCACTTAGAGCATTTAAAGATTTTGGTGATAATTGAGCACCAATAATTCTTTTGTGAGTTCTCTTTTCAAATTGTTCACGTGAATCTTTATGTTTATGCGGTGAACGAAGAATAGTGAAAATTTCTTTATGAGTTGGTAATGGAATTGGACCTACCACTTCAGCACCTTCTTTTTTTAACACATCTTTAATTTTCTGTGCTATTTGGTCAATAGCTGAGTGATCATAACTTTCTAAACGAATTTTTACTTTGTCTCCTATGATTGCCATTGGTTATATCCTCCTTAGAACGATTTTTAATAAAATAAAGAACAAAACATGTGATATAATGACAACTGATATCAGTGTATCAGCATTTATACATAACAATCATGCCTTGTAAGTATAACATAGTGTAATGGTAAAAGGGAATAGCAAAATACAAAAAATACAAAAAAAATAATGGGTTTTTTGCTCATAATCTTTTAACTATTAATTTAGTTGTAAAAAATAAAGATTTTTATTAAAAAAATAATAAAATACCATTATTTTTTTATTATTTTCTTACTTTAAAAAAGTAAAAGGTAATATATAATTATAATATTTCACAAAATTTATTTAAATAAAAATATTACATGATATAAATATAATAATGAAATTCTTTTAGCAAAAGATATTTAAACTTCAATTTTGATATAATTCTAAAATTAGTAAGTTACACTTTTATAACAACTATGTTGATTAAATTAGAAAAGGAATTACAATGAGAGTAAGAAATAAGCCATGAGCAAAAGAATTTATTTTAATACATAATAATTTATGTATTAATGATCCCTATAATTACAAAGGGAAATGAAATAAAAAAATATTTCAAAATAAAAATCCAATCAATATTGAAATTGGAAGTGGCAAAGGAAATTTCATTATAAATCTTGCTAAACAAAATTCAAATCAAAATTATATTGCTATTGAAAAAAATATTTCTATTGTAACTATATTATTAAAAAAATTAATTGAAAATAAATTATGTAATTTAAAAATAATTATAGAAGATGCTATAAATTTAAAAGATTTTTTTGCCAATAATGAAATTAATAAAATTTATTTAAATTTTTCTGATCCATGACCTAAAAAAAGACATTTTAAAAGAAGATTAACATACCAAAAATTTTTAGAAATATACAAAAAAATTTTAATAAAAAATGGTCAACTTCACTTTAAAACAGATAATAACAATTTATTTAATTATTCACTTTTAGAATTTCAAAAAAATAAATGAAATTTATTAGAATATACAATTAATCTACATCAAGATAATAATATAATAAAAAATGATGAAGCATTTATTAAAACTGAATATGAAGAAAAATTCATTAAACAAAATAAAAACATTAATTATTTATTAATACAAAAAAAATAAAATTGAAGTTTAAACTTCAATTTTATTAAAAAAAGTTAATGATTAACTAAGATTATATTCATATTAAACTATAAAGATTTTTCATCAAATGTTACATTTAATAGGAGATTATCAAAAATCCGGAATAAATTAAATCTATATAGTCTTATTATATTTTAGACAAGAAATAATTTGGATTTTTATGAAATTGTATTTAAATAATATAATTTTTTTAAATAAATTGCAACAAAAATACTTATAATTAAGTTTGTTAAATGTTAAACTTATGAAATAAAATTAAGGAGAATTTAAAAATGAAAATTAAAGCAGTTAAAAATTTACAGTTAATAACTGTATTACTATTTATTTTAACTATTTTAACTTTAATTATAGGATTGTGAATAATAGGTTTATTTCATGGAAAAGAAGTAGTAATCTCGAAAAATATTTCTTTACATAAAATTTTAAAAAAAATATTTAAATATAATGGTTTTATATTATGAAGTAAATATAGTTTATATTATATTCTAAGTAATAATAATATTTCTCTTAAAAATTTTGGAAACTATTATACTGTTCATAATTATTATCATTATTCTTTATTACAATTTAAAATTGGAATTATTTTTTGCGAGATTTTAGTACCAATTTTAATATTTATAACTATATTATTAATTTTATGAATAATTTATTTAAAAATAAAAATTAAAATTTTTGAGACTTTATTGCAAATTGTGAAATAATCAATAATTACTATATTCATTAAATTATGTTTCTAAATTTATTTTATTACATTTAAAAATAACCATTTTAATATAAATCAAAATATTATATGTTCTATTACCAAGCATTTCTTTTAAAACATGTCAAATATTAGTTTCAGTAAAACAACCAATATTTCATTTTGCACCTTGATTTTCAATACCTTGTTTATTATTTTTAAAATATTTTTTCTTTAATTTTTTATGATTATCTAATTGATTATATAAATAGTCAATTAATTCATCATATTTACCATTATTAATTAAATTTTTACAGTGATTATATTCTTTTAAATATTTTCCTTTATTTCCAGCCATTATTCCAAGATATAATGTTCTAATTAAATGGAATTTATCTAAAACAAACTGTGCCCCTAAATAATCTGCCACATCTTTAATTCATCCTGCACTATCACCACAAATAATAATTTTTGCTTGCTCAATATTTTCATAAAATTTTTGACAGTGTTCTTTAACAAATTTAGCAGTTTTTTTAACACCAATTGCTGTTTTTGTTGGTCTTATAATTGCTTTTACTCTTTTATTTTGTACTTTGTGATTAATATTATCTGTATATGTTACTATTAAACGCATAGAATGTTTTATACCCTTACGTTTAAAATTTCAAAATTTTCGGTGACCATGATCAATTGCTACAAAAATAGGTTGATTTTTTTCTAATTTTACTTTTATTGGATTTGCTTCAATTACTTCTAAATTCTTAAAAACTCTATGAACAGTACTAACACTAATACCTGCTTTTTTACAAATAGCACAAATATCATGGTATCTTTTTCCGTCAGCAAAATATTCAATAATAGTTTGTTCAATATCTTCACCAATTCTTTTATATTTAGGTAATTCTAGTCATTCATCAACTAAACAAACACAAACTAATTTTTGTAATTTTTCATCAAAATATTCATAAATTCTTCTTTTATAAGTTACTAATCCATACATTGTTTTTCTTGTTCTATATTGATAATCAACAATTTTATATTTCTTTTTATCTCTTGTTTTAAATATTCTTCAATCTCGTTTTTCTCATTTCTTTGTTATATGTTCTAAAACTAATTTATCAATTTTAGCATATTGTTCTCTAAAATTTCATTTATAATTAAAACTCATATTTTTTACTCTCCTAATCTGTTTCTGCATCAATTATTAATTTTAATTTACATAAATTTAAAGTGTTAAAATATAGTAAATTAAAATAATAATCTATTTTTCTTTATTTTATTCACAATAATCCACATAAGAACGTAATTATTATTAAAATAATGGTATTGCGAAAAAAAGTACTTTCATATTTGCCATATAATAAACAATTTCAATATAATTAATAGTATAGGTATCATAAAATAAACGCCTTTAATTTAGGTGTTATTTTGCATTTAAAAGCATACTTGTAAAAATAATCAAAAATAGTACAATTTATAAGTAAAATCAAGGAAAAAAGGAGTAATTTAATATGAAAACATGAATAAAAACAAATTTTTATAAAATAACATCAATTTTAGCATTATTTTTAGCAACAACTGGATTAATAGTTGGAGCAATAACACATCATAAAACAAATGATTTAACTTATTATTTAGATTATGATGGTAATGCGCACTGGGAGGGTAACTATATGAGAATATAAAGTAAGTGATAAACATAAAATATCACTTTATTTTGGATTTAAACCTACATCTGAAAATGATATAAAATGAAATGGAATTTATCCCGATGGATATTTTAGTAATTAACAAATAAATTAAGGAGATATTAATAATATGCTTAGTAAAGAATTAGTAATTAAAAGATAAAATTAAAATATGTGAAAAAATAAAAACTGAAAATCAACTAAAATTGAAAAATCAAAAATCAAAAAATACTGATGAAATAACAGAATTTAAAAATATGGAAATGATAGTTTTTAATGACTTTGAAATTCAACTTTGAAAAAAATTCATTAAAGAAATAGAAAATGGTGACTTTGATAATAAATTACAAAATTAAATATATTATATTAAATTTCAATATTTATATAAAAAATATTTTCATTATATTTGTCAAATAAATTAATATTAGTTAAATTTATTTCTTGTTTATCACTTATTAAAATTAAATCATAATTTCCAGCACCAAATATACCACTAATTTCAATCCGATTTAAGTTATTAATCGGATTTTCAATTTTTAACTCAAATTCACTATTATTATCAATTTGTGAAATTTCTTTATAGAATTCTAGTTTAGAAAATAATTGAGATTTATTTGAACCATATAAATTTAAAGTATTTTCAATTTTATTATTACTAATAATTGCTCTTGTAAAATACTTTCCATACTCACCATTACCTAATGTTCAATCAGCAGGAATTAATGACGGTATATTATTGCTTTCTAACTCGTTTGTAATAGATAATCAGTTAAATTGGTTATCATCTAGTTTGAATAATTCATTTTGTGGAATGGCAACCCTTTTTAGGACTATTTTTTGGTAGACATTTGTTTTTGATAACTAATTGGAGTTAGGTAGTTTAGAGTACTGTGAATTCTTATGTTGTTATATCAATTGATGTAATCAAATAATTCTAATTTTAATTGGATTAATGATGTAAAATTTTTATCATTAATAAATTCAATTTTGAAAGTTTTAAAAGTTGCTTCAGCAACAGCATTGTCATAAGGACATCCTTTTTTGCTTAAAGATCGAGTTATGTTGAAAGCTAATAAAAGTTTATCAATAGTTTTATTATTGAATTCATTACCGCGATCAGTATGAAATATTTCAATATCTTTTAAACAGTGATTTGATTGCATAAATGCTTGATATACTAATGATGCATCTTTTTTAACTCCAACACTATGTCCAATAATTTCGCGGTTAAATAGGTCGATTAATAGGCAAATATAGTTTCATTTACCATTAACTTGAACATAAGTTAAATCACTAACAATAACTTCATTTTTAATTCTATTATTAAAGTTTCTATTAACAAGATTGGTTATTTGACTATCATTGACTTTATTATGATAATTTTTGAATGATAATTTAGTGTATTTTGATATTAAATTATGCTTATTCATAATTTCTTTAATTTTTCTGCGTGATAAATAAATTTCTTGGTTTGCTAGTATGACTTTTAATCTTCTAGTACCATAAACTTCTTTATTTTCTTTAAAAGCACTAATAACAGCTTGTTCATAAATATTATTTTGAATTTTATTTTTTTTCTTTAAATTAAAATAATATGTTGATTTAGAGAGTTTTAAAAAATGACACATTGTGCGAATTTTATATTTAGATTTATTATTTGCAATAATCTCTACTTTCTGTCTATTATTAGTGCTGCTTGCTTTAAAATATCAATTTCCATTCGTAACTGTTTTAATTCTTTATTTGCTTGAATTAATTGTTTTTCTAAATCTGAAAGATTATCTTTAGTTTTAAAACTACCTGAATTAGTAAATTGCTTAATTCAATTGTAAGTAGCTGCTCTTGTAACATTGTATTCTTTAACAAGGCAAGATACTGATTTGCCACTTTGATATAAAGCTACTATTTGTTTTTTAAATTCATCTGAATATGAGTTAATAGTGACCATAATTATAATTCCTTTCTTTTAACTAATTTGTTCACTTGTCTATGTAATTAGTGTCCAATAAAGTGTAACCCATCCAGTATTAGTATTAGTAATAGTTTTAGATTGTGATTGAGTTTGATAAATTTGTTCGGTATTAGAACTATTAGTATAAATGTCTTGAAAAGAATCTACTATATTTTCATCTTTAGCAACAGTCTTTATTGGTTTTAAAGTACCTTCTTTGCCAGTAAAATATTTATCATATTCTTTTTGAATCAAATCCTTCATGGAAATTGGTATTTCATAATTACCATCTGCTACTCATCCATTTTTTGGAATAATTGTATTATTGATATCTTTAATAATATTTTCCATATTATCTGGTGGATATCAAGTAAGTCCATTCTTTTTTGTTTCATGTTTTATAGAAGTATCAGCAGAAGTACAAGCAACTACATTCGTTACTGTTACTGTTGAAAATCCTAAAATAGACATTAATGATAATAATTTCCTCATATTTTTGGATGGGTTACACTTTATTGGACACTAATTACATAGACAAGTGAACAAATTAGTTAAAAGAAAGGAATTATAATTATGGTCACTATTAACTCATATTCAGATGAATTTAAAAAACAAATAGTAGCTTTATATCAAAGTGGCAAATCAGTATCTTGCCTTGTTAAAGAATACAATGTTACAAGAGCAGCTACTTACAATTGAATTAAGCAATTTACTAATTCAGGTAGTTTTAAAACTAAAGATAATCTTTCAGATTTAGAAAAACAATTAATTCAAGCAAATAAAGAATTAAAACAGTTACGAATGGAAATTGATATTTTAAAGCAAGCAGCACTAATAATAGGCAGAAAGTAGAGATTATTGCAAATAATAAATCTAAATATAAAATTCGCACAATGTGTCATTTTTTAAAACTCTCTAAATCAACATATTATTTTAATTTAAAGAAAAAAAAAAAATTCAAAATAATATTTATGAACAAGCTGTTATTAGTGCTTTTAAAGAAAATAAAGAAGTTTATGGTACTAGAAGATTAAAAGTCATACTAGCAAACCAAGAAATTTATTTATCACGCAGAAAAATTAAAGAAATTATGAATAAGCATAATTTAATATCAAAATACACTAAATTATCATTCAAAAATTATCATAATAAAGTCAATGATAGTCAAATAACCAATCTTGTTAATAGAAACTTTAATAATAGAATTAAAAATGAAGTTATTGTTAGTGATTTAACTTATGTTCAAGTTAATGGTAAATGAAACTATATTTGCCTATTAATCGACCTATTTAACCGCGAAATTATTGGACATAGTGTTGGAGTTAAAAAAGATGCATCATTAGTATATCAAGCATTTATGCAATCAAATCACTGTTTAAAAGATATTGAAATATTTCATACTGATCGCGGTAATGAATTCAATAATAAAACTATTGATAAACTTTTATTAGCTTTCAACATAACTCGATCTTTAAGCAAAAAAGGATGTCCTTATGACAATGCTGTTGCTGAAGCAACTTTTAAAACTTTCAAAATTGAATTTATTAATGATAAAAATTTTACATCATTAATCCAATTAAAATTAGAATTATTTGATTACATCAATTGATATAACAACATAAGAATTCACAGTACTCTAAACTACCTAACTCCAATTAGTTATCAAAAACAAATGTCTACCAAAAAATAGTCCTAAAAAGGGTTGCCATTCCATTTTGATCATATATTATTTTCCTCCTAAATATTTATACACACATGTTTTGTGTGACCATCTTAATTAGCAGAACAAATAATGATTTAAAGATAAATGAATGATATACAATAAAATAGTTAAAGTCAAAAAAATTAATGAAATTATTTAAAATTAACATTATTTTTAACAAATTTTATCTTTTTATTCTTATATAAATAAGTAATAATTAATTATTTAATTTATACGAAAACTTATAATATTGATAATAGTAATCTTATAAATAACATTAAAAGTAAATATTGTATAAAATATTTTATTAGAAAAGTAATATTTCTAATAAAATATTATTGATTTTATTTGAATTTATTATAAAGATTAAAAAGAAAAACAAATATTTTAAGTAATTAAGGAGAATACTAATGCCATTATCATTAATAACTGAAACCACACCTTTATTACCACTATCAAATAATACTAGCACATGAAAACAAACTATTAAAAATTGAACTAATGGATTTTACCAAGAAATTAAACATTTAGTTTCGGGATCGCTATGAATATCATCAGCTATTATTACAATTGCTAGTTTAAACATTATTAGTACTCAAGTAAATAGTAATGAGGATATAGATTTTAAAAAGGCATTTACTACTTTAATTAAATGAGAAGTACTTGGCAATACTACTATTTCACTCTTTGTTTCATTTCTAAAGAAATGTTTAACAAATTTCGGTAATAGTCAATTAGAAAAAACTTTATTTTATAAAGTATGAAATAAAATAAAAGATAAAGTATTTACTAATACTACTGAAATAACTAACCTTAATTTTGAGGAAATAAAAACTAAAATTAATATTCTTGAAACAAATAAAAATACATTAGAAACACAAATGAAAGAGTTTTCAAACTTATGTCAACAATTAGTTACAAAGTTTAAAACTCTTTTAAATAATAATACTGAAAATAATATTATATTAACCATTGAAGAAAACATTAATAACAATCTTAAAGCATATTCAATAATTACTAATGAATTAATAAAAATTATTGCTACTTTCGCAGTTTTCACTAGCGGAGTATCTTTTGCTAGTTCTATAAGTATTATAAAAAACGATATAGCCAATGATTTACCTTTAAATCCAACATCCTTTGTTAAAACTTTTACTGCTCTTGAAACTATTATTGTATCCTTTTTAGCATTAATAATTTTTAAATTAAAATTTAATCTATTTGAAAATGGATTAAAAAATATTAAACACTCATTATTATGACAATGCATTAAAAAAATTATTAATAAACCTACTGTTAGTGAAGCAGATATTGAATTAGAATATGAAAAAATAACTGCTTTAAAAAGATGATATGATTTAAATTTTATTAAACTAGAATTTAATTTAAATGAAATACAAAAAATTTTAGAAATACAAACTTTAAATCCTAATAATGACTACAATAACAATATTTGTAAAAATATTAAATATTTATTTACTTGATTAATATCAATAGTATCTTCGATGACACTTGATAGTTATTTTGATATTATTACTGCTCAAATAAGTGCTAACAAAAAAATAGATTTTATAAAAGATTTAAAGCTACTAATAACTAAAGAAAATATAATAGTTGCAATAATAGCCCAAATTGGTTTTTCATTTAAACTTAATATTACTGATTTTTATTGAGAAAGATTTAAAAATACATATACTTATCAAGTATTAAGTTATATATGTAATTTTCCTAAAAAATGTTATCAGTCTGTTTACTCAAATAATTCAATTTTCCAATTAAGTTCAAATATTACTGAAGAAAATTTAGAAAAATTAGTCAAAAATTATTATGAAAAAATTGATAAAAATATTAAAATCTTAGAAAAAATAAATATTAAATTAAATGATACTATTGATACAAGTAATCGATTAAATATTAATAAAATTAATAATTCTCAACTACCACCATTATTAAAAACACTACAAAAAATAGAATCAAATATTATTTCAATACCAATTAACTAAAAATATTGTCAAATAACTTTTTTATAAAATAAAAAAGGAATGATTGTTATGATTATTCCTTTTTATAACTTTATTTACTTGTACTATAATTTTTCATATATTGAACTAATGTTTTAATTAATATACCCATACCACGATCATTTTTATAAGCAGTTCCTGCAATATCTAAATGTAAAAATGGTTTATCTTCACTAAATTCTTTTAAAAATGCAGCAGCATTTGATGAACCACCATATGGATCTTTAGAAAGATTACTTAAATCAGCTATTTTAGATGAACGCATATTTAAAATATTTTGTTGATGAATTGGCATTCTTCAAATTTCCTCATTAGTTTGTTGTGATGATAAATCAAAATCATTAAATAATTTATCATCAGTAGCAAAAGCACCAGTCATATAGCTACCTAATGCCACTAGCATTGCGCCAGTTAAAGTTGATAATTCAATAATACGATTTGCTTTTCCTTTACGTAAAGCATATGTCATACCATCTGCTAATACCAATCTTCCTTCTGCATCGGTATTATTAATTTCTACAGTTTTACCATTCATTGAAGTAAAAACTGTTTCTACTAAAGTAGCATGACCACCAATCTTATTTTCTGTTAAACAAGCAACAGCGACAAAGTTTATTTTTAATTGTAATTTAGCAGCAGCAATGGCAGCATTACATACACTAGCTGCACCCGACATATCAAATTTCATACCTTTCATTGCTGAAGAAGGTTTTAGTGAATAACCACCACTATCAAAAGTAATTCCTTTACCAACTATTCCCAAAATATCATCGGCATGCTGTGGATCACCTTTATATTCCAAAACAACAACACGAGCATCAAAATTACTTCCAGCATTAACTGCTAATAATAAATTCATATTTAGCTCTGTTATTTCTTTTTGCCCTAAAACCTTTACTGATAAATTTTTAATACCTTTTGCTGCATCTTGAATTTTTTTTGCAAAAACTTCGGGATATAATAAATTAGGTGGCATATCTTGCAAATTACGTGCTAAATTAATACTTTCTCCTTGAATTTCGATCTGTTGTTGTGAAGTATAGCTAGGGAATTTTGCTGTTGAAACAACATTATATTTAACTTTTTTTTCTTCATTCTTTTTACTTTTTAAAGTATATTCTTTAAAAGTACCGAATCATAATGCTTCATATATAGTTTGTAAAAGTATACTTTCATTTAAATTACTCGTAACAAAAGATTTGACATCAATATCCAAATCTTGACTATTATTACTACTAAAATTTACAAAAAAATTATAAACATCATTACGAGTTAAACCTTTACTATCACCTAAATATAGGTAATAAGTTTTATCTTCAGAAATTAATGTTAATTTTTTTTTTTCTTTAGCAATCAATTCATGAGGAACTTTATCAGCAAATACCGCTGTTAATTTTAATTTTAATTCAAGTTTACTACTAACATTAAGTAGAATATTTTTATCCATATTTTCACTCCTAAATGGTAATATTAAAATAATTACAATATATCTGAATTAATATTTTCGAAAATTACAACAAAAATAGATAAGTTAAACAATATTATTGTATTATTATTGTATTGTAATATTACCATAGAATGGAGCAAAAACTATGAAGCGTTCTGAATTAAATGAAAAAGATAAAAAAAAGTACTGCTGAGATTTTAAGCATTTATTTATTAATAATGAATCTTGAAAAAAAGCTTTACCTGAGTTTGATAAATTTGCCAATCAACTTTTAACTTTTAAAGGAAAATTAAATAATATTGATAACTTTAAAAAATATTTAGCAATTAGCAAAGAAATATCAATGTTAGGATCTAAAGTTGTACAATATTTACATTATGGAGATTTAGATCAAACTAACTTAGAATTGCAACAATTATCTAGTTTATTTGCGACTCAACAAAGTAAGTTATCGGAAAAATTAGCATGGATTGAACCAGAAATTAAAACTATTGGTTTACAAACTATTAAAAACTGGATTAATAATGATCCCTCATTAATGATATATAAACATGATATGGAAGTTTTCTTTAAATTTGAAAAATTTATTTTAAGTGAACACGATGAAACTTTACTTAGTAAAGTTAGTAAATCAAGAAGTGCTGCTGGTGGTTTATATGATAGTTTGGTTTATGCTGATAAACAAAAAACAATGTTTAATTATCAAAATAAAGAACAAGAATTAACACAAACTTTATATTTAGACATTTTAGAAAATAGTAATCCAGTAAAAGATCAACAATTAAGAATTGATATTTCAAAAAAATTTTATGAAGATATTAAAAATAAAAAACATTCATTAGCACAAGTTTATGAAAGTATTTTAGAAGTAGCTGTTGAAGAAATAAAAATTCGTAACAACGATAAAGAAAAAGATAATAAAAAACATTTAACTACTTTAGAATATAGTTTATTAAGTGATGATGTACCATTAATACTATATGAAAATTTAATAAAAATGGGACAGAAACACGCTATTTTAGTAGAAGAATTTTATAATTTAAAACGTAAATTTTTTAAATTTAAAAAATTTTATAGTACCGATACTAGTTTAAAAATGACAACAATACCAACCAAAAAATTCAGTGTTGAAGAAGGTATTAATTCAATCAAAGAAATTTTAAGTATCTTAGGTGATGAATATTTAGAACAATTAAACTTAGCATTATTACCAGGTAGAATTGACTATTATGAAGACACAAATAAACGAACTGGTGCTTATTCAACAGGTGGTAATGGCGTAGAACCCATTATTTTAATGAATTGAGATGATACTATTAATTCACTTAATACACTAGCTCATGAATTAGGTCATTCTGTTCACACCCTATTTTCAGAAAAATATCAAAAATATCCAAATGCTGACTATCCAATTATTTTAGCTGAAGTTGCTTCAACAGTTAATGAACATCTAGCATTTGATTATTTATATAATAAAGCGTCAAATAATCAAGAACGCATTTACTTACTACAAACTCATATTGAAACTGTAATTGGTACTTTTTTTCGTCAAATTCAATTTGCTGAATTTGAATGAGAAGCACATAAATTAGTAGAAAAAGAAGTGCCATTAAACGCCGATATTTTGGCTGATTTATTTGAAAATACAGCTAATAAATATGGACAAAAAGCATTAGATAAATACGAAGAAAAAGCAAAAGGATACTCATGACCACGAATTCTTCATTTTTTCCACTCACCTTATTATGTTTATAAATATGCTACTTCAATTACCGTTTCTTATAAACTTTATGAAGATGTTAAAAATGGTAAAAAAGAAAATTTACTTAACTTTTTAAAAGCTGGTGGCAGCAAATATCCATTAGATATTTTAAAAGATGCGGGTGTTGATTTAACACAAATTGATGTTTATAACCCATTAATTACTAATTTAAAGAAAATGATTAACCAATTATCAGACTTAATTAATAATAAAGATAATTAAATTGCAAAAAAATAATATATAATACTAATGGTGTTTTAGTCCTTTAGCATTTTATTTAAAACGTTATAAAATAATATGTACATATTTTGACTATTACAATTAGTAAAGACTAAGGAGAATAAATAAAAAATGAATGTGAAATTTGATTTTGAAGATATAAATCTAATTGCAAATAAAGGAATAGTTAAATCGCGAAAAGAATGTGATACCAGTGTTAAACTAAATGGTTTTACTTTTAAAATTCCAATTATTCCGGCAAATATGAGTGCTGTCATTAACCAAGAATTATGTATTTGATTGGCTAAAAATAATTACTTTTATGTAATGCACCGTTTTAATATCGATCAAATTAAATTTATTAAAAATATGCATGAACAAAAATTATATGCTTCAATTAGCATTGGTGTTAAAAAAGAGGATAAAGAGTTACTTGAACAATTAATCAAACTGAATCTAATTCCTGAATTTATTACTATTGATATTGCTCATGGTCATAGTAATGCTATGGAAGAAATGATTAAATTTATAAAAACTACTTTTACTAAAACAAATACTAAACCTTTTATTATTGCTGGTAACGTTATGACAAAAACCGCTGTTAAAGATTTAGAAAAATGAGGCGCTGATGCAATTAAATTTGGTGTTGGTCCAGGAAAAGCTTGTATTACTAAACTAAAAACTGGATTTGGTACAGGTGGTTGACAATTAAATGCTTTACAAGATGTTGCCAATAGCACCACTAAACCATTAATTGCAGATGGTGGTATTAGATGTAATGGTGATATTGCTAAAGCAATAGCTTTTGGTGCCACTATGATTATGGCAGGAAGTATTTTAGCGGGTTATGATGAATCACCTGGCAAAATTGTTACAATAAATGGTCAATCTTACAAAGAATATTTTGGATCAGCAAGTATTTTTAACAAAGCGGAAGCGAAAAATATTGAAGGTAAAAAAATACTTGTTCCATATAAAGGTTCAATTGCTGATACTTATAAAGAAATGGAAGAAGATTTACAATCTGCTATTTCTTATGGTGGCGGTAAAGATTTATCTGCATTAACAAAATGTGATTATGTTATTGTTAAAGGTACTATTAATAATGGTGATGATCGTTAATAACTTTTAATTTTTCTTTAAAAACAATTCTGGGTACCGAGAATTGTTTTTTATTAAAATAGAAGCAAATCAAACTGCCTATGATGATAATTGAATTCACAGTGATAATTGTTTAATGATATTAAAGAATCTAATAATTAAATTATTTTTAATATTTAAACTACTTTGTCTAAAACTTTTTTTCTGATTTTTCTGCCATTTTCTATCCCCTTTATTATCATTTATAGTGAGCAAAGGCTTTATTAGTTTCTTCCATATTTTTTTGCTTTTTAGTTTATATTCAATTTTATTTTAATAAAATATAATGAATTAAATAAACTTTATTTAAAATACCAGATAAAAATATATTGTGAAATACGTTTTATTTCTTTATAATAAATATAAAAATTAATATAAGTTTTTTAATCCATTTACTTTCATTTCAAAGTAAATGGTTTTTTATTTTGAAGGGGATGAAAAGATGATTAATACAGAAAAATTACCTTTATTAGAAACAAGTGCACATATTAATTATAATGGAATTAATAATTCAAATATGTCAATAAATCATAATGATTCATCTAGTACTGAAAGTATTATAACTTTAGATGATGATCAAATAACAAATGGAAGAGAAAATAATAATTTAAACAGTTTATTATTTGATGGTGATTCAGTAAATACTATTGTTAATTTTAGCAATGATTGAAGGGATACTGATGATCGTTATGGTGGAAAAACACAGAAAAGATTAGATATTAATGGTAATTGAGAATATAATACGAAATTTATAACAGGTGATATTTTAAATGAAAAAATAGCAAATATTGATAATCAATTATATTTAATGAAAGAAATTATATTAAATGATGGCAGAGTTATTTTAGAATTATCAAATTTAAATGAAAATAAAAAAATT
The DNA here is from genome assembly GCF_964031195.1 of Spiroplasma endosymbiont of Phycita roborella. NCBI lineage: Bacteria > Bacillati > Mycoplasmatota > Mollicutes > Entomoplasmatales > Spiroplasmataceae > Spiroplasma > Spiroplasma endosymbiont of Phycita roborella. The sequence continues at coordinate 260,112 of NZ_CAXIQJ010000004.1, read as the reverse complement.
GAAACAAAATATAAAATATACAATAATGAAGAAGAAAGAGAATACAATAATAATTTAAATGACTTGGATTTAACTACTTTTTTACCAATAAATAAAGAAAAAACTAATTTTTTAAAAAAATTTTTCAGTTCAAAATATATGTTTTTACCTAATACATTTTTTTTAAATTTTGCTTTCGGATCAGTATTATTATTTGAAGCTAAAAATTATTTTCATAAAGAAAAGTTACCTGAAAATCTTTATCATAATTTTTGAGATGTATTAATGAGTGGTATTAGTGGTATTACAGTAATGAATTTATCGTATTTAAATTACAAACTTATTTCTTTAAAAAATAAATGAAAATACTTATCTTTTTCTTTAGTAATTGGTGGTATTAGTATTTGAGATCAATTTTTATATTTATATGTTAGCGAAGAAAATTTCAACTTCATCTCTTTTATAGAAAGAATAAGTATTTTTTTTATTAGTATTTTAATTGAAGAATTAATTTTTGATAAAATTGCTCAACCTTGCATTGAAAAATTATGACAAAATTTAAAAAATCAAAACTTTTCAAAAATTATTAAATATGGTAGTACTGTTAGTATGCTTCTTTTTGTATCAATTTTTAAAAATATATTAACTGGTCTTTATGGCGAAGAAAAAGAAATAAATTTAGAAAATATTAAAAAAGCACTTCCACTAACACTATTGACAGTAATTCTTGAAAATACTCTTACTTCTTTTTCTTTTTCTTATTTTGATTGATTTTGAACAAAAATTTCAATTGCAAAAGAAATAGCAACCAATAGTATAAAAGGAATAGAAAGATTTGCTAATCAACAAGCACAAAATTATAGTTTTAAAAAATTAATAAAACAATTTAATTTTCAACCATTTAATGCAAACTTAATAAATGAAAGCGAATCGATAGATCATCCAGATTCAAATCAACCATCTATCCAAGTTATGTAAAAGTAAAGTCATTAATTCATCTTTTGATGAAATATAAAAAAATAACACATTTTAGTTTAATATATTAACTGAAAAATACATTATATAATAATAAAAAAGTGAATTAATAATGGAAATGTTTAGTAATCTGTTAATAGTCAATTACGAAAAATCATCAGAAATAAAAAAGTTTTTCCTAATGATATGGCAGTTTTCAAAATATTTTACTTGGCAATTGAAAATATAACAAAAAAATGAACATTGCTTATTCAAAATTGAAATACAGCAATTGCTCATTTTATGATAAAATTTGAAGACAGAATTAATCTAAATTAGTAACTTTGTAAAACAAAGATACACAGATTATTAAAAAGCCTCTTAATAATTCACTTTTTTATTATTACAATTATTTAATATATTAAAACGAAGAAGTAAACCCCCTATTATCGTTATATCCAATTTCATTGAAACAACGATTGGGATCCATTTCATTTCAAGATACAGCATGTCTAGATGTTGAAGGTTGAGATTGCATAGTTGCTTGACTTCTTAATCCAGAAATCTTTTGTTTAATTTCATATAATTTTGCAATTTTTTGTTGTTTAATTTCATTACTTCTACTATTATTAAAACGACCACAACTAATAATAACTCAAAATTTATTAGAAAAATTTCGCCCTCCTTTATCTGTTTCTAATTTTTGGATTTCTTTTTCTAATTTTTCTAATTGAGCTTGATATTGATTTAACGTTACTTCATATTTATATTTTTGAAATTGTTTATTCAATCAAATAAAAGGAGATTTTAATAATATTTTTATTTGTGTTTTTATACTTTGTGAATTATAAATTTGTCTTACTGTTGCAAGACAACCATTAATTTCGATATTTTTTTTATTTATACTAACATTTAATTTTGCAATTTTTTTATCTATTTTTGCAATATCTAAATTTCTTCTACTCATACTACGATTTAAATCGCAAATATTTTCCATCTTCAATTTTAATCTTATTTTTAATCTTGCATCTAAAACCTCTTTTTCTAATTTTAGATTTGGACATAATCATCAATTTTCTTGTTTTATTGAAAAAAATTTATTTGCTATTTCAAGTTCATTTCTAGCAATTTTACAAAATATTCTTTTTGTTTTGTATGTTCTTCTTTCTAACTTAACAGCTAATCTTGCTGTTTTTAATTTTAACTTTGATAAAATTAATTTTTTATTTAAATCATGAGCATTAAAATTTTCAATTTGCTGTTCTATATTTGTTCCTTCAACTTCCAATACTCTTATTTCACTATCTAATTTCTCTTCTCGTATCATTTCTTTGGATATTTCTTCATCTAATGCTACTATGTTTTCTTTTCATTTTTTTATCATATATGTTGTTTGTAATTGTTTATTTGGTAATTGATTTTTTAATTTTAATATTTCTTCTCTATTTTTTTCTATTTGTTTTTGGATTTCATAAAGTTCATTAATATTTATAATCTTGTCTATTTTTTTAATTTGTTCAAAATGTTTTTTTCTTTCTTTTTCTAATTTTTGTTTTTCAATCCTTAAAACTATTATTTTGTTTTGTTTTGTTTTTATTACAGTATCTATTTTTTTGATTTCTTCTTTAAAAATTTTTAATTCCTTTCTAATTGCTTCTATCACTAACTTCTTCCTTTCTTTTTTATTTAATATAAAAAAAATCATTACTTTCTTAAAAAAATAATAGATTGAAAACTATATTTAGTTTTTCTTTTACATTGTATATAAATATAATAAATTTACATGATATATACATTAATACTATTTTCTATATACAATTCAATAACTTATAATTCTTTTAAAATAAATTATTAATAATCTAATATTTACTAACAAAAATAAATTATTTTTTAATTTATATTAATTTTATTATAATATTTAATATCATATACAAACACTAAAGTAGGTTAATAATGTTAGAAATCATAAGTCTTAATAATAAACATATTACAATTAAAGTGAAAAAAAATAAAAAAGAAATTTTAAATGCACTAGGTATTATTGATATCAATAATACTAATGAATTTAAAATATTTAATACTCCGTTTGCTCTTGAAATAGTACTTAAATATACAAATAATAATGATAAATTAAAACAAATATATGAACACTCACTAATATTATGAAAAAAAATCCAACAAGAAAAAAACTTAAATGATTATCCAGGTAATCCTAAACTAAGAAATTATCAACGTGTTGATGTTGCAATTTTAAAAGCAAATAAAAGATTTGGCTTATTTAATGAAATGCGAACTGGTAAAACACCCACCATTTTAACAGCATTATCAGAAATGAAAACTAATAAAATATTATTTGTTGTTCCTAAGTCAACTATTTTATTAACATGGGTTCCCGAAATTAAAAAATGAACTACCTATAATTGTATTACTATTAAAGATGATATTACTAAAGTGCGAACAGAAAAATATAATCAATTTAAAAATAGTAATAATTGTATTTTAGTAGTTTCTAAAAACACTTTTAAAAATGATATAAAAAATAAATTATTAACTAAATTTGATTTTACATTAGTTATTGATGAAGCACATTTTTTAAGAAACTACAAAACTGCACAAAGTTCAACAATTTTGGAAGTTGCAAATAAAGTATCATCAGTTTATTGTTTAACTGGTACTCCCGCCAACAATCATCCTAGTGATATTTTTGGTATATTAAAAATTATTGATAATAAACTATATAAAAATATTGATTATTGAGATTTTGTTGCTCGTTACTTTGGAATAATTAGAAAACGTATTACTAATTTTGTAACTATTAATATACCAAAACCAAATGTTAAACCACAACTAGCAGCAGAATTTGATTATTTAGTTAAAAAAATATCAATTATGCGTAAACAAATTGATGTACGTAATGAAATGCCAAAAATTATTAAAAATGATTTAATTTTAACTATGCCCAAAGCACAAACTGCAATTTATTGTGATACTCTTGAAACTATGAAACAAGAATTATTTTATAATAAAAAATCTAAAATAACTTTTTTACAAATATTTACCAAATTAAGAACTATTTGTTCAACACCTATTAATGAGGGAATGAAAGAATTAGGAGCAAAATTTAATTGATTACTAGACTACTTACATGATAATGAAAATGATTCAATTATTATTTATAGTAGTTTTAGTGATAAAGGAATTAACATTTTAAGTAACATTTTAGATAAACATAAATTAAATCATCAATTAATTACTGGTAAAGTAAATCATGAACAAAGACTTAAAGCTATTAGTGATTTTCAAAGTAAAAAAGTTAAAATTATTTTATGTAACATTAAATCTACTAATGTTGGTATCACATTAGATCAAGGTGATGTTATGATTTTTCTAGATCGTGAATTAAACCCAACCGAAAATGAGCAAGCTGAAAGTCGCTTTTTTCCAACTCAATTAAACGATAATAAAACTAGAGAAATTATTAATTTATATTGTGCTAATACTATTGATTTAAAAATTAGAGACATCCTTAATAATAAAATTGATATTAATAAAGTTATTAATGATCAAGGTATTAAATTTTTTGAATAATTTTTATTATATTTAATAAACTAAACTAGGATTAAAAACAAGATCTGCATTATTATTAGGAATGAATTGTTCATCATTAATTTCAAGAATATATTCTTGCAATAAAGGCGCAAATTCGTTTGAAGATTGAAAAGAATGAGTGTTATCAATGATTTGTTGACTTTCAAAAAATTCTCTATAATCACTATTATCTTCTCCATCATTTAAACAACAAAAAAGACCTGAAATAAAACCAAAAAGAGCACCAGCAAAACACCCTGAAAACACTGTTACAGCTGAAGTAATATCAAATTCAAAAATATTTTGTTCTCTTTTTTGATATAAATCAGAAAGAGCAAACAAACTACCTCCAATAATATTCCCTAAACAACTTGCTAATATTATTTTTTTATTAATCATGTTATTTACCACCTTTTTAATATTTAAATTATTGGTTTAGATATTTTTTTTAAATTAAATGCTTTTCAAGCAAGAGCATCTGCTTCATCATTATATATATCACCACTATGACCTTTAACTCATTTAAAATAAATATTAACATCTTTTGCTATTTTATCATAAAATGCTTTATATGCCTTTGTTTCTACTTTAGTAGTTTTTCATTCACCAGTACATCATTTACTAATTCCAACATAATCATGACAAATTAAAATTGATTTTATATTATTTTCCAAAGCTAACTGCATTGCCTTTTGTGCACCCATTATTTCTCCAGCAACATTTCTTAATTTTGCTCAATTTTCATCATCAAATTTTTCATAAAATATATCTTTTTTGTCATTATTTAAGAAAACAAGTCCATAAGAAAATTGATTAATTTCTTCTTTAAAACTACCATCAGTATATGCTATTACTTCATATTTATAGTGATTTTCAGATTTTATTTGAATTTTATCATCTAAATAATCTTGAGCTTCTTTTTTAGTTGCAAATTTTTTATACTGAGCACCAGCAAAACCTCTAATTTGTATTTCACATTCATTCCAGTTTTCAAATATTCCAATGACTCTACCTTTTTTTACTGCATAAAATTTACTTGCCATAATTATGACTCCTCTATTGTTTATTTTAATTTTACAATAATATTAAATTTTATCTAATTAAAATGACAAATTAAAGCAAAAATATTGCTGATGCTAATTAGCAAGTGACTTTACTAATTAAATAAAATGACACAAAAAAATATTTATTATTTTAAAATTTTAATTTTTAAATTTGGGTCATTTGTTAGGATCGTTTTCAAATCCTGAATTTTTAGCAAATCATCCATGTCATAATACTTCTGGATGGGTTACACTTTATTGGACACTAATTACATAGACAAGTGAACAAATTAGTTAAAAGAAAGGAATTATAATTATGGTCACTATTAACTCATATTCAGATGAATTTAAAAAACAAATAGTAGCTTTATATCAAAGTGGCAAATCAGTATCTTGCCTTGCTAAAGAATACAATGTTACAAGAGCAGCTACTTACAATTGAATTAAGCAATTTACTAATTCAGGTAGTTTTAAAACTAAAGATAATCTTTCAGATTTAGAAAAACAATTAATTCAAGCAAATAAAGAATTAAAACAGTTACGAATGGAAATTGATATTTTAAAGCAAGCAGCACTAATAATAGGCAGAAAGTAGAGATTATTGCAAATAATAAATCTAAATATAAAATTCGCACAATGTGTCATTTTTTAAAACTCTCTAAATCAACATATTATTTTAATTTAAAGAAAAAAAATAAAATTCAAAATAATATTTATGAACAAGCTGTTATTAGTGCTTTTAAAGAAAATAAAGAAGTTTATGGTACTAGAAGATTAAAAGTCATACTAGCAAACCAAGAAATTTATTTATCACGCAGAAAAATTAAAGAAATTATGAATAAGCATAATTTAATATCAAAATACACTAAATTATCATTCAAAAATTATCATAATAAAGTCAATGATAGTCAAATAACCAATCTTGTTAATAGAAACTTTAATAATAGAATTAAAAATGAAGTTATTGTTAGTGATTTAACTTATGTTCAAGTTAATGGTAAATGAAACTATATTTGCCTATTAATCGACCTATTTAACCGCGAAATTATTGGACATAGTGTTGGAGTTAAAAAAGATGCATCATTAGTATATCAAGCATTTATGCAATCAAATCACTGTTTAAAAGATATTGAAATATTTCATACTGATCGCGGTAATGAATTCAATAATAAAACTATTGATAAACTTTTATTAGCTTTCAACATAACTCGATCTTTAAGCAAAAAAGGATGTCCTTATGACAATGCTGTTGCTGAAGCAACTTTTAAAACTTTCAAAATTGAATTTATTAATGATAAAAATTTTACATCATTAATCCAATTAAAATTAGAATTATTTGATTACATCAATTGATATAACAACATAAGAATTCACAGTACTCTAAACTACCTAACTCCAATTAGTTATCAAAAACAAATGTCTACCAAAAAATAGTCCTAAAAAGGGTTGCCATTCCAAATTTCTGATGGTAATTGATCAGATACTTTTTCTATTGTTACTGGCATTTTAACAACTTGAATTATTCCTTCTCGATTTTGAAAAAATCCAATTTGAATAACCTCTTTGCTATTTATATTTGATAAATCTACTTCACTCGTTTTCACTTGTTTTCCATCTTTGTCAATGTAAATTGTATCTTGCTGAAATTTTATTATCTAAAAGTTGAATTTTTTGTGAACTTATATTTAAGATAACATTAGTTAAATTACCTGTAATTGCTAAAATACTTAATGTTGTTAATAATGATTTCATAATTAATCACCCTCCAAGTTTTCTCCAATAACTTCTTAAAGTTTAAGAAGATAAATATATTTTAGTATTTTTTAAAAAAATAAATAAACAATAAGTTATAAAAAACAAAGCATTACAATTATCTTTAAATTTAAATTAAATAAAAAGTTATCAATGTACTTGCAAAATGTTCACCGATAACTAAACTATTTTTAAATTGAAACTATTTTTTATTATTAAATTAATAAATAAAATAAAATACCGGCACTAATGATATTGCAATTAATAATGATAAATATTTTTTCATAAATTAATCCTCCTCAATTTTTACCAATAACTTCTTAAGTTTAAGAAGATAAATATATTTTACATACTTTTAATTATTTTTTAACACTTTTTTCATAAAATTGTATACTAATAACTTATTAACTAAATCTATTGCACTATTTAAAATAATATAAATTTTAATATATAAAACACTTAAAATATAAAAAAATAATTAATAAAATGATAAAACAGAAATCATGTAAAATATATAATATAAATTTAAAGGGGGTTAATTAAATTATGCCAATTATTACAACTAAATGCTATATTTCATCATGTGAGAAAGAATATACATTTGACTCTTTATATCGTGATAAATTTATATATTGCAGTGGTAAATGTTATCAACAAGCATTCAATAATACAGTAACAAAATATACACAAAAATAATAAGTTAGTTTTGGAGAGATATTATGAAAAAAGAAAAATTAATAGAACTGATTAACAATAAAATATTATAAGGTTTTTAAAAATGAAAAAAAAGATATTTAAAAAAACTGTTGATGATAATTATTCAACAAAGAAAAGTATTAACTATTATAATAATTGACTTATTATAATTTTTTTATGATTAACAAGTATAACTTTAATAATTAGTTGAGTTTTATGAATTATTTTCTTTAAAAGAGAAACTACTGATTTATTAATCCTTATTGATAATTTAATCACTAAGAAATTTTTTAAATTCAATTTAACTTTTCCAACTCTGACAATTGCAGTATTGGGCTTTGGCTTCATAATTTTAGGTATTGTTGCTTTTCCTTTTATCTTTTTAAAAAATAATGACTTTATTTCTCTAATATTAACTAGAATTATGTTATGAATATCATTATTTTTTATTATTGGATCAATTTTATTTTTTTCCTTTGGTGGATATGCTGCTTTTTATAAATTTGCTTCTGTGATAACTATTCGTAAAAAACTATTTTTCATTATTCCATGAGGATTAGAATTTTTTTATTTTATAGTTTTAATAATTTCTTGTATATGCTTTATTAAAAAAAGTAGAAAAAAGAAATATATGTCACTAGAAGCAAAAGCACTATATTCACAAAATGAAATTAATCAAAACATAACTTCTTCAACAAATAATAATAATAATAATAATGAACAAGCAATATGAACGCCACAACAAATTGAAGAAGTATGAAATAAAGGAGAAATTATCAAAAATTTTAATCCACAATTATACCGTCGAGATTATGCGGGTGCCTTAATGTTTTGACATAATTTTATTGCACAACCGAAGCTTAATGATCCAATTGAAAGTTTAAATTGAACTATTATTTATGAACGTCCCACCACAGCAGATGGAACTAATTATATTAAAAATTTAGTACCCATGAATAATAATAATACTGTTACTAAAGGTAATAATTTCCCCCATTGAACAACTTCAATCACTTATGACAGTAAAAAAAATAAAAACATATTTAAAAAGAAGTCATGAAAACATAAAGAAAAAAATCAAATAGAATAAAAAAACATATTTAAAAAACTAAGTATTAAAATACTTAGTTTTTTAAATAAAGATTAATTATCCAATTTTAGTTTTAGTTTCAACATTACTTGCTAATACTGTATCCAATACATCTTGACCACCACGAACCTGATGTTGTTCTGGATCAATGCTATGTAACATAATAATAACTTGATGAGCAACATTGATTTTCATACGATTAAATAATTTTGAAGCTTCCTCAATATAAGCTTGTAAGGGATTTAACTGCGCATAACCACGCAAATGGATTCCTGCACGCAGTTTGCTTAAAGCATCAATGTGATTAGTTCAATATTGATCAAAAGTTTGTAAAATAACACTATTTTCAATTTGTTTTATAATAACATCATTTAATTTTTCTCTTTTTTCAAGATAAAAATTATAAGATTTTTCAACAATTAAATCAATATTTTCTTCAATACTTAATCGATTTAACTTTTCTGCAATTAAATCATTAGGTTTAATTAATTTATTTTCAATACCTTTAACTAATTCATCATAATCAATAAACTGTTCTCTACCAACAACTTTATTAAAAATATTTAGTAAATCACGTGCTACTGTTCTGTGCATATTTTTGATTAAATCTAATAAATCATCAGCAAGTAAAATATTATCACGTTGATGATATGTAGCTTCACGATGCTGAGCAATAACATTATCATAATCTAATAAGTTTTTTCGTGCATCAAAATTCATACCTTCAATTTTTTGTTGTGCTCTAGTAATTGATCTAGTTAACATTTTTGATCTAATATAGTCTTCACCTAAACTTGCAAAAGCTTTTTTTAATTTTTCACCACCAAAACGTAACATCAAATCATCTTCAATTGAAACATAAAATCGTGAAAATCCAGGATCACCTTGTCTTCCGGCTCTTCCACGTAATTGATTATCAATTCTTCGTGCTTCGTTTCTTTCAGTACCTAATACAGCAAGGCCACCAAGTTCAATAACACCCTTACCAAGTTTAATATCTGTTCCACGTCCTGCCATATTGGTTGCTAAAGTAATTGATCCTTTTTCACCAGCTCTAGCAATAATATCAGCTTCACGAGCATGATTTTTAGCATTTAAAATCTCATGCTTAATTCCTTCCAAAGTTAACATATTAGCAATTCGTTCTGATACATCAACATTAGCAGTACCAATCAAAATTGGTTGTCCTTTAGTATGTCGTTCTTTAACTTCTGCAATTAAAGATTTAAATTTAGCATTTAATGAAGCAAAAACATGATCGGGTTTATCTTCTCGAATAATTGGTTTATTAGTAGGAATCTTAATTACTCTCATATTATAAATTTTTACAAACTCTTCTTCTTCGGTTTTAGCAGTTCCTGTCATACCACTTAGTTTATTATATAAACGGAAAAAGTTTTGATAAGTAATAGTAGCTACTGTTGTTGTTTCTTGTTGAATTGTAACATTTTCTTTAGCTTGTAAAGCTTGATGAAGTCCATCACTATATACTCTACCAGGCATTAATCTACCAGTAAACTGATCAACTAGCACAATTTCACCATCTTTAACAACATACTCTACATCTAATTTGAAAACATGATTAGCACGAAGTGCATTTTGAATATGATGAAATAATTCCGAGTTATCAATATCAAATAAATTTTTTAAATTAAACTGTTTTTGGGCTTTATTAACACCCGTTACTGTTAATGCAATTTGACGTGATTCTCAATCAATTTTATAATCTTCAGGTATTAAAGTTTTTGCAAAAACATCTGATGCTTGATATAAAGGAGTACGATTTTTTGAACCACCAGAAATAATTAAAGGTGTTCTTGATTCATCAATTAAAACAGAGTCCGCCTCATCAATGATAGCATAATTAAGCTGACGTTGAACTTTTTCTGGATAAACCTTAACCATATTATCACGCAAATAATCAAAGCCTAATTCTGAATTAGTTGTATATGTAACATCTTTTAAATACGCTTCACGTTTTTGATTAGTAGAATGATCACGAAGACTAACGCCAATAGTAATTCCCAAAAATTCTAAAATTGGTCGATTTAATTCGGCATCTCTTGCTGCTAAATATTCATTAACAGTAATAACATGAACACCTTTACTACTTAAAGCATTTAAATAAATTGGCATCACAGCAGTTAAAGTTTTTCCTTCACCAGTTCGCATTTCAGCAACATCGCCATTATGAAGAACAATACCACCAATTAATTGAACAGGATATGGATGTAATCCACTAATTCTTCGTGCTGCTTCTCTAATTGTCGCAAAAGCTTCAACTAAAATATCATCTAAAGTCTCACCTTCTGCCAATCTGGTTCTGAATTCAACTGTTTTATTTGCTAATTCTTCATCTTTAATTTTTCTCATTGTTTCATCAAGGCTAATTATTTCCTTAACTTGTTTATTAATTTTTCGTAAAATTTTACGATCTCACATAAAATAAATCACCATTTTTTTCTTTATTATTACTTATACTTATTATTACTTGTAAAGTAATAAAATCTTTATTATTTTAACATAAAAAAACTTAAAAAACTTAGTACCCAAAAAAAATTGTATTTATATTATATTTTTTTCTTTCTCTTCGAAGTTAGAAAAAATAATTTACTATAATTATTTTAATTACTATAAAAAACTTGATTATTATATGATTTAATATTACTTTTATTAAAAGATTCCTGGTTAATTTCTGATTTTGTAAGTTCAATAAAATTAATTTTAGATTCTAACATTTTATTTAAACTATTTTCATTAAAGTTGTCTTCTTCTTTTTTTAATTTACTTTTTTTTGTAAGTTGATTTTTATTTTTTTTAAAAATATAAAATAAACTAAATATTGAAGTTGTTGTGAAAAAGAAACTAATAACTAAAAATCAAAATTTTTTTAAACTTCATTGACTACTTTTTTTTCCAATTTTCTCTTCTACAAAAAATTGATTTTCTTTAATTATTAATGAACTAGTTTTTAGTTTATTAATAATTGGAATTCTTATTACTTTAAAAAATTTACGTTGGTCAGTTCTAAACCATTGAATTTGCATATCTGTAAAATATGGAATTTGGTCCTTTGTAAAAGATTGAATTTGTTGGGCTATTAAAGACTGAATCTGTTCCATTGTCAACTCTTGAATCTGCTCTTTTGTAAAATATGGAATTTGTTCTGGTGTAAAAACTTGAATTTGGTCGGTTGTAAATCAAGAAATTTGTTCTTTTGTAAAAAATAGAATTTGTTCTGGCGTAAAGATTTGGATTTGCAAAGGCGTAAAAAATGAAATTTGATTTTCTGTCAATGATTTAATTTGTAATAATGTAAAAGATTGAATTTGCTCTTTTGTAAAAGCTGCAATTTGAATTGGTAAAAATGACTGAATTTGTAATAACTTAAACGACTGAATTTGAATAGATGTAAAAGACTTAATTTGTAATCATGTACTGATAGTATTTTAATTAAATTAATTGATAAAAATTATATATCACAACTTAATTTTATTTTGAGTGAAAAGAAAATTGTTATATATGATTTACATGAAAAAGAATTAGATTTATTTTTTATCAATTCATTTTTTTAATTTATTTTTATTTTATAAATAAGATTTTCAAATTTTTTGATTTTCACTTAAAACATGTGCAGTAGGAGGATATTCATCAGCTAATTTGTTGATTGCATTTACCATTACTTCTTTTTGATAATTATTATTAAATTGTAATTCTTGTTTTGTTTTTTTCCTTTTTTGATATCATTTTTGATTATATATTTTCCTTTTTGCTTTTACCTCGGATTTTTGCTCATATTTTTGTTTTCTTGCCTTCACTTCTGGCTTTTGAGCATATTCTTTCATTTTTTCTTTATTTTTGATATCAAGCTTGATCATATTTTCTCCTTCTTTCCTTCACTTCAGGTCTTTGAGCATATTCTTTCTTTTTTGCTTTCATTTCAGGGTTTTGAGCATATTCTTTTTTTCTTACTTTGGTTTTGAAACTTTGATTATATTTTCGTTTTTTATCTTTATTTTTATGATATCACTCTCGATCATATTTTCTCTTTTTTGCTTTCACTTCAGGCCTTTGAGCATATTCTTTCTTTTTTGCTTTCACTTCAGGTCTTTGTTGATATTCTTGTATTCTTTTTTTATTTTTTTGATATCACTTTTTCTTATACTCTTTTTGTTTTTCATTATTCATAAATTTATCACCCCTTAAATATGTGTCATTGTTTCAGATTTACAATTTTTATTACTGTTTAATTTTTTTGGTCATCACAAATCAAAATCTTCTTTAAACTTTAAAATGCAAGTAAAATATTTAATATATAAAATTAGCGAACTTAATTAAAAAATCGCTAATTTATTAAATATTTAAATTTGGATATTTGCGTTTTAAAAAAAATAATAAAACTTGAATATCAGCAGGACTAACACCAGAAATTCTTGTAGCATGACCAATTGTTAATGGTCTAACACGCTTTAATTTTTCTCTAGCTTCACCAGTAATACTTTCTACTAAATCATAATCAATATCACCAGGAATTTGTTTTTTTTCTAAACTATTAGTTTGTTGCGCCATTTTTAGTTGTTGATTAATATACCCTGAATATTTAATTGTAATTTCTAATTCCATTAATTGATGATATTGTAAATCATTTATTAAAGGTAACTGTGAAGTAAACATTGATAATTTGAGACCTGGACGTTTTAATAATTCATAAGCAATAATATGATTATCGGGAATTGGACCTAAATTATTATTATTAATATACTTAGCAACTTCTGAATTGGGACTAACTTTAATAGTTTTTAATTTTTCAACAATATTAGACATTAATTTTTGTTGAATATTAAATTGTGATCAACGTTGTTCACTAACTAAGCCAACTTGATAACCATATTTAATTAATCTTGTTTGAGCATTATCATTTCGTAATAATAAACGATGTTCAGCTAAAGAAGTTAATAAACGATAAGGTTCAACTGTTCCTTTTGTTACTAAATCATCAATTAAAACTCCGATATATGCTTCATCACGCTTTAAAATTAATGGTTTTTCTTTTTTTATTTTTAAATGTGCGTTAATTCCGGCCATTAAACCTTGACACGCTGCTTCTTCATAACCACTAGTACCATTAATTTGACCAGCACTAAATAAGTTTTTAATTAATTTAGTTTCCAATGTTGGTCATAATTGTGTTGGTTCAAAAGCATCATATTCAATAGCATATGCTCATTTTAATACTTCACAATTTTCTAAACCAGGTAATGTTCTCAACATTTTATCTTGCACATCAATTGGCATCGATGTTGAAAAACCTTGGACATAAATTGAATCCAAAGCAAGTGATTCTGGCTCTAAGAAAATTTGATGACGAGGCTTATCAGCAAAACGTACTACTTTATCCTCAATACTTGGACAATAACGTGGTCCAGTACCTTGTGCTTCACCATTATACATTGGTGATTTATCTAAATTATTATTAATAATGGTATGAGTTTTATCATTTGTATAAAGTAAATAACAAGGTAACTGTTTTGCTAATGGTAAAAAATTTTTAGTTTCATGTGAAAATGCTAAAGGTAAATCACTACCTAGTTCAATATTAGTTTTGTCAAAATCAATACTATTTTTTTTAATACGAGGTGGTGTTCCTGTTTTTAAACGTATCATATTAAAGCCTACAATTTTTAATTGTTCAGAAATACCATTACTTGTTCTTTGACCATCTGGTCCTTCTGATTTCTTATTATGACCTTGTAAAGTTAAAGCTGTCATATAAGTGCCAGTAGTTAAAATCACAATTTCACTAGTAATTTTTTCGCCATTCTCTAAAATAACACCCTTAGCAGTGTTTTCTTCAATTATTAATGATTGTACCATAACTTCTAAAATTGTTAAATTTTCTTGTTTATTTATTGCATTTTGCATATATTGTGAATAAGCAATTTTATCAGATTGAGCACGAATAGCTCAAACTGCTGGACCACGTGAATGATTTAATAGTTTCATTTGCAAAGCAGTAGCATCTGCTGCTTTAGCCATTTCGCCACCAAGTGCATCAATTTCACGAACCACAACTCCTTTGGCGGGTCCACCAATAGAAGGATTACATGGCATTAATGCAATTTTAGTTTTATCAAGAGTAATAATAGCGGTTTTATGACCTGCTCGTGCAGAAGATAATGCCGCTTCAACACCAGCATGACCAGCACCAATTACAATAATTTCATAGTCATATTTCATTGATTTCACCTCCATTTCATAAAATATTACATATCAAAATTAATAACATCAAAAATCAGAAATTTTATTTTTAATTTCTTTAGTAATGTTATCATAAACAAGCAAAATATTCATGTACTTTTTAGACTTTTATTAAATAAAATTGAATTTTAGTTAATAATCTTCTCAATTATAATTCATTATCTTTTATACAAGATATAAATATTATTTAAAGAATTAGTGCTGCACCTAAAAATAGCAACTGTTTTAATTAATAATCATTAATACTAATTAAAAGCCAGTAATTACTTACTTTTAAGTATTTTATTTATTAGCACAAGATGTGTTTTTATTGAAAAGACACTTTTGTCATTAACATTGGTGACTGTATCCAATGGTGATAAAACATATGCAACATCTATTTCTTTTTCCATAACTGTAACCTCTTTTGTATACAATTTGACTTAAATAATTTATCTTAATATCTACATAAGTATAATTATAATGTTAATTTTTAAATTTGCAAATTTTTATTTACTATACCTTTAAACTTAAAAAGTATTTTTATATATAAAAATACATCTTATATTAATTAAGATAAAGAATCACCAAATAATTTCCCCATTTTAATATTAAGATTATTACATAAAGTTTTTAAATGGTAATGTTCACTGAAATGTATATTAATTAATTTATGTAAAGTGGTAACATCTGCCAATGGATCATGATGATCAAATTTAATTTGATTACTATGAGCAAGAGCACTTAAACGGTTATTAGGATAATCATATGTTCTTCTAAATAACTTAACTAAACAAATGTAAAAAAAATTAGGACATTTTAAATCATAATGATTAATTAATGATCTTAAGATATTAATGTTAAAGTTAGCGTGATGAGCAATAACAACAGTATTTTCAGTAAAAAAAGTAACGATGTCTACTCATAATTCTTTAAAGTTTGACATTAAAGATACGCTTTCACTTGTAATTCCATGAACATGAGAAAAAGTAAATTCTTCGGGATGTGGTTTAATTAATGAACTATAAGTTTTGACAATTTTACCTTGTGTTACTTTTATCATAATTAATTGACAAGCACTTGTTTTATTCGAATTTGCAATTTCAAAATCAATAAAAACATAATTAGTATTATCAATCCCTCAATCATGAACACTAAATTTTTTCTTACTATTTAATTTTGATTGCTTTCTTTTTAATAACATTTTTTTAGCAAAAAGATTTTTACTATCTTTACTTTTATACTGTTTAAAAGGTGTAATTATTTCTTGTTTTCCTTCTATATTACCTTTTGATTCAGAATTATCATCTGTTTCAAAATTATCATTTGTCTTCTTAAATTTTACACTTTTAAAAAACATATTAATGGCAATAGCACCTTTCTATCTAAATTTTCATAAATTAATATTAGTTATTCCTTTGATAAATTATAACATTGATAAGTTAGAGTAACTATATTTTTACTTATAAAACTTCATTTTTTGCAAAATTCATTAATTAATTATCATTCTTTAACAAATAACTTAATATAATTTATAAAAATAATATTATGAATAAAATATTATATTGTTGACAATAAAAAAGATTGCGGTTGCAATCTTTTTTTAAATAAGAAAAATATTATAATGAACACGAAGGTGAAGAATTATATCTAGTAATTAATCGTTCACTATCATTTACTTCATTTTGAAAATTATTAATTTTTTTTAACTTTTTAGCTATTTTAACTTGTTTATTAAGTTCTTTTTCTTCTAATTTTTGATTTTTTGCTTTTAAATTTTTTAATTTATTTTCTGCGTCTTGCAGTTTATCTTCTCTTTTTTTAATTTTATTTTTACTTTTTACAATTTTATCACTAAGTGTTCCTAATAAAGGACTATTTTTTTTATTAATTTTTCTTTGACGTTGTGCATCTTTAAGATTCATTCGTACTAGTTTATCTTTTTGCAGTTTAGTTATTAACTTATAAATTTTGACACTTATTGCAGCAGCAATTGCTCCTCCAATAACTATTGGTACAGCATAAAGTAAAAAGTCTAATCCTTCAAATAAATCACTAAAAAATGATTCTATCCCTTGTCAACCTTTTTCAAAAAAATTTCCTACGTCTTTTGTAAAATCCTCAAATCCTTTTGAAATATCTTCTCAAATGTCACTAATATCTGAGCCAATATCATCTACACCTTTACCAATTTCTTCTAATCCTTTACCAATATCATTTCCAATATCTTCTATACCTCTTCCAATATCTTCTACACCCGAACCAATATCTGATATGGAATGGCAACCCTTTTTAGGACTATTTTTTGGTAGACATTTGTTTTTGATAACTAATTGGAGTTAGGTAGTTTAGAGTACTGTGAATTCTTATGTTGTTATATCAATTGATGTAATCAAATAATTCTAATTTTAATTGGATTAATGATGTAAAATTTTTATCATTAATAAATTCAATTTTGAAAGTTTTAAAAGTTGCTTCAGCAACAGCATTGTCATAAGGACATCCTTTTTTGCTTAAAGATCGAGTTATGTTGAAAGCTAATAAAAGCTTATCAATAGTTTTATTATTGAATTCATTACCGCGATCAGTATGAAATATTTCAATATCTTTTAAACAGTGATTTGATTGCATAAATGCTTGATATACTAATGATGCATCTTTTTTAACTCCAACACTATGTCCAATAATTTCGCGGTTAAATAGGTCGATTAATAGGCAAATATAGTTTCATTTACCATTAACTTGAACATAAGTTAAATCACTAACAATAACTTCATTTTTAATTCTATTATTAAAGTTTCTATTAACAAGATTGGTTATTTGACTATCATTGACTTTATTATGATAATTTTTGAATGATAATTTAGTGTATTTTGATATTAAATTATGCTTATTCATAATTTCTTTAATTTTTCTGCGTGATAAATAAATTTCTTGGTTTGCTAGTATGACTTTTAATCTTCTAGTACCATAAACTTCTTTATTTTCTTTAAAAGCACTAATAACAGCTTGTTCATAAATATTATTTTGAATTTTATTTTTTTTCTTTAAATTAAAATAATATGTTGATTTAGAGAGTTTTAAAAAATGACACATTGTGCGAATTTTATATTTAGATTTATTATTTGCAATAATCTCTATTTTCTGCCTATTATTAGTGCTGCTTGCTTTAAAATATCAATTTCCATTCGTAACTGTTTTAATTCTTTATTTGCTTGAATTAATTGTTTTTCTAAATCTGAAAGATTATCTTTAGTTTTAAAACTACCTGAATTAGTAAATTGCTTAATTCAATTGTAAGTAGCTGCTCTTGTAACATTGTATTCTTTAACAAGGCAAGATACTGATTTGCCACTTTGATATAAAGCTACTATTTGTTTTTTAAATTCATCTGAATATGAGTTAATAGTGACCATAATTATAATTCCTTTCTTTTAACTAATTTGTTCACTTGTCTATGTAATTAGTGTCCAATAAAGTGTAACCCATCCACTTTTATTAGCTTTCAACATAACTCGATCTTTAAGCAAAAAAGGATGTCCTTATGACAATGCTGTTGCTGAAGCAACTTTTAAAACTTTCAAAATTGAATTTATTAATGATAAAAATTTTACATCATTAATCCAATTAAAATTAGAATTATTTGATTACATCAATTGATATAACAACATAAGAATTCACAGTACTCTAAACTACCTAACTCCAATTAGTTATCAAAAACAAATGTCTACCAAAAAATAGTCCTAAAAAGGGTTGCCATTCCAGCTAATAAAGGAAAGATAAAAAAAATAAAAAAAAGTTCTAGAAAAATTACAAGAAAAAATAGTGAAGATTCAAATAAAGAGTCAGGAACTTCTGAAACAGACAAAAGAAATATTGAAGAAAAAAGTTTAAAAAAAAGAAAACCAATAATATTTGAAAGAAAAGACAATGATAAAGCAAAGGATTTTGTTCCTAAACCAATCACAATTAATGGAAATGATATTTTAAATATTTTAAAATTAACTAAAAAAGAAATTCGAGCATTCAATGCAACAACACAAATTCCATACTTTAGCAAACAACAAATTGAAACATTTACCTCAGCACAGATTACCTGATTTACAATAAAGCAAATTCCACATTTTACAAAATTACAAATACCAGCACTCACAAAAGAACAAATACCAGCATTTACCGAAAAGCAAATTCAAGCATTGACAGAAGAACAAATCAGTTGATTTACAATAGAAAAAATACTAGCATTCACAAAAGAACAAATTCAAGCATTGACAGAAAAACAAATACTAGCATTCACAAAAGAACAAATTCAAGCATTGACAGAAAAACAAATACCAACATTCACAAAAGAACAAATACCAGCACTCACAAAAGAACAAATTCCATGATTTACAAAAGAACAAGTTTCATCATTTTTGCCATCACAAATTGCGGTTTTTACAACAGAGCAGATTCAAGCATTTACATGATGACAAATTCCATGATTTACAGAACAACAAATTGCATCATTTACAAAAGAACAAATTGTATCATTTACAGAACAACAAATCTCATATTTTGCACCATTATGATCAAAAATCTTATTTAAAAAATATATTAATGATGAAAAATCATGAAAAGAAATCAATGTTAAAAATAGAATTAATGATGAAAAATCATGAGAAGAAATCAATGTTAAAAATAGAAGTATTTCAAAATTTATATAAAAAAATTAAATTATTATTTTTTTTCCTTATTAATTTTAAATTCCAGATAATTAAATTATCTGGAAAATTGCATTATTTATAAGTTTAAAACTTTTGATTATATATTATTTGTAAATGCTATCTTTTGTTCAGAAAGTACTAGACCAACTGATACTTCTTGATTTATTGATTCAACATCTGCTATTTGTAATACATTATTAGAATTTCCTATCAAACAATCTGAATTTATTGAATTTAATGTTATATCTAAAATATTAGATATTTCTTTTACCATTTTATATACAAAATCATTTTCTTTAAGAAATTCGCTAGTTTGTTGCGTTTCATAATCACTTATTTTTATATTTTGCTGTTTTTTATTTAAATCAAGAAATTCATTAAATTCAAAAAATAAATGTTTTAACTCTTGTAATTGATCTTTTTGTTGATAAATTTTTTCATATAATAAATCTAAATTTTTAATATAATTTTTAATATTATTATTTTGTACTCTAACTTTTATAAACATAAATTTATAATCTTTTTTATTTTTTTGTTCAAAATTATTAACTATTTTTTTACATATTTTTTGATTTAAATTATATTTTTTTTGATAATCATACATTAATGGAATAAACTTTTTAGGAATTTTAATTAACGTTGTAAAATCAATTAAAAACAAAAGATTTTGCGAACTATCATTTTCATTAGTACATAATAAAGCAAATTTTTTGTTTTCATTAAAAAGAAAATTCTTTTTACTATTTTTTGCCATTTTATTTTGTAATTTTTTAAAAATCATTTGTTCTTCTTCATTACAATCTTCAAATAATAGTAATGGATTAAAATAAAGGTTTTTTGCTATTTTTTGATTCTTCCCTTCATTTAAACTATCATCTTTAATAAAAATTAGATAAGAATATGGACCTTTATATTCTTGTAAAAAATTATAATAATTAAGAGTCATTTTTACTATTGATCCTGATTCTAATTTTAATACTTCAAAATCAAATAATTTGCATTTACCATTATTTTCATTATTGATATCAATAGTGATATCACTAGAAGTTGATGGTTGTAATTCTTGTTGAGCATTACTTTCTTTATAGTTATTAAACTGTTTTATACTTTTTAAAAGTTCACCATATTTATTTTCTCCAAAAAAAGTAGTAAAATTCTTGATAATAATTTTAAGTGCAGCATCATAATCAGCAACTATTGATATAGAATTTTCAATTTTAGAGTTTTTAATAAAAAAATATTCACCTAAAAATTTATCTACTTGTTCTTTTAATGTAATGAAAAACTTAAAATCTTCTTTTATTTTTTCATGAAAAGTTTTAAATTCATTAAATAAATTAATAATATCATTACTCTTTTTGGTTATATTCAATTTATTTTCAGTAAAACAACTATTCATTTTATTATTAATTTCATTTAATTTATCCCTTATTTCTTTTATATTTTTTTCAATTTTATCTTTAATTTTTTTTATATCAATTTCTAACTTTAATTGTTCTTGCGTTAATACTATTATTTCTTTTTCTTGGCTTTTAATACTAATTTCATTTTCTAAAATTTGTTTTTTATAACTTGAAATTTTTGTTTCTAAAATTTGAATTCTTTCTTTTGCATTTTTAACTTTATTATTATAATCGATTCATAATGCATCTCAATGCTTTTGTATGTTTGCATCACTTGAATTAACTTCAATTAAAGCTGATACTACTTCAACATATTTTATTTTTGTTCTCATAGTAGCTTGGAAATCTTCAATATTTTTTTGAGTTTCTTGAAAAGTATCTTTATCTATCTTTGCGCTTTTTTCTTTAAACTCTTCTTTATCTTTTTGCAAAGCTTTAATTTCTTTTCTTATTTTTTTTAATTCTTTTTGATCTTTTGCTATTTTTTCATCCAATGTTTGATTTCTAAGTTGATTATTAGTCCTACTTTTTGTTAAATCTTCAATATGACTTTTTAAGTTTTTTAAATCATCTTCTTTATAAGATAAATCCTTTTCATATTTACTATTCTCTAATTCTTCTTCTGATAAAATATCTTGATATCTTTGTTTATAATTACGTTGTTCCTCAACACTTTCATTTATGAAAAATGTGAATTCTTTTTTAAAAATTTCTAAATTTTCTTTAAATTTTCTAATTTTATTTTCAATATCACCTATTGAAACATTTGTTGTCGCTATCTCTAGAATAATTTTAAACCTCTCTTTCTTTTCTTTCAAAAATAAAAAACCACTTGCTTTAAAACTAAAGCAATGGCCAAACACTTTTATTTTTGTAATTACATTTTATAGAAATTATAATTATAGTTAAGGAATATACTTACTTATACTATTGAATATAATAAAGAAATTTTTATCTTTGATTCTTATTATTTTTAATGTTAAAATTATTCAAATTAAATATGTAAAATGCCTTTTATATATAAAATTATTAATAAGCAAAGTACGAAAAATTTATAGATTACATTTTATAAATAAAATAATATAAAATAATATTAGAAGGATATGGGCAAACAGATAGGGTTGATTTTTATGAACGCAAAAGAATTAATTGCAAGAGTATCAGATAAAACTAAATTTAACATTCAAGATATTGAAATAGTTTTTAATTGTGTAATTGAAGAAATTAAAAATATTAACCAACTAGGTAAAGTAATTACTATTTCTAATTTTGGTACTTTTAAAATCAAAAAAGTAAAACCTTGTTTACGACGAAATAGTAAAAATAATGGACAACACGTAGTTAGCAAATACAAATATATTAAATTTATACCTTATAAAAAATACAAAAAATATATTCGTTGTAAACCAAAACCAACAATACTAAATAACATCGACTATTAAAATGTATGACCTAAAATGTGAGGAAAACTAATGAAACAAAGTAGTATTAATAGAATAAAATTAAGACAAAAAGTTAATATAAATTCAATTGAAATGTTTAAAGCATGCTTGCAATATAATTCTCAATCTCAACCGAAAGTTAAAATTGAATTAGCAAAATGGCCAATGTATTTTGAATATTGAGAATACCTAGAAAAACATGAAAATATAATTACTTTTTCAATTAAAACATCAATTGACAATTTAACATTATACGGTAATCTTTTAAAAAGTGCCCTTAAAAATGAAAATAATAATAAAACAATAATTTTATTACACGGAATAACTAATACAAGATTTTGAATATTTAAACAGGCTTTCATTTTTTTACGTGCTGGCTATAATGTTATTTGATATGATGCTCGTAACCATGGTGAAAGTGATGCATCACCAACAACTTTTGGTTTAAAAGAATCACAAGATTTACAAGACATTATTGAATACTGTTGTAAAACATATAAGCAAGAAACTACTGCTTTAGGATTATATGGTTTTTCATTAGGTGGCGCAACAGTAGTAATGTGAAGCGATTTATATGCAAAACATAAAATTAATCAAAAAGTAAAATTCATTATTTCTGATTGTACATTTAGTCGCTTAGATCGTACGTATAGTGAAAAACTATACAATTATGCTTTCTTACCTACTAATTTAATGCTGAAATTAAGTCGGAAAAAAGCACAAAAAACATTTGGTGTCGATGGTTTACAAGAAATACAACCAATTAAATATTTAAAATTAATACCTGATATGCCAATGTTATTTCTTCATGGTCAAAATGATCACTTTATTAACTACACTAATGCTAACGAATTATTTCAAGAAAAAATTCGATATGAAATACCAAAAAAAAGTTCATTATACACTATCCTTGATGCTAACCACGGTCAAATTTTTTTAATTGGTGATTTAGACCACACAGTTGTTAATGAATATAATTTAGTAACTGATAAAGGTATTAGTGACACTACTTTAGAATTTGTTCAAAAATGAATCAATACTTAAGATAAACACTATTAATTGATATTTTTATTAAATATATATTATAATTAATGAGAGTGGAGCGATGATAAAAATGAAAATTAAAGTTATTATTATTGGTGCTGGCGCGACTGGGATGGGAGTTGCGAGTAAATTATTACGTAGTGAAAAAAATAGTGATAAAAATTTTGATATCCATGTTTATCAAGAAAAAAACTATATTTCACTTGGTGTTTGTGGTATTCCTTATTATATTGCTAATGAATTTAAAGATAAAAAACTTTTAAATGATCGTACAAAAAAAGATTTTTCAGAAAAAACTAATAATAAAAATAAAATTAAAATTCATTTAAATCAAAATGTTATTAAAGTCGATACAGCAAAACAAGAAATTCATGTCAAAAAAACAACAGACGATAAAACTAAAGCAAAAGTTGTATCTTATCATGCCTTAGTTATTGCAACAGGAGCCAAACCAAAAATTCCGCCACCTTTTAGTCATGGTATTTTGCCACATAATGTTTATAATGTTTTTACTAAAGAAGATGCCATAAATCTAAAAAAAGCAATGAAAAATGCTAAAAAAATAGTTATTATTGGCGGTGGATTCATTGGCATGGAAATGGCAGAAGCATGCTTAAAACAAAAAAAAGATGTCACAATCGTTGAAATGAAAGATCGATTAATGGCAGACGCTGTTGATAAAGAATTTAGCCAATTAATTTATGATGAACTAACCAAAAAAAATATTAATCATAAAACTAAATCAAAAAACGATGCCACTATTTTACTAAACTATCAAGTTGAAGAACTAATGATGACTCATAATAATGTTAATGATTTGCGTTTAAGAAGTGTAAGTGATAAAAAAAATGGAAAAACAATACCTTGTGACTTAGTAATACTAGCAGTTGGTTTTGAACCAAATACGAATTTTTTACAAAATAGCAACATTGAATTAAATAAAAATAAAGCAATTATTATTAACGAATTCTGTCAAATTCCTTCTAAAGAAAATGTTACAAAAAAGTTTTCAAATATGTATAGTGGTGGTGATTGTGCACAAATATATAGTCAATTTGATAAATCATCAATATATGTTCCCTTGGCAACTAATGCTAATAAAATGGCACGTATTATTGCTGATAATATTAAAAACCCAGAACATAAATATCCAGGAACTTTAGGATCAAGTATTTTACGTGTTGGTAATTTAGAAATAACAAAAACTGGTAGTTTTGATACGATTGATAAAAATAAAATTGGTAGTGTTTATATTAAAGATTATGATCTACCAAGATACTTAAAACAATCTCGTCCTTTATACTTGAAACTATTTTATGATAAAACAAATTTCCAATTACTGGCAGCACAAATGGCAGGCTATAATCATGCCACATTAAGAATTAATGCTCTTGCTACTGCCATTTGAAATAAAATGGACATCCGTGATTTACAAAATTTAGATTTAGTTTATTCACCTCCTTTTGCTCGTACTAGTGATATTATTCATATAGCAAGTAGAAAAGTAACATCGTCATAACCTATAAAAAATAAAAAGAATGAGGTAGCAACTATGACAACTCTTAGTAATGACAATATTAACTTATTAAGAGACTTTGTTGGTATTTCACACTGACAAAGTCTAATCGGGATAATTGTCTTTTTTAGTATTATCCTAGCACTTTCTATTTTTATTAAAAAAACTAAACCTAAATTTCCAATTCGTATTTTTACTGGAATGGGATTAGGACTAATTTTTGGTATTATTATCCAAGTTATTACTGGTTTTAATAATCATAACATTACTTATCCTAACTTACCTGGAACACCAATAAAACCTAATCCTGACTATATACCCTGAGTTGCAGAAATTGTACACTGAATTGAATTATTAAAAACTATTTTTATTATTGGTATTACTATGTTAACTATTCCATTAGTATTTTTAGCTATTGCTAGAATTACTAGTAAAAAAAATAGTAACTCAAAAACAATAACTAAAGTTTCAGGAGTTGGTATTACTATTTTATTAATAAATGTGGCTATTGCTTTTACTATTGCCTTTGGACTAGGAATTGCTTTTAAAATTGGCCAAGGTTTTAATTTAACTGATGGTGGTAGTTACGATAAAACTACTGCCAAAACAATTCCCGAAATTATCATTAGTTACGTTCCTAGCAGCTTAATTGGTGTTTTTACTCAAACATTAATTATTCCAATCATTGTCCTTGGTGCTTTAATTGGATTTGCAATTAAAAAACTAACTAAGCATAATGAAGAACGAATGGACAAAGCAAGAAACACTTTAGAAACAATGTGAAAAATTATTATTTCAATATTAATGATGTTTATTAAAACTATGCCATTTGCTGTTATGAGTATGCTAGCAACAGCAATTATTAATCAACCAATTGGTGCACTTGCTAATATTGGCATTATTATTGGAGTCGCTTATTTAGCACTACTTATTACTTTCTTATGACATTTATTATCATTATATTTATTTGGTATTAATCCTTATCGTTGATTATTAAAAGCACAGAAACCAATTATTGCTGGTTTTACAACTCAGTCTTCTAATGCCGCTTTACCAATTGCTATGAATACCTTAAAAGAAGATTTAAAAGTGAAAGAAGAGGGTAGTGATACAGTAATGCCACTTTCAACAACAATAGGTTTAAGTGGCTGTGCTGGAGTGCAAGCTGGCATTATTTTATCTTTCTTATGATTTAGTGTTATCCTTCCTGGTAATTTCCCCAACTGAACAATTGCTATTTTATTTATTAATGGCTTAATTGTAACATTAGTTGCTTCATTAGGAATTGCGGGAGTACCAGGAACTGCTGCTGTTGTAACAGCTGGTGTTTTAGGTGGTCTTGGTTTTGGTAGCTATTACGCTGCTGTTTATGGTATTATTGGTGCTTTAGATGGTTTATTTGATATGGGCAGAACTGCAGTTAATATTTCTGGTGGTTTACAAGCTACTGTTATTGCTTCTCGCAATCAAGAATTAATTGAAGATGAAAAACTTTTATTAAAAAAAGACCCTTTTATGGGTTTACACATTTTAACAAAGAAAGTTGGAGCCAAATTGTTAATTAGATCTGAAAAAAATGATAAGATTCAAGCATTAAAAAAAGATACTAAAGTTAAAATTGAAGCATTAAAAAAAGTAAAAAATAGTGAGAATGATATTAAATTTTTAAAAGAGCAGTTAAAAAAAGATATTAAAACAATTAAAAGTGGTAAAGATATCTAATTTCCAATTATTATCTAAATAAATTTTTAGTAATCTATTTCATAAAGATATCACAAAACTAAATATATAGTAGAAATTAAGTGAGGAAAATAACTATTGGAATGGCAACCCTTTTTAGAACTATTTTTTGGTAGACATTTGTTTTTGATAACTAATTGGAGTTAGGTAGTTTAGAGTACTGTGAATTCTTATGTTGTTATATCAATTGATGTAATCAAATAATTCTAATTTTAATTGGATTAATGATGTAAAATTTTTATCATTAATAAATTCAATTTTGAAAGTTTTAAAAGTTGCTTCAGCAACAGCATTGTCATAAGGACATCCTTTTTTGCTTAAAGATCGAGTTATGTTGAAAGCTAATAAAAGTTTATCAATAGTTTTATTATTGAATTCATTACCGCGATCAGTATGAAATATTTCAATATCTTTTAAACAGTGATTTGATTGCATAAATGCTTGATATACTAATGATGCATCTTTTTTAACTCCAACACTATGTCCAATAATTTCGCGGTTAAATAGGTCGATTAATAGGCAAATATAGTTTCATTTACCATTAACTTGAACATAAGTTAAATCACTAACAATAACTTCATTTTTAATTCTATTATTAAAGTTTCTATTAACAAGATTGGTTATTTGACTATCATTGACTTTATTATGATAATTTTTGAATGATAATTTAGTGTATTTTGATATTAAATTATGCTTATTCATAATTTCTTTAATTTTTCTGCGTGATAAATAAATTTCTTGGTTTGCTAGTATGACTTTTAATCTTCTAGTACCATAAACTTCTTTATTTTCTTTAAAAGCACTAATAACAGCTTGTTCATAAATATTATTTTGAATTTTATTTTTTTTCTTTAAATTAAAATAATATGTTGATTTAGAGAGTTTTAAAAAATGACACATTGTGCGAATTTTATATTTAGATTTATTATTTGCAATAATCTCTACTTTCTGCCTATTATTAGTGCTGCTTGCTTTAAAATATCAATTTCCATTCGTAACTGTTTTAATTCTTTATTTGCTTGAATTAATTGTTTTTCTAAATCTGAAAGATTATCTTTAGTTTTAAAACTACCTGAATTAGTAAATTGCTTAATTCAATTGTAAGTAGCTGCTCTTGTAACATTGTATTCTTTAACAAGGCAAGATACTGATTTGCCACTTTGATATAAAGCTACTATTTGTTTTTTAAATTCATCTGAATATGAGTTAATAGTGACCATAATTATAATTCCTTTCTTTTAACTAATTTGTTCACTTGTCTATGTAATTAGTGTCCAATAAAGTGTAACCCATCCACTATTTTTTTGATATGGACTAATAAAAATTAATTGATGCGCTAATACATTTCTACCTTCAATAATACCTTTTATTAAAGGACTCTTACCAAATCTTAATGTATAATCATTATACTTTGATTAAAATCATTTTTTTCTTTATACATACTTCTAATTGACTTAGTAAGATATTCATTTTTTTAAATTTTCTTTAAACTATCTGTAACATTTGCAATTGCCTGCTGTTTATCTGATGTTACTGGTTTAGTTTTCTCTGCAAAATAATTTTGCATATAAATATCTGAAATATTTGTTTGTTTAGTTATATCAATAATTATTGAACTTTGATAACTTTTATCATTAAAACTACTAATTATTTTTACACTTTATTTTAGAAATTTTTTTGTCATTCTTATTTATTGCCGTGAATAATATTATATAATGGTATTTAAGTTTTATTTTATATAATTTATATGAAGGTAAATGAATTTAAAGGAGAAAAATAAAATGAAAAATTTATTAAAATTATTATCAATTTTAGCAATATCAACACCAATACCATTAACTGTAGTTGCTTGCGATACACCAGACTCAAAAAAAAAGATACAAAAATTGATATTTCAACAAAAATTCCTAATAATATAAATTTAGATACATTAAAATTTAAAAAAAATATAAAATCTGAATTTTTAAATAAATTACAAGCAAAATTAGTAGCAATATTAGGTTTAAAAACTATTACAAGTGATGAGTATGATGTTTATATAAAAATTTTTGAAAAATATTTTTACTTTAAAGATTTATACTTTATTGATATTTTTAAACCAAATGATTTTTTAACTTTAAATTTAAATATTAAAATTGTTGCTAAAAATGGAGCCAAATTTAAAGGAGAAAAAAATAATATTACAATTAGTTATTGCTTATTACAATGATGAAATGATTTAAACGAAATTACTAATATTGATAGTCCAAATCAAATTGAGGCTATTTACCCAAATACTGTTACAAAAGAAGAAATAGAAAATGCATTAGATTCAATCATCAATAATTCTGTACAAAAAATATGTTATGGCGATATTGTCATCAAAAACCTTGATTATGTATATGATATAATAGATGAAGATTGTATTAATAGAATTACTACTATTGATTTATCAACTACTAGTAAGATAGTCAAAGTTAAAATTACTGCTCAATGAAATTCAATTGATTTTGTTGGAATGACTAATTTAATATCTGTCACTTTACCAAAAGCTATTAAAATTATTAACTAATGTAAATTTTAAATCAAACATGAAAGAAGTCTATTGAAAATACACAAAATTTAATAACATATAGTTGCTATCCAATATATAATTTTAACCCATTACTTTTATGCCAAAGTAAATGGGTTAATTGTTTAAAAAGGGTAATTAAAATAGAAACAATTCAACAACATATTTAGTTTAATTTCAAAAATAAAATTTCCATTCTATTAGAGTGTTTTATAATTTAATTATAAAATAAAATCAAAATTTTTTTCAAAAACTATTATGCTATTAATAAAAAATTACTTATTTTTTCAAAAACAACATTCATATTTAATTTCTTAGGTTTAAAAGAACCATTATCATTAATTTTCATAAACATTTCTTTATACCACAAAGAAAGTTGTTCATAAAAATCTTTATTTATTTTATCTTTATTTTTAATTGTCATCATCATAATTTCATATCAATTTAAATTACATTTATATGGTTGAAAACCTTTTAAATCTCATTGTATACAACATTCAATAATTAAAAAATCAGGAGTTGCAACAAATTCAAAATCATTGTATTTAGTATAACATTTAAATAATGAATTAACATAATGATTTCGTTTTTTCATTTCTAATTCTCATTTACATAAAAGTAAATTAAAATAGTTGCGTTCCAAGTCTAAAAATGGTTGCATTGCCATATTTGTAATTTTTTTATTTAAACAATGATCATACATTAGTAGTTCTTTACGCAATGCAGTTAAACTCATATCTGGTGTATAACTAAATAATTCATACGGAATAATTCTCATTATTAATTTTCCATTCTATATTATTTAACTTTTACTTTATTTTGTTCTTTTTTAATTAATTTATTAACTAAAAGTCTAATTCCTTTATACACTTCTAATAATCACATTGGTATTGTTGATAAAGCAATACAAAGTAATCAATCAACTGCCCGAAAACCAGCACCAATACCAAAAGCATTGCTAACAACAGGTGTAAAAATAATAAAAGTATTAATAGCAAAAGCACTAATCGCCGCAACTCAAATATATTTATTTTTTCAAGTAATCTTATTAAAAATACTTGTATTAGCACCTGAAACAAAAGAAAATGCATAAAAAACAGGAGCATTAGTCATTATAACAAAAACAAAAACAAAACCTTCACTATTATTTTCACGTAAAATTTGAGGTAAAAAATGAAAAGCTAATAGTAATAAGGTACTTAATATTATACTAACAATACCAATAAATCCTCAACTACCAGTAAGAATTCTATCATTCCGTTTCGTTGGTTTTCTAAGCATTAAATCAGGGTTATTAGGTCCCATTGACATTGGAATTGCAATAACAGATTCAACAATTAAATTAATTCATAAAATTTGAATTGGTTGCAATAATTCATTTCATCCAAAAATAGCACCAATAACAATTGAAAATACTTGGGCCATATTAGTAATTAAAATAAAAATAACAATTCTTTTAATTTTACTGTAAATATTGCGTCCTTCTTCAATAGCATCAACAATAGTAGCAAAATTATCATCAGTTAATACTATTTGTGAAGATTCTTTAGCAACATCAGTTCCCGTAATACCCATCGCTACTCCAATATCTGCCGCTTTTAAACTAGGAGCATCATTAACACCATCACCAGTCATCGAAACAACCTTATTATGACTCTGCAATGCTTTAACAATCTTAACTTTATGTTCAGGAGAAACACGAGCAAAAACTCGATATTGATTAATATTAGCATTAAATGATTCTTCTGGAATATCATCAATCGTATTACCACTAAGTGCTTGTGTTTTATTTTCAATCAAACCTAATTCTTGACCAATAGCAACAGCAGTATTTAAATGATCACCAGTAATCATAATTGTATCAATACCTGCTTTTTTAGTTTTAACTAAAGAATCTTTAACTTCGTTTCTTGGTGGATCAATCATTCCAACTAATCCTAAAAAAGTTAAATTACTTTCAATTTCACTAATATTACTATAATCTTTCGTATTATTAACAGTTTTATAACTTGCTCCCAAAACACGTAATGCTGAATTTGACATTTCTTCCATACTTGCAATTATTTCTTTTTTAATTTGTGCAGTTAATACTACCCTTTCATTATTAATAAGCGCATGAGTACAAATATTAATCATATTATCAACCGCACCTTTAACAAAAACATAAGTTTCTTTATCGTATTCATTAATTGTTGACATTAATTTACGATTGGAATCAAAAGGTATTTCATGAACTCGAGTATGTTTATCACTAAGTGCCTTTGTTGGAAACTTTAATGTTTCTGATCAATTAATAAGTGCTGCTTCCGTTGGATCACCAATAGTTTTATTTTTACTAACTTCACTATTATTACATAATACTAAACAATCTAAAAATAATTGTTCTTGCTTAGTTTTCTTTTTAAAGTCATTACTATCATTAACTGATTTTGTTAAATAATATTTTTTAACAGTCATTTTATTTTGTGTTAAAGTTCCGGTTTTATCAGAACAAATAATATCAACTTGACCTAATGTTTCAACAGCAGGTAAATGTTTAACAATAGCATGTTTTTTTGCCATTCTTGAACTTCCCAGTGATAATGAAACGGTAACAATAACTTGCAAACCTTCAGGTATTACTGCTATTGTTAAAGCAATTCCAAAAATTAAAGCATTAATAGCAGGTACTTTAATTAAGAAAAATTGTAATAAAAACATAGCTAAACCTAATAATAAAGCAAAAACCGAAATTATTCTAATTAAAAAAGAAATTTGTCGCGTTAATGGTGATTTAGGTTCTTTTTCTTCTTGTAATAACTTAGTTATTTTTCCAATTTCAGAAGTTTTTGCTGTTGCATAAACTAAACCAAGACCACTACCTGTCGCAATAGAAGTAGACATAAAAGCAAGATTAGTTCTTTCACCAATTGATAATTTTTCTTCAGTTAATGCTTCAGTAGTTTTACTAATTAAGGTTGATTCACCAGTTAAAAGTGATTCATTAGTACGTAAATTATAAGACTGAATAATACGCAGATCAGCAGGTACAAACATTCCCGCATCTAAATAAACCAAATCACCTACCACTAAATCTTTAGCATCAATATCGTATTTATTACCATTACGAATTACTACTGCTTGTGAAGAAACTAATTTCTTTAAAGAGTCCAAAGAAGCTGCAGCTTTTACTTCTTGATAAGTAGCCAAAGTAGCATCAACAATTACAATTAAAAAAACAACTAATGCTTCTTGTCATTGACCAATAACAGTAGCAATAATTGCTAATGCAATTAATACTAAAACAAATGGTTCAATAAAATGTGCTAAAACTATTTTTCAAATTGGTTTTTTTTTCGTAACTGGTAATTGATTAGGTCCTGTTTCTATTAGCAATTGAGTTGCGGCTTCTTCAGTTAAACCTGTAACAAAATTAGTATTTAATTTTTTTGCTAATTCCTTAGTTGAATCATTTCAAATCACAATTATTTAACCCCCTTTTTAATTTAATCCATCATAATTCCTTTTCAAAATTTTTGGGAGCGTACCGATGTTGTCAATAATATTCAAATTTGTCTTTAAATTATAAGATTAGACGAGAATAATTTAGACTTCAATATGCAATTGTATTTTAATCTTAACACTTGTAAAATATTAGTCAACAATAATACTTACTTTTATAACTCAAAAATTCTTATTAAATTTTACTTTAATAAGTTTTATTTTATTTTTAGTTATCTTTAAATTGAAATGGTTAATTTATAATAATTGTATTGCTGTATTTATTTGATAACATTTAAAATTAACCATTTTGGTATACATATCAATGTTATAAGTTCTATCACCAATCATATGCTTTAAAATTTGTTTAATATTAGTTTCAGTAAAGCAACCAATATTTTCAACTAATGCTTGATTTAATACGCCATCTTTTGCATTAACAAAATAACCAACTTTTAATTTTTTATATTGTAAAGTCAATGATTGTAAAAAATCAATTAATTCATAATATTGACCTTTGGAAAATAAATTTATTGCATTTTGATAGTGTAATTTAGCAATTTTATTTTTTCTTCTTCCAGCCATTATGCCAAGAAATAAAACATGAAAAGCATGGAATTTATCTAAAATAAATTTAGCATTTAAAATTGTAGCAGTTTTTCTAATTCATTTTGCACTATCTCCACAAACTATTAAATTTGCTTGGTCAAAATTTTCAAAAAATAAATTACCATATTTTTCAATTAATTTGGCAGTTTTTTCAGCACCAATTTCTGTTTTTGATACTCTAATTTTACATACAGCTCTTTTATTAATTAATTTTCCATTCTTCTTTTTACCAGTACAAAATACTAATAATCTCATTGAACATTTTTTACAATTTTTAGTATTATGTTTTTCATTAAACTTAAATTTTCTATGTCCATCATCAATATTTACATATAAATTTTGATATGGTTGTAATGGTATTTTGAGGATATTGGCTTTTGGTAATTGAAACTTTTTATATGTTCTACAAACTGTACTATTACTTATTAAACCTTCAATAAAAGTATCACAAACATCATGATACTTTTTACCATCTGCAAAATATTTCAAAATTTGTTTAATAACATTAGGTGCAAGTTTACTATATTTTTTAACACCAAGATAATTATCTAACAATGAAAGAAATTCCATTTTTTGTGTTTTTGGGTTATAATATGTACAAATACGTCGTTTATAAGTTAATAAACCTTTTTTTGTTTTTAATTTTCTTTTTCTAAATCTATATGACTTATATACAGATTTATCACATGCATTTCATAAATAATCATCTATTTTTTTAAATAATTCTTCTGTTTGTTGTAAATTTAATTCATCTTGATTAAAATTGTGTTTGTCTCAATCAAAATGATTTACAAATGGTAATATAAACATTTTTAATGTTCCTTTCAAAATTTTATTTGTTAATAATTTAAGTTTAATTTTTTTTAAAAATAAGGAGTAAATATGGCTTTTATCACTAGTTATGTACAATTAAATAAAAAATATAATCTTAATTTTAGTGATAATAATTATGGTTTTAGTTGGGATATTTTTAAAGAATTTGTTGGTGATGAATGAGCAGAATATTTTACTACCAATTGTTTTTATCGTTTTGTACCAACAGCACGTGGAACAAGAAAAACTTGAAATTGTTTAGCATTTGATTTATTTATATGTTGTAATTTTAGTGATAGTAGTGTTCAAAAAGTAAGAAGATATGAAAATACTCATAGTGAAACTACAATTGGTGCTTTAATGAATGTTTGTCAAGTTTTATTAGATACATATAATATTAATTTATTACCTAATAATCCACATGGTATTAAATGAAAAATAACTAAGGATGGTGGATGTATTATTTTTCCTAATAATCAACAAATTGACTTTATTGGTTATGCTAATGGTAATAAGATTTTTGGAAAAGAAGCCGGTGGTTCAAGTTTTTTAGGTTCAAGAACAGATGAAATTATTATGGCAGAAGAAAAAGAAACACTAACAGAAAAGCAATTAACATATCGATATGAACGTTTACAAAACTCTATGTTTAGAAGTAATCGTATTAAAGTATCAAAAGAACCTATTAAAGAATGAAGTTGAACGTTTATTGATAAAAATATATATAGTCCTAATTTTGGAAAAAAAATTACTCGCTATTTTTATAAAAGTTTCTTTATTACTTTTACATGTAATCCTTATGATAAATATCATCCATTTTATTTAAAATACTGTACGCCATTTTTACCATTAAATGATAAAGTGATGGAAAATTTTAAAAAAAATGGCAAAATTTATTATGAAAATCAAGATATGTTTAGTGGTTTAGGTTTATTTGTTTTAAGATTTACTATTCAACCATTTTGAAATAAATTACCAGATATTCAAAAAAGAACATTATTAGAAATGAAAAAAAGTAATCCTGATGAATTTAATACTGTTTTTTATGGTTTTGAATTTTTAGATAGTGATGCAACAATTTTCCCATTTCAAAAAACTGTAAAGTGCTGACAACCATATGATTTAAAAGAATTTTATAATTCAAAAAAAGATATGTATAAATTTGATTTTTATTCAGTTGGTGTGGATTGAGCAACTGGTCATAAAGACCATACTGTATTTATAGTAGTGGGTTTTAAAGAATATAATAATACTGGTTATTATGATGCTTATATTATTTGTGAATTAGTAGTTACTCCAAATGATTTTATAAATGAAAATGAAAAAATTAATGCTTATGTTAATGAAATTTTAGGATTAATTGATAATTTTGAAAATTTTGAACAAGCAATTTATTTTTATGATGATAAAGCACGAACTGCCATTGATTGATTAAATCAAAAATTAATAGATGAACATAATACTATTTTAATCACACAAACTGCTATTAAACATGCTTCAAATTTAAATCAAGAAGCAGGATTAACTAATAGAGTAGTTTGAATGAGAAACATTATGAGTTATGGAAACTTTTATGCAAATAAAGATGATTTACCAAAGACTACTCAATGTTTAGAAGAATTACGTTATGACCAAACCAAAACTAACATTCCTGATAAAAATATGTATCAAGACCCGTATGATGGATTATTTTATGCATTGTATCCATATAAAAATGTAATTAGGGGTAAAAATAATGCTACTGTGAAAAAAAGCATCTTCACATTTGCCATATAATAAACAACTACAATATCATTAATAGTATAGGTATCACAAAATAACGCCTTTTATTTAGGCGTTATTTTGCGTTTAAAAACGTACTGTCAATATCGAGTGAAAATTTCCCAAAAATATTTTTTAAAAAATAAATTATTTTGAAAAGTTATACTGTTAAATAAACATAAATTCCAAATAAATTCTTTTCTAGATAAAAATAGAAATAAAGTTTTTTAATTTTTTAAAATTTTTTGTATAATTAATTTATACAAAAAATTATATAAGTTTTTAACTCATTTATTTTAAGATAAAATAAATGAGTTTTTTTATTATTTATTCAAAGGAGAAAATAAAAAATGTTTAAAGTTAAACCTAATTCACCAGTTTATGAATTTTATTATTCTGAAATAAAAAAATTAGAGGGTAAAATTAAAGATAATAAAGAATTAGATAATATAATAAATACTGAAAAAAATCTTAAAGAAGAAATAGAAAAACTAGAAATATATCTAAAAACATTAAATGAAAATTTAAAAAAGAAATATAAAATAATTCCATATATTGAAAAATTAAATATATATGATTTAGAAGATAAAATCGAATCAAAAGGACAAAAAAGGGTTGATAATGTAGGAAAATATTTAAAATTAAAATCAAGTTTAGATTATGATTTTGATTCAATTTTTGAACAATGAAAACGCAGTGCAAACAGTGAAAATCAACCTTTAACAAGTGGATATAAACCAAGCTCACCACAGATGTAAAAGGGGAAGATATTGCATTTGCAATATCTTTATATCTTTAAAATTGATTTTAAGACACCAAATTTGCTCATATACAAATGTTTTAAAATTTTATATGGTTTAGTATTAATAAAATAAATCTCTTCTAAAATATGTTTTTTTACTTTTAATTAAAAATTATTGATATCCATATCTTCAAGGATGGTCTTTATTTGGTATATAAACTTTTTTAGTTTTTATCAAATCTTCTTTAATAATTGGTTTTAATGCTATTTCTTTTAGTTCATATATTTTATTATTATAACTAAGATAGAATTCATTAATAAATGATTTAAGTACAATTACATCAGTTCTAGGTTGTATATATTGAACTTTGTTATTTTTATAAGGAAAATATTTTTTACCATAATATGTTATAGTTGAACCACTATCTGTTTTTCTTTTACAAAATCTTGAAAGATAAACATTTATTTCATTTTGTGTAGGAGCTTTAACCATAGCAGATTTATTATCATCAATAGGAAAAGCAAACTGATTATTAAAAATGTTTATATATGTTTTAAGAAATTTATTACCATCTTCTAAATTTTTAATTTTATTAAGTCGTAATTCACTAATTAAGCGACTTTGAAGTGTTCCAAATAATCGTTCAATTCTGCCTTTAGCTTGTGGAATTGAGGTTCTAATTACTTCAACACCTAAATCATTACAGCATTTTTGAAATTGAGTATAAGTGTCATTTTCTGTGTTTATTTTACCTGAATCAATTTTTTTCTTAT
Source organism: Spiroplasma endosymbiont of Phycita roborella (assembly GCF_964031195.1). Lineage (NCBI taxonomy): Bacteria > Bacillati > Mycoplasmatota > Mollicutes > Entomoplasmatales > Spiroplasmataceae > Spiroplasma > Spiroplasma endosymbiont of Phycita roborella. The sequence goes on along the minus strand of NZ_CAXIQJ010000004.1, from coordinate 222,192 downwards.
ATCCAAAAACTGTTCTATTATCAGTATAAAATATCTTTGGTATGCCATATTTAGTTAAAATTTGATAAAAAAACATTATAATAACCATCTAATGTCTCTTGGTGATCAAATCATAGTCCAACAATATTTCCTGTAGCATCATCAATTGCAGCATGTAAAAATGCTTTTGGTTTATCGTTACCAAATCAATGATGATTACTTGCATCCATTTGAATTAATTCACCAAAATTTGTTCTACGATTTCTTGTGGGATGCAAGTTATTTTTTTTATTCTTATGTCTTTTTGGTGAAGTGATTTTTTCTTGAATTAATAGATTATAAACTGTACTATATGCAATTTTAGTGTTTTCTTCATTAATTAATTTTTCCTGAAAATGTTGAAAATTAAAATTATAATATTTTGTTTTATATAAGTTTATAATTTTATTTTTAATTTCTATTTTTGTTGCCTTATTAGAAATTTTATTGCGAGATTTATGAATAAAACCAACTTTACCTTCTTTATTAAAAATTTGAATTAATTGGTTAATTCTTCTAATAGTTAGGTTAAGTTTATTTTTGGCTTGATGTTTAGATAATTTATTAATAACAATGTCATTTATAATTTTGTATTTATATTTTTCTTTCATAGTCATGCTTCTTTCCATTTTTATCACCAAGTATATTTAACTTCACTTTTTGAGAAATTTTCACTCGATAACTAATAGGAAATTATCACTAAATAATGACACGTTTAAAAACGTACTTGTAAAAATAATCAAAAATAGTACAATTTATAAGTAAAATCAAGGAAAAAAGGAGTAATTTAATATGAAAACATGAATAAAAGCAAATTTAAGTAAAATAACATTAGCATTAGCACTAACTGGTGCTACAACTGGAACAATAGGATTAATCATGGGGGGGTGCTTACCCATAATCTTAGTGGACTTAAATATTATTTAAATTCATATAAAAAACCTATAATGGGTGTTCAGAAAATATGAATGTCTGACATTCATGGTATTTCAGTTTCTATAAAAAGTGAATTTAAAATATACTTTGCTGATAATCCTAAAAAAACAAAATTTTATAATGGTGGAGATACTATTGAAAGAATAGATATACCATGAGATGGCAATTATCCATATGGTTATTTTAATAAATAACATTTAAATTTCTAAATTAATATAAGAAATATTTTCATTATATTTGTCAAATAAATTAATATTAGTTAAGTTTATTTCTTGTTTGTCAGTTATTAAAATTAAATAATAATTACCAGCACCAAATATTCCACTAATTTCAATCCGATTTAAATTATTAATTGGATTTTTAATTTGCAATTCAAATTCATTTTTATTATCAATTTGTAATATCTCTTCATAAAATTCTAATTTAGAAAATAATTGAGATTTATTTGAACCATATAAATTTAAAGCATTCTCAATTTTATTGTTACTAATAATTACTCTTGTAAAGTATTTTCCATATTCGCCATTTCCTAATGTTCAATCTGCTGGAATTAATGACGGAATATTATTGCTTTCTAATTCATTTGTAATAGATAATCAATTAAATTGATTATCATCAAGTTTAAATAATTCATTTTGACTAATATCATTATTTTTTAATTTAATATTATTCATATCTGTAAAATCAAAATATTCAGATTTTAGTATTACTTTTACATCTTTATATTTTCAACTATTATCCTTATTAGAATGTATAGGATTTGATTTTAATTCAAAATAATAAGGTAATAAAATTTTATTATCATCATTTAGACCTTTATTTATTGATAATGTTGAATAAATATACTTTGATAACATAATAAATACTTGTTTAAATATTTTAACTTGTTGCAAATTTATGTAATTTGGATAATCAAGTTCTCATTTTCTAAATAAATTAGTAATAACTTCATCAGGTTTTTGACCTGAGAATTTATTACGTAATTTTGCTATTTCATTTTTATCATCATAATCTGCGCCATCAAAATTTCTATTATAGTTATATGTGTAACTTAGCATATCTAATAATAACTGTTGTAAACTATCAATTGGTGGTTTATCATTTATTTCAATTTCTACATCATAAAATTTATTTGTTGTAGAAATAAATAAATTATAGTTACCTACTAAAAATCATGACTCTAATTTTTTATCTTTTAATTCTATTTCATCTGATAATGGTCATACTTTTAAATTTTTAGAAACATCATAACCTAATTTAGCATTTGTTACTCTTGCATTATTAATAATTTCTTTTCTTGTTTCAGTCCCTCCACCAATAGCAATTAAATCTAAAACTGATTTTTCTTCTCCAATAAATTGTTTTGCTAAGTTTCAAGGTAATATTTGTTCACTAAATCATTGTTGTAATATTCTAACTTTTGGTTGAGTTTCAATAGGCATTGATAATAGCGGAAATGCTATCTTATCTTTAACAAATAACTTTGGGTATACTTCCATATTGTCAACTTCACCAAGTACCTTTATATTGCCAAAAATCATGCTTCTACGTGCTTTAATTTTTAAACCAGTTACTTTGGTATCTTTATCTAATGGTTTTTGTAATTTAATAATAATTGGATAACCATCTCTTGTTTTAAAATCTTTAATTTTAATAATAGTTATACTTTTAGTACTTCTTGTTTTTGGATTTTGATAAGGTTGTGAATAATTATTAATGATATATAAATTATCAATATTATTTTCAGTTAAAGGTTCATTAATAGATACAGCATATAACTTAAATTGATTTAATAAATTTATTTCTTGAAATATTAAATTTTTAATATCAGTCATACTATATTCAATTGTATTATCATTAATATTAGTACTTGCTCTTTGATTTAATTGCATAGTAAAATCAGATGTTTCAACAGCAGTAGTTTTTAATACTTTATCAATATCAATAAAACCTATTTTAATAGTATTTGCTGAAAATTTTAAACTATTATTTTCATTATTTTTAAATAAACGTTCAATTTCATAAATATATATCGTTCTTTTTTTAAATTCATCATATGCTCTATTAATATCTGGGTCACTAGTAGCACGCATCATATTAGTAAAGTCATAAGGAATGTTATCAATTAAATAATCATTTTCTACTTCTGCTTGATTAAGTTTAGTTTGTTTCTGTGGAAATTTCGTTTGTGGTTTGTTGTTGTTTTCCATTGTTCTCTCCTATTAATTGGTTATTTTCGGGATTAAATAATTTTAATTTAACTGTTAAATTATTAATTTCTTGATCATCATTAATATTAAATGTTTTACTATTTAATAAATCTTTATCTACACTTACTAATATTTGAATAAATTTAAGAATATCAATATTAAATTGTCATAATTTTTGTTCAATATAATTAATAGTTGAAATATTTACTGCTGTACTTTCGGGAACTGATTGTTGTGCTGATTTCTTTTGACTTGGTATATGAATACCACAACGTTTAAATATTTCATTAACATTTCAATCATATATATCAGTTAAATTTTTACCTTTAAAATTACTATTTGTCATATTGATATTTTCGTTTTGTTCATTATTATCTCCACCGCTTTTAAATATGTAATTTTTAGTAACTAATGTTCTTACTGCGTCTTCTATTAAAGATTGAACATTGCCATAAGTTTGACTAAATATAAATTTAGGTGAGTTTAAAATAGTATCTAAAACAATTTGTTCATAAATAACATCTAATGCTTTAATTTTATCCATTACTTTATTACAATCTGCTAGCTCATTTGCTTTATTTCTCATAATTGCTATTGGTATATAGTTAATATTTAGTGTTTGTTCTTGTGCTAAATTAGGGTTATTAATGAATGATTTAAAATCTAATGGAAATTGTTTTTTATTATCACTAATACTATAAATTGCACGATTAATAGTTATTTGTTCATTATTTAATGTATAAACTTCAAATAATCTTACCATTTGTGCATTTTGTTCATAACTATCATAAAAAATAGTACATTCAATTAATTTACCAGTAATATCATAAACTCTTTGTTGTATATCTACTACTTGAAAATATAAGTCATCATTAGCAATATAAATTAAATAAGCACTAATTCCTAATTTACTTAATTTAAAAATTGAATTTCAATTTTTTCTGTAAAATTCTTGTTGAATTAAATATTGTTTAATAGTTTCATTATTAATATCTAATGGAGCATTATATAAATTAGCATTATTTTCTGCTACAAAATCAGTGAAATAAGTTTCATGGTTAAAATCATTAAAACCAAAATAATTTAAAATTGAAGCATGAGTACTTTTATTTTTATTAGTTAAAAATTTTACTTTTTCATTTTGATTATCACTAATATTACTTTTTTCTTTTCTTTTAAATAGACTTAACATAATATTCACCACCTTTTTTTAAAATATTTGATTAATTTTTAATACAATTTTTATAATAATAAATATAATTAAACCTGCTGTTGCTGATGATAAAATTACTCCTATTAAACCTAAAATAATTTTTATAATTTTAAAAAACATAATATTATTCCTGTAATTCTTCTAATTTTTTAAAAATATAATCTCTACCCATACCCCACATTATTCTATTATTATAAATATTAATTTCAGTATCCGCATTAACATTATTATTTGATATTCATAAACTACTTTTTAAAACATTTGTATCTAATTGATAATAAAAATTAATTATTTGTCAACTATAATTTTTATTATTTTCTTTACTAGTATAATCACCAAAACTATAATATATTCTATAATGTGTTTTATCTTTAAATATATATTCTATATGTGTAATATTATTTTTATCTACTACGACTTTACCTACTTCTTTTCAATTTGAACCACTTGGACTGGGTTGTGGTTGTTTTTCTAATATTTCATTAATTGCTTGTAATAATTTTTTATTTTGAGTTTTTAATAATTTATATTCATTATTTTCTAATAAATCTTTACAAAGTAATGAATTTTCTTCATCATTTAATGCAATTTCATTTGTTTCAGTTTTATATTTAAAATAATCATTTGAAAATTTTTTATCTTTTATTTTTTCTTTTAATTCATTAATAGCACCGGCAATAGTTTTATCAGTAGTTTCTAAATTAGGAATTTCTGCACTAATAGCATTTATTTGAAATGCAATAGGAAATTGTGATTTTACATCTTCTAATTTTTTATCTACTTCTTCTTTTTTATAATAATCAGATAAATTAGGAATTTTATTATTGATTTCATTAATTGCAGGAACGATTTGTTTAGAAACTGTTTGTAAAGCATCATCATTGATATTTTGCTTTTTATCTAATAAATTATTAGTTTCTAGTTTTGTGTAATAATCATGTTCAGTACTTTCTTCTGTTATAAATTCAGTTGGTGTATCTATTCCTTGATATTGATATATTTCTTGTATATCACCAATTAAATTAATTTTTCCACGTTCAGGATAGGAATTACCTCCACCACTAAATTTTTTATTTCTATTGTCATAGTAAATAGTTCCAATATTTAAAATATTTTTATTTTGTATTTGTTCTTTATAAGTCATGGAATCAACATTTAACAATTCAAATTCATGAAAAATATTATTTAAATAAATTTTAATTATTTTATAAAATTTCATAAAGTTATTTTCTGTTGAATAGTGATAACTGATTTTAATAAAATATCATTTCAACATTTCTATATTATTATTTTCAACTTTTTTTCATAAAGGACTAGTTTCAATATTAAATCAATTATTTTTGATATCATCAATGTTTTCATTTGTTTTAGTTAATTCACTATTTAATTTGGTAATTTCATTTTCATTAGTAGTAATTCGTTTTTGTTGTTTAGCAGAAAAATCACAAGTTGGTGCATGAGTAAAATCACCAATTTGCGGATTATTTTGTAATGCTTCTGGTGGTAATGTTCCAATTTCATCTGGTCAATCTAAAATCATTGTTTCAGTTTCTTTATCATAACCAGTTGCAACATAACCTTTATTAACAAATTTACTAACAGGACCTCTATATATTTCATTTTCATTATCATCAACTAAATCATCATATAATTTAATTTGTTTTAATAATGTAAATTCTTTTTGTTCTTTAATTAATTCATCAACTTGATTTCTAGTATAAAATGCTTTTAAGTCAATTTTTTCAACATCTATTTCATCATTATTATAACTTGAAAATATTTGTTTTAATTCTGTTAATCTTGCTCATATTTTCATTCTACTAGGTGCTAAATCTCAAACATTAATTGTAGGAGTACTATTTGCACTAAATTGATTACCATTATTAAATTGAATAGTAGCATCAACATTAAATTCAATTGGTGTACGATTAAATACTCAATGTTCAACCATAACATAAACCATATCTCTTAATGTTTCTTTAATTAATTCATCTTTAAAACTATCAAAAGGAAATTTAGATAAAATAAAATCAAGATAAGCATTAATATCATTTTGCGCGCGAATAGCAAAAGTTATAAATCAATCATTAATATTTGGTCATGTTTGTATATATTGTTGTGGAGTTTCTGTAATTTTTCCAGTTAATGGATATCAGTTATTATAATTTTCAAGACTGACATCAGTTCAAAGTTTATTAATCATAATTTATCATTCCTTAAAAAATGCTTGTTTATAATGATAAGTATGTTTTTTTGTTTTTTTATGTGTTATATGTTCAATTTCTTTTTGTATTTTATTTTTACCTTTTTTTATTTTTTTCTTACTTTTTGTTACAACTTGACTATATGCAAACTTTTCTAAATGATGTAATAATCCAGTACCAAATAAAGTATTAACACTAAATTTTAAACCAACATTTTTAAATGATTTGTTAATATTTTCAATAGGATTATTAATAACATTTACTACTTTATGATAAGTTCTAATAGTTCTAAATATTTCTCTATATACTTTAAAACTATCTCTAATTACTTGTTGCACCACTGGTGGAGCAAATGCTATTGCTTTTAATCATTTATTTTGATTAACTCCATAACCAATGTATCAACCACTATATCAACGATATCAATGGAATGGATGTATTTGAGTAACAAAAGTTTTTGCTTTAAGAATACTATCAACAACTGTAATTGGTTTATATTTAGGATTGCGATGATAAATAGTAATTGCACATTTATCTAATGACAAAGGTTGAATTTTACAACCCATAAATACTGGTGAATTTAATGGAATTAATTGTGCGTGTTTAATTGCTCTTTTTTCTGCACTAGTAAATAAATCAGTTGCTTTTTCTTTTAATTTCTGAATTTTTTCAAATACTTGTTTTTCTAACTTTTCAAATTTTTCTTGTAATTTATATATACTTTCTCGTATTTTTTCAAAATATGGTGTATCTTTTCAAAATTTATTTAAACCTTTTTTTAAATAAAATCTAATATCAAAATATTTAAAAGTTTGATTTGCTTTTAAAACAAGTTGATGAATAACATTATTTTTAAAATTAAATTTAATAGCATTAGCACGAATTTTTTGTAAATCTAAAATTAAAGTTTTTCCATATCTATTTTCTGTATGTATTGTATGAACTAAATTTAATCAATCATGTTGATTCATTTTTAATACTTCTTTTAAATCAGTATTAAATTTTTTTAAAAAGTTATTTGCTTTTTCAATATCTTTAATTTTAAATTTAGGAGTTAATTGTGGACTTAATTTTATTAATGTATTTTGTAATAATAAGTGTTCCATTAATTTTTCTGTTTCTAGTTTTTGAAAATTATTCTTATATTGTCTTTCAGCAACATATCCTAAATCTCGTAATACTGTTTCACGATTAGGAGTAAAACTATACTTCATTAAATAACGTTTATTACCAATAATTTTATCTGTTAAAATTTCTTTTCCACTTACTTGACTAATAATTTCTTGTAAGTTTTTTGCTTCTTTAATACCAACTTATTCTAATGTTTTAGTTTTTTGTGCTAACTTAATAAATTTAGTTGTACGATAACCACGACTAATTTTATTAAGTCCAGCAAATGCTGGTAATATATTAAAAAAAGTATTTAATGGTATTACATTTCCTTTTAAATAATCATAAACTTGATTAATAGTAAAATCAGTTAAAAATTCTACACCAACAGCACTAATACTAGCAATTAAATCACTTGCACCTAATCCAAGTGCTAAATCTTCACTTAAACGACCAGTAAAAGGAGCAAGTGCTACTGCTATAACTTGTACACCAATCATTTCTAAAATTTCTCATCATAAACTTTTATGTTCTTGTTGTTGACTAATTCTAGTATGTTTGGGTTTATTTATTTTTAAGAGTGTGGCTGTATTTGCTGTACCAATAGGCATAATTAATGTCCTTATTATTTAAGAGTTATTTTTATAGGATTTGTTGAACCTTGATAATTTGCATCATTAATATCTGCAGTAATAATTACATATAAATCTCCTGCTTTTTGATTTTGATTACTTACATCAGTTTTGCCTTGTGCATCACTAAAATATTTAATATTTGCATGTACTAAATCTAATGCTGGATTCAAACCAGTAATTTCTCTTGCATTTTTTATTGCTGTATCTAGTAATTGATTTTTTCTATTCGTATTAGCAGTAATATCAGTTGTTAAAATTGTAAGTTTACTACTTAAATCTGTTTTAGTAATAATTCCACATAGCATTCAACGTGATGTTGTTTCTTTTTTTGACATATAAGGAATTAATTGACCTAGTACTTCACCACCAACTTTATATGCTCTACCAAGTTTGCCATCAGCAATTTCTTGAACATAAACAATTGTTTGTTGTAACATATATCTTTTCATTGCTCTTGGTGTTGCTAAAATAAAAGGTATAATTTGTTTTTTATTTTCACTATCAGTAAATGTCATATAATCATCCATTACAATTTGACATAATACACCTTTTATATATAAATCATTACCATTTAATCTTAGTTGTTGAGCAATTTGGTTATCTGTAATTAAACCTTTATTATTAGCCAAATAAACAATAGTATCATAAAGATTATTTGTAATAAAGAAACGACAATTTGCACTATTTCTTAATTGAAATAAAGTATTTCAAGCAGATAACATTGCCTGTATATGCCCTGTTGGTGATGTGTCACTAATTATTACTTTAGTTCCGTTATCGCTAATTACTTGTATATCATCAGTTGCTAATTTATCTGCTAAATCATTAGCGACTTCATATTGCATACTTTCTAATAAATTTTGTCCATTTTCAGCATTTAAGTCAATTGCTGCAATAGTTTCACCAGCAACATATAATTTTTCAATTATTTTTGGAATAGTATCAGTTTGTGCATAAGTTACATCTATTCTTTGACTTTTATCATTTCATGCAATAACTTTAATTGATGGGTCTTTTGGAACTTTAATAATAAATTCTATTTTAGTAGAATTAACTATTTCAATAGGAAAAAAGTTTGCTCATGGACTATTTGATTGTTTGAAAAATTCAATAAATTCTGGTGCTTCAACTAGTTTTTCTGTATTATTTAAGTTTGTTTGAATATTAATTGCCATTTTTATTTTCCTTTCTGTTATAAATTATTTTTCTTTTTATAATCCAATAAACTACTTTTTATTGAATTCGATTGATTTGTTAATATTGTTTCTTGTTTACCACCTGTATTAATTGGTTCTTTAAATACTGGTTGTTCTTTAATCATTTTTTTAATAGTGTCTTCTACTTTTGAATTTTCTATATTACTTGTTTTAAATTTTAAAAAATCATAAAATTCTTTTTTAACTTGATATTTTTTAAATATATTAAGCATTTCTTTTTCTTTAATTTCTTCATTAAGTTTATTTAACTTATTTTCTAATTCAACAATCTTAGTTTCTTGTTCTTTTTGCAAATCATTATTTTCAGTTAAAGGTTCAGTTGTTTCTTGAACATTAGTTTCATTTTCTAACATTTACATTACACCTTTATTTATTTTCTTTATTAATTTTTTCATTTAATTTTGCTAATTTTTTTTGATGTTTTATTACTTTATTATTTGCTCGAACATGTTTTGGAGTTGTAATAAATCGTTTAAATCAAACAATTAATTCTCTGCAAATTAATGTTCCTACACTTGTTCCAATAATGATTAATTCATGCAATAATTCTTTCATTTCAATATTTTCCTTTCAATTATTTATTTTTTAATTATTCGTCAAATTGACCACCATTAATTCTTTCAACCATTGACTGATAATTACTTATAATAGTTACTAATAAAGAAATTTCTTTATTTAATTGTTCCATCCTTTCTTTATGTATTTTTATTTCGTGATTATAATATTCAATTAATTTTTCTTTATTCATAAATTACTCACCTCCTTTATAAACTGTCATAATATGTAGTTGGTCTATATACTGGTGATATTCTATCTACAACATCATTAATTAATCTTGCATTTTCACTAGTAAATGTTGTTTCTTGCATTTCTTCAACATGATTAGTTGTTTCCATTGGTAGTAAATTATGGATAATTTCAGATGCACCAGCAATAATAGTCGGAACTGCATAAGCATTCATAAAATCATTATTAATACCCATAGCAACACCACTACTAATCAAACAACCACCAGTTGCCATATTTGCTATTTTACGTATAGTTTCAAATTTACTTGGTATTAATTCTGTAATTCCAGCAACCAAATTTGCAATACCATATGAATTTAAAGATATATAAGTATCTCAATCCATTAAAGATTGGTCATTAACATTATTGTTAGTTACTGATAATGTTAATGCTGGTCATGGCGGAGTTTCTGTAGTGGTTGTAGTTGGGGTGATAGGATTTATTGTTTCAGTAAATTTACTATAATTTGCTAAACCAATTGTTCCTAATCCTAATGCTATTTTTTTACTTGAATTTAATAGTTTACTTTTTAAATTTGGCATTTGATTTAAATTTCATATATCAATTCCTAATTTTTTAGAAAATAATAAAGCATTTATACTACCTAATATTGGATTACCAATAAGTTGACCATAGTATGCAAAAGTTCCTATCATACCAAATAATGGACTTGCTCCAGTTCTTATTAATTTTAATAAAGTGTAATTACTTGATTGTACAGTTATGTCATTTGGCATTTTCTTCTACTCCTTCTACTTTCTGTTTAATAAAAATTCTATTCAACCTTGATAATTAAAGTTATCTCCAACTAAAATTGCAGTATTAGCATGTGGTTGAGAAACAATTAAATATTTAGCAATGACATTGGGATATTTTCATAAAATCAATGCTTTTATATCATTACTATCTGTTAAATCTTTGGAATTTGGTGAAAATATTTCTATTTTATCTTCACCAAATAAATCTTTTAATTTAATCATTATCAAATTCTCCATTTTCAATTCTTTCTTTTAAAGAAAAGACATATTCTGTATAAGTTCTATGTGGATTTTTATCATTTATAATTTCATCGATATCTAAAATTAATTTTTCTTTATATTCATTAATATATTTTTGGGCAATTTTTCTTCTTATATTTTCAACTTTTATCATATGTTTATCACAAAAATATCTTACTTGAACATTATCTTTATCTAATTTTGTTGGTAAATTATTACAATTTGTTATATGTTTACCAAGTTCATTAACTTCACTAAAACAACATGGTATATTTTCTTTATTCATTATCAATGTCTCCTAAATTTCTTCAACTTCTTCTATTTCATTTATTAACTGATTCTAATCAACAACTATTACAGGTATTGGATAAAAAGTTTTCTTTTACTTTATTGCACATAGAACATTTATCTTCATATTTCATATTATTTCTCCTTATTTTCAATTTGATTAGCAATTTCACTTAATATTTTTAATACTTTATATTCATTTTTTAATTCTTTACTAATAAATATTAAAAATATTATTAGTGTTATGCTTGTTATTAATATTGGTACTATTAATAAAATTTTTCATAATATCATTTTTTACTCTTTTCATTTTTTAAATCATTTAACATTTATTGAACAAAATGCACGATTTTTAGGAATATTTAAAGTGTTAAAAATTTGACCAGTTACAATAATTTCATCGTTTTTGTTTAATAAAATACAGCGTCTATAAAATTTTGGGTTGTTAAAAATTAAAGTAACATAATTTATATCGATTGATGGCTATAAGTTAAAATCACCAAAGATATTATTAATTTTCCTTTTTTTGATTTTGAATGGAATGTTTCTTTATCTTCATATTCAAACTTTAAATCTTCTAATGCTCTTTTAAAAACATCAACTAATTTTTGTGATAAAAAACAATACTAATTTGTTCTTGTATTGATATCAATTTCCTATTCTGCTTTTAAAAATTAATTAATACTACATTAATTTTACTAAGTAAATAAAAAATACCCCACTTAAAAGTTTAACTCTAAGTGGGGAATATGGTGTTACAATTTTAAATTAATAATTCTTTTTTTATTTTTAAAATATCTTCTTTAATTAATTTAATTTCTCTATTAAATATATTTGCAAATGTTAAAACTATTTGATTATTTATATTTTCTTTATCTTCTTTAATTAAAGATAAATTAATATCCTCATTGTCAATATCGAGTGAAAATTTCCCAAAAATATTGATCAAAAAACACTAATTCTGAATAATCCCTAAAAATTTTAATTCCTATTTTTTAATGTAGGGATTATTTTTATAAAAAGAAGTATAATTTAAACAGATTAAAATAATTAGGAAAAAAATAAATAAAAACTTAATATAGTTTTTAATCCCTTGCTTTAATTTCAAAGTAAATGGTTTTTTTAATGTTAAAAAGTAAAGAAGGTAATAAAAATGGGAAATATTAATGAAAGTTTCAAAAAAGAGACAGCAGATAATGATATTATTAAAAATTTAGAAGAAGGTAATGGAACATACATTAAAAATAACCTTATGCATGTATTAAAACATAAAGAACATCGTAATTTTCAAAATTGAATGGTTACAGAGCCATATTGAAGTGCATGAATAGTATCATCAGATGGAAATACAGCAGAAAGTTCTACAGTTAATATTTTAGAAAGAATAGTTTATGTTGCAAATCATGATAATAAACTTACTTGAGAACTAATGTTAAAAAATGGTGAAAACGATGCAAATCCTAATTTAATTGGCAATTTTTATAATTGATATAGAACTGTAAATGAACCAGAAAATGACAGGTTTGAAAAGAGTGTATTAGAAGCAGCAATTTTAAAAAACAAGCCAAATTTAGTTGAGATTTTAGTTGAAAGTGGTGCAAATATCAATTATCAAAATCCTAAAAATGAAAATAAAACACCATGAGAACTTGCAATTATCGAAAAGAAAAATAAAATAGCAAAATATTTAATTAATAAAATTGAAGTAGATAAAAAAAATAAAAATGGTCAAACACCTTTACATTTAGCAGTTAGATATAAAAATAAGGACATAGTTAAATTTTTACTTGAAAATAATGCCAATTTAAATATTAAAGATAATTGAGATGATACACCTTTATTTGATGCACAAAATGTTAATAATGTTGAAATATTTAAATTATTAGTTAAAAAAGGAGCAGATTTAACGAAAAAGAATAAAAAAGGTCAAACAATTAAACAAGTAGTAAAATTAGAAAAAAAATGTTTAATAATGGAATATGAAAAATTTTGTCCTGATAAATTTACTTTGGAATTATCTGGAAAGTATAAAGTAGTAGATTGAAAACTTACGTATGAAAAAACAGATAATGAGTCAGTGAAAAAAATTATAGGTAAAATTATATCAAAAGATGAAATGCTTAATATAATTAAAAATTACAAAAATGATTTTGATTCAGATGAAATAAACTCAAGCAATTATCAAAATCAACCTTCAACAAGTGGATATACATCACCAAGAATATAAAAAATAAGAGATTGTAATTGCAATCTTTTTATATCTTTAAAATCAATTTTAAGGCATTAAATTTGCTTTTCGACAAACAATTTAAAATTTTATATAGTTAAGTATTCACAAAAATAATCTTTTATAAAAAGAATTTTATCTAATTTTAATTTGACATTATTGGTATCCATATCTTCAAGGATGGTTTTTATTTGGTATATAAACCTTTTTAGTTTTTATCAACTCTTCTTTGATAATTGGTTTTGGTGCTATTTCTTTTAATTCATATACTTGATGATTGTAACTAAGATATAACTCATTAATAAACGATTTAAGTACAATTACATCAGTTCTAGGTTGTATGTATTGAACTTTGTTATTTTTATAAGGAAAATACTTTTTACCATAATATGTTATAGTTGAACCACTATCCGTTTTTCTTTTAGAAAATCTTGAAAGATAAATATTTATTTCTTCTGATGTAGGAGCTTTAATCATAGCAGATTTATTATTATCAATAGCAAAGGCAAATTGATTATTAAAAATACTTATATATGTTTTAAGAAATTGATTAGCTTCTTCTAAATTTTTAATTTTATTAAGTCTAAGTTCACTAATTAAGCGACTTTGAAGTGTTCCAAATAAGCGTTCGATTCTACCCTTAGCTTGTGGAATGGAAGTTCTAATAATTTCAACACCTAAATCATTACAAGACTTTTGGAATTGAGTATAAGTATCATTTTCCGTGTTTATTTTGCCAGCATCGATTTGTTTTTTATATCCAAAAACTGTTCTATTATCAGTATAAAATGTTTTTGGTATGCCATATTTAGTTAAAATTTGATAAAAAACATTATAATAACCATCTAATGTTTCTTGATGATCAAATCATAGTCCGACAATATTGCCTGTAGCATCATCAATTGCAGCATGTAAAAATGCTTTTGGTTTATCCTTACCAAATCAATGATGATTACTTGCATCCATTTGAATTAATTCACCAAAATTTGTTCTACGATTTCTTGTTGGATGTAAGTTATTTTTTTTATTTTTATGTCTTTTTGGTGAAATTATTTTTTCATTCATTAATATATTATAAAGTGTACTATATGAAATTTTAATTTTTTCTTCATTGTTTAATTTCTCATGGAAATGTTGAAAATTAAAATTATAATATTTGGTTTTATATAAATTTATAATCTTAATTTTGATTTCAAAATTTGTTACCTTATTAGAAATTTTATTTCGAGATTTATGAATAAAACCAATTTTACCTTCTCTATTAAAAATTTGAATTAATTGGTTAATTCTTCTAATAGTTAGGTTAAGTTTATTCTTGGCTTGATGTTTAGATAATTTATTAGTAATAATGTCATTTATAATTTTATACTTATATTTTTCTTTCATAGTCATGCTTCTTTCCATATTTATCACCAAGTATATTTAACTTTATTTTTGGGAAATTTTTACTTGATAACTAATAGGAAATTATCACTAAATAATGACAAAATTAATATCCTCATTTGTAATTAAATTTTTTACAATTAAAATATTTTCTTTATCTTTTAACTCTATTTTATAAAGATAATTATTTTCCATAGTAATTTGATCTGTCATTAAATGCTTCCTCTCATAATTTTTAATTAAAAGTAAAAAAACATATTTTAGAAGAGATTTATTTTATTAATACTAAACCATATAAAATTTTAAAACATTTGTATATGAGCAAATTTGGTGTCTTAAAATCAATTTTAAAGATATAAAGATATTGCAAATGCAATATCTTCCCCTTTTACATCTGTGGTGAGCTTGGTTTATATCCACTTGTTAAAGGTTGATTTTCACTGTTTGCACTGCGTTTTCATTGTTCAAAAATTGAATCAAAATCATAATCTAAACTTGATTTTAATTTTAAATATTTTCCTACATTATCAACCCTTTTTTGTCCTTTTGATTCGATTTTATCTTCTAAATCATATATATTTAATTTTTCAATATATGGAATTATTTTATATTTCTTTTTTAAATTTTCATTTAATGTTTTTAGATATATTTCTAGTTTTTCTATTTCTTCTTTAAGATTTTTTTCAGTATTTATTATATTATCTAATTCTTTATTATCTTTAATTTTACCCTCTAATTTTTTTATTTCAGAATAATAAAATTCATAAACTGGTGAATTAGGTTTAACTTTAAACATTTTTTATTTTCTCCTTTGAATAAATAATAAAAAAACTCATTTATTTTATCTTAAAATAAATGAGTTAAAAACTTATATAATTTTTTGTATAAATTAATTATACAAAAAATTTTAAAAAATTAAAAAACTTTATTTCTATTTTTATCTAGAAAAGAATTTATTTGGAATTTATGTTTATTTAACAGTATAACTTTTCAAAATAATTTATTTTTTAAAAAATATTTTTGGGAAATTTTCACTCGATATTGACAGTACGTTTTTAAACGCAAAATAACGCCTAAATAAAAGGCGTTATTTTGTGATACCTATACTATTAATGATATTGTAGTTGTTTATTATATGGCAAATGTGAAGATGCTTTTTTTCACAGTAGCATTATTTTTACCCCTAATTACATTTTTATATGGATACAATGCATAAAATAATCCATCATACGGGTCTTGATACATATTTTTATCAGGAATGTTAGTTTTGGTTTGGTCATAACGTAATTCTTCTAAACATTGAGTAGTCTTTGGTAAATCATCTTTATTTGCATAAAAGTTTCCATAACTCATAATGTTTCTCATTCAAACTACTCTATTAGTTAATCCTGCTTCTTGATTTAAATTTGAAGCATGTTTAATAGCAGTTTGTGTGATTAAAATAGTATTATGTTCATCTATTAATTTTTGATTTAATCAATCAATGGCAGTTCGTGCTTTATCATCATAAAAATAAATTGCTTGTTCAAAATTTTCAAAATTATCAATTAATCCTAAAATTTCATTAACATAAGCATTAATTTTTTCATTTTCATTTATAAAATCATTTGGAGTAACTACTAATTCACAAATAATATAAGCATCATAATAACCAGTATTATTATATTCTTTAAAACCCACTACTATAAATACAGTATGGTCTTTATGACCAGTTGCTCAATCCACACCAACTGAATAAAAATCAAATTTATACATATCTTTTTTTGAATTATAAAATTCTTTTAAATCATATGGTTGTCAGCACTTTACAGTTTTTTGAAATGGGAAAATTGTTGCATCACTATCTAAAAATTCAAAACCATAAAAAACAGTATTAAATTCATCAGGATTACTTTTTTTCATTTCTAATAATGTTCTTTTTTGAATATCTGGTAATTTATTTCAAAATGGTTGAATAGTAAATCTTAAAACAAATAAACCTAAACCACTAAACATATCTTGATTTTCATAATAAATTTTGCCATTTTTTTTAAGATTTTCCATCACTTTATCATTTAATGGTAAAAATGGCGTACAGTATTTTAAATAAAATGGATGATATTTATCATAAGGATTACATGTAAAAGTAATAAAGAAACTTTTATAAAAATAGCGAGTAATTTTTTTTCCAAAATTAGGACTATATATATTTTTATCAATAAACGTTCAACTTCATTCTTTAATAGGTTCTTTTGATACTTTAATACGATTACTTCTAAACATAGAGTTTTGTAAACGTTCATATCGATATGTTAATTGCTTTTCTGTTAGTGTTTCTTTTTCTTCTGCCATAATAATTTCATCTGTTCTTGAACCTAAAAAACTTGAACCACCGGCTTCTTTTCCAAAAATCTTATTACCATTAGCATAACCAATAAAGTCAATTTGTTGATTATTAGGAAAAATAATACATCCACCATCCTTAGTTATTTTTCATTTAATACCATGTGGATTATTAGGTAATAAATTAATATTATATGTATCTAATAAAACTTGACAAACATTCATTAAAGCACCAATTGTAGTTTCACTATGAGTATTTTCATATCTTCTTACTTTTTGAACACTACTATCACTAAAATTACAACATATAAATAAATCAAATGCTAAACAATTTCAAGTTTTTCTTGTTCCACGTGCTGTTGGTACAAAACGATAAAAACAATTGGTAGTAAAATTGGAATGGCAACCCTTTTTAGGACTATTTTTTGGTAGACATTTGTTTTTGATAACTAATTGGAGTTAGGTAGTTTAGAGTACTGTGAATTCTTATGTTGTTATATCAATTGATGTAATCAAATAATTCTAATTTTAATTGGATTAATGATGTAAAATTTTTATCATTAATAAATTCAATTTTGAAAGTTTTAAAAGTTGCTTCAGCAACAGCATTGTCATAAGGACATCCTTTTTTGCTTAAAGATCGAGTTATGTTGAAAGCTAATAAAAGTTTATCAATAGTTTTATTATTGAATTCATTACCGCGATCAGTATGAAATATTTCAATATCTTTTAAACAGTGATTTGATTGCATAAATGCTTGATATACTAATGATGCATCTTTTTTAACTCCAACACTATGTCCAATAATTTCGCGGTTAAATAGGTCGATTAATAGGCAAATATAGTTTCATTTACCATTAACTTGAACATAAGTTAAATCACTAACAATAACTTCATTTTTAATTCTATTATTAAAGTTTCTATTAACAAGATTGGTTATTTGACTATCATTGACTTTATTATGATAATTTTTGAATGATAATTTAGTGTATTTTGATATTAAATTATGCTTATTCATAATTTCTTTAATTTTTCTGCGTGATAAATAAATTTCTTGGTTTGCTAGTATGACTTTTAATCTTCTAGTACCATAAACTTCTTTATTTTCTTTAAAAGCACTAATAACAGCTTGTTCATAAATATTATTTTGAATTTTATTTTTTTTCTTTAAATTAAAATAATATGTTGATTTAGAGAGTTTTAAAAAATGACACATTGTGCGAATTTTATATTTAGATTTATTATTTGCAATAATCTCTACTTTCTGCCTATTATTAGTGCTGCTTGCTTTAAAATATCAATTTCCATTCGTAACTGTTTTAATTCTTTATTTGCTTGAATTAATTGTTTTTCTAAATCTGAAAGATTATCTTTAGTTTTAAAACTACCTGAATTTGGAATGGCAACCCTTTTTAGGACTATTTTTTGGTAGACATTTGTTTTTGATAACTAATTGGAGTTAGGTAGTTTAGAGTACTGTGAATTCTTATGTTGTTATATCAATTGATGTAATCAAATAATTCTAATTTTAATTGGATTAATGATGTAAAATTTTTATCATTAATAAATTCAATTTTGAAAGTTTTAAAAGTTGCTTCAGCAACAGCATTGTCATAAGGACATCCTTTTTTGCTTAAAGATCGAGTTATGTTGAAAGCTAATAAAAGTTTATCAATAGTTTTATTATTGAATTCATTACCGCGATCAGTATGAAATATTTCAATATCTTTTAAACAGTGATTTGATTGCATAAATGCTTGATATACTAATGATGCATCTTTTTTAACTCCAACACTATGTCCAATAATTTCGCGGTTAAATAGGTCGATTAATAGGCAAATATAGTTTCATTTACCATTAACTTGAACATAAGTTAAATCACTAACAATAACTTCATTTTTAATTCTATTATTAAAGTTTCTATTAACAAGATTGGTTATTTGACTATCATTGACTTTATTATGATAATTTTTGAATGATAATTTAGTGTATTTTGATATTAAATTATGCTTATTCATAATTTCTTTAATTTTTCTGCGTGATAAATAAATTTCTTGGTTTGCTAGTATGACTTTTAATCTTCTAGTACCATAAACTTCTTTATTTTCTTTAAAAGCACTAATAACAGCTTGTTCATAAATATTATTTTGAATTTTATTTTTTTTCTTTAAATTAAAATAATATGTTGATTTAGAGAGTTTTAAAAAATGACACATTGTGCGAATTTTATATTTAGATTTATTATTTGCAATAATCTCTACTTTCTGCCTATTATTAGTGCTGCTTGCTTTAAAATATCAATTTCCATTCGTAACTGTTTTAATTCTTTATTTGCTTGAATTAATTGTTTTTCTAAATCTGAAAGATTATCTTTAGTTTTAAAACTATCTGAATTAGTAAATTGCTTAATTCAATTGTAAGTAGCTGCTCTTGTAACATTGTATTCTTTAACAAGGCAAGATACTGATTTGCCACTTTGATATAAAGCTACTATTTGTTTTTAAATTCATCTGAATATGAGTTAATATTGACCATAATTATAATTCCTTTCTTTTAACTAATTTGTTCACTTGTCTATGCAATTAGTGTCCAATAAAGTGTAACCCATCCATTTAACTAAATATGGCATACCAAAGATATTTTATACTGATAATAGAACAGTTTTTGGATATAAGAAAAAAATTGATTCAGGTAAAATAAACACAGAAAATGACACTTATACTCAATTTCAAAAATGCTGTAATGATTTAGGTGTTGAAGTAATTAGAACCTCAATTCCACAAGCTAAAGGCAGAATTGAACGATTATTTGGAACACTTCAAAGTCGCTTAATTAGTGAATTACGACTTAATAAAATTAAAAATTTAGAAGATGGTAATAAATTTCTTAAAACATATATAAACATTTTTAATAATCAGTTTGCTTTTCCTATTGATGATAATAAATCTGCTATGGTTAAAGCTCCTACACAAAATGAAATAAATGTTTATCTTTCAAGATTTTGTAAAAGAAAAACAGATAGTGGTTCAACTATAACATATTATGGTAAAAAATATTTTCCTTATAAAAATAACAAAGTTCAATATATACAACCTAGAACTGATGTAATTGTACTTAAATCATTTATTAATGAATTCTATCTTAGTTATAATAATAAAATATATGAACTAAAAGAAATAGCATTAAAACCAATTATTAAAGAAGATTTGATAAAAACTAAAAAAGTTTATATACCAAATAAAGACCATCCTTGAAGATATGGATATCAATAATTTTTAATTAAAAGTAAAAAAACATATTTTAGAAGAGATTTATTTTATTAATACTAAACCATATAAAATTTTAAAACATTTGTATATGAGCAAATTTGGTGTCTTAAAATCAATTTTAAAGATATAAAGATATTGCAAATGCAATATCTTCCCCTTTTACATCTGTGGTGAGCTTGGTTTATATCCACTTGTTAAAGGTTGATTTTCACTGTTTGCACTGCGTTTTCATTGTTCAAAAATTGAATCAAAATCATAATCTAAACTTGATTTTAATTTTAAATATTTTCCTACATTATCAACCCTTTTTTGTCCTTTTGATTCGATTTTATCTTCTAAATCATATATATTTAATTTTTCAATATATGGAATTATTTTATATTTCTTTTTTAAATTTTCATTTAATGTTTTTAGATATATTTCTAGTTTTTCTATTTCTTCTTTAAGATTTTTTTCAGTATTTATTATATTATCTAATTCTTTATTATCTTTAATTTTACCCTCTAATTTTTTTATTTCAGAATAATAAAATTCATAAACTGGTGAATTAGGTTTAACTTTAAACATTTTTTCTTTTCTCCTTTGAATAAATAATAAAAAAACTCATTTATTTTAAGATAAAATAATGAGTTAAAAACTTATATAATTTTTTGTATAAATTAATTATACAAAAAATTTTAAAAAATTAAAAAACTTTATTTCTATTTTTATCTAGAAAAGAATTTATTTGGAATTTATGTTTATTTAACAGTATAACTTTTCAAAATAATTTATTTTTTAAAAAATATTTTTGGGAAATTTTCACTCGATATTGACAGTATGCTTTTAAATGCAAAATAAACGCCTAAATTAAAGGCGTTTATTTTGTAATACCTATACTATTAATTATATGTAACTTGTTTATTATATTTTAAATATGAAAGTGGTTTTTTAAATATTTTTTATTTTATTTAAAATAACACTTATATATTTATATAATAATTAAGTAAATTAATTTTTTAAATATATTTACAATAAATTTAGATTTTTTTAAAATAGTTAGGAGAAAAAATATGAGTTTTAATTATTTATAAACTTTAAAAGAAGCAACAAAAAGAATGTATCAATCATTTAGAGATGATATAAAAAATCAATGAGAAAAAACAGATTGAAGAATATTAAAAGAAAGAGATAGAAAATATATTCCAGTTAAAATTAAAGAAAGAACTAGAAATACTATCAATGGTCTTGTTACTTATAAATGTCGTGATTATAAATATTATGATGAACAATTAAAAAAATGAGTAAGAGTTTGTTTATTAGATGAAGAATTAGAATTGCCTAAATATAAAAGAACTTGTCAGGATATCAAAAATAATGTTATTGAACATTTTGCTGACGGAAAAAGATATATTGATATTTTACATACTATGAAACAAACAAAATTTAGTACAACAAGTATTAGTAGATTATTTCAAGAATATCAAGTTAATAAATTAAATGTTCCTAAAATTAAATTAGAACCAAATCAATTTATTTATATTAGTATTGATGATGGACATCGAAAATTTTGAAAATTTAAACGCAATTCTGCTAAATATTCAATGCGTTTAGTATTATTTTGTACAGATAATGTTAATCATAAATTAGTTAATAAAAGAGCAGATGTAATAATAAGACAAACAAAAACAGCAATTGGTGTTAAAAAAACTGCTGAATTTATAAAAGAACAAGGAAATAGATTTTTTGAAAATTTTGACCAAGCAAAAATTATTATTTGTGGAGATAGTGCAGGATGAATTAAAGAAGTTGCTGATTATTTAGGTGCAAGTTTTGTTTTAGATAAATTCCATTTAGTTAAAAAATTATATGTTGGAATAATCGCTGGAAATAAAGGAAAATATTGAGATGAATATAAGATTTGTAGAAATTTTATTGAAAATGGTCAATATGATGAGTTAATAAAATATATGAATGAAATATTAAAAAACCATAAAAAATTAAAAAAACAATATTTTAAAAATAATAAACAAGGTATTGAAAATCAAGGTGCAAAGTGAAATATAGGTTGTTTTACAGAAGGTAATATTTGACATATTTTAAAAGAAATGCTTGGTAATAGAACTTATAACATAAATATTTATATTAAAATGGTTATTTTTAAATGTAATCAAATAAATTTAAAAACATAACTTAATTAATTTTTTTATTAAAATTTTAAAAACTGATTAAATTAAAAGTTAATAAGAATTTTTGTTGTGTATAAATATTAATTTTATTATTGATTTTTTCAATATTTGTATTTTAATTGAAATTAATTTAATTTAGTAGTAATATAAATTTACAATTGCATATAATTACAATTATTTCTTGTCTATAATTTAAAAAAAATGTTTAAAAAGTAATTATATCCTCCGTTTTTGTTACCATCCCAAATTTTACTAAAACAAACACAAGAAACCGTAAATACATTAATAGAAAATTATAAGACAATACATTTAATTGCAATAATGTGTCTTGTTAAAAATGAAAATAATAAAGAAGAAATAGAATTTATTTATAAATATAAAGAGTTGCCAAAACACATCAAATGTAAAATAGAACAAGATACAAATTTGAATAATTTTTTAAATTCAGAATTTAATGTTGAAAGTTTTAAAAAATATCAAAATTATAGTTTTGAAGACTTTTTTAAATATGAATTGTTTGAATTTAAGACATTATTAAATTTCTATCCAAATTTAAAATCTGAAGCAAATGCTTATGAAAACTTTAGTAATAAAATAATTGATTTGTGTTTGAAAAATGATTCATTGAAATTAAAAATTATTAAAGAATATACAAAAGTAGTTGAAGAAATTGTTAAAAAATCAATAACAGTAGCAGAAGATTGAAATAATGCATCTATAAATTTTACTGAAACTATTTTAAGTAAAATATTATGAAAAGAAATACCATTTTATTCACAATGAAATAAAACAGATATAGATTTTATTAATCAAGAAAATAGCAAAGTTTCAACAAGTAAAGGTCAAAGTTCTAGTAATAAATTACAAAAAATATAAATCTTAGATACTTTTAAACTTTAGACATATTACGCAACTAATTAATTTTAAAAATTGAAAAAATATTTAATATTTTACTTCATTAATTGATTTATAGTAGTGTTTGGAGAAATTATAAGGTAGCGATGTTATTAATTTTTATCCATATATAATTTCATATATCCTTGAAATGAAATGAAATAAATTACCTTTTATACACTGAAAAAAGTTTTAAAAATATTATAATAAATAAATGATATATTTGAATATGTCACCATAAATCTAAAAATTTTAAAGAGGTATAAAATGAAAAGAATATTAAATATTTTAAGTTGTTTAACATTTAGTGCATTAACTACTATTAACATTAACGCTTGTGACTTTTTTGATAACAACCCTCACAAATCAAAACCTTTGTACGAAAATGAAGAATGATTTAATGGCACAAGTTCTCAATATGAAGGCAATATTGTAGACAATATCAATATAATGTCTTGAAAAAAATATCATTTAGATTGACAATCATTTATTAAAAAGTATCAATTGTTAAATTTTGATGATAAAGCAATTATTAAAGTTGAAACTGCCACATATAAAAACTGTATATGACATAATTTACCATCTCAAATTACAGGACCTAACTTATCAGTTAATACAGCAAAAATTAACACATCAAGTAACACAAATGATGAAAAAAACAAAACTTGAAATATAGAATTTATGTATTATTATGGCAGTTGACTTACTCCGTTAGTTTTTATTCATATATATGCTCAAGCATTTTTTTGATATAGTAATAATGGCAATATATATTTATCTATTCATTTAAAAGAAGAATCAAAAAATGCTGTAGAAGGAGCACACTTTAAACTTCAAATAAATAGTACATATTTAAGCTAAATTTATTAATTATAATAATGAAAAAGGGACAATATAACAATGAATGATGAAGATGAAAAATGTGACTTAGAAGTTAAATTAATTTTAGAAAAACAATATAAAAATGATCAAATCAAAGAATTCTTAGTAAAACTTATAAATTCAAAAAAAGAAGAAAATAAATTTTATAGTAACTTAGAATTACTGGCGGATGTTTCACTATATTATAAAAAAATTAAAAAAACTGTTAAAATAACAAATAATATTTTGGAAATAATAAGCAAAATTTTAAAATTAAATGATACTGAAATAAATAATTTTTTAAGTTTAAGTTGAAATAAAATTCAAGAAATAACTACAGAAAAAATCATAAATATCGAAGAAATTAATGATTTATTAAATGAACCTTTTGTAAATACTTCATATATTAATCAAAAAAATTTAATATAGATTTCTAATTTAATATCTTTCTAAAATACTTACATTAACTTCATAAATAACACTAAAAAGTATTATAAATACTATTTTATTTTTGAAATAATGTAAAATTATTTTATAAAAGGGTTAAAGTTTGAAAAAGGGGTATTTTATGAAAATTTAAAAAGTATACTATCAATTGTAGGTGTTTTAGGGTTTACAGCAGCAACAACAAGCAATGTCACTGCATGTATAAGTAATATAACAAGTAATTTTCAAGAAATAACAAATTGAAAAGAAAATAATGGTGAAATTCAAAGCTTAGTTAATAATAAAAATACTATTTATGCAGGAACCAAAACTGGTGATGACAAAGGTAATTTATTTAAAATTACAAAAGATGACACAACAACACCTTTAACAAATTGAAAAGAAAGTAATGGTAAAGTTCAAAGTTTATTAAATGTTAATGCTACGATCTATGTTGGAACAAAAACTGGCGATGGCAAAGGTAATTTATTTAAAATTACTGATGATGATACAATAACAGCACTATCTAAATGAGATGAAAACAACGGTGAAATATGTAGTCTATTAAACATTAATAATACTATTTATGCAGGAACCAAAACTGGTGATGACAAAGGTAATTTATTTAAAATTACTGATGATGATACAATAACAGCACTATCTGATTGAAAAGATACTAATGGTGAAGTTCGTGGTTTACTAAATGTCAATGGCACAATTTATGTTGGAACTAAAACAACACCCGTTGATAATGTATATACAGGAAAGTTAATTAAAATTACAAAAGATGACACAATAACAATATTATCAAAATGAAATGTAAACAATGGTGAAATTTATAGTTTAACTACTTCAACAAACGAAAATATTTATATCGGAACTAAAACTGGTGATGGTCAAGGATATTTATATAAAGTTAAAGAAGATGGTGAAAATACAGTAGTAACTAACTGAAAAGATACTAATGGTGAAGTTTTAAGTCTAGTTAATGATAATAATACAATTTTTGTTGGAACAAGAACTACTGATGGTAAAGGAAGATTATTTAAAGTTGTCTATACAGTAGCAATTGGTATTTTTAGTTGAAGTAGCAGTGGTGGTGAAGTACATAGTTTATTAAATGTCAATGGTATTGTTTACGCTGGAACTAAAATTAGTGATAATAAAGGAAAACTATTTAAAAGTTTAAATCCAGAAGGATAATAAAAACTAATTAATTTAATTTATTAACTTCTTTTAAAAAAACCTAAAATTAAATTTTAGGTTTTTTATTATTTTTATCCTGTATAATTTTCAAACTTACCTCATTTTGGAATAAAAACAGTTACTACTTTTCCTGTCGGGCCGTTTCGATGTTTAGAAATAAGAATTTCAGCAAGATTACTTTCTTGTGAACTTGTTGTTTCTTCGCTATTTTTTTCCTTATAATAATCATCACGATATAAAAACATAATTACATCAGCATCTTGTTCAATAGCCCCTGACTCACGTAAATCAGACATTAAAGGACGTTTTTCTTCACGTCTCTCCACCATTCTTGATAATTGTGATAAACAAACAATTGGTACTCTTAATTCTCTTGCCAAAATTTTTAAACTACGAGAAATATTTGAAACTTCTTGTTGACGTGATTCACTATCTCTACCAGTTAATAACTGTAAATAATCAATAATTACTAACTTAATGCTATTTTCACGACTTAATTTTCTTAATTTAGTTTGCAACTCTAAAACTCTTAAACCAGGTGTATCATCAATAATAATTCTTTTTTGTTTCAATTGCTCAGCAGTAGCACTAATACGATTTCAATCAGCCTGTGTAAATTTAGACTTATTACGTAAACGATTAGCATCAAAATGTCCTTGACAAGAAATCATTCTTGTAATTAATTGATCTTTTGGCATTTCTAATGAAAAAATAACAACAACATCGTTTTTATTATCTTGTTCATTAGCAGCATTTAAAGCAAAATTAAGTGCTAAGGCGGTTTTACCCATTGAAGGTCTAGCTGCTAAAATAATTAAGTCACCTCGTTGAAAACCACTAGTAATCATATCCAAATTGTTAATACCTGAACTTGTACCAGTAATATTAACTGTTGATTTTTGTAGTTGTTCAATTTTAGTTACCACATCATCAATGTGTTCACTAATTGGCAACATCTCTTCATGATTACGTTCACTACTTACTTGTACAATTTGAGCTTCAGCAGCAATTAAAACTTCATTAATTGACTTTTCACTTTGTAACTCTTTAGCAATATTTTTTAAAGCATTTTCTAATTGTCGTTTAGTAGTTCTTTCAATCAAAATATCAATGTGTTCTTTTAAATTAGCATCAGTAATATATTGAGCCACTAAAGAAGATAAATATTCAATTCCACCAATTTTATCCAAATTATTTTGCTTAACTAATTCTTCGGCAATAGTTGTTACATCAATACCGGAATTATTTTTATAAAGATTGGTAATTGTTTTAAAAATAATTTGATTAGAATTAATTGTAAAGTCATGTGGTGCCAATAAATTTAATGCACTTTCACATGCTGGTGATGATTGAATCATCGCACTTAAAACATTAACTTCTGCATTATTTATATATTGACCATTGTTAGACATAATTATTCTCCTAAAACTTCAACCTTTAATTGTGCAATAATTGTAACATCTAATTTAATATTAATGTTAGTTATACCTAATTCATTAATAGGATTAAATTTAACAAATTTATGTTTATCAATTTTAATGTTATATTTTTGCACTAGTTGTTCACAAATTTGTTTTGAAGAAATAGCATCAGAAACTTTACCATTATTACTTTTTAATTTAAATTGTAAAGTAATTAAAGCTAATTGTTCTTTAATTTTTTGTAAATCTTCTAATTCCATTTCTCGTTGTATTTTTTTATTTTCAATTACTTTTTGATTAATTTTTAATGCTTCTGATGTAGCAATTACAGCTAATTTTCTAGGTAATAAATAATTTTTACCATAACCATCACTAACATTAACAACTTCACCTTTTTTACCATAATTTTTAACATCCGTTAAAAGTACAACTTTCATTGTAAACATCTCACTTTCTATTTTAATAATTTTTAATACCTTTCAGTAGTAGCACTCTCACTTTGATATACGCCACTTTCAATTAGTTTTACCAATTCATCATACAATGCTCTAATTCCCAATTTACTACTTTGGACAGCAGCAGCACTAAAGTGACCACCACCACCTAAGTTTTCACAAATAATTTGAACATTTATTTCACCGTTGCTTCGTGCTGATAAACAGGCACGTCCTTGACGATCATAAGCAATAGTAAATGATGCTTTACAATCACGTAAGTCTAACAACATTTCTGAAATTTGGGCTAAATATGAAGTATGTACTTCTAAGTTTTCATCACCAACAGCAACTAAAAATCCTTTTTTAATTTCTTGGGCGTGACTAATTAAAGCAAATTTATCAATTAGTTCATTTAAACTATTTTTCAATAATCCTTTAACTTTAGAAGGAGAAGCTCCTCAATCAGTTAATAATCCACAGGCTTCAAAAGTTCTTCTTGTTGTTCTTACTTGGAAATTATTAGTATCAATTAAAATACCTGCAAACATTATATTTCATAAAAATTCTGATTCAATATTATTAAAATCATTATAATAAATAATTTCTGTCATTGCTTCAGCTGTTGAAGAAGTTCCTGCATCAATATAAGAAGTAATAGTGCTACTAATTGATTCATCAGAAACACGATGATGATCAATAACAATAATTTTTACAGCTTTACTTAATAAATCAGGACTATCAACGCGTTGTGGATTATGAGTATCAACAACAATTAATAAAGTATTTGCATGAAGAAATTTAAGTGCTTGTTTACCAGTAATAAAATTACGACTAATATAACTTTCAGGAACAAGTTCATGAAGAATTTTTAATGTTTTTTCATCAACTTCATTTTGATTAATAACATAATGAGCACTTTTATTTAAACTTTTAGCAATTTCAATAATAGCTGTTCCTGAAGAAATACTATCAAAATCAGCAGCCGCATGTCCCATAACTAAAATGTTTTCTGCTAATTTTATTTCATTATATAATGATTGTGCAAACATTCTAATATTAATTTTAGATTCTGATTGTTTTGCTTCAATAGTACCTCCAATAAAAACTGTATTACCACCAAATTCACGAATAACTACTTGATCACCACCACGATAAACTGCTAACTCTTTACTTTCAATAGCCAAATCATATAGATCTTTACTAATAGCATTACCATAAGAGAAACCAGCAGATAACGTAATATCTGCTTTAAATTTTTTAACACCTTCTCGAATATTTTTAATAAGTGGAAAGTTATCATTTCTTGCTTTATTAAATTCATTTTGATAAAGTAAAATATTGTAACCATCTTCAATATTACCTAATAATAAACCTGAATAATTATTAGCAAAATCATTTAATTCAGTTTTAATAAATGCTTCAACACGAATTTGATTCTCAACTCTTAATTTTTGTAAAGAATTATAAAAATTATCAATACTAATTACACCAAAAACTAATTTTTCTTGCTGTAATTTATTATATAAGAAATGATATTTAGTTGTTTCTTGTAACAAAATTGTTCTAGTTTGTACTAAATAAATAGCATCATAAAGCATATCTTCAATTTTAAGTGTAATTTGAGTAATATTATTACTAATTAATTGTTCTAAATCTCTTGATAGTTTAACAATTGATTTTCCAATTAATCTACCTAAACCTTTATCTTCTAAAAATTCACTTACTCACATAATTGATAAATCACTATCCAAAACAATCATACCAACACTACCAAAAGTTAAAGCTTGTGCATTATTTAATTTTATGATTTCGGCTGTGTTAATATAACGATGACGAATTCATAAACTAAATAAAAAAATATAAAGACAAACAATAATAAAATTACCTAAAACTAAACTTAAAATTACAGTAATAGTGACCACTTGTTCTGCTGTCTCAATATTAACAATAAAATAAGTCAAGCCAATTAAAATTTCAACTACTAATCAAACAATCATTATTAAATGATAATTTCTTAACGATTTGAACACTTTGTCACTTCCTTCTAATATTATTAATTATACTATAACACTAATACTAAAAACAGGCATTATCTTTTATGTAATATAATACTATTAAGGTCTTTTTATTTTAATTTTAAACTATTATTTAAAATAAAATATTTTTAAGATAAAAATAAATAAAAATTGAGTAAGATTTGTAAACTTACTCAATTTTTTATCTTGAATATCTTAATAATCCCATGATTTGGGCACGTTTTATATTTTTAGCAATTAAACGTTGATACTTTGGATTAGTACCTGTTGTTCTTGCTGGCAAAATTTTGTTATTATTACCCATAAATTTACTTAGTAATTCAATATCTTTATAATCAATATAAGTAATATTATTTTTAGTAATAAAACAAGATTTTCTTCTTATAAAATTTCTTGGTTTACCAGTGTTCATAATTATCCTCCTTTAATTATTTAAATCTCAAATGATATCTTCTTCATCAAATTCTATATTTTGAATAGCCGCTTCTTTTTCTTGAAGCTGATTAGTATTAGTAAAGGCAATATCAGTACTATAATTAGGACTTTTAAAAGCATCATCTAAATGAATTTTATTCTCATCTCTTGGTTTTGAATAATTAATATTAGCATTATTACCACTACTATCTTTTTTACGATTATCTAAAAAAGTAACAGTTTGTGCAACCACTTCAGTAATATATAGTTCTTTTCCATTTTGATCGGTTGATTTTCTTACTGACAGTCTTCCTGAAACTGAAATTAAAGAACCTTTAACTAAATAATTAGTCATATTTTCAGCAACTTTATTTCAAGCCACACACGAAATATAATCAGCTTGATTTTGAATATTATTAACTGCAAGTGTAAAAAAAGTAAAAGGTTTTCCTGTTGAAGTTTGATGTAACTTTAAATCACGAGTGATTCTACCAATTAATGTAACAATATTCATTTTTTATCCTCACTTTTAACTTAGATTTTATTAATCTTTTTGTTCAGTATTCGATGCATTATTATTAGTATTTGTTTTTGAATTTTGGTAATTAGTTTTTGTACGATAAGATGATTCAGTACCAGCGATTGGTCTTGGTTTTCTTTCACCATTTTCATCACGATTATAAGAAGGATGATTTCTTGGTCTTGTTGGTCGAGAGAGAGAACTAGATTCTACTTGACGTTTTGGTTTAAACTTATTAACTTTTTCACTATCTAAATTAATAACCAAAAAACGCATTACGTCTAATTGTCTTTGTTTATTTAAAGCTACACGATTAAAGTTAGCAATGTTTTCTGGTGAAGTTAGCACTTCAATAATAAAATAATGACCCTTAACTTTTTTGTTAATAGGATAAGCAAATTGACGAATAGAATCTTGTTCTTTAGTAATTTTTCCAGCATTTTTAGTTAAAATTTCACAAAATTCTTTTTTAATTAATTGTGCTTTTTCTTGATTTTGATCATCAACGATGTACATAATTTCATAATTATGCTTTTGTTTTAAATCTTCCAATGTTCGAAGACCTCCTTTTGGGCATATGGCTCTGATGAGCAAGGAGTAAATATATTAAGTTTGATTTTTAAATATTTGACTCATACAATATTATAACGTAATTACCTTTAAAGTAAAGGAAAAATAACAATAATTATTAATATAACATGAGAAAAAATGACTAAATAAAAATTTGATTTCAATAAGAAATTTTATTTTATATAATCAATTATTTTTTGCACTATTTGCTTAGGAGTTAAATCATTAGTGTCAATTACTAAAAAATTAAAGTTATTTTTTTCTTTTTCATATCACTGTTCATATTTTTTATTTAATAAACTTCAGTATTCATGAGGTACATGTTTTTCTGATTCACGACCACGAAGGTTTATGCGTTCAATTGTGTTTTCAAGATTTGCTTTTAAATAGACAATTAAATCGGGCTTAATTTGTGGATCAAAATAAAGTGATGAAATAATAACATTATTATAAAAATTTAAATACACTTCATAATCTCTATCATTCATATTGTTTTGAGCTTTTAATACCTCAACAAAAATAGGATCTTCTAAAATACTACGATCAAAAATAACATTGTTAAAATTTTGTGCTTCTTTTAATTGTTTACTTCGTGCCATCAGCATAAATACTTGCATTTTAAAAGCATATTCTAAAGGATTTTGATAAAAATCATCTAAATAGGGATTACTAGTAACTGGCTCGTCCATAATTTTATATTTTAATAATTTTGCTAATTCTCTACTAATAGTGCTCTTACCAACACCAACTACACCAGATAATACAATTTTCATTTTTTGCCTCCCATAATATATGATTACAATTAATTTATCTTAATATATAAATTTTCTCCCTCCAAATAAAAAAACATTTAATAAATTAAATTTTACTTTTACTAAAACTCGTTGCTTATATTTTCAAAGATTAACGTAATATCAATTACATTTTTGAAATTATTGATAATACACTTTCTTGATTCTATATACCCTTTTAACTATATTTATCATAACATAGAATTTATTGATAACGATACTATTACTTTTTAGTTATCAAATAAATCAAATTCATATATTTATAAACTAAATTTTAAAAATAAAAGAGAAGTAAACTACAAACTAAATTACATTAATATAAACAGTAATCACATTAATTATTATATTTTCTTTCAAACTTGCTTGCCGCTTATTTAATTTAAATATACAAAAACTATTTCCCTTTCCATTTTTGATTCATACAAATTACAATCACAGTATACATCATTTTTTATTTATAATTTTGCTGATTTTGATTTAGAACTACTTTTTAAAAACTGATTATCATCATTTATTTTTTGTCTTTCAAATTCATTTGAGTATACAAAATTATTAATATATTTTATATTGTGATTAAAATCTTCTTTAAGAAAATTATTAGTATAAAAATTTTCATCATTTACTTTACACTTTGAACAATCTTTAGAAACAGCAATTTCTTTCCAAATATTCTCTTTAAATAATTTAATTTCTTCACGATTTTCAATTTCCTTGTCTTGAAATTTTTTAATTTTTTCTTCCAATTCTTTTATTTTTTCTGCAACTAATTCTTCATTTGTAAATATTTTTTCATCTGTTATTAATTCTTTAATATCAATAATAACAGCATCAAAATATGCAAAAGCAGTTTTGTCTAAAATAATACCAAACCCTATACTTGCTAAACCTCAAGAAAGATAATTTTTAAATTGTTTAAGGAATTCTCAAAAACTATTAAATCTATCACTAGTCATTTCATTTTCAATATAAGCTGTAAATAAGGCTCCCATACAACATAAACAACCTAATTTAAAACCGTGTATGATTAAATTTTTCAAAGCATTTTTTCTAATACTTGAAAAAATAGTTGCTATATTTTCTCTTGAATTTACATTTTCAATATCACCATTAATTGATTGATAATTTTGAATAGGCATATTTAAATATCCTCCTTTAACATAAAAAACTCATTACTTTAAAAACCAAGTAATAAGTTAAACAAAAAAACTTTAATATAAAATTTTAGAATTATAATATCATATTTAAAATAAAAAGAAACTATTATTTAATAGTAATAGTTTTTACATAAAAATATATTTTACTTATTAATTTTAAAAAAAGAAAAAAATATTTAACTATAAAATAAATTTAAATTTATAAAAATTTATAATAAACAATTAGACAATGTTTAAAATTAAATTATTTCAATAAAATAAATTATGATATTATTTTAAAGCGTATTATTTTCTGAAATAAATAATAAGTTACTAACAATGTAAATTTAGACTTTAAATTTATCAATTGTTATAATAAGAATAAATTTGTAAAGGGTCAGGTGAATTTTTATGTACAGTGAAAGTTTAAAAAATAATTTAAATGAAGATATTAGTAAGCATTTTACACACTTAAAAACAATAGAAAAAGATTATAAAATTACTCATGAAGGTGTATCAAGAATGGTAATGCTTGATCGTTATGCACAAAAAGACAAAAATTTAATTACTTTAAAACGAGGTGATTTGGTAATTAGTATTATCCGTGAAGACGCTATTTTTCCAACTAGAGGAATTGGTTATGTTGTTGAAGAATTAGAAAATCAAGTTTATGCTATCAAAATTGAAGATGAATACTTAGGCTCAATTGATCCTGAACTAATAAAAATTTCTGGTAAAGCTGGTATTATCCACAAACAAAAATATGAACTTGAAAAACCACTAGAGTTATTTTATGAACAAATTGCTTATCGTGTTAGTAAATCATTAACTACAAAAGAATCACCAAAATTAAGATCTGTTTATTTATCCGAATTTTATGAGCAATTAAAATCGCTAAATATAGTACCTGCCGGAAGAGTTTTATATGGGGCTGATAGTGATTCTGATGTTACTTTTTTTAACTGTTTCGTAATGCCTTTTATTCATGATTCACGAAGTGGAATTGCTGCCCATCGTCAAGAAGTTATGGAAATTATGTCACATGGTGGTGGTGTTGGTTCTAATGGTTCAACACTAAGACCAAAAGGTACTGTTGCTAAAACAGTTGGTGGTAAATCTTCAGGAGCTGTTTCTTGATTAAACGATTTATCTACATTAACTCATTTAGTAGAACAAGGTGGATCACGACGTGGCGCACAAATGATTATGCTAGCTGATTGACATCCAGATATTATCGAATTTATTATTTCAAAAATGCAAAATGCAAAAATTTTATTATGGTTAAAAGAAAATTCAAAATCAAGTTTAATTCGTGATGAAGCAAGTAAAAAATTAAAATTTGAAGTACTTAGTGACCAAGATCGTAATATTTTTGAATCAATCTTAAATAATGAACAACTTTTTAATGAAGAAATAATAGAAAATGCTAAAAATAAACTAGCACTTGGTGGATCTTGAGAAGTAATTAAAAGCGATTTTTTAACCGGAACTAATATTTCAGTAACAATTAGTGATGAATTTATGAATGCCGTTGCAACAAATGGTAAATGAAATTTACGTTTCCCTGACTTAGATAATTATACTGTAACTCAAAAACAAGCTTATGATGAACATTGAAATAAAATTGGTAATGTTCATGATTGAGAAAAAATGGGTTATCCAATTAAAACTTATTATACAATTAATGCATCTGACTTATGAGATTTAATTAATTTCTGTGCTACATATTCAGCAGAACCTGGTATTTTTTTCATTGATAGAGCTAATGAAATGACTAATGCTCAAGCATATGGTATGCGTGTTGTTGCTACTAATCCTTGTGGTGAACAACCATTAGCACCCTATTCAGTGTGTAATTTATCAGCAATTAATTTAGCTAATTTTGTTAATAAAAAAACAAGTGAAATTCTTTACGATGAACTAAGTAAATCTATAACAACTTGTGTTCGTATGCAAGATAATGTTATTGACAGCACTCCATACTTTTTAGAAGCAAATAAAAAACAAGCACTTGGTGAACGAAGAATTGGTCTAGGAGTAATGGGTTTACATGATTTACTAATTTGAAGTAATCTAAAATACGGCTCAAAAGAAGCTAATGAAGTAATTGATAAAATTTTTGAAACTATTACTACTAGTGCTTATCGTGCATCAATTAATATTGCTAAAGAAAAAGGAAGTTTTCCATTTTTAAAATCACGCGAAGCATTTATTAATAGTGGCTTCATGAAAACAATGCCTGAAGACATCAGAAATGATATTCTTAAATATGGTATCCGTAACTCACATTTATTAACTGTTGCTCCAACAGGTTCAACCGGAACTATGGTTGGTGTATCAACAGGACTTGAACCATACTTTGCCTTTTCATATTTCCGTTCAGGAAGACTTGGCAAATTTATGGAAGTAAAAGCAAAAATTGTAAATGACTGATTACAGTATCATCCAGAATTTAAAGAAAAACCATTACCAGATATTTTTGTTTCAGCAATGCAATTAACACCTGAAGATCATGCTAATGTACAATGTATTATTCAGCGTTGAGTTGATTCTTCAATTTCAAAAACTGTTAATGCTCCAAAAGGTTACACTGTTAAAAAAGTAGAACAAATATATTACAAATTATATAAAGATGGAGCAAAAGGTGGAACTGTTTATGTTGATGGAAGTAGAGATAGTCAAGTCTTATCTTTATCCGATGATGATAATCAAATGCAAGAGCAAGTTAACTTAAGTGATCTTGGTCTAACTGAAACTTTTGCCGATAGTATTAATGAAACAAAACCAATTAAACCAGGATGACGTAATGATCGTCAAGATCGTAAAATTGGTACTGATTTAGGTGACTTATGTACAATGTGTAAAGAAGGAGTCCTTGTCTTTAGCGTTGGTTGTTATACTTGCAATAATTGTGGTATTCAATCTAAATGCGGATTATAAAAATAAAAAACTACTTAAAATTAATTAAGTAGTTTTTTATTTTTGTATTTATTTACATTTTAGATGTTTGATAATTACTAGTTACATTCTGTTGTACTAAAGATGCTACTGAATGCAATTTATTTACTTCTTCACCTATATTTTTTCCTCAATCTTGAAGTTTTGTTTCAGATTTAAATGATTGATCATCTTCAAAAAATTTTTTTCTACACTCTTCATTGTACAATTTATGTTTTCTTAAAATATCAGATAAATTTTCTTCTCTTAATTCACTGTCAGATTCTATTGTTATAATATTTTCTTCTTGCAAATTTACTTCTTCTACAATACTTTCTAGTCTTTTCAATAATTTTTCTAGTTTTTTTGTCTTTTTGATTTGGTTATATTTTTCATCAATACTTGGTTTAAATTGAAGAAGTGCACCTTTAAAAACTAGCAATACACCAATAGGTACGCCCACAGTTATACCAATAGGTCCTCCCGCAACTCCAATCATAGGAACACCACCTTTTATAACCACAATTCCTAATAACTCTAAATTTTTACAAATATCAGGATGTTTTTTTTGATTTTTATTTCAAAATTCTTTTAATTCATTATTTATTTTTTCTATAGTTTCTTTCATCTTTTATTCTCTTTCCATTTTTTGACTACAAAGATGGTTTAAATTTATTTTCTAAAGATAAATTTTGTAATCTTGTTGAATCTTCATCTAAATTTATATCTTGTCAACGATCAGTTTTTATGTTTTCTCTTTCTAAAAATAATTTGTCTCTTGACACGTCTTTATATAAGGTTGTAACTATATCTAATAATGCATCATAACATTTTTTATCACCAATCTTTAATTCTTTAATAGTTTTTTTAAAATTACTTGCATATTCCTCATATTCTTTTAATATAAGTTTCTTATTACTTTTATCTTGAAAATAATTATCTAAAATAATTTTTCATATTTTATTTTCAATATCTCGTATTTCTCTATCTTCTTTTGATAAGAAATTATTTTTCTCATTTTTACTTTTTTCTTCTAATATTTTACATCTTTGTAACTCTAAATCTTTTACTTCTTCTTTTTTATCATCTATAAGTAAATGTAAACAAGCGATTTTTTTATTAAGTCTTGTTTTTTCATTTTTTAAATCTTCAATTTCTTTTTCATTCTTATTTTTCTTTATTTTTTTTTATTTTTTGCTTCAATTTTTTCTATTTTTGCTTCAATTTTTTCTATTTTTGCTTCAATTTTTTCTATTTTTTTTAATTTTATTTTTATTTTTTTTCTGCTTTTTCAATTTCTTCAAGTTTTTCATCTTCATCAAAAAACATATATTTAAAAAATATATCTTTGCTGTGTAACTTCATATATTCTGAATTTCTTAATTTTTCTTTTTCAAGTTTTTGTTCAAAAAGAAAAACTCACTCTTCTACTATTTTCGAATTAACTAAATTTTCAATTGCTACTGCTATATTTCTACTCATTTTTCCTATTCCCTTTCAATATTTTATAAAAAACCCATTTACTTTAAAAATAAAGTAAATGTGTAAAAAACTAATCTTTTGATTTAAAATTAACACATTTTATTTTTTTTACAATAAAATTATTCTTAATGTCATTATTTAGTGATAATTTCCTATTAGTTATCGAGTGAAAATTTCTCAAAAAGTGAAGTTAAATATACTTGGTGATAAAAATGGAAAGAAGCATGACTATGAAAGAAAAATATAAATACAAAATTATAAATGACATTGTTATTAATAAATTATCTAAACATCAAGCCAAAAATAAACTTAACCTAACTATTAGAAGAATTAACCAATTAATTCAAATTTTTAATAAAGAAGGTAAAGTTGGTTTTATTCATAAATCTCGCAATAAAATTTCTAATAAGGCAACAAAAATAGAAATTAAAAATAAAATTATAAACTTATATAAAACAAAATATTATAATTTTAATTTTCAACATTTTCAGGAAAAATTAATTAATGAAGAAAACACTAAAATTGCATATAGTACAGTTTATAATCTATTAATTCAAGAAAAAATCACTTCACCAAAAAGACATAAGAATAAAAAAAATAACTTGCATCCCACAAGAAATCGTAGAACAAATTTTGGTGAATTAATTCAAATGGATGCAAGTAATCATCATTGATTTGGTAACGATAAACCAAAAGCATTTTTACATGCTGCAATTGATGATGCTACAGGAAATATTGTTGGACTATGATTTGATCACCAAGAGACATTAGATGGTTATTATAATGTTTTTTATCAAATTTTAACTAAATATGGCATACCAAAGATATTTTATACTGATAATAGAACAGTTTTTGGATATAAGAAAAAAATTGATTCAGGTAAAATAAACACAGAAAATGACACTTATACTCAATTTCAAAAATGCTGTAATGATTTAGGTGTTGAAGTAATTAGAACCTCAATTCCACAAGCTAAAGGCAGAATTGAACGATTATTTGGAACACTTCAAAGTCGCTTAATTAGTGAATTACGACTTAATAAAATTAAAAATTTAGAAGATGGTAATAAATTTCTTAAAACATATATAAACATTTTTAATAATCAGTTTGCTTTTCCTATTGATGATAATAAATCTGCTATGGTTAAAGCTCCTACACAAAATGAAATAAATGTTTATCTTTCAAGATTTTGTAAAAGAAAAACAGATAGTGGTTCAACTATAACATATTATGGTAAAAAATATTTTCCTTATAAAAATAACAAAGTTCAATATATACAACCTAGAACTGATGTAATTGTACTTAAATCATTTATTAATGAATTCTATCTTAGTTATAATAATAAAATATATGAACTAAAAGAAATAGCATTAAAACCAATTATTAAAGAAGATTTGATAAAAACTAAAAAAGTTTATATACCAAATAAAGACCATCCTTGAAGATATGGATATCAATAATTTTTAATTAAAAGTAAAAAAACATATTTTAGAAGAGATTTATTTTATTAATACTAAACCATATAAAATTTTAAAACATTTGTATATGAGCAAATTTGGTGTCTTAAAATCAATTTTAAAGATATAAAGATATTGCAAATGCAATATCTTCCCCTTTTACATCTGTGGTGAGCTTGGTTTATATCCACTTGTTAAAGGTTGATTTTCACTGTTTGCACTGCGTTTTCATTGTTCAAAAATTGAATCAAAATCATAATCTAAACTTGATTTTAATTTTAAATATTTTCCTACATTATCAACCCTTTTTTGTCCTTTTGATTCGATTTTATCTTCTAAATCATATATATTTAATTTTTCAATATATGGAATTATTTTATATTTCTTTTTTAAATTTTCATTTAATGTTTTTAGATATATTTCTAGTTTTTCTATTTCTTCTTTAAGATTTTTTTCAGTATTTATTATATTATCTAATTCTTTATTATCTTTAATTTTACCCTCTAATTTTTTTATTTCAGAATAATAAAATTCATAAACTGGTGAATTAGGTTTAACTTTAAACATTTTTTATTTTCTCCTTTGAATAAATAATAAAAAAACTCATTTATTTTATCTTAAAATAAATGAGTTAAAAACTTATATAATTTTTTGTATAAATTAATTATACAAAAAATTTTAAAAAATTAAAAAACTTTATTTCTATTTTTATCTAGAAAAGAATTTATTTGGAATTTATGTTTATTTAACAGTATAACTTTTCAAAATAATTTATTTTTTAAAAAATATTTTTGGGAAATTTTCACTCGATATTGACATAAAATTATTCTTAAATGTCATTATTTAGTGATAATTTCCTATTAGTTATCAAGTAAAAATTTCCCAAAAATAAAGTTAAATATACTTGGTGATAAATATGGAAAGAAGCATGACTATGAAAGAAAAATATAAGTATAAAATTATAAATGACATTATTACTAATAAATTATCTAAACATCAAGCCAAGAATAAACTTAACCTAACTATTAGAAGAATTAACCAATTAATTCAAATTTTTAATAGAGAAGGTAAAATTGGTTTTATTCATAAATCTCGAAATAAAATTTCTAATAAGGTAACAAATTTTGAAATCAAAATTAAGATTATAAATTTATATAAAACCAAATATTATAATTTTAATTTTCAACATTTCCATGAGAAATTAAACAATGAAGAAAAAATTAAAATTTCATATAGTACACTTTATAATATATTAATGAATGAAAAAATAATTTCACCAAAAAGACATAAAAATAAAAAAAATAACTTACATCCAACAAGAAATCGTAGAACAAATTTTGGTGAATTAATTCAAATGGATGCAAGTAATCATCATTGATTTGGTAAGGATAAACCAAAAGCATTTTTACATGCTGCAATTGATGATGCTACAGGCAATATTGTCGGACTATGATTTGATCATCAAGAAACATTAGATGGTTATTATAATGTTTTTTATCAAATTTTAACTAAATATGGCATACCAAAAACATTTTATACTGATAATAGAACAGTTTTTGGATATAAAAAACAAATCGATGCTGGCAAAATAAACACGGAAAATGATACTTATACTCAATTCCAAAAGTCTTGTAATGATTTAGGTGTTGAAATTATTAGAACTTCCATTCCACAAGCTAAGGGTAGAATCGAACGCTTATTTGGAACACTTCAAAGTCGCTTAATTAGTGAACTTAGACTTAATAAAATTAAAAATTTAGAAGAAGCTAATCAATTTCTTAAAACATATATAAGTATTTTTAATAATCAATTTGCCTTTGCTATTGATAATAATAAATCTGCTATGATTAAAGCTCCTACATCAGAAGAAATAAATATTTATCTTTCAAGATTTTCTAAAAGAAAAACGGATAGTGGTTCAACTATAACATATTATGGTAAAAAGTATTTTCCTTATAAAAATAACAAAGTTCAATACATACAACCTAGAACTGATGTAATT
The DNA here is from genome assembly GCF_964031195.1 of Spiroplasma endosymbiont of Phycita roborella. Classification (NCBI taxonomy): domain Bacteria; kingdom Bacillati; phylum Mycoplasmatota; class Mollicutes; order Entomoplasmatales; family Spiroplasmataceae; genus Spiroplasma; species Spiroplasma endosymbiont of Phycita roborella. Next base: position 180,618 of record NZ_CAXIQJ010000004.1, on the reverse strand, counting down.
GTACTTAAATCGTTTATTAATGAGTTATATCTTAGTTACAATCATCAAGTATATGAATTAAAAGAAATAGCACCAAAACCAATTATCAAAGAAGAGTTGATAAAAACTAAAAAGGTTTATATACCAAATAAAAACCATCCTTGAAGATATGGATACCAATAATGTCAAATTAAAATTAGATAAAATTCTTTTTATAAAAGATTATTTTTGTGAATACTTAACTATATAAAATTTTAAATTGTTTGTCGAAAAGCAAATTTAATGCCTTAAAATTGATTTTAAAGATATAAAAAGATTGCAATTACAATCTCTTATTTTTTATATTCTTGGTGATGTATATCCACTTGTTGAAGGTTGATTTTGATAATTGCTTGAGTTTATTTCATCTGAATCAAAATCATTTTTGTAATTTTTAATTATATTAAGCATTTCATCTTTTGATATAATTTTACCTATAATTTTTTTCACTGACTCATTATCTGTTTTTTCATACGTAAGTTTTCAATCTACTACTTTATACTTTCCAGATAATTCCAAAGTAAATTTATCAGGACAAAATTTTTCATATTCCATTATTAAACATTTTTTTTCTAATTTTACTACTTGTTTAATTGTTTGACCTTTTTTATTCTTTTTCGTTAAATCTGCTCCTTTTTTAACTAATAATTTAAATATTTCAACATTATTAACATTTTGTGCATCAAATAAAGGTGTATCATCTCAATTATCTTTAATATTTAAATTGGCATTATTTTCAAGTAAAAATTTAACTATGTCCTTATTTTTATATCTAACTGCTAAATGTAAAGGTGTTTGACCATTTTTATTTTTTTTATCTACTTCAATTTTATTAATTAAATATTTTGCTATTTTATTTTTCTTTTCGATAATTGCAAGTTCTCATGGTGTTTTATTTTCATTTTTAGGATTTTGATAATTGATATTTGCACCACTTTCAACTAAAATCTCAACTAAATTTGGCTTGTTTTTTAAAATTGCTGCTTCTAATACACTCTTTTCAAACCTGTCATTTTCTGGTTCATTTACAGTTCTATATCAATTATAAAAATTGCCAATTAAATTAGGATTTGCATCGTTTTCACCATTTTTTAACATTAGTTCTCAAGTAAGTTTATTATCATGATTTGCAACATAAACTATTCTTTCTAAAATATTAACTGTAGAACTTTCTGCTGTATTTCCATCTGATGATACTATTCATGCACTTCAATATGGCTCTGTAACCATTCAATTTTGAAAATTACGATGTTCTTTATGTTTTAATACATGCATAAGGTTATTTTTAATGTATGTTCCATTACCTTCTTCTAAATTTTTAATAATATCATTATCTGCTGTCTCTTTTTTGAAACTTTCATTAATATTTCCCATTTTTATTACCTTCTTTACTTTTTAACATTAAAAAAACCATTTACTTTGAAATTAAAGCAAGGGATTAAAAACTATATTAAGTTTTTATTTATTTTTTTCCTAATTATTTTAATCTGTTTAAATTATACTTCTTTTTATAAAAATAATCCCTACATTAAAAAATAGGAATTAAAATTTTTAGGGATTATTCAGAATTAGTGTTTTTTGATCAATATTTTTGGGAAATTTTCACTCGATATTGACATAAAATTATTCTTAAAAACTGCATTAAATTTAATAAATAATTAAATTTATATAATCATTTTTTAAAATCAATTTTTATTTTTGTAATAAAACATTATTTACTGATTACTACTAATATGGTAATATGAAGGTAATAACTTACTATTAAGTTAAGTTAAGTTATTAATTTTTAAAAGAGAATATAGTTTTCTTTTAAAAATTACCTTCATATTTAAATTTTTAATGAGAAAAGGAATTTATCAAATGAAAATATTTTTAATAAACATCACTCTGACAACAATAACTTTAACTGCTGGAAATGAAATGATAGCAAAACATTTTAATGAACAAATAAGTGTTAAATCACAATTATATGTCCTTGGCGACAGCTTATCAGATAATGGTAATTTATCTAATATTTTTACTTATGATACTTGAAATATAGATAAAGTTAAATTTCAAGAACCTTTTTATCATAATTCATTTACTAATGGCGATGTTGCTGCTAGTATTTTAGCGAAAAAACTAGGAACAGAACTATTACCAGCTTGATATCAAAAAGGTAATAACTATGCTGTAAGTGGAGCACAAGCCGGACAAAATCATAGTTGAGAATATCAATTATTCTTAAATCATTATTCTATTGACCACCAAGCTAATCAATTATTAAAAGATCATAAAATACAAAAAAATGATGATATTTTTATTGAAATAGGTGGTAATGATCTGCTTTCTGCTATGGATGAAAATTCAACAGCAAAACAAGAGTCAATTATTAATAATGCAATAACAACTGAGTTTGAAACTGTTGATACATTAATTAATGCTGGTGCTCAAAATTTAATAATTGCCAATGTGCCTAACATTAGTAATATTCCAAAATATGTTAATGAAAAACAATCTGTTAAAGAAGTAGCAAACCACTTATCAAATGAATATAATAACAAATGAAATGATAAAATTACTGAATTAATAAAAAATAATTCTGATATTAATATCAGACCGTTTGACTTAGAAACTAATTTTAGTGATTTATTATCTGAAGCACAAGAAATAGGAAAAAATATTACTAATGAATCAATAAAATGATCAATTCCCGGTTTAGCTTTAAATTTAAATCCAAAATATATTGATGGAACAACTCCAGAAACTATTAATAATAATTTTTTCTTTGATTATGTTCATCCAAATAAATGAGCACATGATCAAATTGGTCTTGAACTATTCACTAAACTTACTTCATAAAAAATGCAACAGAAACAATTAATTAACAATATTTTTATTCTTAATTTATTTTAATATATATAGTATTAAAGTAGTATAATACATATAAAGCCAAGAAAGAAGGTGTATTTAATGATTAAAAAAATTAACGATGATCTAAATGATTATATTAGTGAACATCTAAAATATCAAATGCTTAGTTTTAAATTAAGTAATGATGCAAATCAAAAAGGATATCCTGGGTTTGCACGCTTCTTCCAAGTAGAAGCAGCTGATGCTGTTGTTCATATTCGTAAAATTTGTAACTATTTAATGGATCAAGATGCTCAAGTTGAAATTAAAGACATTAAAGTTCCAACTTTTACTACAAAAAACATTGAAGAAGCATTAAAAAAATTAAAATCTACTAAAGAAGAATTACTTGATTTTACTAATAAACTTATTAAAAGTGCTCGTGAAAATAATGATAATTTAACTGCGAAATTTTATGACTGATTCTTAATTGATTTCTATGAAGAAATTGCTTATGAAAAAGACTTATTGGATTGAATTGCAATGTCTAATAGTAACCTTTATAAAATTGACAAACGTTTACTAAAAACTGAAGAGCCAGATACTTTAAAAGTTATTGTTCCATTTTATGAACCCGAATAAATTTCACATTTAACTCTTAATTTTCACCAAAAATGTATAAAAAAATTATACATTTTTTATTTTTTTATAAAAATTTTGGGAAATGTTTAGTAATCTGTGTAACTTACAAAAATAACTATGTTTAATTAATTCTAGTAAATATAATTAAATGACTAGAAAGAGTGAGTTACAGATGGCTAAAAAAGATAACTTTAATAATAATGATCCAATATCAAAAGCAGTAGATTTATTACTAGAAAATACTGAAGATTTAACAACAGTTTTTAAACCTGGCGGTTTATATAAAGAATTAACAAAAAGATTAGTTGAAAAAATGTTGAATTCTGAAATGCAAAATTATTTAGGATATGAAAAAAATCAACATAGTACTACTGAAAATGCTCGTAATGGTACAAGTTCAAAAAAATTAATAACTCAACAAGGTAAAATTGAAATTGATGTACCAAGAGATCGCAATAGTAATTTTACTCCTGTAATAGTTCCTAAAAGGCAAAGAAGATTTGATGGTTTTGATCAACAAGTTCTTTCCTTGTATGCAAAAGGAATGACATTATCTGACATTAGAATGCAGTTGCAAGAGTTATATCATGGTGCTGATATTAGTGAAAATGTTATTAGTCAAATTACTGATGATGTTATTGATGATGTTAAAGCATGACAAAATCGACCATTAGAAAGTATTTATCCTATTGTTTATTTTGATTGTATAGTAGTTAAAGTACGACAAGATAAACGGATTATTAACAAATCAGTTTATATAGCATTAGGAGTTGATTTAGAAGACAAAAAAGATGTTTTAGGATTATGAATTAGTGAAAATGAAGGTTCTAAGTTTTGATTATCTAATTTCACAGAAATGAAAAATCGTGGCTTAAATGATATTCTTATTGCTTGTAGTGATAATTTAACAGGCATGTCAGAAGCAATACAATCAGTTTATCTTAAAACAGAACATCAATTATGCATTGTTCATCAAATTAGAAATAGTTTAAAATATGTTTCATACAAACATCGAAAAGGTCTAGTTGCAGATTTAAAACCAATTTATAGTGCATGTAGTGAAGAACAAGCAATGCAAGCTTTAGAATCGTTTGAAAGTAAATGAAATAAACAATATCCTCAAATTACTAAATCTTGATATAAAAATTGAGATAATTTAATGGTTTTTATTAGTTATCCAGTAGAAATCAAAAGAGTGATTTATACTACAAATGCTATTGAATCTGTTAATAGTCAATTACGAAAAATCATCAGAAATAAAAAAGTTTTTCCTAATGATATGGCAGTTTTCAAAATATTTTACTTGGCAATTGAAAATATAACAAAAAAATGAACATTGCCTATTCAAAATTGAAATACAGCAATTGCTCATTTTATGATAAAATTTGAAGACAGAATTAATCTAAATTAGTAACTTTGTAAAACAAAGATACACAGATTATTAAAAAGCCTCAAATTTTGTTGTATTTTTTTGTTTTTCTTCTACTTGATAGTTTAAACTGTATTCTCTTTTTTTACCTTCAATATTTATTTCATCTTTACTTTTATTACTTCATTCAATAACTTTTAACTTATTTTTTCCTAAATCAGTTTTAATATTAATTATTATTCATATATACTCATTATAAATCTCTTTAAGTTTTTGAAAATGCTTTTGAAATAAAAATTTATTTTTTTCACTATAATTACCTTCAAATGTAATCATTATTGAAATGTTTTCTATTATTTTTATTTGTTTTGCATACTCTTCTGATATTTTTTGTAATCTTCTTTGTTTATTATATTCGGTTTCATTTATTTCATTTCAATTATTGGAACCGTGTTGATAACCAATATCGAAAGAAGAAAATAATTCTGATGGAAATGCCATTTTTCTAAAAGTCTTTAATGAAAAATATAAATTATTTTTCATTGAATAAAAATCTACTCCTATATACTGACTATTAGCATCATATAATATTTCTTTTTCTTCTTCTTTAAAATTATTTTCAATTATATAATTAACAATTTTTTGAATTTTTACCAATTCTCCTACATCATATGTTGGATTATTTTTTTGATCTAATTCTTCTCTTAATTCATTTATTACCTTACTAATAATTTTAGAATGTTTTGTGACAACAATTACATCATAAAAATCTGTATCAAAATATAATTTATAATTATCATTTTTTTAATTTTAATATTTAATAAAATACCATAACAAGCATAAAGAAATCTAGGGAGTGAACGTTTTAATTCAACATCACCATCTAAATAAATGCCTCCATATTGGTTTAATATAACAATTCTTATAAAATCTGATGCTGATTTTAGTTTTTCTTTAATTGCTAATCTATTATTTTTAAATATTTGTTCAAATATTACTACATCATTATTTTCTAAATTTTCTATTTCTTTTAAACTAATAATTTTAATATTATTAAGTAACTTATGTTGTTGTTTTTCATTTTCAGTAATTTCTCTATTTTTTTCATTTTTAGAAATTCATAAAATAACTTCACGTTCATGTTGGTGTAATAAAGCCGCATAAATTATATTATTTCTTACAGTAATTGGTATTTCTCCAATTCATACAAAATGAATTGGATATTTATTATCTATAACTGACATTTTTTTAATAACTCTTATATTTTATTTAAATGCATTGTTTAAAAATGATAATTCATCTTCGATATTTAATCTTGGAAATAATAACTCTTTTTTATTAACAGATTTATTAAAAACTTCATTCAAGTTAATATTGACTATTGGTTTAGTAATTTTTAAGACACCCAATTGTTCATGAATTTTTAATGAACTATTAACCAAAATTGGACTTAATAAAGCACTACTAATAATTAAAATATTTGCTAATAAATTTAAAATATTATGTAATTCAATAGTTTTATTATTTTTATGTAAATCTCATGGTTTTGTTAAATCAATTAATTTATTACCACTAGTTATTAATTTAAAAACGACATTAATTGCTTCATGAATTTGATACTCATCCATTTCAATATTAAAATCATTAATAGTACTTTTAATAATTTTAATTATTTCTATTGCTTCTGGTTGTAACTTATTTAAATTAACTTTGGGAATTTTACCATCACAATATTTAATGATCATTGTAACTGTTCGCGAAAGCAAATTACCTAAATCATTAACAAGATAAGAGTTATAACAATTTAAAAATAATTCATGACTATATTTTGCATCATGACCAATAATAATTTCTTTCATTAAAAAAAACCGTAATCCATCTGCACCATAACGATTTACTAATACTAAAGGATCAATAACATTACCTTTTGATTTTGACATTTTTCCTTCTTCATTAGTAATTCAACCGTGAGCCAAAATTCGATTTGGTTGTCTCAAGTTTAATGCCATTAATAAAATTGGCCAATAAATCATATGAAAACGACTAATTTCTTTACCAACTAAATTCACAATTTCACAATTTGAATCTAGTCAAAATTTTTTAAAATTAATGTCATCATCTTGTAAATAACCTAATCCTATTAAATAATTACTTAATGCATCAATTCAAACATAAATAACATGTTTTGGATTTTCTAATACTGGTACCCCTCAAGTAAAACTCGTTCTAGTAACACTTAAATTTTCTAAGCCTGGCGTAATAAAATTATTAATCATTTCCGTTTTACGATTAAGTGGTCATAAAAATAATGGGTGTTCATCATAATATTTTAATAATTGTTTAGTATATTTTTCCAATTTTAAAAAATATGATGGTTCTGATAAAGTAGTAATATTACCTTGACATATTTTACATGTATTATTAGTTTTATTAATTTGGCTATCTGTCAAAAATTCTTCACAAGAAATACAATATGAGCCTTCATATTTTCCCAAATAAATATCATTTTGTTTTAATAATTTGCTGAATATTTTCTGAACACTTAAAATATGATTTTTATCAGTTGTTCTAATAAATTTATCATAATCAATATTTAAGTTTTTTCATAAATTCTTAAACCCAACAACAATATCATCAACAAATTTTTGTGGAGTTTGTTTATTTTCATCCGCCTTTTTAGCAATTTTTTGACCATGTTCATCACTTCCAGTTAAAAAGAATACTTCATAACCTTGCATTTTCTTATAGCGAGCTAAAACATCAGCAATAATTGTTGTATAAGCATGTCCTAAGTGTAACTTAGCACTAGGATAATAAATAGGGGTAGTAATATAAAATTTTTTTGTCATTATTTGCTCCTAAATTTAATAATTATAATTTTACATTAAAATAGTATTTTTTATTGTAATACTTATTTAAATTAATAATATTTTATTAATCTTTATTTTTTTATAAAATCGAACATTTTTGTTGATATTGATTTTTATTAAAACCATTATCAGAGTTAACAGCATCTATATCAACATTTAAGTAAAACTGATAATCACTATTTACGTGTGAAATAACACTACTTTTTTCATTATCATAATTATTTACTGGTAAATACTGATTTACCATTACTCATTAATGGTTGATTTTGTAATTTTCCTGAAATTGCAAAATCATATCAATGTCTCAAAAGATCATTTTTTTCTCATTGTCTTCTTTTTTCTTTTTCTATTTTTTCTAAAATATTATTAAGTTTTAAAATTTTTAATCCAACCTTTTTCAATTCTTCTTTTTGATTACTTATATTAACTTTTTCACATACTATTTTGTTAATTCGTTTTTTTTCAAAATTATAATAACCAAAAGTTAAAAACTTAACTAATTTATTCTTAAATTTAAAAATTTTACTTGTTTTTTGTTTTTCGAAAATTTCTAACTTTTTAATACTATTTATATTATAAGAAAGAAATATAGATTGTTTTTTAATATATGACTGCAATGTTTTTTCACATTTATATTTCTTATTACTAATATAATATAATATAATATTATTTTTATTTTATTAATTTTCTTTTTTAATAAATTAATATCTAATTCTCCATTATCTTTTAAGTATCGATCATCTAAAACATCATAAAAATGTTCTTCATTATCATCATAGCTTGTAATAAAATTAAAATGTTGATTTATAAAAGGAAAACTATTATCGATTTTGTATTTCTTCATAATTTTCACTCCTTAAACTTATATAATTTAGTGACTAATTACAATATTTTCTTAATCTTTTATATTTATTGATTATTAGATAAAATAAAAAAAAATAAAAATTAATAAATTAAATGCTAATTAAATTTAATATTAAACATTATTTATCTTTAAAAACTTTTTTAAAAATATAATCAACATTTATTAAAAAAATATTATTATTACAACATTCATTTAACTGTTCACTAGTTAAATATTGATTAATATTATTCTTTATTAATACATCTTTAAAATTAATCATTTTATTTTGTGCTTCTAAAGTGCATTTTTGAATAAAATCATAAGCAATTTCACGTGTTATTTTTGGATTATTTTTAATAATAGTCAATAAAATTACTTGTGAAAAATAAAGTTCATTAGCTTTAGCAATATTATTTGCCATGGCACTAGTATTAATTACTAAATTATCTAAAATATTTGTCATTCTATTAATAATAAAATCTAATATATGATAAATATCAGGTAACATAATGCGTTCATTAGAACTATGAGAGATATCACGTTCATACCATAATAAATTATTCTCATATACTATACTATTATAACTTCGAACTAATCTTGCTAAACCACAAATATTTTCAGAACCAATTGGATTTTTTTTATGTGGCATTGAACTTGAACCTTTTTGTGAAATAGAAAATCCCTCTAAAAGTTCATTAACTTCGCTACGTTGACTCAAACGAATTTCTAAAGCTATTTTTTCAATTGTTGTAGCAATTGAACTTAATTGTGTAATTAAAAAAATCAAACGATCACGTTGTACTACCTGCGTAGCACAACTGTCAACTTCCATTTTTCATTTTTTAGCAATAAATTCACTAACTTTTGGCGAAATATGAACAAAATTACCGATAGCACCCGTAATCTTAATAACTTCAACTTGTTTTCTTGCTAATTCCAACCTTACTAACTGTCTATTTATTTCATCGTATCATAAAGCAAATTTTAATCCTAATGAAGTTGGTTCACCAAAAATACCATGACTGCGACCAATTACTAATTGATTTTTATATTTAAACGCTAACTCTTTTAATTTCAATTGTAAAGTAATTAAAGCTTTTTCAATAATTTCATTTGAAAATTTTATTTGTAGATTTTGGACACTATCAACCATATCAGTTGAAGTTAAACCATAATGAATTCAACGACTTTCAGTTTTTAAGTTAGCACTCAACATTCTAGTAAAAGCAACTACATCATGCTTAGTTTCTAATTCTAATTTATTCATTAATTCAATATCTAATTTAGCATTTTTTTTAATTAATTGAAAATCTTTAAGAGGAATTATATTTAAATGTTGTAATGATTCACAAACATCAATTTGAAAATTCATTCATAAGTTTAAACGATTTTTCATATTTCAAATATTAGTCATTGCTTTTGTTTCGTAACGTTCAATCATTTTTACTCCTTAATAAATATAGTTTGTTTACGATCTGGACCAACAGAAAATATTCTAATTGGAACACCCACCAACTCACTAATTTTTTTTAAATAATTTTTAGCATTTTCTGGTAATTCATCATAACTAGTAATATTAGTAATATCTTCATTTCAGCCAGGCATAGTAATAAAATGTGGTTGACATTTATTAAAGTTATTAATTTGAGAAGGTATGTATCTAATTATTTCGCCATTTAAAGTATAATGCGTACAAATGCTTAATGTTTCAATACCAGTAAGCACGTCTAACAACATAATAGCTAAACTAGTAAATCCATTAATTTGTGCACTATACTTAGCAATAACTGCATCAAATCATCCAATTCTTCTTGGTCTTTTTGAAACTGTGCCATATTCATTACCAGTCATACGAATATAATCTGCTAATTTACCAAAAACTTCACTAGGAAATGCACCAGCACCAACTCTTGTACTGTATGCTTTAGTTACACCAATAATTTCGTTAATTGCTTTTAAAGAAATACCTGAACCAATAGCAATTGAACTAGCACTTGGATTAGAAGATGTTACAAAAGGATATGTACCATGATCTAAATCTAATAAAGTACCTTGTGCTCCTTCAAATAATATCTTTTTATTTCTAACTAATTGTTCATTTAAAAATTGACCAGTATCAATAATTAAATCTTTAAAGTATGGTAATAATTCTAATAAACGATTATATATTGTTTGCGCATTAAATTCTTTTTCATATCCATAAACATTTTTTAATATTTTATTTTTAATTAACAAATTATCAGTAATCAATTCTAATAGCCGATCCTTATCTAATAAATCACCCATTCGAATTCCAATCCGATTAACTTTATCAGCATAACAAGGTCCAATTCCTTTTTTAGTAGTGCCAATAGCTTTATCGCCCTTAATTTTTTCTTCATATTCATCAAATGCTAAATGATAAGGTAAAATAATATGAGCACGATCAGAAATCCGTAAATTTTGACAACTAAAACCGGCAGCTTTTAAATATTCAATTTCAGAAACTAATTTTTCTGGATTAACAACACAACCATTAGCAATAACACAATATGAATCTTTATTAAAGATACCAGAAGGAATAATACTTAATTTATATTTTTGATGATCAAAAACAATTGTATGTCCGGCATTATCACCACCACTTCAACGAACAATAACATCAGAATTTTGACTATAATAGTCAGTTATTTTACCTTTTCCTTCATCACCTCATTGACAACCAATAATAGCGGTAGTTTTAAATGGTTTTGGTTGATCAATTTTTGATATTAAAATATTTTTAGTATTAACAATTTTATTAGCAATTTTTTGATTTTCTTCTTTTATTATATGTTTTGATTTTTCAAAATCTACTTTCATCTTATTAATGGTTGGCTTAACAGTGTCAGTTTTTATTGATTGCGTTTTTACTTTAGTTGCTTTTTTTACATCTTTAACTTTTGGTTTAATAGTTTTATTAAGTTGTTCAACTTTAGTTTTTGCCTTTTCTATTGTTGGTTTGATTATATTTTTTTTTGCTTTCATATTGTCTCCTTTATACTCAAAAAAAGTATTTATAAATTTATAAATTAATTATATAATTATTTAATAATGATTATCAAAATATTGTTATTAAAATAAACTAGTAAAGGAAACTTAAAAAATGAAATGAAATTTTGATAATGACAGTTTTCAAAATGATAATAATGATGATTTTGACAAACTTTGTCCTATTTGTAAGCAAAAATTACTAGAAGCAAAACTTGAAAAAATAAATGAAATAAATCAATATCAGCAAACACAAAATGATATTTTATTAATTGAAGAAATAAAAAAAGAATTAGAAAAAATTAAAAAAGAAAAAGAAACACAACTTTATGTTTACTTATGTAGAAAACATAAAAATGAAAATATTCTTTAATATTTTTATAATATATTAATTATTTTTTATTATATTTATTCATAATATTTTCAAATTTACTATCAGTAATTCAACTACTAATGCTTTCTACAAAAAATTGTTTATGATCTTTTATATTCTTTAACTCATCATTACTAAACTTACTCAAAACTCAATCAGCCGTGTTAAAATTAGGATTTTTACCAACACCAATTCTTAATCTTTGAAAATCTTTACTACCAATTTGATTAAAAATACTTTTAATTCCATTATGACCAGCAGCACTAAATTTTTGTTTGTATTGAAATTGACCAAAATTTAAATCAACTTCATCGTGAATAATTAACACATTTTCAATTTTAATTTTAAAATAATTCATAAAATTTGAAACACAAAAACCTGATAAGTTCATAAAAGTTAATGGTTTTAAAAAAATAACATCAGTGCCATTAACAACAGTTTTAACATATTGACCATTAAATTTAGTTTGATTAATTTTTAATTGTAATGTTTCACAAATCATATCAATAATAATAAAACCAATATTATGACGTGTCAATTCATACTCTTTACATGGGTTTCCTAATCCAATAACTAATTTCATCTATTTTAAATTTCCTCTTTATTATTTTTTACTATTTTTATTATTAATTTTTTTTATTAATTCATTTGTTTTATCATCATAAACTTTTGTTAATGATTTATTATTAATTGAAGCATCAATCATTTTTGCAATAAAATCAGCAATTGAAATAATTTTTAAACCATTAAACTTTTTTTCCTCAGAAATTTCAATAGTATTAGTAATAACAACTTCCTTAATAATTCCATCAATAACAGCTTGTTTCAAATTTTTTGAAGCTTGACCACTAAAAATACCATGAGTAGCTAAAATATAAACTGATTTTGCACCATGTTCTTTAATAGCTTTTGCTGCATTAATAATAGTACCACCTGTATCAATCATATCATCAATAATAATAGCATTCTTTTCTTTAACATCTCCTAATACAAACTTAACTTGACTTTGATTAGGAGTTGTTCTTCTTTTATCAATAATTGCCAAAGGTACACTTAAATAATTACCCAATCTTCGAGCACGAGTAACACCACCATGATCTGGAGATACAACAACTAAATTAGTTAAATTTTCTTCAATTAAATAAGATGCTAAATCTTGAGTTGCTCGTAAATCATCAACAGGAACATCAAAAAATCCTTGTTCTTGTGGTGAATGTAAATCAACAGTAATAACACGATCAACACCCGCAACAGTTAATAAATTTGCAACAAGTTTACAAGTAATAGGTTGTCTACCACCTTGTTTTCGATCTTGACGAGCATAACCAAAATAAGGAATTACTACATGAATTTTAGCAGCAGATGCACGAACTAAAGCATCAACAAAAATTAATAATTCCATTAAATTATCATTAGTTGGCGGCGAAGTTGATTGGATAATATATACCACTTTCCCTCGTACTGATGTTATAGATTGAATGTTAAATTCACCATCAGCAAAACGACTAATTTCTGCTTTTCCAGGTTCAATATTAAGTTTTTTACAAACTTCTTGTGTAAATTTTTGACTAGCACTTAAACCAAAAACTACAATGTTTTCTACATTATTCATTAAATCCTCCTTTACATGTTTCTAAAAATTATAATTATAATTTCATTATACAATGTTTATTACAATTTAAGTATATTAAATTTAAAGACTATTAATTAAAAATAATTAATAAAAAGTTATATCTTTTGCAAGAAAAAATAAAATCATTATAATAGTTAACGGATAATAAATATTTAAAAATATGTTTATTAATAAACAAGGATTATTGCTGAGGTGTTTTATATACTTATTATCCACATTCTAATATCATTAATTTTAATAATTATTCTGAAAGGTATTTATTATTAATAATAGTAAATAACTGGTAAAACATTGAAAATGTTAATTCTTCAGATCTTATTGTTAATGATCAAGATAAGTCGTTAATTAAATTAACGGCTTTTTCTTTGCTATTTAAATAAATACCCAAATTGTTAACTAATGTTTTTCTCTTATTAACAAAACAACTTCTTACAAATTTTCAAAATAATTGTGGTTCATCAAGTTGAAATTTAGGATTTACTTTAAAATAAACAACACTACTTGTAACATTAGGTATCGGAGTAAAATTATTAGGACTAACATCAAAAATAATTTTAACATCACAATAAAATTGACACATAACAGAAAGATTATTATATACTTTAGTTTTAGGTTTAGCACAAAATCTTTGTGCAACTTCTTTTTGCATCATTAATGTAAATGAATCAAATAATTCAATATTTTCTAATAATTTTAAAACAATTTGTGAAGTAATATAATAAGGCAAATTTGCAATTACATGAATTTTTTGATTTATTGCAAATTCTTCATTAATGATTTTTTTTAAATCTAAATTTAAAAAATCATCATTTATAATTTTTAAATTTTTGTATTCATTTAATTCTTTTTCTAAAACAGGAATTAATTTTTTGTCAATTTCAATTGTCACAACTTTTTGCGCAGTGCTGAGTAATTTATTAGTTAAATGACCAATGCCGGCTCCAATTTCAACAATGCCATCTTCATCTTTAAAATTACTAGTTTTAACAATTTTATCAATTATATTATTATTAATTAAAAAGTTTTGTCCAAACTTTTTAACTGCATGTAAGTCGTATTTTTTCAATATTTTTTTTGGATTTTCCATTATTATTCTCCAATTCACATTTTTAGTTAATTATATACTAGTAATAATTAAACAAATAGTTAGCCAACTAATCATATATGCTAAATTTACTACTAGCAAATCTACATGTGGTAATATTAACATATATCAACTTAATAAATAAATATTAATTTGAGTGGGAAAAGGAGATGATTTTTATATGGCAACAAAAATAGAGGTTGCTAATGACGGACACAATAACCAAGACGTTAATATTGTTTCTCTAGATTTAGGAACAAGAAATTTAATTGTCAGAGTTAATGGAAGGGTTGTTTATAGTCAACCATCAGCAATTGTATTTGATACAGAAAACGGAGAAGTATTCATTGGTGAAGCCGCTTTATTAATGAAGGAAAAAACTCCAGCGAATAAAATTTTCAGAGAACCAATGGCTAATGGTGTTATTAGTGACAATAATGCTTTGATTGCTTTATTAACTGAAATTTTTACACAAATTATTGATGTGAAAGCTGAAAAAATTTGAGAAAATTCAGTAGCACTTGTAGCTATTCCATCTAAGGTTTATAAATTAGATAGAACTGTTTTACGTGAAATTCTACAAGGAAAAAAAATAGCTAAAATTCCAATTTATAGTGATAAATTTCCCAATAGATATAATGCAAGTAATGAAAGCGTAATGAAAGCTGAAAAAGTTGTTATTGTTCCTGAAGTAAAATTGGCAGCTATTGGTGCTGGGGAAGCACTTTGAGATGCTTCAGGAGTATTTATTCTTGATATTGGTGGTGGAACTTCTGACTGTGCCATTTTATCAAGTGGAGAAGTTATTGTTCAAGATTCAATTCCAATTGCTGGAAATGCTATTGAACGTAGTATTAAAGAACATTTTGAAAAAATGCACTATATATCTCTTAGCTCAATGGAGGCTGAAAAAACAAAAATTAGTGGTGGTATTTGAATAGATGGTGAAAAAGATAGTGAAAATAAAATTACTATCCATGGAAAAAGTACTAAAACTAAAAAACCTGAACAAATTACAGTTCCTAAGCAAGAAGTAGCTAGAGTAGTTACTGAAGCCTTTGAACCAATTATTGCACTATGTAGTGACATTATTGATAAAGCTGGACCTGCCTTTTCAGAAATGATTATGAAAGACGGTTTAACTATCACTGGTGGGGGTGCTTTGCTTGAAAATATTACAACTTATCTAAAAAAACGACTAAATTTAGAACATGTGGTATCTGCTAATAATCCAAGAGAATGTGTAATTAGAGGGACTCAAGCCTATGAAACTCATAAACAAGATGTATATGAAAAAGGATTCATTAGACCAAGTAATTAAAATTCCAGGTGTGTAGAAGGAGGAAAAAAAATGGGATTATTTGATAAAAAACCCAAAGAAAACTTAAATAAAAAAAGTAATATTAAGTCTATTAATGACTACCAATGATTAGCTTTAGATGTTGGAACAGAAAACTTTAAAGCAAGGTATGTTAACATTGGACTTACATATGATGCTCCAACTTATCTTGCTGAAGACTATGAAAAAAATGTTATTCTTTATGGTGAAGAAGCTAAAGCTTTAATTGATAAAACAAATGAAAATGTTGTTATTAAGCGTCCAGTTCGTGATGGTAATATTGCTGATCCAGATGCTTTACAACGTATGCTTGCTAAAATTTTTCAAGATTTTAGACTTGAAATTAAAGATTCAAAACAAGCTGATAAAAACCGTAATTTAATTGTTTTAATGGCAACACCAAGTGAAATTAATTCAGTACAAAGAGAAGCATTAGAAAATATAGTTCATCGTTTAGGAGCACTTCGTGGATTTGTTCAAGAAGAAGTTAAAATGGCAGCATTAGGTTCAGGCCAAGATATTTTTGGAACTGCAATTATGTGTGTTGATATTGGTGGGGGAAGTACTGATATTGCCGTACTTAGCAACGATTCAATCCTATATTCATATACAACACATTGTGCTGGAGACTATTTAACACAAAAAATTCAAGAATACATAGCTAAAAAGCATGCTTTAAAAATTGGTACTAAAGAAGCAGAAGATGTTAAAAAGAACATCGGTTCACTTATGAAATATCAAGATGAAAAACCATATACTATTTCAGGTGTTTCATTACCTAGATTAGACTCTCAGCCAGGAGAAACAATGTCAATTTCTAAAACTATTGAAATTACACCAGAAGAAATTCGTGAAAATGTAATGCAAGTTCAATTTAGAGAACATGTTATTCCATCAATTCGTAGAGTACTAAGAACTTCTGGGGAAAAAGCTGCTGGTAGTGTTAGTGACTTAAAGAAAAAAGGTAAGGGAATCACAATTTGTGGTGGTGGAGCTTACATTAAAAAAATTGATGAATTTATTAAAGAAGAATTGGCTAAGGAATATTTCATCGAAGTTAAAGCTGAAAAAGGTACAAAACCAATTCGTCAAAAATATGAGGGAGATATTTTTGAAGTACGTGTTGCTCAAAATCCTTTAGATAATGTTATTGATGGTTGTGTAAAATATCGTGATACAATTTACAAACAATTAATAGTTGAACAAAATCCTAACCGCGAAATTCTAACAAAAGATGAAGATTTAGGATAAAAAATAAGTTTAAATAAAATGCACTTTTAAAATTTATAGAAGTGCATTTTTTACTTATATAAATAATAAATTACTATTCAAAATGAAATGAAAAAATAATGGTAATGATTTAGTTATCAATTTCAAAAAAAGCAAACAAAAATATAAAATTTCTAGAAGGTACATTTTTTTCTTTCTATGATTATTAATTTAAATAAGGAATTGAAATTATTAATAATAATTTTTTTAAAAGGAGATTTTATGAAAAAATATCGTAAATTTTTTATAATTTTCATAGTTTTATTGGTTACTGGTTTACTTGCTTGAATTTGGAATGGCAACCCTTTTTAGGACTATTTTTTGGTAGACATTTGTTTTTGATAACTAATTGGAGTTAGGTAGTTTAGAGTACTGTGAATTCTTATGTTGTTATATCAATTGATGTAATCAAATAATTCTAATTTTAATTGGATTAATGATGTAAAATTTTTATCATTAATAAATTCAATTTTGAAAGTTTTAAAAGTTGCTTCAGCAACAGCATTGTCATAAGGACATCCTTTTTTGCTTAAAGATCGAGTTATGTTGAAAGCTAATAAAAGTTTATCAATAGTTTTATTATTGAATTCATTACCGCGATCAGTATGAAATATTTCAATATCTTTTAAACAGTGATTTGATTGCATAAATGCTTGATATACTAATGATGCATCTTTTTTAACTCCAACACTATGTCCAATAATTTCGCGGTTAAATAGGTCGATTAATAGGCAAATATAGTTTCATTTACCATTAACTTGAACATAAGTTAAATCACTAACAATAACTTCATTTTTAATTCTATTATTAAAGTTTCTATTAACAAGATTGGTTATTTGACTATCATTGACTTTATTATGATAATTTTTGAATGATAATTTAGTGTATTTTGATATTAAATTATGCTTATTCATAATTTCTTTAATTTTTCTGCGTGATAAATAAATTTCTTGGTTTGCTAGTATGACTTTTAATCTTCTAGTACCATAAACTTCTTTATTTTCTTTAAAAGCACTAATAACAGCTTGTTCATAAATATTATTTTGAATTTTATTTTTTTTCTTTAAATTAAAATAATATGTTGATTTAGAGAGTTTTAAAAAATGACACATTGTGCGAATTTTATATTTAGATTTATTATTTGCAATAATCTCTACTTTCTGCCTATTATTAGTGCTGCTTGCTTTAAAATATCAATTTCCATTCGTAACTGTTTTAATTCTTTATTTGCTTGAATTAATTGTTTTTCTAAATCTGAAAGATTATCTTTAGTTTTAAAACTACCTGAATTAGTAAATTGCTTAATTCAATTGTAAGTAGCTGCTCTTGTAACATTGTATTCTTTAACAAGGCAAGATACTGATTTGCCACTTTGATATAAAGCTACTATTTGTTTTTTAAATTCATCTGAATATGAGTTAATAGTGACCATAATTATAATTCCTTTCTTTTAACTAATTTGTTCACTTGTCTATGTAATTAGTGTCCAATAAAGTGTAACCCATCCAACCCATCCAGTATATTTAACTAGAAGTTTAGGGTATGGATTGAAATTTGCAATAGATTATTAATTAAATATTTAAAATAAAGTTATAATATAAAATTATTAAAGCAGATTGTAATTCAAAGTTTTACACTTCAAATTACAATCTGCTTTTAGTTAGAAAAAAGTTTTTATATTATTTATTTTTTATAAGCAGTGGCTAATATTTTTATAGTATTCTTTTAAAGATTTTTTTTAAAAAAATAATAATATTAACTTGTTAAATTATTAATCTAGCTGAAAAAGTAGTAGTTTATAATATTATTATCAATTGGTAGTATTTTAAGTTTGTGTTTTTTATTTATAGTAATAATAATAAACTAATATATATGTTTTAAAGACAATTACATTATAAAAATATACAATTTGATTTTTATGTTTTAATAAATTATTTACTTTAATTTTCTTTTGAATCTGATTTTTAAACAAAATATTTATTTTTTGCATTAGATTATCTTTCTCCCATAAGTAGTATAATAATATTATAACATTTTATATTAAAATTTTATATAAAGTAAAAAAAGGAGTAGTCAAAAAATGATAAATAATAATAATTTTATTAAAATAGGTTTAATAATTGGAATGATTATGTCAATAATATTACTTATTAGTTGTATTATTTATGGAATATTTACATTTTTTAATTATGGATGGGTTACACTTTATTGGACACTAATTACATAGACAAGTGAACAAATTAGTTAAAAGAAAGTAATTATAATTATGGTCACTATTAACTCATATTCAGATGAATTTAAAAAACAAATAGTAGCTTTATATCAAAGTGGCAAATCAGTATCTTGCCTTGTTAAAGAATACAATGTTACAAGAGCAGCTACTTACAATTGAATTAAGCAATTTACTAATTCAGGTAGTTTTAAAACTAAAGATAATCTTTCAGATTTAGAAAAACAATTAATTCAAGCAAATAAAGAATTAAAACAGTTACGAATGGAAATTGATATTTTAAAGCAAGCAGCACTAATAATAGGCAGAAAATAGAGATTATTGCAAATAATAAATCTAAATATAAAATGCGCACAATGTGTCATTTTTTAAAACTCTCTAAATCAACATATTATTTTAATTTAAAGAAAAAAAATAAAATTCAAAATAATATTTATGAACAAGCTGTTATTAGTGCTTTTAAAGAAAATAAAGAAGTTTATGGTACTAGAAGATTAAAAGTCATACTAGCAAACCAAGAAATTTATTTATCACGCAGAAAAATTAAAGAAATTATGAATAAGCATAATTTAATATCAAAATACACTAAATTATCATTCAAAAATTATCATAATAAAGTCAATGATAGTCAAATAACCAATCTTGTTAATAGAAACTTTAATAATAGAATTAAAAATGAAGTTATTGTTAGTGATTTAACTTATGTTCAAGTTAATGGTAAATGAAACTATATTTGCCTATTAATCGACCTATTTAACCGCGAAATTATTGGACATAGTGTTGGAGTTAAAAAAGATGCATCATTAGTATATCAAGCATTTATGCAATCAAATCACTGTTTAAAAGATATTGAAATATTTCATACTGATCGCGGTAATGAATTCAATAATAAAACTATTGATAAACTTTTATTAGCTTTCAACATAACTCGATCTTTAAGCAAAAAAGGATGTCCTTATGACAATGCTGTTGCTGAAGCAACTTTTAAAACTTTCAAAATTGAATTTATTAATGATAAAAATTTTACATCATTAATCCAATTAAAATTAGAATTATTTGATTACATCAATTGATATAACAACATAAGAATTCACAGTACTCTAAACTACCTAACTCCAATTAGTTATCAAAAACAAATGTCTACCAAAAAATAGTCCTAAAAAGGGTTGCCATTCCAATACATTAGAAAATGACATATCGAATGTTAATTTTGCAGGAAATAAAAATTGAATGTGTCAATCAAGATTATCAAAAAATAATGCAGTAGTTATACCTCTAACAACTTCAGCAGTTGCTAAAAAATCTTGATACGATTCTTTAAATGAAAAATTCATTCTATTATATGTTACTTCTTCATCTGTAATTTTTCCCTCATTAATTTTATTAATTTCTTTTCCCATTATTTTTAAAGGAACAGAAAATACATCATAATGTTCTGAACCTCAGTCTATTTTATCTGAACCATTATTTAAGAATCATTCTAATATTCTAATAGATTTTGGTTTTTGAAAAGATTTTAAACCTGTAGAAACTACAAAATCTCAACTTTCATAAGCTGGATTTGATACTGATGAAGTTTTATAACTATGAACAATATCTTTTTTATTTTCACTAAATTCATAAGTTATTTCTTTAACTTCTTTTGGACTATTATTTATATTTAAAAAACTATTTGCATTTGTAAATGTTAAACCAATCGTTCCTAATAATGTTACTAAAGCTTTCATATATATTTTCCTTTCATAAATTAAAATATTACATTTTTATTTTTATAAATATTCCATAATTTATTTTATTAAACTTCTGGAACCCAATTAACTTTTAAATCATTATTTTCACCAATAAAATGGTTTTTTCCCTCATCTGTTAATGTTAATTTAACATGTGTATCATGTTCTTTTAAATCTTCTGTAATTAAAGGATCACCATCTACTTTTACAATATTAATCATATTAATATCTAATTTAGAAAAACCATTTTGTTTTTTTAATTCTTTTACTAAAATAGTTTTAAATTCAGCAATATCTGCTTTACAATTTACAGTTGGAGTTGTTAAAAATTTTAAGTTTTGTTTAACAAATAAATTTAATGAAACATCGTATTCTACTGTTTGATCTACTAGTTCAACTTTATTTGTTTCTTCTTTTACTCCTTTATATAAATTTAATTTAATTTTAATTGTAATAAAATTTTCTGAACCAATAATTAAACCTTGTTGATCTTCTGCAGAATATATTGCTACTAATTCATTTTCTTTAACTTCAATATTTTTATCTTTGGAAATTTTTTGAACTGGAACTGTATTATTAATTGGTACTATAATTGTTGCTAAATCTACTGTTAATTTTGATCAAACAAAATCATATGTATTATTTTCTTCGTTATATTTAATACCAAAACCTTCTAAATTACTAAAGTCATCAACATTATAACTAGAAGCAAATGATTTACTTAAAATACTTTCTGATGTTTTACAAGCAACTATTGCTGTTGTACTTACTGTTGTAAATTCAATCGTTCCTAAAATATTTAATCATTTTTTCATTTTTATAAAAACCCCCTTTTTATACACTTATTATATTATTATTTTAAAAAAAAATTAAAAAAATACATTTTTAAATGTCAACAATATTTTTTATTGATTAAATTAAAATGTATTTTTTATATTTAAAATTATTATTTTAACTGTATAAAAAGTATAGGTCATTAACTATTTTAAAAGTAATAACTTTAACTTTATATAAAAAATACAAATTAAAAAACTAATTGTTTTTTAATTTGTTCAGAAATTTCTTTACTTTCTAAAACTTCAATTAACTTTAAACCAAATTCAAATGCAGCACCAATTGATTTTCCAGTTATAATATTATTATCAACTACTACTTTTTCATCTAAAATAATACTTTTATTTAAACCAATATTAGTGCCTGGATAATGCGTAATTTTTTTGTTATCTATTAAATTTAATTGACCTAAAATTTGGGATGCTGCACAAATAGCAGCAATAAACTTATTACTATCTTTAGCAAAAATAACTAATATTGATTTTAATAATTCATTTTTGCTTAAGTTTTCTACTCCAACTTTACCACCCGGTAAAATTAGCATCTTATAACTTAACAAATCAATATCACTGATTTTCTTTTCACATAAAATAAAAACATTATGACTTGATTTGATTTTTAAGTCATTTTCAATACTTACTAAATCAATAACAATATTAGCCCTTCTTAATAGATCAATAGTAATTATTACTTCACCCATTTCATAGCCTGTTGCTAAAAAAATAGCTACTTTAAACTTCTCATTATTACTCATTATTTCTTTTCAATTCATTATTTAATTTAAAAACATTAATAGCATTTTCCCTAGTTGCATTAATAATACTTTGTTTTGGGATCTTCTTTAATTCAGCTATTTTATTAACTGTAAATATTATATTTTCTGGATGATTAATTGTTAATCCATTTTTGGGATTTTTGCCTCTTTTTGGTTCAGGAGTTAAATATGGCGCATCTGTTTCAACTAATATTTTATTAATTGGTATATTTTTTGCCACCTCTTGTAACTTCAAAGCATTTTTATATGTCACATTACCTGCAAAAGAAATATAAAAACCTTGTTTTATAAATTTTTCAGCTATTACTTTTGTTCCTGTAAAACAATGAAGAACACCATTAGTAATATTTTCTTTTTTAATAATTTCAAAAGCATCTTCAAAAGCATTACGAATATGTAATAATACAGGTAATTTATGTTCTTTAGCTAATTTTAATTGTTCAATAAATCATTTTTTTTGCAATTGTGGTTCTGTAAATTTATGATAATAATCTAATCCAATTTCACCAATAGCAACTACTTTACCGGTTGCTATTAATTTTTTCAATTCTGAAATAGTATTACTATCGCAAGTATTTACTTCTGTTGGATGAATACCTACAGCTGCATAAAGATTAGGAATTTTTTCTTCACTCTCAAATTCATAAATTTGACTAACAGCTTGCTTACTAGTATTTAAGTCAAAACCAACATTACAAATACTACCAATGCTATCACCTGCTGAATAAGCATCAGTTAATAATTTTAATATTTCTGTTTCATCATAATGTTTTGACATTAAATGACAATGAGTATCAAAAATTCCATTATTAGCCATATATTTTACCTTCCCTTTTATTTTCCTAAACAAAATCTTTTAAAAATTTCATCTAATAAATCAGTTTCAAATTTTTTACCTTGCATTTCTAAAATCTTATTTCATGCAATTTGTAAGTGAACAATAATTAAGTCTATCGAAATATTCTTTTTTAAATCTTTTAATGCTTCTGAAATACTAAGTTCAATTTCATCCAAATATGCTAATTGTCTTGTATTAGCAAAAAGTAATTCTTTATCAAAATTAATTTCAGTAGTTATAATTTTATTTTTTATTCCTAAAATTAGATTTTCAATTTCGCCCATTATTGCACTAACTTTTACCACATTAAAATTATTTTTAATGTCTAATTTTAATTTTAACCTTAAATCCGTTTTATTAATAGCAATAAGGTAATTTTTATGTTTTATTTTTTCTAATAATTGTTTATCCTCAACACTTAAATCTTTTGAACCATCAAGTACTAATATTATTAAATCTGCTTCATTTAAAGCCTTATGTGATTTATCAATACCTGCTTTTTCGATATCATTTAAAGTATGACGTATACCTGCTGTATCAATTAAATTTAAACTAATATCACCCAAATTAATTTTGCCTTCTACCAGATCTCTTGTTGTTCCTTCTTCATTAGAAACAATAGCTTTATCTTCATTTAAAAGCACATTTAATAGGGAAGATTTTCCAACATTAGGTTTTCCAATAATAACTGTATTAATTCCTTCTTTTATAGTTTTAGTAATTTTACTATGTTCTTTAATAACTTTTATTTTATTTAAAAATTTTTCAACTAATGGAATAACATTATTAATTGTTTTTTCCTCAACTCCATCGTATTCAGGATAATCAATATTAACTGTTATATTAGCAATTAAAGTTAGTAATTCTGAAGATAATTCATCAATTAGTACTCTTGTTTTACCACTTAAACTATTAATAGCGGTTTTTAAAATAGTATTATTTTCAGCCATAATTAAATCATTAATAGCTTCTGCTTCAATTAAATCAATTTTATCATTTAAATAAGCTCTTCTCGTAAATTCTCCTCTTGTTGCCATTCTCATACCTGTAGATAGTAATAATTGCAAAATTTTTTGTGTTATTAACACTCCGCCATGACAATTAATTTCAATTGTATCTTCACCTGTAAAAGATTTGGGAGCGCGATAACATGCCAAAACAACTTGATCAATTTTATTCTTATTATGATCAATAATATATCCTGTTATTAAAGTGTGACCTTTCTGATTTAAAATATCTTTATCAAAAACCTTATTTAATAACTCATAAGTATCTTTTCCTGAAATTCTAATAATACTGATTGCTTGATTTAAAGGTGCGGTTGCAATTGCAGTAATAGTATCATTTAACATTTTTTCCTCTTTTCATTTAAACAATCTAAGATTTAAAATCTTAGATTACTCTAATTTTCCAATCTAATTACTACATGTCGGTTATAACCTATACCTTCAGAAAAACTTGATATTCCTTCAATATTTTTAACTATTTCATGTATAATTTTTCTTTGGTTATTAGGCATTGATTCAAAATGAAACATTTCTTTACTTATTCTTATTTTTTTTATAATTTCATATATTCTAATTTTAAAATTTTGTTTTTGAATATTTAAATAATTATTAACATTTATTACTATTTGATAGTTTCTTTTAAATTTTATTTCTAAATAAGTAATAAGTAAATTTTGTAAAGCACTAATTGTATAACCTTTTTTGCCAATTAAAATTGAATTTTTATACTTACAATTAATATTAATATAAAATTTATTACCATTTAATATTATTTCTTCTTGATAATTTTTTATATTAAAAAGTTCCAATAAATCATGTCATTTATCATTCAAATAATTTTTAACATCATTTTCATTAAAAATAAAAATTTTAGTAATAGTTTTAAATAAACGTTTTTCTATACCTAATTTTATATAAAATGTTTTGGGGGGCAAATTTTTGATAGTTTTTTCTAAATCAATATTTTTTTTAAATGATTTAATTTCCATCTTTTTTTCTCCACATTATAATAAATTACTTATTTTTTTAGGTTGAACAACTATTTCAGATTTTGTAAATATCTTTTTAATCTTACTTGAAAATGGTGTACTAATTGTACCATTTTTTTTATAACGACTACGTTTATGTTTATTATAGTAATGAAAACCAAGAGTTTGAAATATTTGTAATATTCCAGAAATAATTCAATAAATGCCTAATCCTGAAGGAGCAACACATACATAAAATAAAAACATAAAAATCATAACGCTTTGAATAATAACTTGTTTTTTTAATGCAGCTTTTGCTTCTTTAGTTTTAATCTTCTGTCGTGAACGATTTAAAAACATCGGTAATAACATAGAAACTAATTGTGTTGGTATATATATAACAATAATTATTAAATACATAAATTGGCCATGAGTAACCATAGTTCATGGTTGTTCAACTAAACTAATAGCACCAACAACAGTATTTTTTAATAAATTAGTTGATTTCATAACAGTAAACATAGCTGTTAAGAAAGGAAGTGATAAAAACATTGGAATAAAAGCAGCCATTGGATTTATTCCTTCTTTTTTATAAATAGCCATTAATTCCATTTGTTGTTTTTGTTTTGCACTTGGATCACGTGAATGTTTATATTTGGCTTGAATTTCGGAAGTTTTCATTTGCACTGATTGCATTTTTTCTTGATTTTGTTGGGCTTTAAAAGTAAATACTAATGTAATAAGTTTAATAATTAACGTTGTAAAAATAATAGCAAAAATAACACTTACTGATCAGTATTTTGAATTTACATCAACTCCACCACTTAATCCAGCAGAAATACTAACTAAGATTCAAGCGATTGGATAAACAAACATTCCAAAGAACGGTGATTTAGTTTGCGTTCAAGCTTCACTTCATGTTCTAATCCCTGTAAATCCATATTCATAAATATTATTACCATTAAAATGAAAAATGTGATTTTTTGCTACATCACTGTTACCAATAAGTAATTCAAAAAAAACAGCCGCTACATTATATCTTTGAAAATCATAAGCTGAAATAACATCACTAGTTGCAACATTAGGATCACCCATAGTCTGACCACAACCTCAAAGTGTTGACATCAATAAAAAAGTTCCTAAAATAATTTTAGTTCATTTTCATGTTATTTTTAATCAAACGTTTTTTTTCTGTTGTTCAGGAAATAAAAACTTTTTATATTGCATTAAATTTACTCTCCTATAATGGGATTTTCATTAAAAGATGTAATAAAGAACTAAGATTTTCTTCATATGTATTAGATAAATAATTTTTTCTAATCATAATTACTATATCTACTGGTCAATCTTTTTTAATATCTACTAACATTCCTCGTACTTGACGTTTAATCTTATTACGTGCAAAAGCAAAACGAACTAGTTTTTTTCCTACTGATACGCCTACTCGTATAGTTTCAAAATCTACTCTATTCATATAATAGATAAAAAATTGACCATTTGAAATACTTTTTCCTTCATTAATTAAATATTTAAAATGATGATTTTTCAAAAGGCGGTATTTTTTTTCCATATTTTGTTCACCTTATTTTATTTTTTAAACTATGCTGTTAATTTTTTACGTCCTCTTTGACGTCTTCTTTTAATAACATTAATCCCTGTTGCAGATTTCATTCTTGCAAAAAAACCATGAGTTTTTTGATGTTTTCTCTTACTTGGTTGATATGTCGGTTTCATTTTTTTCTCCTTTTTTTAAAAATTCTAATAAAAAATCATTAAGAGTATTCTAACATAATATTTATATCTTAACAAATTATTCTGTTTATTTTTAATTTTATTTTTAATAAAAACAATATTAGTTTAACAAAAAAATAAATCATTTATAATATTAAATAATAAATATTATTTTTTTTTATTTTTTTAAAAGTATAATACAGATTATAATTATAAAAAAGTTATCAACATTAATCCACAATTCATCCACAATAATTATATTAATTAAAGAGGTTTTTAAAATGAATAACACTGATAATAAGCGAGAAAACTTTCAAAACATTTGAAATAAAGTTAGAAATTTTCTTCAATATGATGAAATGATTGATCCAAGTGTTTTTAATAACTATATTAAAAACACTTATATTTATGATATTTTTGAAAATAAATGTTTAATTATTGTTGATTCACTATTCGCAAAAGAAATTTTAACTAAAAATATAACATTTAAAGTTAAAGAAATTTTAGAAAGAATTATTCAACAAAATCTTCAAATTGAATTTTTAGAACTTAATGAAGCAAAGAAGCAAAAAATATATGTAGAAAAAGATTTTGTTGAATTTAATAAATTGCAACAAATTAAAAAACAATTTCAATTTAATAACTTTGTTAAAGGAGAATCAAATAACGATGCTTATCAAGCAGCATTTTCAATTACCATAGAACTTGGTAGGTATTGAAATCCCTTATTTATCTATGGTAATTCTGGATTAGGAAAAACACATTTACTTCATGCTATTGAAAATGAAATATTAACAAAATATAATAATCAAAAAAAAGTACTTTACTTATCTTCTGAAGAATTTGGCCGTATGGTACCAGAAATTATTAAACAAAATATTAATGATATTGAAAAATTTAAAGATTCATTTAATCAATACGATGTTCTTCTCGTTGATGATATTCAATTTTTAGCTAATCGTAGTAAAACAAATGAAATATTTTTTCATATATTTAATAGCTTTGTTAACAAACAAAAACAAATTGTTATTACATCAGATAAACATCCTGATGATTTATATGGTTTTGAAGAAAGAAATGTTTCAAGATTTCAAAGTGGTTTAAGTGTTGGTATTGATTCACCAGATTTTGAAACTTCATTAATCATTTTAAAAGAAAAAATTAAGTCTTTAAATTATAATCCAAGCATTTTTACTGAAGAATCTTTAAGTTTTATTGCTTTAAATTTTAATAGTGATGTTAGAAAATTAGAAGGAGCATTAAATAGATTAATTTTTTACAGCATTTTATATATAAAGCCTAATCATTTAATAGTGCTTGAAGACGTTATGAAAGCTTTTAAAACATCAAATACTTCATTAAAAGAAAAACTAACTATTAAAAAAATTAAAACAATCGTATCTGAATATTATAATATTCCAATCAAATTATTGATTAGTACTTCTAGAGTTAAAACAATAACAATAGCACGCCATGTAGCAATGTATTTAATAAAAACACTTTTAAACGAATCATATACAAAAATTGGTTCTGAATTTGGAGGTAAAGATCATACAACAGTAATGAATGCTTATAACAAAATTAAAAAAAATAT
Source organism: Spiroplasma endosymbiont of Phycita roborella (assembly GCF_964031195.1). NCBI lineage: Bacteria > Bacillati > Mycoplasmatota > Mollicutes > Entomoplasmatales > Spiroplasmataceae > Spiroplasma > Spiroplasma endosymbiont of Phycita roborella. The sequence continues at coordinate 151,629 of NZ_CAXIQJ010000004.1, read as the reverse complement.
TGAAACTAATTATGAATTTAAAAAAAATATTGAAAGATTATCACGTGAATGTTTAAAACACAATTAATCCACTATTTTAATCATAAATTATTAACATATAAAATTCTTATTTTTTCTTTATTTTATAAGTTAAAATTAGTTATCCACATTAATCCACATCATAATATTATTAATAATTAAATAAATAATAATAATTAATATATATAATATATAATTAATTATTAATGTTTAAAAATGGGAGATATTTATGAAAATTGAAATCAAAAGTTCTATATTATTCAAAATAATAAAAAAAATAATAAAAATAACAATTTCTAATAATACTTATGAAAAATTATCTTGTTTTTTATTAGAAGTTGAAAAAGAAAAAATAATTTTAACTGCATCTAATGGTAATTTATCATTAAAATATGAACTAAATAATAATGAAAAATATTTAAAAATATTAAACATCGGTTCAGTATTAATTAATACTAAAATTATCTATGATATTTTTAGTAAACTAGAAGATGAATGAATTTTATTTGAACTTAAAATTAATAATTTAATCATTAGTAATTTTAAAAATGATAATAATGATTTTATCTTTAAATTAAGTACAATGACAATTGAAAAATTTCCAAAAATCAACTTTAACAAAAATATTAAAAATAAAGTATCTTTTAATAAAAATTTGTTACAAAATATAAATGAACAAATTGCTTTTGCAACAAATACAAACAATAATAAACCAGCATTAAGTGGAATTAATTTTAAATTTAATGATCAAAAGTTATTTGTTACAGCAACTGATGGATATTGTTTAGCAAAAAAGTGATTTTCTTTTGAAGAAAAATTAGAATTTAATAATAAAGAGTTTAATATTCCAGTTCATTTATTAAACGAAATTGATAAAATTACTAGTGATTTAAATTCAAATATAAATTTTTATTTTGAAAATGATTATAATTTAATTATTGAAATTGAAAATTTTTTATTTCAAACACGAATGATTGAGGGTACTTATCCAAATACGGATGATATTATTAAAAATATTATAGAAAAAGAAAAAAATATTATTGAAATTAATAACGTTAGAGAATTTTTAAAAATTATTGAATTATCAATAATTTTAGCAAAAAAAGATACTTCACCTATGATTCAATTTTGAATCAATGTAGAAAAAAATGATTTTAAAATTAATTGTTTATCTAATAATGATAGTATAGGTGAAGTAATTGAACAATTTAAAAAATTTCATATTGTAAAATCTAAAAGTTTAAAAGAAGAAATAAAAGTAGTTTTTAATTCAAAATTAATTATTAATGCTTTAAAATCTTTTAATAAATGTAAAAAAGTAAATTTGAAAATTTCTTGACCAAAAAATTATACAATTATTGATAGTGAAGAAGAAACTGGGTTATTACAACTAGTTTTACCAATTGGAGAAAAATAATATGATATAACTAAATAAAATAGTTATTTTTAATTAATAAGCTAAGAAAGGGTAAAAAAATAATGAAGAAGAAATTACGATTGTTAAGTATGTTTACTATTTTAATTTTTACTAATTTAAATATAATTGCTTGTAAAAATAAGCAAGATACTATTAGTGAATTTTATGTTTTAGGGGATAGTTTGTCAGATACTGGTGCAGGAACATTTGCACAAAATCAATATTTAGAAAATAGTAATAGTAAATGTAAACATTTTCAATTAGATAAACCTTATTATAATAATTGTTGAAGTAGTAATAAAGTAGCTTCACAATTAATTGCTGAAAAATTAAATATTAATTTTAAACCTGGGTGATTATTTAACATCAATGGTAAAACATTTCAAAGTTTGGGTAATAATTATGCTTATGGAGGAGAAGTTGCTGATAGCAGTGATAATAATTTAGATATTATTAAAACTTTTGATTTGTCTCATCAAACACAAATGTTGTTATTACAACATTCTTTACAAAAAAAAGATGTTATTTGAATAGAAATGGGAGCTAATGATATTGCTAATTTAATGAATAAAACAGATCCTATTATTATTAACAGTAAAATTAATAATGTAATAAATGAAGAAAAAAAAGCAATAAAATTATTAATTAAAAATGGTGCAAATAAAATTATTATTAGTGATGTTCCTGACTTAACATTAACACCAAAAATTAAAAAGATATTACATAATAATCAACAAAAAATACAAATAGCACGTAAAACATGTATTGAATATCAAAAACAATGAAAGAAAATGATATTAGAAATGAAAATAATTTATAAAAATATTATTACACCTTTTTTCTTTCAAAAGAATTAGCAACTGATATGAATAATTTTAAAAGTAAAATTCCAGATGGAATTGTTGAAACTAGTGCTACAATTTGTAAAATGATGTCTAAAGAAACAAAATATTCTTATAAACCGGTTTTTAATTCTGGAGTTAATGAAAGTAATTTAAATAAATATTTTTATTTTGATGAATTTCATCCAGGTATGTGATTTCATCAACAAATGGCAAATAGTATTATTAGTTTAATAGAAAATTTTAAATAGATTTTTTGTTAAATATTTTTAAAAAAAGTAATTTATTATTTTTGAATAAAGATTTTTTAATTTTTCTTTTAAAAAAATTATGTTGTTTTAAATCAAAAAAAATGTATAATTTATATATAAAATGTAAAATAATATGCTTATTTTAAAGAATAAAAAGTCTTTTTTTTGAATTTATTTTTGAAATTTTAAATATTTTCATTATTAAATTAATGAAAATATTTAATGATGAAAGAGAGTGAAAATAGTGAGCACAAGGACTCCAAATGATTATAATGCTAACTCAATTCAAGTTTTAGAAGGACTAGAAGCAGTTAGAAAACGACCTGGAATGTATATTGGTTCCACTGCAGAAAGAGGATTACATCACTTAGTTTGAGAAATAGTTGATAATGCTGTTGATGAAGTTATTGCTGGTTTTTGTACAAAAATTTCTGTAACTATTACTAAAAATAATGAAATATTAGTAAAAGATAATGGTCGAGGTATTCCTACTGATATACATCCAAAGACTAATATTTCAACAGTAGAAACGGTTTTTACTACATTACATGCTGGTGGAAAATTTGATAATGGTTCTTATAAAGTATCAGGTGGTTTACATGGTGTTGGTGCTTCAGTAGTAAATGCTTTAAGTAAGTATTTGGAAGTTACTATTTACCGTGATGGTAATATTTTTTTTCAAAAATATATTGAAGGTGGTAAACCAGAATTACCATTGGCAATTATTGGACAAAGTGATAAAAAAGGAACAACTGTTTTATTTAAACCTGATGAAAGTATTTTTACTGAAACTGTAAATTTTAGTTTTATAATAATTAAAACAAGGTTAAGACAACTTGCTTTTTTAAATAAAGGTTTAACTATTCAAGTTATTGATGAACGTGAAAATAAAGAAGAAACTTTTTGTTATGAAGGGGGCATTAAAGAATATGTTGCCTTTTTAAATAATAAATTTGAACCTTTAAAACATGAAATTATTTATGGAGAGTTTGAAATAAATGGTATAAACACAGAAATAGCTTTTCAATATAATGAAAGTGAAGAATCTCAAATATTTTCATTTTGTAATAATATTAATACACCTGAAGGTGGAACACATGAAGATGGTTTTCGTTTAGCATTAACAAGAGAATTGAATTCTTATGCGAAAAAAAATAATCTTTTAAAAAATAATGATGAAACATTTACTGGTGATGATGTTAAAGAAGGAATTTTAGCAATTATTTCAATTCAACATCCTAATCCACAATATGAAGGGCAAACTAAAACAAAGCTTGGTAATTCTGAAGTTAGAAAAATTGTTTCTAATGTAACTGGAAAAATAATTAATAAATTTTTATTGGAAAATCCTGCTGAAGCAAAAATTATTATTAACAAAGTTATTTTATCAGTAAGTGCACGTTTAGCATCTAAAAAGGCACGTGAGAATATTATGACTTCGAGAAAAAATCCTTTACAATTTTCTAATTTACCTGGTAAATTAGCAGATTGTTCTTCTAAAGATCCAACTAAAACAGAAGTTTTTCTTGTCGAAGGTGAGTCAGCTGGTGGAACTGCAAAGTTGGGAAGAAGTAGAGAAATTCAAGCAATTTTACCATTAAGGGGAAAAATAATTAATGTTGAAAAAGCACGACTTTTAAAAGTTTTTTCTGACGAAGAAATAAATAATCTTATTATTTCCTTTGGCTGTGGTGTTGGTAAAGAATTTAATATTACTAAATTACGTTATCATAAAATTATTATTATGACTGATGCTGATGTTGATGGTTCACATATTAAAACATTATTATTAACATTTTTTTATCGTTACATGCGTCCCTTAATTGATGCTGGTTATATATATATAGCTCAGCCTCCTTTATACAAATTTTATAGTGGTAAATTTGTTAAATATGCATATAATGATCAAGAATTGCAAGAAATTAAAGATAATTTTAATGGAACTAATTTTAACATTCAACGTTATAAAGGTTTAGGAGAAATGAATGCCACACAACTATGAGAAACAACTATGGATCCACAACATAGAATTTTATTACAAGTAAGTATTGATGATGCTTCAGAAGCAGATGAAACTTTTTCAATATTGATGGGGAAAGATGTATTTCTACGAAAAGAATTTATTCAAGAAAATGCTAAATATGTAAAAAACATTGATGCTTAAAAGTTAATAAAATAAAATTAGGAGTTTATATATGAGTGAAATAACTAAAAAAAATGAAACATTTATTTCTAATAAATATGTTCGTAATATATCTGATGAAATGAGAACTAGTTTTTTAGAATATTCAATGTCAGTTATTGTTTCAAGAGCTTTACCAGATGCAAGAGATGGATTGAAACCAGTACATCGTCGAATTTTATATTCTTTAGCAATTTTAGGTATGACATATGATAAACCTTATAAAAAAGCAGCACGTATTGTTGGAGAATGTATTGGAAAATTTCATCCTCATGGTGATATTGCAGTTTATGAAACAATGGTAAGAATGGCACAAGAATTTAATTATCGTTATCCTTTAGCTGATGGCCAAGGTAATTTTGGTTCAATTGATGGTGATAGTGCTGCTGCTATGAGATATACTGAAGTTAGAATGAGTAAAATGGCAGGAGAGTTGGTTAAAGATTTAAATAAAAATACAGTTACTTTTGTTGAAAATTATGATGGTGCTGAAAAAGAACCTAGTGTTTTACCAGCTTATTTTCCTAATTTATTAGTTAATGGAACAACAGGTATTGCTGTTGGAATGGCAACAAGTATTCCACCACATAACTTAAGAGAAATAGTTGATGCAATTATTTTTGTAGCTCAAAATCCTGATTGTGATATTATGGAAATATTAGATATTGTTAAAGGACCTGACTTTCCTACAGGTGCAATGATTTTAGGTGTAAATTCATTTAAAAATGCTTATTTAAACGGAAGATCAACAATAACAGTTCGTAGTAAAACTAAAGTTGAAAAATTATCAAATGGTAAACCTGCAATTATTGTTGAAGAAATACCTTATCAAACTAATAAAACTAATTTAATAAATAATATAGTTAAAGCAGTTCAAGAAAAAAAAGTAAATTATATAACTGATTTGCGAGATGAATCTAATCGTGAAGGAATAAGATTAGTATTAGAAATTAAAAATATTGATTATGCTGAACTTATTTTAAATCAACTATATAAATTTACTTCATTACAAACAACATTCACAATAAATTTATTAGCATTACATAATAAACAACCTAAAGTAATGAATTTAAAAGAAATTATTGAAATTTATATTGAACATCAAATTGAAATTATTCTTAATAAGTCTAATTTTGAATTAAAAAAATATGAACATCAATATCATATTATTTTTGGTCTTGTTAAAGCATTACAAAATATTGATGAAATTATTAAAATAATTAAGGAATCAAAGAAAACAGAAGAAGCATTAACTAATTTACAGAATAAATTTGAATTTTCTGAAAAGCAAGCTAAAGCAATTTTAGAAATGAAACTGCAACGTTTAACAGATTTAGAACAAGAAAAATTAAATAATGAATTATCATTTATTAATGAAGAAATTATTCGATTAAGAACTTTAATTAATGAACCTTCTAAGCAAATAGAATTAATGATTTCTCAGTTAACAACAATTAAAGAAAATTATGGTGATGATAGAAGAACTGAAATTATTGAAAATTATGAAGGTGAAATTATTGATGAAGCTTTAATTAAAGAAGAACAGGTGGTTATAACTCTTTCAAAAAGCGGTTATATTAAACGTTTACCTTTAGACACATATAGAACTCAACATCGTGGTGGTGTTGGTGTTAAAGGTGCTGGTGGCACTGATATTAATACTGATGATATTGATAAAGTTTTAATTACTTCAACTCATTCTGATTTGTTAATATTTAGTAATAAAGGGAAAGTTTATCGAATTCGTGCTCATAAGGTACCAAATTATTCAAGAACGGCTAAAGGAACACCAATTGTTAATTTAATAGCAACAGAAAAAAATGAGACTATTAAAACAATAATTGCTATATCAGAAGATTATGATATAAATGCTAATTTATTTTTTGTTACTAAAAAAGGAATTATTAAACGTTCAACTTTAGATCAATTTAAATCTATTTACCAAAATGGTAAAATATCTATTAAATTGCGTTCAAATGATCAATTAGTAGATGTGCTGAAAACTACAGGTAATAATGAAATAATTATTGCTGTGGCTAATGGACGAGCAGTTAGAATCAATGAAAATCAAGTTAGAGTAATGTCAAGAATAGCTAGCGGAGTAAAAGGAATAGATACAAAAGGTACTCATGTAATTGGGATGTGTTCTAATAAAGATGGTGATTTAGTTGTCTCTATTAGTGAGAAAGGTTATGGAAAAATATCACGATTTGAAGAATATCGTTTAGCAAATCGTGGTGGTAAGGGTGTAATTTCAATGAAATTAGCTCAAAAAACAGGAAAATTAATTGGTATAAATTCAATAAATAACACTAATAATAGTAATGATTTATTAATTATGACTTTAAAAGGTACAGTTATTAGATTTTCTTTAGAAGATATAAGAACTACAAGTAGAAATACTATAGGTGTTAAATTAATTAGATTTAAAACAGAAGAAGATGCAATTTCTTCAATTGTAACAATCCCAATCACTAAAGAAAAAACTATTTTTATTGATTAATTTAAGAGGTGCTAAAATGATTGATATAGAAAAAATACGTAATAATTTGGAAAAAACTATTAATAAAATAGAAACAAGGGGCCAAAGTTATAAAAATGAAATAAATAAAATTTTTAATTTAGATTTAGAAATAAGAATTTTAAAAACAAAAAATCAAAAATTAGAAGAAACAAGAAATAAGCAATCTAAACAAATTGGTGAATTATTAAAAAATAAAAAAAATGATCAAATAAAAAAAATTAAAGATGATATGATTATTTTAAAAGAAAAAATTATAAAAAATAATTTAAAAATTGTAGATTTAGAAGATAAAATATATGAATTACAATTAGTAATTCCTAATATACCACATTTTTCAGTTCCACAAGGAAACGATGAAACTAATAATCAAGAAGTTAGAAAATGAGGGAAAATTATTAAAAAAAATAGTAAACCACACTGAGAAATTGCTGAAAAATTAAATATAATTGATTTTTCAAAAGCAACTAAATTAAGTGGTACTAGATTTATTATGTATAAAAATAAAGGTGCTTTATTAGTTAGAGCATTAATGAATTTTATGATTGATTCTCATTTAAAAAATGGTTATTCTGAATTTTTACCACCATTAATTATTAATAAAGAAAACTTATTTGGTACAGGGCAACTTCCTAAATTTAAAGATGATTTATTTCAATTAAATAATGAACAGTATTTAATTCCAACAGCAGAAGTTCCTTTAACAAATATTTATCGCAATGAAATTATTAATTTTTCTGAATTACCAATAAAAATGTGCGCTTATACACCATGTTTTCGTTCAGAAGTTGGTTCTGCTGGTAGAGATACAAGAGGAATAATTAGGTTACATCAATTTAATAAAGTAGAATTAGTTCAAATTGTTGATCCTGAAAAATCTTATGATGCCCTTGAAGAGTTAACTAAAAATGCTGAATTAATTTTACAAAAATTAGATATTCCTTATAGAGTTATTAATTTATGTAGTGGTGATATTGGTTTTAGTGCTGCTAAAACTTATGATTTAGAATTATGATTACCTTCTCAAATGTGTTATCGTGAGGTTTCTTCATGTAGTAATTGTGAAGATTTTCAAGCAAGAAGAATGGAAACTAGAGTTAGTCAAGATAATAAGAAAGTAGTTCCACATACACTAAATGGATCAGGATTAGCTATTGATCGAGTTGTTGCAGCAATTTTAGAAAATTTTTATGTTGAAGAAGATAATGTTGTAAATATACCTATTATTTTACAACCTTATATGAATAATTTAAAAACTTTTTAATTTATAATGTTTCACGTGAAACATTATAAATTAAAAAAAATGTATTTTTTTATAAAAAAAATTGTTATAATTAATAATGCCACTGCAACGATTACATTCGAACCGGGTCAGGACCGAAAGGTAGCAGCCATAAGGATTAGGATTGTGTGCGGTGGTTTTATTTTGAAAAATAAAAAAGAGGTTTCTTTAAATGAAAAAACAAAATTACATGGAAATTGCCTTAAAACTTGCTAAAAAAGCTGCTATTAATGGTGATGTTCCAATTGGTGCAATTATTGTTGATGAAAATGATAATATTATCGGTAGAGGATTTAACAAAAAGGAAAAAGATAAAGATCCAACTCAACATGCGGAAATTATTGCAATAAAAAAAGCATGTAAAAAAATTAATAATTGACGTTTGTTAAATTGTACTATTTATACAACATTAGAACCATGTTTAATGTGTGTAGGTGCTTTGTTACAAACAAGAATAAAACATATTGTTTTTGCTTTAAAAGATAGTAAATTTGGATGTGTTGAATCACTCTATAATTTAACATTAGATAAAAGATTTAATCATCGTAGTGAATATACTTATTCTTTAAACTTAGATAGTAAAGAAATGTTACAAAGTTTTTTTGGAGAAATTCGTAATTTATAATAATTGTTTTTATAACAAATTTTATAAAAAATTGTTAGGATAAATATAGGTGATTTAAATGAAACATAAATCTTTTTATAGAAAGTATCGACCAAATTCTTTTTCAGAAATAATTAGTCAGGATAATATTGTAAGAATATTAAAAAATTCTATTTTAAATAATAGTTTTAATCATGCTTATTTATTTTCAGGCTCAAAAGGTACAGGAAAAACATCAACGGCTAAAATATTTGCTAAAGCAATTAATTGTCAAAATAACATTGATGGAGATGCATGTAATACTTGTGAAAATTGTATAAACATTAGTTCAAATAATTGTATTGATATTTTAGAAATTGATGGTGCTTCCAATAATGGTGTTGATGAAATAAGAAGTATTAGAGATAATATTAACTTATTACCGATGAATTTTAAATATAAAGTTTATATTATTGATGAAGTTCATATGTTAACAACTTCTGCTTTTAATGCATTATTAAAAACCTTAGAAGAACCACCACAACATATTATTTTTATTTTAGCAACAACAGAACCGTATAAAGTAATTCCAACTATAATTTCTCGTTGTTTATGATTTGAATTTAAAAAAATTAATGTAAATGAAACTAAAAAACATTTTATTGATGTTTTAACAAAAGAAAAAATTAATTTTGAGGTTGAAGCAATAGAGGAATTAGCAATATTGAGCGAAGGTTCTTTACGTGATGGTTTAAATTATTTAGAAAAAACATTTAATTATGGTAACAATATAACACTTAAAAATGTTGAAAAAATATTTTCTGTTTTATCAACAAAAAATAAAATATTATTTTTAATTAATATATTTAATTGTAATATTGAGCAAGTAATAAAACAATTAACATTATTTGATGAATATACTATTCAATATAAAAAAAATATTATTGATTTTATTTATATTCTTGAAGAAATATTAATTTATGCTATTACTAAAAAAACAGAATTACTTAAAATGATAAATATTCAACAAGTAAATATTTTTTCTGAAGTAGTAAAATCTGATTTACTTTTAATTTTGAATTCATTTAATGAAATTTTAATTCAAGAAGATGTTGATGATTTAAAACCAATATTAATACTAAAAATATTAAATTTAATTAAAAATTTTGAGAATAAATATTCATTAAATTATTTAGAAAAAGCAAAAATATCTATTATGAATATAGAAAATAAAAGCATAAATTTAAATAGTAAAGATGAAATAACAAAAATTTTAAAAAAAAGCGAAATAGATAAAAATAATGAAGAATTAACTTCAATTTTAGTAAAAGAAGAAAATACTAATATTAAAGAAAAAGAAATTTTTGATGTACCAACTGTGAAAAATTTAAAAAATGATGAGATAATTGATAAAGCCATTAATTTAATTTTACAAGCTGATAAAAATATTAGAAAAGAAGTTAGTGAAAAGTGAAAAAATATTTCTAAATTTATTAATGATAATAAATTTAGAAACATAACTAAAGTTTATATAAATACTATTATTGCGGCAGCATCTACTAATGGCATTATTATTATTACCAAAAACATTATTCAATCTGATTTAATAAATCAAAGTTTTTTAAGTAAAGAACATAGAGAATTTTTAAATATTTTATTAGAAAATGAATATATGATTTATGCCCTTGATAAAAATCAATGACAGGAAACAAGAAAAAAATATCAAGAGTTACTAACAAAAAAAATATTACCAAAACCAGTAGATATTGTAATATCAAAACCTGTAATTGAGTCATTTACCAACGTAGATAGAGATCCGACTTTAAATTTTATTAAAAAAATATTTACTGAAATTGAAGAAATATAAAAATATGAGGTGAAAAAAATATGGATATGAAAAGAATGTTAGCACAAGCACAAGCAATTCAAGGAAAGTTAACAAAATTTAAAAAAGAAGAATTTACTTTTTCTGATATTGATGGTTTGGTTAAAATTATTATAACAGGTGGACGTAAACTAGTTTCAATTAATATTGAAGGATTATTGAAAGAAGCAGAGAATGATTATTCAAGTATTAATGATATGTTACAAACAGAACTAAATAAAGCATTAAAACAAATAGATGAAAAAGAAAAAAATATTGCTGGCAAGTTTTAGAAGAGTTTAGTAATTTTAGCATAGAAAGAGGTAGAAAAATGTTATTTATTACCTTTGAAGGGCCAGAAGGTGCAGGTAAAACTACAGTTTTAAAAATGATTAAAGAACAATTAAAACAAGATGGTTTTGATGTTATTATTACGAGAGAACCAGGTGGTAGCGAAATTTCTGAACAGATAAGACAAGTTATTTTAAATAAAGAAAATACATTAATGGATCCATGAACAGAAGTTTTGCTTTATATTGCAGCTAGAAGACAACATTTAATTGAAAAAATTCTGCCAAATAAAAACAGTAATAAAATCATTATTTCTGATCGTTTTTCTGACTCAACTTTAGCATATCAGGGTTATGCTAGAAATTTAGATATTGATAAAATAAATCTTATTCAAAAACTTATTTTTGAAGATTATCAACCTGATTTGACAGTTTTATTTGATATTAAACCAGAAACAGGTTTACAACGAATTTTATTAAGAAAAGGTGAAAAATTAAATAGATTAGATGAAGAAACATTAGAATTTCATCAAAAAGTATATAATGGTTATAAAAAAATTGCTATTAGTAATCCAAATCGCGTTCATACAATAAATGCTAATTTATCAGAAAAAAAAGTTTTTAATAGTGTTTATGAACTAATCATAAATTTAGTTGAAGAAAAAGGTTTTAAAGAAAAAAAAATTAAAATTAGAGGATCTAATGAAGGAAAATAATGTAATTTTATTTGAAAATGAAGAATCAGAAAATTTTTCTATTTTTGCAATGGAAAATATTCCACAGGTAATTTTATTGTATTCGAAAAATAAAATATTAAATATAAATGTTAGTAATAAGTTAATAAAAAAAATTATTTGTAAAAATAATAATCAATTAAAAAAATGTACTGAAGAAAATATGTGTCAAAATTGTTTTAAAATTAAAACTAATAGTTATTTTGATTTTAAAAAATTTGATTTTAGTAAAAATAATATTATGAATAAAAATATTGTTTTAGAAATTATTAATGATTTTTCTAAAACTAATTTAGAAAAAGATGCTAGTAAAATTTATTTAATAAATCAAATTGAATTTTCTTCAATTTCAGCTTCAAATGTTATGCTTAAAACTTTAGAAGAATTATCTAAAAATATTTATGTAATTTTTACTACCACTAATATTAATCAAATACTCCCTACTATTAAATCTCGTTGTCAATTGATAAATTGTTCAAAAGAAAATGATATATTTGTTAGTAACAATTATGATGATGAACAATTATTAATATTAAAAATATTTTCAAATACTATTTTTTTGACAGATGAAAGTAGTAAACTTAAATTAAAAAAATATATTGAAATTATTAAACAATTTATTATTAATGATAATGATAAAAAGGTTAACAATCAACTTTTGAATAAAAAAATAGTTAGTTTAAAAGAAGAAATTATTTACTTTTTTAGATTTTTTAATTTAGTAGTTTTTAATAAATTAACTTTTCTTTTATTTAAAAAGTATGATTTTAATAATTTTTTTATTGAAAGTTTAGTTAATTTATGAAAAAATAGTAATTTAAAAAATATAGCCTATATTTTAGAACAAATTTCATTTACAATTACCAAATTAAAATTTAATGTTAACTTAAATTTATTAATAAATTCTTTTCTTATTAAGGTAAGTGATAATTAAACTATGGAAAGTACAAAAAAAATTTTAATTTTAAATCAAGATGATAAAAAAATTAAACTTATTCAAAGAAAAGATATGTTTTGTGTTTCTTTAGATACTATTTTATTAAGTAATTTTATTAAAATAAAACCTAGTACTAAAACAATAATTGATTTTGGAACTAATAATGCTGTTATTCCAATAATTTTATCGGCAAAATTTCAAGGAAAAGTAATTGGTATTGAAATTCAAGAGCCAGCTGTTGAACTTGCTTTAGAAAATATAAAACTTAATGATTTAGAAAAAAGAATTGTCATTGTTCATGAAGACATAAAAATTTATGCTCAAAGAGAAAAAGAAAAAGTTGATTTAATTGTATGCAATCCACCTTTTTTTCCTTTATGGGATAAAAGCAAAGTAAAAGCACAACCTTTAAAAATTCCAGCAAGACATGAAGTATATATTAATTTAGAGGAGATTATTGCTAGTGTAAGTAAATTATTAAAAGACAAAGGGCGATTGGTTATGATAAATAGTGTAGAAAGAATAAATGAAACATTACTTTTATTAAAAAAATATCAAATTACACCTAAAAAATTACAAATAGTTTATCCTAAAATTAATCAGGCTGCCAATGTTTTTTTAATTGAAGCAGGATTTTTAGCGAAAGAAGGAATGATTGTTTTGCCACCATTGATTTGTCATAATGAAAATAATACTTATATTGATGAAATAGCAAAGTGATATAAATAATCTTAATATAAGTGTAAGGTTAGGTGTTTAAAATGAATATTAATTGATTAAATAAACTTAATAAAAAAATAACTTACTTATTAGCTGTATCAGGTGGTCCAGATAGTATGTTTTTATTAGATAATTTAGTACGTAATGAGTTTAAAATTATTGTTTGTCATGTTAATTATCATAAACGTTGAAGTAGTAATGTTGATGAGCAAATTGTTCGAGAATACTGTACAAATAATAAAATAACTTTAGAAGTAAAAAATATTAAAGAAGAGGAATACAATAAAAAACAAAATTTTCAAAGTCAAGCACGTGTACTTAGATATGATTTTTTTAATGAAATTGCTCAAAAATATCAAGTTTATAATCTTGTTGTAGCACATCATATTTACGATTTACTTGAAACATATATTATTCAAAAACAACGCAAGGCAATAGTTTCTTATTATGGATTAAAATTTAAAACAACATATAAATCTTTATCGGTTTATCGTCCAATGTTAGAATTAAAAAAAGAAGATATTATTGACTATTTAACTTTGTATCATATTAAATATGGATTTGATGAAACAAATGAATTAATTATTTATGAAAGAAATCGAATTAGACAACAACAAATTAATAAACTTACTGATTTTGATATTAATTTAATGTTAAGTGAAATTAAAGAATTAAATAGTGAACAAGAATTACTGAAAGATGAACTTGAAGTAATTTATAATACTATTATTAATGATGATGTGCTTGCTATTAATGAGTTTAAAAAATATGAATTTAAATTACAACAAATGATTATCTATGAATTTTTAAGCCAATATGATGAAGAATTAGTTTTATCTTTAAAAAAGGCTAAAATTAAAGAAATAGTTAGAGTTTTAACTAAATCTAGTAAACCAAATATTACTATTTGTATTTCTGAAAATACTTGAGTTATTAAAGAATATAATTTTGCATATATTAGTGAAAAAAATGAACCAAAACAATTTAGTTATAAAATTTCTAAAATAAATAACTATAATTTTAAGGAAATTACTATTTCTAAAACTGAACCAACAGGTGGTGAATTTCAAGCTTTATATATTAATAAATCAGATTTTCCATTAACAATTAGAACTAATAATGGTGAAGAAGAAATTGAGACACCATTTGGTACAAAAAAAATTAATCGTTTATTTATTGATAATAAAATTCCATATCGTGAACGTCTTATATGACCAGTAATCATAAATTCAAGCGGAAAAGTAGTGGCAATTCCAAAATTATCAGTAAATAAAAACAATATTAGTGAGAAACCTAATTTGTATGTGCTAAAATATTATGGTATTATTTAAGAAAATAAATTAGAAATTAAACGTAGGTGAAAAAATAATGCAAACGCGAATTAAAATTAATTGAATAATTGTTGCACTATTCGTTGCTTTTTTAGTATTTGTTGGAATTTTATTGTGATATTTTTTAAGAGGAAATGCTTTAACTTTAGATCAATTTCAATTAGAAACACTACTTAGAGATGGTAAACTCCCTGGCAATAGTAGTGACACTGTTAGCAAAATTGATGGAGTACAAGTTCAATTTTTTGATCATACTACTTATATTACAGGTTTTTTAGGAATTAATGGTAAGGTAAAACGATTTGAAGCGACAGTTTCTGGAACTGCTACAGGTGGTTTTTATCATGATGTTATTGAAAAATTATTCAGAAAAGATAAAGATGGTAAAGGCTTTGATATTAATCCCACAATTATTAGTGAATTAGTTCCCTTTTGAAAAACATTTTTAATTAGTATGTTTCCAATATTAGTATTAGTTGGTGGTTCATTTTGATTATTTTCTAAAATGAATAAAATGGGTGCCGGTGGTGGCATGAGTCCTTTTTCAATGGGAAAAAGTCGTGCTAAGATTAGAACATCAGATACTAGATTTACTGATGTTGCTGGTATTAAAGAAGAAAAATTGGAATTAGAAGAAGTTGTTGATTTTTTAAAGTTTCCACAAAAATATGCACAAATGGGTGCAAGAGTGCCAAAAGGAGTTCTTCTTGTAGGACCGCCTGGTACTGGTAAGACTTTATTAGCAAAAGCAGTTGCTGGTGAAGCAGGTGTTCCTTTCTTTTCAATTTCTGGTTCTGAATTTGAAGAAGTTTTTGTTGGAGTTGGAGCTTCAAGAATTAGAGAAATGTTTACTACTGCTAAAAAAAGTGCTCCTTGTATTATTTTTATTGATGAAATTGATGCAGTAGGAAGAAAACGTGCCTCAGCTTCAACTGCAACTAATGAACAAACTTTAAACCAATTATTAGTTGAAATGGATGGATTTGAAACTAACTTGGGAGTTATTATTATGGCTGCTACTAACCGTGCTGATATACTTGATGAAGCGTTATTACGTCCAGGTAGATTTGATCGTCAAATTTCTTTAAGTTGACCTGATATTAAAGAACGTGAAGCAATTTTACGATTACATGCTCGTAATAAAAATATTTCGCCAAAAGTTAATTTTCAAAGAATAGCAGAGAGAACGCCAGGATTTAGTGGTGCACAATTAGAAAATGTATTAAATGAAGCAACGTTGTTAGCTGTTCGTCATAATAAAACAGTTATTGGTTTAGTAGAAATTGATGAAGCTATTGATAGAGTTGTTGGTGGACCTGCTAAAACTTCAAGAATAATTACTGATATGGATAAAAAAATAGTATCATATCACGAAGCTGGACATGCTCTTATTGGTTTAAAACTAGAATATGCTTCTAAAGTTCAAAAAGTTACAATAATACCACGTGGACAAGCAGGTGGATATACTATTATGACTCCTAAAGAAGATACTATGTTTTATTCAAAAGTACATTTAAGAGCAACTATTACTGGTTATTTAGGTGGTCGCGCTTCAGAAGAGATTATGTTTGGTAATGCAAATATTACTACTGGTGCTCATGATGATTTAGAAAAAGCAACAAATATTGCCAGAAAAATGATAACTGAATATGGAATGTCATCTGAATTAGGATTAGTTCAATTTGAAAGTCCACGTAATGAGTATTCACCTTTTGCAGCAAATAAGTTTTCTGATGATATTGCATCTAAAATTGATGGAGAAATTAAAAAATTATTAGATGTTTGTTATATTGAAGCAGTAGCAACAATTAAAAAACATAAAGATACATTAGAGTTAATTGCTAAGTCATTAATGACTTTAGAAACAATTACTGCTGAACAAATAGAATATATTGATAAATATAATAAATTACCAATTGAAGTAATAGAAATGCAAAAAGAAATGCAAAAAAATAGTAAAAATCCTTCCAAAGAGGATAATGAATCAAATGATAAAAAGGAAGATAATAATTCAGGGACTGATGATGATACAATATCAGTTGTTCCTAAGAAGAAATAATTAAATTATTATAATAAAAAAAGAAAACTTACTATTTTAATATTTTCGATAATGTGTAAGTTTTGTTTTATTTTCTTTTTTTATTTGGTAAATATAATATAAAAAGTAATAAGGAGAAAAAACAATGTTGGAAAAACATGAATTAGTAGAAAAAATATTATTAAGTACTGATGTAATCAATAATAAAATTATTGAACTTACAAAATCAGTTAATAGTTATTATAAAGATAATAAAGAGCCCATTATTTTAGTAGGGATATTAAGAGGATGTTTACCTTTTTTATCACAATTTATGTTAAACCTTAAGATTGATTGTTTGGTTGATTTTATGTATGTAGAGTCATATTTAGGACAAACAAAGGCGGTAAATAAACCAAAAATAAGAATGGATGTTATTAATAATGTTAAGGGTCGTGACTTATTAATTGTTGAAGATATTATTGATTCAGGTAATTCGTTATTTAAAATTCGTGATCATTTACAACAACTTGGAGCAAAATCGGTAAAAATAATTACTCTTTTAGATAAGAAATCTAAAAGAGTTGCTAAAATTGAAGCTGATTGATATGGCTTTGAAGTTCCTGATCATTTTTTAGTAGGATATGGTCTTGATTATGATGAAAAATTGAGAAACTTACCTTATGTTGGTATTGCTGACCTTAATAAAATTGCAATTTTAGAAAAATGTAAAAAAAGTAGTTAAGTAAATAAGTTTAGAATTTAATAATAATATTAAAATTTTTATTTTTTAATATAGTTCAAATATAATTAGCATTATTTTATTATGATAAAATTATACTATTAGCATTTTTTAAGTTGTATAAGAATATTGGAGTTATAATGAGCAATCTTTTTGTTAATGTTTTAAGAGGAATCAAGAAAAGATTATTACAATATTTAGGTATTATAATACTATTAGTTATTATAATTTCTACTATTTCTGCACTTTATAGTACAGCATCAAGAGTTGAATCAGGTTTTTATACAGTATTAAACAATAGTGGTAAATATGACTATCGTATTAATTTACAATTATTAAATAATTATAAAGATACTGCTACTGCAACATCAAGAATCCAAACAATTATCAAAAAACAATTTAAAGATCATCTGCAAAAGCAAGAAATTTATAAACAGATAAATGAAATTAAAGAAAATAATCTTAGAAATAATAGTTTTCCTATCCTTCCTTCGGGAGTAGATATTAATAAAGATTTTGAAAATTATTTGTTAAATTGAGGATTAAGTTATCAAGGAATACTATTTAATGATATTTTAGAAAACGAAGTTAAAAATGATGAAATTTATAATTTGCAACATTATGAACTTGCTAAATCATTTTTTAAAACTTTTGATTATGAAAACGTTAGTTCTCTTAAAAAAATTTATTATTCATTAGAAAATGGATTTTATACTTCAGAAAAAAGTGAATCTTTTGATTTTGCTCCAAAAAGAAATAATATTAATGAAGTTTATATTTCCGAAGGTATTAAGCCTATTAATCCATTAGAAATAGTAATCAATCCTGAATTTGCACGTATTAATAATATTAAATTAAATGATTATATAACAGTTATTGATAAAGTTGAAAAGTTAAAAGTTGTTGGCTTTGGTTATGCTTATTGGGGAATTACTGGTAGTCGTACTGCAACAAATCCTAATCCGACATCTGAAAATACAAGTCCTGTTTATATGTCAAATCAATGGTTTAATAATTTAATAAAAGACTCTACATTTAGAACTAATTTAAATAATATATTTTTATTAAAAGTTAACAATAACGATAACTATTTTGTTAGTAAGTTAGAAGAACTTTTAATTAAAACTTTTAGTTTTAGTTTTGGTTCAATTATTAGTAGTGATAGCGAAGATATTCGATCAGGACAAATTCTAGAGAGTTTTAAAATGGAAAATATAATGTTTACAGCAATTACTCTTGTAGTATTATTAGTTATTATTTTTATCATTATGTCATATGTTAGAAAAGAAATTGATTTACAAAAACCACAGATAGGATTATTAAAAGCCCTTGGTTATAGTAATTTTCAAATTGCTATTAGTTTTGTAATTTTAATATTTTTGATAACATTCATTTCTGGTATTATTGGTTTAGGTATTGGTCTAGGGTTACAAATATGATTTAATTCGTTAAATAACATTGGGTTTTTTATGCCATTACCAATACTATTTTTTAGTTGGATAGTATTTATTGTAAGTTTAATAATTATTCCTATTATTTTTATAGTAATTAGTTATATGCAATCGGAAACAAAATTACGCGTTAGTCCATTATTATTAATTTATGATAGACCAAGTAATTCAAGTTCTAAACTAATTTCAGTTTTAAAATACCCCTTTCGTTATTGACCATTTAAACAGCGTTTAGCAATTGCTTTCACTCTAAAATCGGTTGGAAAACTATTTTTAGTATTTTTTACTTTTATTTTTGTTAGTTTTTTATTACTATTTCAAAGTTCAGCTACTGATTTATTTGATAATAAAATAAATAATTTATATGGATATTACAATAAAGATGTTAAATGAAATACATCAACTTCATCAATGTATACATATACTAATGATTCTAATTTAAGTATTGATAAGCAGGTTTTTGATTGAGTTTCAGAAAAAGATATTACGAAAGATAAAGAAACCGGTACTAATAAATATCATCAATGAATAGCTGATGATTTTCATATTGATAATGATAATAAAGCTAAAAAAATTGAAAGTATTATTAATAATAATAACTTTAAAAATTATTTTATGAATAGTGAAGAAATTAATATCCTTTATCAAAAAACTAAGAACAAATCTGATTGTAAAGATTTTATTAATCCAAAAAAGATAATACCTGAACCATTAATGAAAATTATTTGTCAAAATATTCATCAAATATTTAATTATATTTCAACAAATACAGGTATTAATCCAGAAATAAACCCGTTGCCTGGTATTAGTTTAGGTTTAAATATTTATAATAATAAGTATTATCCAACTATTGAAATAAATTTAAGACCTCCTAATGAATGAAAAGGACATAATCAAGGTCGCATGCTTGCAAAAAAAATTAAAGCAACAGGACTTTATAATGATCCATATCAAGATTTAGTTTGAAAAAATTGATTTAACTTTAAAGAAGCAAAAAATCGTGATATTGATCCTATTTTTAATAATTCTCATAATTTACAATCACAAAAAGTTACTTATACTGATAATCAAGGACAAAATATAACAACTACAGCTTATATTTTACCAGCAGTTATTTCAAAAACATTATCAATTTTAAATGATTATAAAATTGATGATCACTTTTTAATGTTAGCAAGTTGATATAATTATACAATTCCAGTAATTTATCAAGTTAAAGGAATTATTGAAAATAATTTAGACAATTCGAATGTTTATATTAATCTTGATGATTTACGAACATCTATTGGATTAATAAAACCTTCCCCGTCAGAAGATCCAAAACCAATATCAGATTCTTTTAATCATTGATTATCTAAAGATAGCAATATTTTTCCATTAAATTATATAAATATTTTGCAACCATCTGCAGAATATACTAAAGAACAAATATTAGCAAAAAATTTAGAACCTATTAATAAAATACCTTTTATTAATGATTTAGTTAAAAGATTATTAGTTGAAATATTTGATGGAATTAGAACAATTATAAATATTACAAAAATTTTAACATTATTTGCTGTAGCTTTTGTATTGGTAATTATCGTTAATATGATTTTAGATAATAATTTATTAATTATTGCAATGATGAAATCTTTGGGTTATCGTGTAAATGAAATTAACAGATTGATTATTGGCTCCTATATTATTGCTTTATTGGTTGCTTTTATTTTAGGTACTATTATTTCTTATGTTGTGTGGAATATTATTACTTTAATTATTGCAATTAAAGCAGGCGTTGTTTTTAATGTGGCTGCTAATCTAGTTACAATTTTATCTTGCTTTGGAATGGTATTTTTAATAATGGTTATTGGCTATGCTGTTGGGTTATATTTAATTAAATACAAACCAGTAACAGATTTATTACAAGGAAGTTAAAATATTTTTTAAGTATTTCTATATAAATAAGGTAAAGTAATTGATAAAATGAGTGTGTTGTTTATAAAAGCATGGAATTAAAAAGGAGAAATGATTATGAAAAAAGATAATAAGGAAATTAAAAAAGATGATAAAGACATTGGAAGTAAACAAGTAACTAAAAATAAGTTAGAATCTAGTTTTACAAAGAAGTCAGTATCTAAAAATGAAGCTACAATACCACCAGTAACCCATAAATCTCATGATAAAGCAGAATCAAAGGAAGAAATAGAAGCTAATAAAGCCAAATTGCAAGCTTTTAAAGATAATCAAAAAGCAATTAAAAAATTAACAAAAACTCATTCAAAAGAAATTTTAGCAGGTAAAATTATATCAATGACTAATAATACTCCTGATACTCAAACTAATGTTATTGAATTATTTGATGTTAAAAAATCTTACTTAACTGGAGACTTAGAATATGAAGTATTAAAAGGAGTTAATTTAAAAATTAAATTAGGTGATTTTGTTGTTATCTTAGGACCATCGGGAAGTGGTAAGACAACATTATTAAATATTATTTCGGGATTGTATAAACCTAATACTGGTGATGTTTTTGTGGCGGGATACAATTTATCTTTATTAAAAGATAGTCATTTAACTAAATTTAGACGAGATAATGTTGGTTTTATTTTTCAACAATACAATTTATTAACTAACTTAACTGCTCGTGAAAATGCTGAAGTTGGTGAAAATCTTGCTAAAAATAAAAATATGAGTATTGATGATATTTTTCAAGTTATTGAAATGGATGAACATATGAATAAATTTCCAAGTCAATTATCAGGTGGGCAACAACAAAGAGTATCGATTGGTAGAGCACTAGCAAAAAATCCGACAATTTTATTTTGTGATGAGCCAACAGGAGCACTTGATGAGGAAATGGGGCGTAAGGTATTAGAGATTTTATTGGATGTTAATCGAGAATATAAAACATCAATTATTATGGTTACTCATAATTCTAACTTCCAATATGTTGCAAATACTGTTATTAACGTTAAAAATGGTAAAATTATTAGTGTAAAGAATAATGAAAAACCAATGAAACCAAGTGAAATAAATTGAAGTTAATATTATTAATTAAATAAACTAACAAATTGTTAATAGAAAAAATATCATAACAAAGGAGTAAAAATATGATATTTTTTGAAACCCCTAGATTAAAAATTAGATATTGAGAAGATAGTGATTTAGATGAACTTGTTTTATTAAATTCTGATAAAGATGTCATGAAATATTTTCCTAGTACATTATCAAAAGATGATACAGAAAAATATTTTTCGAAAATTAAAAATAATTTAAATAATAATGGATTTGGTTTTTATGCTGTTGAATTTAAAAAAGATAATAAATTTATTGGCTTTATTGGCTTTAGCGAAGTTGATTTTATTGATGATTTTAGACCATGTATTGAAATTGGTTGACGTTTTAAAAAAAGTGTTTGAGGTCAAGGAATAGCAACAGAAGCAGCTAAAGAATGTTTAAAATATGCAAAAAAAATTAAAATTCACTGAAATTTATAGTTTTACTAGTATATTAAATATTAAATCAGAAAATGTAATGAAACGAATAGGTATGAAAAAAAAGAATCTTATCATCCAAAAATAAATAAAAGTGATATTTTAGCAAAACATGTTTTATACAAAATTAATATTTAGAAGGTAAAAAATGATTAATAAATTGTCTCTAATTTTTATAGATATCTATTAGTAGAAATATTTAAATTAAATTTTAGCCCTTATTATAAATATAAGGGTTTTAGGAAATGTTTAGTAATCTGTGTAACTTACAAAAATAACTATGTTTAATTAATTCTAGTAAATATAATTAAATGACTAGAAAGAGTGAGTTACAGATGGCTAAAAAAGATAACTTTAATAATAATGATCCAATATCAAAAGCAGTAGATTTATTACTAGAAAATACTGAAGATTTAACAACAGTTTTTAAACCTGGCGGTTTATATAAAGAATTAACAAAAAGATTAGTTGAAAAAATGTTGAATTCTGAAATGCAAAATTATTTAGGATATGAAAAAAATCAACATAGTACTACTGAAAATGCTCGTAATGGTACAAGTTCAAAAAAATTAATAACTCAACAAGGTAAAATTGAAATTGATGTACCAAGAGATCGCAATAGTAATTTTACTCCTGTAATAGTTCCTAAAAGGCAAAGAAGATTTGATGGTTTTGATCAACAAGTTCTTTCCTTGTATGCAAAAGGAATGACATTATCTGACATTAGAATGCAGTTGCAAGAGTTATATCATGGTGCTGATATTAGTGAAAGTGTTATTAGTCAAATTACTGATGATGTTATTGATGATGTTAAAGCATGACAAAATCGACCATTAGAAAGTATTTATCCTATTGTTTATTTTGATTGTATAGTAGTTAAAGTACGACAAGATAAACGGATTATTAACAAATCAGTTTATATAGCATTAGGAGTTGATTTAGAAGGCAAAAAAGATGTTTTAGGATTATGAATTAGTGAAAATGAAGGTTCTAAGTTTTGATTATCTAATTTCACAGAAATGAAAAATCGTGGCTTAAATGATATTCTTATTGCTTGTAGTGATAATTTAACAGGCATGTCAGAAGCAATACAATCAGTTTATCCTAAAACAGAACATCAATTATGCATTGTTCATCAAATTAGAAATAGTTTAAAATATGTTTCATACAAACATCGAAAAGGTCTAGTTGCAGATTTAAAACCAATTTATAGTGCATGTAGTGAAGAACAAGCAATGCAAGCTTTAGAATCGTTTGAAAGTAAATGAAATAAACAATATACTCAAATTACTAAATCTTGATATAAAAATTGAGATAATTTAATGGTTTTTATTAGTTATCCAGTAGAAATCAAAAGAGTGATTTATACTACAAATGCTATTGAATCTGTTAATAGTCAATTACGAAAAATCATCAGAAATAAAAAAGTTTTTCCTAATGATATGGCAGTTTTCAAAATATTTTACTTGGCAATTGAAAATATAACAAAAAAATGAACATTGCCTATTCAAAATTGAAATACAGCAATTGCTCATTTTATGATAAAATTTGAAGACAGAATTAATCTAAATTAGTAACTTTGTAAAACAAAGATACACAGATTATTAAAAAGCCTCGGGTTTTATTATAAAATTTAAAATTAATTGTTGACAGTAGAATTTGGTATTGAAAATTGATATCATTATGTATAAACCTAAACAATCTTATTTAATTTAATTTTTTTATTTTAAATACTTATTTTAAATACAAAGGATGAAAACAATGAAAGAAACTAAACTTGAAATTAATGGACGTATTTTGACAGAGCAAGAAGCATTAAGATATCAAAAAATACAAGATTTATATAAACAAAATTATGATATTTATGGGCGTAATTGAGAAAGAAATTATAATTGTGAAACTTTAAATAGTGAATTTAGAAATAAAAATAAAGAAGAGTTAGCAAAATTTGTTGCTAATTTACCTAATGATCAAATTAAAATGGCGGGTAGATTAATGACAAAAAGAGAAATGGGAAAGGGTTCAATTTTTGCTCATTTGCAAGATCAAATAGGTAAATTTCAAATTTATTTAAAACCAGAATATATTAATCAAAAAAAATTTGAATGATTTGCAGAATATGCAGATTTAGGCGATTTTTTTGGTATTAAAGGTAAGGTTATGAAAACCAATAAAGGAGAACTAACAGTTCAAATCTATGATATTGTAATGTTATCAAAAGCACTTAGACCTTTACCAGATAAATTTCATGGTTTAACAGATATTGAAGAACGTTATCGACGAAGATATGTAGATTTAATTATGAATCAAGAAACTAAAAAGACATTTTTACAACGTACACAAATTATTAATGAATTAAGAAGTTTTTTAAATAATAAAGGTTATTTAGAAGTTGAAACACCTATTTTACAAGAAGTATATGGTGGTGCTGCCGCTAAACCTTTTATCACTCATCATAATACATTAAAAACCGATTTATATTTACGGATTGCTACTGAATTACATTTAAAAAGATTAATAGTTGGTGGTTTTGAAAAAGTTTATGAAATTGGTAGATTATTTCGTAATGAAGGTATGAGTAAAAAACATAATCCAGAATTTACAACTATTGAAATTTATGTTGCCTATCAAGATATGAAATATATGATGGATTTAACAGAGTCTTGTATAAAACATTTAATTAATACAGTGCATAATAAATTAATATTAGAATATGATGAAAATATATTAAATTTTGAAAAATCGTGAACAAAAATTAGTATGATTGATTCAATTAAAAAAGCTATGATCAAAGATGAAGAGTTTACTAAAATTTTCCAAGAAATTAGTGATATGATTTTAAAATATCATAATATTGAAGATGATAATATTAGAAATATTGAAAAAAATAAAACATTTAAACTTATATTAAAACTTGCAAAAAGTTATAAACTTCATATTCCAGATCATTATAATAGTACTGGTCATATTATTAATTTATTTTTTGAATCTTTTGTTGAAGAAACTTTAATTCAACCTACTTTTATTTTTGATTATCCAATTGAAATTTCACCACTTGCTAAATTAAATAAAAATAGTAAAGAGTTTACTGATCGTTTTGAATTATTTATTGCTGGTAGAGAATATGCAAATGCTTATTCGGAACTAAATGATTCTTTGCAACAATATAATCGTTTTGAAGAGCAAGTAAAAGAAAAAAATAGTGGTAATGATGAAGCAGCAACTATGGATTTAGACTTTGTTGAAGCATTGGAGTATGGTATGCCACCAACAGGTGGATTGGGAATTGGTATTGATCGTTTGGTCATGTTAATAACTGGCCAAAATAGTATTAAAGATGTATTATTATTTCCACATATGAAACCTAGAGCTGAAAAATAATTTTTGTGATAAATTTTTATTATATAAACATATAATAGTAATTTATCTTTTTTTTAAAAAAAGATAAATTAATTAGTTATAATCAAGATACTTCTTTAGATCTTTAGAATAAGGAGCGTTTTATTGTTATTAACACAAAAGATTGAAAAATATAAGTTTTCAAACCCATTGTTTTATTTAAAAACAATTGGTTTTTTTATTTTATAAATAAAATTTAGGAGAATAAGATTTATGCCTTGATTTAATGAATTAATAAAAAAATTTAGAAATTATCCTTTAACTGATGAAAATTTAGACGAAGTTGTTGAAACTTTTAAGAATTTTTTTAAAGAGTATAATGAAAAAGATAACTTTTTTTCTAATTCAGAAGATACTGATTTTGAAAACCCAAGTACATCAGCACCATTAACTCAATTAAAAGAAAATAAAAAAACTGATTTAGATAAATTAATTAAAGAATTAAGAAATGATTTAAAATATAATTTTTTTTCTTATTTTTGAGAAAAAAAAGAAGATTTAAAATTAATTAAACAATTAGATTATTTTTTAATAGAACTTGATAGTAAAATTAAAGAACAAAATGAAAAATTATTATTCTTGGAAAAAAATAAAACATTAATTGAACAAAATAAAATTAATAAGGGTAGTCAAAATAGTACTGAGTTTACTGAAATCACAGATTATTTTAATCTTTTTAATTTTTTAAGTGAAACAATAAGTAATGATATTATTTTTTTAAAAACAATAAATTTAAATATTTTTGAAAATAAAAAAGAGTTTTTAAAAAAAACACGAGAATTAAAAATAAAAATTGATAAAGAAATTCGTAGGCTATATCAAAAAAATGAGGAATTAGAAAATAAAAAAGAGAAAATTTTTGAAAATCTTTTTAAAGAAGAAGTTATGACTCAATTAATTTTATCTTTTTGAGCATTTAGAATGAAAAGTGGAGATGAATATAAATTAATTTTAAATGAAGATAAAGATTTAAAAAGTAAATTTGATAAAAATTTTGTATTTTTCTTTGAATTAATAGATGACATATTTAACCGATATATTAAAAAAATTATTAAAAATGAAGAAAGAATATACAATGATATATTTGAAAAATATAATGATCGAGAAAAAGAATTAATAAGTGAACAAGAAGAAATTATTAAAACTAAAGATAAAGTGAAAGAAAGTATAGAATTATTTAAAAATGAATTAGAAGAAAAAAAAGAACAAATTAGAATGCATCAGAAAGAGATAGCAGAAAAAAGAAAACAAATTGAAAATTTAGAAAAACGAAAGAAAAATATAAAAATTAAAAAAATTACTTACTTGCAAGATTTAGAAGAAAATAAAAATAATATTGAAAATCAAATATTTATTCCAAATATTTCAGATGATAAAAAAGGAAAAAAACAATATTTAAAAGAAATAGATGTAGTGATTAAAAAAAAGAATAGTGATATTAAGAAAAAGAATGATTATATTACGGAGTTACAAGATAATATTACAAGACATGATACTGAGTTAAGTATTAATGATAAAAAAATAAAAAAAATTGAGGATAAAATTAATAAAATTGAGGATTTTTTTAAGCAAAATAAACATACGATGATGTTTGAACTTAAAAAAATAAAAGAAAAATGAATTAAAAATATTAGTAAAGATCAAAAAATATTTATTAATTTCTTAAAAGAAGTTAATAAATTAGAAAATATAGAATTTATTAAGATTATTGAAAATTATTGAGAAGAAAATGCTGACAATATTAAAAAATTTAATGAAAATTTTAACATTCAAAATAATTTAGAAAACATAAGAGAAGAAAAAGAAAAAATAGAAAATGAATTTAAAGATGATTTCACAACTTTAGAAATTAATTTTAAATTAAAAGAAAAAAAAATAATAAAAAATGCAATTAGAGAAAAAAAGGAAAAAATTCAGGAGTCTTTAAGAACAATTAATCAATCAAAACTAGTAAGTATTGAAATCCAAACCGAAATAAATCAAGAAAATGAGAAACCTAGTTGACAAGATCAAAAAATTGAAGAACAAAATAAAACAATTGAAAAACTAGAATTTCAAATAAATTATTTAGAAAAAAAATTAATTTCAATAAAGGAATTACATGAAGATGAAGTAAAAGATTTATCTACAACATTGGAAAATATTAGAGATTTTTTTGCAATGGAAATTAAAAAAACTACTGAAAATTGTGATAATTTAAAAAATAGTTTAAATAAAAAAAATTTAAAAAAAGAAGAACAAAAAATTAAAAATAAATTAAATGAAGAAGAAATAAAATTAACATCTTTAAATGAAGTATGAAAATTAATAAGTACTGAAATTCCAGAGTTACAGCAACCTTTATCAGAAGAATCAAAAAATGCAAGCAAACAAAAATGAGAGAATATGGGCTTAATAGAATCTCAATTACCTTTGGAAACAAAAGCAGA
Source organism: Spiroplasma endosymbiont of Phycita roborella (assembly GCF_964031195.1). NCBI lineage: Bacteria > Bacillati > Mycoplasmatota > Mollicutes > Entomoplasmatales > Spiroplasmataceae > Spiroplasma > Spiroplasma endosymbiont of Phycita roborella. The sequence goes on along the minus strand of NZ_CAXIQJ010000004.1, from coordinate 123,143 downwards.
AATATTAAATACAATTTAAACTAATAAGATTAAATTTATTATTGTATCAAGTTTAATTTATAGAAAGAGAAAAAAAGTACATTAGGAAAAAAGAGTATTTCTTAATAAGAAAAATGAAAAAATGATACAAGTCATTATGAATAATAACTTAGAAAAAGTTAAATTATTAGTTAGGAATGGTGTTAGTATAAATTATGTAATTAAAGATGATTTCACTATTTTGATGTTAACTATCAAAAATAATGATTTAGAGATAGTCAAGTATTTAATAGATAATAATGAAATCTTTATCAAGTAAATGAATATGGATATAATGCTTTAATGTTAGTCGTTTGAAATAATCATTTGGAAGTCTTTAATTTTTTTTAATGAAAAATACTAACGATATTTTAAATGAAGAAATTTTAGAATAAAATAAAGACAAATTACCAACATATGAAGAAGCAATGAAATTTCAACAAAAAATTAATAAATCTGATCTTTTAAAGATGAAATAGATTTGCAAAAGCAATTATCAACGATAAAAATTTAATTCCTTTTATGATAATAATAATTTTATTAAAATATTAAAATAAACATTAATATTTTAATTTTAAAAAATGTATTTTTACCTATATGAATTTCCTTTTGCTTTTTATAAAAAAATAAGTTACAATTTTTAGTGAATATTTAATTATTATTTAGTTTAAGGAGAATAACAATCAAATGCGTAAATTAATCACTTTATTTTCAACACTTAGTTTACTTTCTTCTTCTGTGAGTACTATTGTGGCTTGTGGTACTGGAGATGGTTCAAAGATTGAAACAAATTTTAAAAACGAGCCATCAAACAAAGATGGTGATCCGTTAGTTGATTATGTTTATAATAAATACTATCAATATGATACTAAACTTTTATATAAACCACTTACTGCATTTATGCAACTAGCAGCAGACAAAATTAGAATTCATCGTAATGCATTAGAAGTTACAGATGCTGCTAGGGATTTTTATAATAGTGATCAATATAAATCAGGTAATTATGAGAGTATTAATTATAATGTTAATAATGATCCAAATAAAGTAATGAATGAACCATTTAGTTGTAAAGATGCAAATGGAAGTATTTTAGTTTTTGGTTTAACTGATAATGATATATCTAAACAGCAATATTATGGTTATTGATATGTTACATATGAAACAGCAACAGAAGCAGAAAATCCTTCAAAAGTTGCTAAAACTAGTATTGTTTCACCAAAAATTACTGACTTTAAAGATGATAAAAATAAAACCATTATTAAAAAAGGTTGAATTCACTTATTCTTTATAATGAAAGATTCAAAAATGAATAAAACTTTTAAAATTGATTTTAATATTCAAATTGATGTAAGTTTTAGTTTATGAGTTGATAAAAATAAAAAAGAAATAGTTGTTATTAATCCAAATACTATTGATAAAGCTTTGGGTGATGTTGATTTTCGTAACCCAGATAAAGTGGTTCATGAAAGAATAAATAACATGACTTTTTCAGAATCATAATGATAAATATTAAAATTGTTTGTATTGGTCAGTTGTCACAAACATATTGAAAATCAGCTGCCAAAGATTATTTAGAACGAATTAAAAAACGAACTAATATTGAAACAAAAAATATTATCGAGTCTAAATTAAATTCAATTCCTAATAATATTAAAATTGAAACTAATAAAATCACTGAATACATATCAAAGAATAATGATTATCAATGATTTTTATTAGATTTATCAGGACAATTAATAAGTAGCGAACAATTATCACAGATGATTAATAAAAATCAAATTTATCAACAAGGTAAAATTGGTTTTATTATTGGTGGTAGTAATGGTGTCGCACAAATATTAAAAGACAATATTAATTTAATTAAAATTTCCTTTGGTAAAATAACATTACCTCATCAATTATGTTATGTTGTTTTATTAGAGCAAATATATCGTTCATTACAAATACTTAATAATCAAAGTTATCATAAGTAGTAGGTGAAAGAAATGTATAATAAAACTTTATTTGTTGATTCCTCATGATTAGAATTTTTTCAACAAGAATATAAAGAAACATATTTTACTAAATTATTAGAAGATATTAAAAAAGAATATCAGACTTATCTTTGTTATCCTCAATGAGAAGAAATATTTCAAGCTTTTAAAATAACTCCTTTATCAAAGGTTAAAGTAATAATATTAGGTCAAGATCCTTATCATCAGCCAAATTAAGCTCATGGTTTAGCATTTAGTGTTAAAACAAATACTCCATTACCACCAAGTTTAAAAAACATTTTTCAAGAACTAAAAAATGATTTAAATATTGAAAAAGATAATGATGGTAATTTAACAACTTGAGCTAAACAGGGAGTTTTGCTTTTAAATACAACTTTAACTGTCAGACAAAGTCAACCTAATAGTCATTTACAATATCAATGAGTAACTTTTACTGATCATGTTTTATCATTTTTAAATTTAAACTGTACTAATCTTGTTTTTATTTTATGAGGTAAAAATGCAAGAAATAAAAAAATGTTAATTGACACAGAAAAACATTTTATTATTGAGAGTGCACATTCTTCACCTTTAAGTGCTTATAATGGTTTTTTTAATTCAAGACCATTTAGCAAAACTAATAATTGATTGATTTCAAAAAATAAAACTCCCATTAAGTGATAAAAATAAAAAAATACTAATTTTATTATATGTATTTAAGCAAACAATGTTATGATATATTTGTTAAAATTAATATAGTTTTAAAGAATATTTCGGGAATGGTGGTTATTTAAATGCCCAATAATTTAATATTTAATCACATATTTTCTCAACGATATGATTTAAATACCTTAAATTTATTTAGTAGATCTACAGCTATTTATTTAATTATTACTTTAAGTAGCATAATGTTAGCATATATTTTAATGAATAGTTTTTGAAAATGATTTCGTAAAGATAAATATAAAGGTGTTCGTTTTACTACTAAAAATATTGCTTATATAACAATGTTATCTTCGGTATCAGTTGTGGCAACTATTATTGTTTCTATTACGATACCCATTACAGTATTACCACCAATTAGAATTGCTTTTGAGGGTTTAATGATTAAAATAACCGGTTATATGTTTGGTCCAATTATAGGTATTATTTGTGCTGCAGTAACGGATATTTTAGTAATGTTATTTGTTCCTTCATATATTAGCATTTATTATATGTTTTGTATTATTTTCACTGGTTTTTTGGCAGGAATTGCTGGAATATTTAAAGTAAAACTAAAAGATTATCCATGAGTTATTTTTGCTTTAATTAATTTTTTTATTATTTTCTTTGCTGGTGGTGGCATGTATATTGTTATTTCAGGTAAGCAATCATCATATTCTATGTCAGGAATTATTGTTAATAAATATGTTCTGGCTAGTATTATGGGTGGTGGTGGCATTATTGGCCTATTAAGTATTTATAGTGTTTTATTTTATTATTTATTGAAAAAAGAAATTTATAGAATTAAAGAAATTTTACCAATTATTTTATTAGCGGTAGTAGCCGAGTATGTAACAACAGTGCTTATAGCCTCCTATGCTGATATGACTTTATTTGATCCTAATGCCAAGGATTATGGAGTAACAGCAATTATGAGAATTGTGCAAGCGCCTCTTAAAATTATAATTAATTCAATTATAATTTATGTGACTTGAAGAACTGTTAATCCTTTAATTAATATTGATAATAATAATTATTAAATAAAGGATTTTAAAAATATGAATGAAGAATTTTTTAAAAAAATATCTAAATATTCAAATAAAGATTGTTTAAAAAAATTAAAAATTATTACTCCAAAGTATTTAAACAATAATATTAAGTATATTCATGTAACTGGAACAAACGGTAAAGGTTCAGTATCGCGTTTAATTTTTGCTATATTATCACAAACCTTAAAACAAAAAATTGGTTTGTTTACTTCTCCCCATATTGAGTTTGTTAATGAACGAATTATTGTTAATGATAGAATGATTAGTAATCAAGATTTAGTTCGTATTAGAGACTTGATTTTTGATGATATTGAATATTATCAATTAGGTTTTTTTGGTATTTTAACTTTAATTGCATTAATTTATTTTCAAGAACAAAATGTGCAATGAGTAATAATTGAAGTTGGGATTGGTGGAAAAATTGATCCTACAAATATCATTGATGCAACATATGCTATTATCACTTCAATTGGTAAAGATCATCAAGATAGACTTGATAAAACTACATCTGAAATATTACATCAAAAATTGGGAATAGTAAAATCAACGACAAAAAATCTTTTTATTTCAGGTAATTTAAATAATAAATTAAAAAAGCAAATCGATATGGAAGGTTATAAACCTATATATTCTCCAAGATTAATCAATCAACCATACTATCAAGAAAATAAAGAATTAGTTTTAACAGTAATTTCAAAAACATTTTTAGAAATTAATATTAAACAAGCTTTAAAAATCATTAATAATACTAATATTAGATTACGATTTGAGAAATATCAAATTAATGATAAAACTATTTATTTTGATGCTGCTCATAATATTGATGGTATTAAAGCATTAATTAAAACGCTAAAAATTAATAAAATTATTCCTCAACAAATTATATTTTCTTGTTTAAAAAATAAATATCCACAAAAATTAATTAGTTGTTTAAAAAAAGTCTCAGATAATATTATTATTTGTAGTAATAGTAATTTAAATAGTATTACTGGTGAATTTTTTGATTATCAAAAAATGATTAAATGTAGCCCTCATAAAATAATTTTAATTACGGGTTCTTGTTATTTTTTAGCAGATGTTTATAATTATTTAAGAACAAAGAAAATAATTATGATAAAAAAGGGTGGTAATTAAATGAATGTATTGTTATTGAATATAATTGGTGGAGTGTTAATTTTAATTACTTTTTTATTAATCACAGTTTTTGATTATAAAGATAATAAAAAAAAGATAAAGCAAATAAAATTTATTTGCTTAAGTGGAATAATGTTAGCATTAGCTGTTTCTTTAAATACAACAGGTGCTTTAATGTTAAAAAGTTTACCATTTTCTAAATATTTTGAAATTAAATTGGGTAATTTTATATTAGTTTTAATAGGTTTCTTTTGTGGTGGAATATTAGGTTTTCTTAGTGGTATTGCCAGTGATTTTTTAGGTTTATTATTTAGTACTGGTGGTGCATCACCATGTTTATTTTTTACTTTTACTAGTATTTTATGATGTATATTACCTTACTATTTAGTATTAAATTTTAGTAAAATTTATTATAGTAAAAAGACATTTTATTGATATTTGCCAATTGCTTATGCTATTACTTCATTAATTATTACTGGTACTGATCCTATTGCATTAAAAATATTATTTCCTGGATTACCACCTTTATGATTAATGTATTTTCCATTAAGAGTTATAAAATATCCTATTGATTTAACGGTTAATGTTTTTTTAATTGTTACTTGTTATTCTGCATTAAAGAAAACTTTAAATTTAGAAAATCAATTTAAAAAATATTATTTCGCTACAGATCCGCAATCTTTACAATATAATAGAGTACCTGAAGAATAAACCAAAAAATAATTATTTAATTAAAATTTCTGATATTTTTTGTAACATTTTTAAATTTATCTCTTTATTGAGAATATATTAAATTAATAGTAATTTTTTAATATTACTATTTTAATTTTAATAGCATGTTTATTTTTATTGATATAGAAATCATGTAAAATGATTGTATTAAAATATTAAAGATTAGGTGGTAAAGATATATGAAGAAATTACTAAGTAGTCTAGCAGTAGTAACTTTAATTGGAGTAACAAGTATAAGTGTCGTCACTTGTGGTGGAGAAAGACCTTCACCAGTAGAAAAAACTGATTTAAATACAGTTATTATTAAAAAGGAATTAGGTATTATTTACATTGGTCAATTGGACAAACCAAATAAATCTGAAATTTTAAAAGCTATTAAAGATAAAAATAAAGAAGCAATTGATCTAACTGAAGATGATTTTGATATTAAAAGTTTTATTGACACTGCAAAAATCATTATTAATGGTAAAGGTACTTATAAAAACGAAGTTTCTTTAAGTTGTACTATTACTAATTTTAAAAAAATTTCTAATTGAGAAGATAATAATGGTGCAGTTCATGCTCTAGTAAATATTAATGGTGTGCTTTATGTGGGAACATCAATTGCTAATAAAAAGGGAAATTTATATAAAATAAATACTAATGATATTAATGCTAAGATTGAGCCAGTATCTGGTTGAAAAGATACTAATGGTGAAGTTCATGTTTTAGTAAGTACTAATAATGGTGAAGTTTATGTTGGAGCAAAAGATACTAAAGGTGGAAAATTATATAAAATTAATAGTTATGATAAAGTTACTGATCTTACTAGTTGAACTGCTAGTAATGGTGTAGCTTTAAGTATATTAAATGTTAATGGTACAGTTTATGTTGGAACAATAACTAGCAATGGTAATGGAAGATTATATAAAAGCGATACTGGTGATACTTTTAAAAAAGTTTCTAATTGAAAAGATAATAATGGTGAAGTTCATGCTCTAGTAAATATTAATGGTGTGCTTTATGTGGGAACATCAATTGCTAATAAAAAGGGAAATTTATATAAAATAAATACTAATGATATTAATGCTAAGATTGAGCCAGTATCTGGTTGAAAAGATACTAATGGTGAAGTTTCAAGTTTAACAAATGTTGATAGTACACTTTATGTAGGAATAAAAAATAATAATGGTGAAGGAAAAATATATAAAAGTAAAGCTGATAAAAGTTTTGGATTGATGCTTGATTGAGAGAATACTAATGGTGCAGTTTGAAGTTTAACAAATATTAATGATACTATTTATATAGGAACAATAACTTCTGCTAATAAAGGAAATTTATATATAACTGAAAAAAAATAAAAACATAAAAATGATATCTATCAAAAATTATGAAATTTCAAATAATTAATACTTTTTTAATTATTAATGATTCTCTTTGTTAAAGAGAGTTTTAAATTTAAAAAATTATTTTGTTACAGATTGATATTCTTTACAGTATAATAGAGTATATGAAAACTAAACTTTATTAAGAAGGGTTAATTAAATGATTAAAATTTATGATAGTTTTTCACAAAGATTGCAACCGCTTGCCCCTAATAAAAAGCAAGTTAATATGTATTTATGTGGTCCTACTGTTTATAACTATATTCATGTTGGCAATATTCGTGGTGTACTTGTTTTTGATGTTTTACATCGTTTGTTAATTGATCAAAATTATAAAATAAATTATGTTCATAATATTACTGATATTGATGATAAAATTATTAAGAAAGCTGCGGATTTAAAAATAACAGAACAACAAGTTACTAAAAAATATACGTTAGCATATTATGAAGACTTAGAAAAATTAAATATTATTTCTCCTACAAAATTACCAAAAGTAAGTGAATATATTTCAAAGATTATTGAATTTATTAATAAATTAATTATTAAAGATTATGCATATGTTACTGCTGGTGATGTTTATTTTAAAGTTAATAAGTTAAAAGATTATGGAAGTTTGGCACATAAAAATATTGAAGATTTAATTCCAAATTTTAGAATTAAAAATTTAGTTGCTAAAGAAAATAATCTAGATTTTGCTTTGTGAAAATCAACAACAATAGGTATTAGTTGAAATAGTCCATGAGGAAAAGGAAGACCTGGTTGACATACTGAGTGTGCTTGTTTTGTTGAGGCTTTATTTAATGGTCAAACTATTGATTTACATGGTGGTGGTGTTGATTTAAAATTTCCTCATCATGAAAATGAACGAGCTCAATTTGTTTCAGTTAATAATAAAAAAATATCAAATATTTGATGACATAATGGTCATGTTAATATTGCTAATGAAAAAATGTCAAAATCTTTAAATAATTTTATTTTGGTTAAAGAATTTTGTCAGCAATATCATCCAAATGTATTGCGATATTTAATATTAAATCGTGATCATCAACAACCAATTGATTTTAATAAGGAAACAATTGAAAATGGATTAGTGTCAACAAAAAAATATGAAAATGTTTTAAAACAATGAACATATCAAATATTTATTAACAATATAATATGTAATAATAATCATCATTCAATTTATTATCAACAAATTATTAAAAATTTATCAAATAATATTGATACAACCAATACTATTACTTTAATTGAAAATATGATTAAAAAATTAAATGAAGCACTTATTAAAAAAAATTTTAATGAAGAATTTCAAGAAATTTTTTATACTTTTACCTTTGCTTTAAAAATATTAGGATTTGATTTTAAAGTTGGTAATTATTCTGAAAAAATTAAAAATAAAATTAAAATATGAGAACAACTAAAAAAGGAAAAACAATACCAAGAAGCTGATAAAATTCGTCAAGAATTAAAAGATTTGAATATTATTTAAAGGAGCAAAATTATGGCATTACAATATATTTATGGTTATCACCCTATTATTGCTGCATTATCAACATCGTCATTAATAAAAATTAAAAAAGTTTTTTTAGTTCAAGATAAGTACCAAGAATTGAAAAAAGATTTAAAAAGTGTAAATATTCCTTATGAAATTATTAGTTTACAAGCAATGAATAATTTATTAGGTACTACTAAACATCAAAATATTGCTGCTAATGTTAAAGACTATCAATATTTTTCTTTTGATGAATTAATTAATATTGATTCAACATCTAAATTTTTAAGAATTTTAATTTTAGATCGTATTTCTGATCCACATAATTTTGGTTCAATGTTAAGAATTGCAGCGGGTAATGACTTTGATGGTGTAATTGTTTTAAATCGTAATCAATCTGAAATAAATGGTGCAGTTGCAAAGGCTGCAGCTGGTGCTCTAAGTATTATTCCAGTTTGTCAAGTTAATAATTTAATTTCCGCAATTAATAATTTACAAGAAAAATATAAATTTTGAATTTTGGCTGCTGCTAAAACAGCAAAAGCAATTGATTATTTTACTATTGATTGTAGTAGCAACTTAGCATTAATTATTGGTAATGAAGGTGAAGGGATAAGTCCAAAGTTATTAAAACATACCGATTATATTGTTCAAATACCAATAAGTCCAAAAATAGAATCATTTAATGCTAGCGTTGCTTGTGGTATTATTGCAAACTATATTTACGTTGAAACGTTAAAATTATCGTAAATTTTAAGAACTTATATTTTTTTAAAAAGATACTTTTATATTTTAGGTGTAAATGTTTTTTCTTTATTTATTAGATTTGGTTCTGAAAATTTTCATTTTTTTTCTTTTAAATTTTTGCATATATTTATTTGATCAATTAAATGGTTTTCTAATTCTTTACAATTGTTTTTAATATTTGTATAGTCAGAATTTATCTTATTTATTTTATTATTAACACATTTGTTTTTATCTTTAATTCAAAAAGTAAAAAATTTAATAAAAAAATTTTTATATTTATTTATTTTACTTTTTTCTAATTGTTCTATTTTTGTTGTTATTTTCTTTTCTAACATTTCTTCCAAAGCTCAAATTTTTGATCTTAGTTCTAAAATATTTGAAGAAAGTAATATTATTTTGGGAGTGTTATTATTTTCATTAGTTAATTTTTCTAATTCTTTATCTTTTTCTTCACTTAATTTTTTTAATTTTGATAATATTTTTTGTTCATTGTAGAAGAAAAAAAACTCGTTATTTTCAATATCTGTACTGTTATTACTTGGATAATGATTTTTTCTACGTTTAAATAAGTTTTTTAAAATATTTAAATACATTTGTTTCACATTTTCCTTTCAAAATAAAAAAACTCATTTACTTTTTATGAAAGTAATGAGTTAAAAAACTTATTATTAAGTTTTATAAATATTATATATTATTATAAAATTTATTTGTTAAAGTAACTATTAACATAAAGTTGATAATAACATAAGTAGTTTATTATTCTTTAAATTAATCAAATATGTAATGTCAAAAAATTACAAAAATAATTATTTTTATGATAGTTTTTTAAAAAATAAGTGATTTTTATTTTTTGAAAGGAAAATGTGAATAGTATGCAACTAGTAAATGAACTGTTAATTGAAACAGTTGAAGTTGGTGATTTGGAAGCACTTAAAGTTTTATTGGCAAGTGCTGCTGCTGTTAATTATGAAAGTCAAAAAAATGGCAATAGACCTTTAATGTTAGCTGCTGAAAGTGGTTTTTTGGAGGTAGTTAAAGTTTTACTGGAAAATGGTGCTGCTGTTAATTATGAAAATAGATATGGTAGTGCCTCTTTAATGTTTGCTGCTGAATATGGTCATTTGGAGGTAGTTAAGGTTTTATTGGCAAGTGCTGCTGCTGTTAATTATGAAAGTCAAAAAAATGGCAATAGACCTTTAATGTTAGCTACTAGAAGGGGTAATTTTGAGATAGTTAAGCATTTAATAGATAACGGTGCTGATATTAGTTATAAAGATTGTGATGGTAATACGCCTTTAATGTTTGCTGCTGAAAATGGAAGAATTGAAATTTTTAATATTTTATTATTATACAAAGCTCATGTTTATCATAAAAATCAAGGTGGTTTTACTGCTTTAACTTGCTCTATTAAAAATAAAAATTTAATAATAAAAACATTTAAAGAATTTCTAAAATTTAAAAATGAAATAATGATTTTTAAAGGAAATTGTTATGAAAAAATAATCTATATTATAAAGGGAGATGATGATAATTGATTAGAAAAAGAAGAATCAGTAATAGAGTCATTAGAATATTTGCAAAATGAAATTAAAAAATTAAATGAAAAAAATAATTCAAATATTGAAATTTTTTGACAAAAAGAAGTTATTAATAGTTTAGTATTTGATGAACTAAATTATTCATTACTACATATAGCGGTAATAAATGATTGATAAAAATTAGTAACTTATTTAATTAATAAATGACCAATTGATGTTGATTATAAAGATAACTCAGGAAATTCAGCATGAAATCACGCTTGTTTACTATTACAAAAAGAAATTGCTTTGACAATTAAAAATTATGATCAGTTAACTATTGAAAATAAAATGTTTTTAAAAGATTTTTTTAGTTTATCATCAAATTGAAATCAAAATCAAGAACAGGAAATTGACAAAGTGGCTAATGAAACTAGAAGAGAAATATTTAAGTACTACATACCACAAACAGAAGTAGAAATCTTTAAAGATAAGATAAATTTGTTAGATTCATCATCAATAGTGAGTCAAACAACTATTAAACGTGATTATGGATCAAATATGTAATATTAAGAATTTCAAAATTAAATACTAATACATCATAACTTTAAATAATTAGTTGATTAGTAATTCATAATTAGTTTGTTATTTGAAATATTTAGGAGGATTTAATTATGAATGATAATGAATTGATTTATTTGTATTGTATTGAAAACAATGAATTTGCTTTTAATTTTTTATATAAAAAATATGAATTGAAAAATGATTTTTTTTTACGAAATATTATTAAAAAGTTTTTTGCTATTCCTTTGGAAACAAATGATTTAAAATCAACTTTTTATTTTATTTTTTTAAAGGCAATTTTTAAATTTCAAGAAAGAAAAAACAAGTCATTTCAAAATTTTTTATATTATGAAGTAAAATGAGGAGTATTTACTTATGTTAAAAGTTTTTTAAATAATAATCATAAAATTATTAATTGTGCCTTAAAATATAATGATTATTTATATCAAAAAAATGATTATGAATATACTTCATTTTTGGAAGAAGTTATTAGTATTACAAATTTTACTACTAATGAAAATGAAGTTTTAAAATTAAAGCGAAGAGGATATAATGTTCATCAAATTATGAAAAAATTAAATTTAAGCTATAAGCAAGTTGATAATGCTTGAACACGAGTAAAGTTAAAATTAAAAAATAGTTACAAAAAATATATTTAATAAAAATTACTATGATAGAATTAAGACAACAATAAAATTTATATTTTAATTTTATTTTTTTAATTTTAAAAATTAATTTATAAGTTTTATTGTTATATTTATTATTTATATAATTTAGCTGTTGCTTTGTAGTGATTTTTTAATCATTATAAATTTTTTTTGTGTTTTATTATCGATTTTTGGTGGAGGAAATAATGTATAAAATTGGCATTAATCAAAATGAAAAATCAAATTATAAGCAAAAACCTAATGTTAAGCAAGAAAAAAAACATTGGTTTAAAATTTTTTCTTTGTTATTTGTTGTGGTTGTTTTAATTATTACTACTATGATTTTAATAATTGCAAATAATCAATGAAATAGTGCCATAAATACTAATAATTCCAACAACTGAAATCCTAATCAAGATAAAACTTGAGAAGATTATTATAAGAATAATTGTCCAACAAATAAAAAATATAATTTGATAGATTACAAGGATAAATTAAACAATATTAGTTTAATATCTACTGATAAAAAACTAAAAAATTTTTATCTTAGTGATTTATTAAAAAAGATTGATAATGTGTTACAAATAAATAAAATAGATATTCCTAATAATTTTTTTGTACATTTACCAGTAAATCCAGCTATTAATATTAAAATTAATGATGAAAATGCACTTAAAAATAATTTTTCAATAAAAATACCATCTTATAAAGAAAAAATAAAACAGTTTAAAATTGAAATGAGTGTTAATCAATTTGGTAGTAATTATGGTTTGTTTCCTTGTGACTTAAATTTCAATTTTAGTGTTGAAAATGATGTTATTCCGGAAAAATTTAATATTTTTGATTTAGACAATAGAATTACAATTCCATCACAAACAGTAGTAATGTCAGATGCTACAAAAGGAACTAAAAATGAAATAGAATCTCAAGTTAATAAAATTATTGAAGAGAAATTTTTAGAAGAAATTAATAAAGAAAAATCATTATCAGATAAAGTAACAAAAAGTGATTTTGTTATTAATTATGATTCAATAAAAAATTTTGATAATTATATGATAAAAAAGAAAATAACAGTTGTTATTTGTGCTAAAAATAGTAGTGAAATTATTAAAGGTCAATTAAATATTAATTTTAATGTTCAAGGTAGTTGAACAAAAAAATCATTATCTGTTATTAAAACAGTATTGGAAAATGATGAAAGTGTAATTAATCAATTAATAACTATTGAAGATAATACTAATGTTAGCAAAGTGGATATTGATAATCATATTGCTTTCCTTGTTAGTAAAAAAATAAATGAGTTTGGTAAGCAAAAATGACATCAAGATTTTAATGATCAAGATTATATTATTACTAGTAATGCGATTACTGGAAATTATCAAAAACCAAAATCTATAATAGTAACAATTGTTGCTAAAAATCAATTGCAAGATACTATCCAATTGATAATTAATCTAACAGCCAATAATACCGTAAAATCTTTATTTGCTATTAAGTCATCATTGGAAAATGATGAAAGCATAAATACTGAACAAATAGATGTTATTGATGATACTAATGTTAGCAAAGTGGATATTGATAATCATATTGCTTTCCTTGTTAGTAAAAAAATAAATGAGTTTGGTAAGCAAAAATGACATCAAGATTTTAATGATCAAGATTATATTATTACTAGTAATGCGATTACTGGAAATTATCAAAAACCAAAATCTATAATAGTAACAATTGTTGGTAAAAATCAATTGCAAGATACTATCGAGTTTTCAATAAATATTCAATGTCAAAATAAAGAACCAAATGAAAAAATTTTTAAAAATAACAATTTTAATGTTAAAGATTTAAATTCTATTGAATTATATCCAAATGTTCTTCCTAGTGGTGTAATATATCCAATTACTTTTAAAGATAATTCTATTTCACTTATTTCACTATTATTTCAAGAAGCTATTAATGATATGAATAATTTTTCTCCTACTAATGACATTAATTTAGAAATGAATATAGGAATTAATATTGATGGCGATAACTATCAAATTCATTTTCAAAAGACAATTAATTTTGATATCATAAAAAAGATAAATAATATTGAACTTGTTAGTGTTTCTGAACAAAATGATAAATATCAGCATTTAAAAAACATTGGTATCATTATTAAATATGATGATGATAAAGAATATAAAATGCTTCAATCCTTGGACGTTAATATTAAAAATAATAATTTAACCTTTATTAATTTTAGTTCTATTGTTAAAATAACTTCACGACGTTAAATTAAAAACAAAGGTGATGAGTATGGATAAGCCGCTGGCAACAATATTAAGACCAACTACCGTTAATGATATAATTGGTCAAAGTCATTTGATAAATGATAAAAATGGAATTATTAATCGAATATTAAATGAGAAGTTTTTAACATCATTAATATTTTATGGTAATCCAGGAACAGGCAAAACCACTATTGCTCAAGCACTAGCTAATGATTTAAAATGTGAATTTGGAGTATTTAATGCTGCCATTGATAAAAAAGAAAATTTAGAAAAATTAATTAAAATAGCACAAAATACTAAACCTTATATAATTATAATTGAAGAAATACAACGCATGAATCGTGATCGTCAAGATTTATTATTACAATATTTAGAACATGGCAATTTTATTTTAATGGCTTGCACTACTGAAAATCCTTATTTTGTAATTAATCCAGCTTTACGAAGTAGATGTCTATTATTAGAATTAAAGCCAATTAGTAATGAAGAAATGTTATTAGGCTTAACAAAATAATTACTAATAATTCATTTTTTAATTTTAATATTAGTGATGAAATTTTAGAAAAAATCTGTAATTTAGCAACCGGTGATTTACGAATAGCAATTAATATTTTAGAAATATTAATAAAATTATATCCTAATGAAATCATAACTATTGATATTATTAATGCTATTATGCCTAAAGCAAGTAATTGAAATGCTAAAGAGGGAAATGAACATCATGATTTAAAGTCAGCATTACAAAAATCAATTAGAGGCAGTGATGTTAATGCTGCTTTGCATTATTTAGCAAGGTTATTAGCAACTGGTGATTATGAAGTTTTATTAAGAAGAATGTTGATTATTGTTTACGAAGATATTGGACTTGCTAATCCCGCTTTAGCAATTAGGGTAAAAACTGCTATTGATACTTTTCGTCAAATTGGTATGCCTGAAGGTATAATTCCGCTTGGTTTAGTAGTTATTGAAATGGCACTTAGTGAGAAATCAAATAGTGCTAATTTGGCAGTACAAAAAGCATATAGTGATGTTTTACAAGGAAAAATATATCCAATTCCTGATTATTTGAAGCATAATTGATCTAAAACATTAAAAAAATCAGTAGGTAAAGGTAAATTATATAAATTTCCACATGATTATGCTAACGATTATGTATAACAACAGTATTTGCCAACAAAGTTAAAAGATACGAAATATTATCAACCAAAACTTCATAACATTTATGAAAAAAAATAAATGAAATTTATAATAGATTTACTAAAAAATAAAATTCTGAGGTGCAAAATAAAATGTTAAAAAATAAACATTTATGGTTGGGACTTAGTTTAACATTAGCAACCACTAATATTGTTGCTAACACTAGTATTACTAATAATTTAACAAGTATTAATAAATTAAAACAAGAAAATAAAAATAAAACTGAAACTAATGAAGTTGTTACTAATACTACGTATGGTAATTTAAGTAATAGTACTATTTTAAATAGTCAGAATGAAAATGGAATATATCATCTTTTTGATGTTAAAAGCATTATTGATAATCCAAGTTTAGAACCTTATGTAAAAGATATTTATATTGAGAATTTTAAATTAACTTATAACCCTGAAAAGATAAATAAAGATGTTATTAATGAGTTTGATAAAGAAATTGCTGCTATTAATTATAAAGAAGAACAATTAACAAGTACTAATGATTTGCAAATTTTTCAAAAACAAAACTTGAGCAAAATATCAACAACAGCTTATATTTCAAATAAAAACTCTAAAAGTAATTTTACTTTTATTCAATTTGGTGGTGCTAATACTCATATATCATTAACTGGAACAAAAGGTATTATTGATGCAATTAAGAACTATGATAATTTAAGTGAAACATTGGGATTATATTATATTGCTCAATCTCATTCAAAAAATAGTAGGGGAATTTGTCTTGACTTTGTTAAACAATTTATTACTAAAAGTAGTTTAAAAAATAATGAGAGCACTGCAGAAAAAATTTCTGAAAATATTTTCAATAATATGATTGATAGTCCAAATTTAGAATCTGTTATTAATAATTTTTCAATTGAAAATAATAGTAAAAAGATAAGTATTAGATATTTAGTTGATAGTACTGGTAACATTATTAGCGTTGGATATTTACAATATGATAGCAAAAATTTGGATACTAATAATAATTTAACATTAAGTCATAGTTTTCCAAAAGATGGAGGAAAACTAATAGATTATAATTCAGAAATAACTACGCTTTTAAAATGAAGTGATTATGCTGATTCATGAAATAATTTTATGTTTTTATATCCAACAATTTTTGCTAATTCGACAAACAGTATAACTTATAGTGTTATGGATAATACAACAACAATTAAAAGTAATGAACTAAACTTTAATACCAAAAAAATTCAAGACAAAGATAATCAATTACCAGTTTGACGAGTAGTAAATCAGCCACCTGCAGGTCATAAATCACAAGGATTAGTTATTTATATATTTATGTGACATGATGAAAACACTATATATCAACAACTTAGAAGTAGTTCTATATCTCGTGCTTTTGATATTGGGCCATCTTTCTCAATAAATATTAGTAAGTGAACGATTAGTAATATTATTAATGAATAATTATGTATCATCTTATCAATAAAATTAAAAATTTAATTTAAAACTACTTTAACTATGAAAGGAATAAATAAAATGAAAATAAATAAAGAAGAAACATGAAAAGAAGTACAAAAAGTCTTGAATAATCTTCATGGTCCAGTTAGAGCAGGAGCATTAAGTGCACAAAATTGAAGTAATACGACAACAGGAGTTCTACTAACAATAGCAGGACTTAAGTCTGTTACTAGGGATAGTAATATTGAAAAACGTTACCAATTAATTAAAAGTGGAGTAGCTGATATATTATATGCTGCATTTGGTGGTTGAGTTATTTGACAAGCGTATAATTTAAATGAAACTGGTGGTAGTACAACTACCGAGCCAAATTTACCCACTTTTCCTACTTTACCACCAAATAATGAAAGACTTTATTCTGAAATTGCTGAACAATTAACAGAAGATGCTGTAAGTAATGAATTAACTCCAGAAATGATTTCTATTGCATTAAATAAATTATTTACTGGTACAAATGGATTAGTTAAAGTGCTTAGTGGAATATCAGGTTTTGATTTATATAAAATTCAAAAAGTAACAAAAACTATTGAATACTTAAAATCACTTACTACTTTTGCAACTGCAGGCATTAATTTTACAAATGGTAATATTGTGGGAGGAAATTTAATGTCAATTTCAGCAATGATGGATGTTAGTCATACATATTTTTCTACAATGAGTAAATCTAATACTTCAAATAGTAAAGAGGAAATTATTATTAAAATTATTAATGAAAGAAAAGAACACATTACAAAAAGTTTTTCTTTATATAAAGGTATTTTGAGTAATAAAGATTTAAAGGAAATATATGAGTATTTAGAAAAAAATAATTGAGATAAGTTTGAAATGAGACATTCAGATAAAACAATTCCTAGTTTTGTTAAACTCGGAAAAATAAAAGATTGAAGACCAACATTAACAATGTTTAAAGAATGAATAGATAATTATACTCCCGAAAATAAAAAGGTAGAATTAGTAACAGAGATTGAAGATAATAGTCAACAGGAAAGAATAAAGTTAAAAATTCCTGATTATGAGTTTGAGCCGGAATTTGTTACAAATGCAAATAATGATATGTCAGAAGTTATCATAGAACCTAATGAAAGACAACCACTTTTAGGAAGTATTAATAGTTAATTAAAATTATTTTTTATATTATAATGTTTTTTAAAAAAACATTATTTTTTATTTATTATTTTATTTTTTCTTGTACAATTATTTTAGAAATGATGAATTTTAAAGAAAGATTAAAAATTTAACTTTGTTTTTAAAATAAAAATATTTTAAAATTGACACTTATTTTAAATAATAATATAATTAAAAATGGTTAAATTTTCTAGGTGAATTTAATGAACGAAAAAATAATTTTAATTTGTACTGTGTGTTTAAATCGTAATTATCATACATACAAAAATAAGATTAAATATAAAGAGCGTATGGAACTAAAAAAATATTGTGAACATTGTCAAAAACATACTTTACATAAGGAATCACGTTAGGAGAAATTTTCATGAGTGCAGAAGACAAATCAAAAGAAAAACCAAAAATTAATCCTGAAAAATTGGCTCTTTTAAAAAGTAAATTTAATATTTTACGTAAAATTAAACCTTTAAGAACAAAAAGAACTTCTGAAGGAAAACCAAGTTTTGATCCACGAACAGCCGATAAAAATAAAAAGGTTAATATTAGCGAAATTTGAGAAAAAGAACGTAAAAATCGTACGCCTGAAGAACGTTTTTATTATAAAAAAGAAGCGAGAACTTATCATAAATATTTTTTCTTATACTTATCAAGAGAAATTAGAAGAACTCGTTGAACACCAAGAAAACAATTAAATAATAAATTTATTACAACAGTATTATTTATTGCTGTCTTAGCACTATTCTTTTATGGAATTGAGCAGTTATTACTATTTGTATTACCTTTATTAAAAATAATGTAAAAAATGGAGATGCCAAAAAATGAGCGAAAGAATAAAAAAAGAAACCCCTTTAGTGAAAACTACATCATTAGAAGAAACACATAAACATCGAATTGAGCAAGCACAATGATATATTGTTAATTGTAACAAAGGTCATGAAGATAAAGTTGCTGCTGATTTGAAAAATAAAATTGAAAAAAAATTAAATTTAAAAGATAATATTTTTCAAGTTAGGGTTGTTAAAGAAGCAATACCAGATAAAGATAAAAAAATAACTGAAAAAAATATTTTTCCTGGTTATATTTTTGTTCATATGATTTTAACCGAAGATACTTGATATGATATTCGTAATACAACAGGGATTAATGGTTTTATTGGTTCTAGTGGTAAAGGTGTACCACCGACTCCACTTTCTACTAAAGAAGTTAATGAAATGTTATATCGTAATTCTAAAAATTCATCACAACCTAAAGTTAAAGAGACAAAAAAAAATATTCGTGATTTTGAGTTAAATGATTTTGTTCATATTACTTCTGGTGCTTTACAAGGCCGAGAAGGACAAGTTATTAAATTAGATGAAGATAAGGGTGTTGCAACAGTTTCTGTTGATATGTTTGGTCGTCAAACCGAAATTAAAGTAGAATATGATAGTTGTAAAAAAATTAAAGTTTAGTTTAAATTATTTAATTTTTATGTAAAATAAAATTAAAATATATTTGACTACTAATTATAATGATGTTATTATTTGTAAAGTACTATTTATATATATATAAATAGACTTTAATTATGTTTAAACTTGTGGAAGATTTATTCGTTTGGACCACAGTGAGAATCCATTTAGGAGGAGTTGCTCATGGCAGATAAAAAAAATATTAATCGTGAAGGTATTATTCAATTACCAGCTGGTAGTGCCAAACCAGGTGCTAGTTTAGCATCATTCGGTATTGATATGCCACGTTTTTGTAGAGAATTTAACGATAAAACCAAAGATCAAAAAGATGATGTTAATCCAGTTCCAATTCCAGTTTTTATTACAGCATATAAAGATAAAACTTTTGACTTTAAAATAAAAACTGCACCAACAACATTTCTTTTAAAAAGAGCATTGAAACTTGCAAAAGGTTCATCAAATGCTAAATTAACAAAAGTAGGAACACTTACTATTGCTCAAATCACAGAAATTGCTCAAATTAAATTACCTGATTTAAATGCTTATTCTTTAGAAGATGCAATTAAAATTGTTGTAGGAACAGCCAAGAATATGGGTATTACTGTTGAAGATGGAAAGCAAGGTGTTTAATATGAATAGAAGTAAAAGATATCTTGCAGTTGCAAAATTAGTTGATAACACTAAAGTTTATCCAATTGATCGTGCTTTAGAATTAGCTAAACAAACTTCATCATTAAAATTTGATGCAACAGTTGAAGCAGCATTTCGTTTAAATGTTGATCCAAGACATGCTGATCAAATGTTACGTGGTTCTATTGTTTTACCAGCAGGGACCGGAAAAACACAACGTGTTTTAGTAATAACTACTACTAAACAAAAAGAGGCAATGGAAAGTCAAGCTGATTTTGTTGGTGGTAAGGAAATGATTGAAAAAATTCAAAAAGGTTGATTTGATTTTGATGTTATTATTGCAACACCCGAAATGATGGGTGAATTAGGAAAAATTGGTAGAGTATTAGGACCAAAAGGGTTAATGCCTACAGCAAAACTAGGAACAGTAACAATGGATGTTCAAAAAGCAATAGCTGATATTCGTAAAGGTAAAGTTGAATATCGTGTTGATAAACAAGGTAATATTCATGTTATTCTTGGTAAAGTATCATTTGCACAAGAAGAGTTAAAAGATAATTATTTAGCAATTCTTAACACTTTAAGAAAAGTTAAACCCGCAGCAGTTAAGGGTGCTTATATTAAAAATATAAGTATTACTACAGCAATGGGCCCTGGTATTAAAGTATTAATTGAAGAATAATATAATAATATAGAAAAAATCATTAGTAAAAGTACTAATGATTTTTTTATGTTTTTATTCATAATTTTTTTAATATTTAAAAAAATTTTACGCTATAATTTATTTATTGTGATAATACCAATTAATACATTATTTTGGTAAAACAATAAAATAATTAGGTAGTAAAGGAGAAACCTTAATGAAAAATCTTATAAATCTTTTTAAGAAACAAAATTGAGGAATAAAAATTGGCTTTGCTTCACTGGTAATTAGTTTGCTCTGTTTAGCATTAGGACTAATTTTAATTGCAACAGCCAATTTTAAAGCCCCAAGTGGAGGAAGTTCACAATATGCCGGAAATGGCTTTCATGCTATTTCTGTATGAGGACTTGATAGTTTTCTAAGCAAAGCTGGCTATGATCAAATGTGAACAGATGCTACTAGTGATAAACTTTTAACTTATCCTCTTGCGCAAGTAGTTGTCGGAATTGTATTTACAGTAATTTTAACTGCTATCTTTCTTGGTGTTAGTGTTTTATCTTTAATATTTGGTTATTTTAAACGTTGATTATATTCTTAGTGTTTAGTAAGTGTTAAATATGGATAAAAATGTAGAATATAAAAAAGTTACATCTTGGGATTGAAAGCAAAAACTAGGATTATTCTTATGTATTTTAACTTTGCTTTTTCTAATAATTAGTTTAATACTATTTGGAACAGCTATTTTTAATGATCACTATAATAATTTTCTTGGTAACGGTTTTTGAAGTTTAAAACACTATGGTATTATTAATTTGTTTTATAATTGAGATCAACTAGATATAGAAGCGGCTAAAAATACTTATGTTTCTCATCCTTTTGAACAAGTTTATTTTGCAATTATTTTTTTAATCATTATTGTACCAATATGTTTTGTTCTTGGAGTTAGTTTATTAGTTAGAGGATGATGAAAGTCAAGAATTTAATATATAATTACTTCATAAATTTATTTATAGTAAAATTTAATAATCATTATTGGACGGTTGTCAAATTTACGAAATAATTAATTATCATATTAGTAACTTATTTCCAAAAATGAATTATTTGAAAAATAATGAAAATTAGACAAAATTACTCTCTTTAACCCTTAAATTTTTAAATTTATATTCGATGTATTTTAAAAAATATACATTTAAAAAAAATAAAAATTATTCTCAAAGTTATTAAGGAAAAGACAAGAAATAATCTTGTCTTTTTTTGTAATTGTAAAATTTTAAAATTTTTAATAACCCTCTTTAACGCTATTATCAACACGTGTTAGGGAACTAAAAAAGTGAACTACAACACAGTTGTTAAAAATAGTAGCTAGCATGTGGACTTGCATGGATAAATAAAAAGTGGAGTGATACCTAATAAAATATACTAACCATTTAATGGTAATTCTTGGGGTGGGAGCGAATTGGAAACTAGTATATATAGACCTGTTGTAGGGACCTATTGTATTAATTCTATTCTTTATTTAACCAACCTTGCCACTCCCCAGTGAGCAAGTGTTGGTTTTATTTTTTATTTTTTTGAAAAAATTTTTGAGCCCAGAATTTCTGGAATGAATAAAACTAATAATAGTATTATTAATAATTTAAAAATCAAAATATATGTCCTGGAATGGCAACCCTTTTTAGGACTATTTTTTGGTAGACATTTGTTTTTGATAACTAATTGGAGTTAGGTAGTGGAATGGCAACCCTTTTTAGGACTATTTTTTGGTAGACATTTGTTTTTGATAACTAATTGGAGTTAGGTAGTTTAGAGTACTGTGAATTCTTATGTTGTTATATCAATTGATGTAATCAAATAATTTTAATTTTAATTGGATTAATGATGTAAAATTTTTATCATTAATAAATTCAATTTTGAAAGTTTTAAAAGTTGCTTCAGCAACAGCATTGTCATAAGGACATCCTTTTTTGCTTAAAGATCGAGTTATGTTGAAAGCTAATAAAAGTTTATCAATAGTTTTATTATTGAATTCATTACCGCGATCAGTATGAAATATTTCAATATCTTTTAAACAGTGATTTGATTGCATAAATGCTTGATATACTAATGATGCATCTTTTTTAACTCCAACACTATGTCCAATAATTTCGCGGTTAAATAGGTCGATTAATAGGCAAATATAGTTTCATTTACCATTAACTTGAACATAAGTTAAATCACTAACAATAACTTCATTTTTAATTCTATTATTAAAGTTTCTATTAACAAGATTGGTTATTTGACTATCATTGACTTTATTATGATAATTTTTGAATGATAATTTAGTGTATTTTGATATTAAATTATGCTTATTCATAATTTCTTTAATTTTTCTGCGTGATAAATAAATTTCTTGGTTTGCTAGTATGACTTTTAATCTTCTAGTACCATAAACTTCTTTATTTTCTTTAAAAGCACTAATAACAGCTTGTTCATAAATATTATTTTGAATTTTATTTTTTTTCTTTAAATTAAAATAATATGTTGATTTAGAGAGTTTTAAAAAATGACACATTGTGCGAATTTTATATTTAGATTTATTATTTGCAATAATCTCTACTTTCTGCCTATTATTAGTGCTGCTTGCTTTAAAATATCAATTTCCATTCGTAACTGTTTTAATTCTTTATTTGCTTGAATTAATTGTTTTTCTAAATCTGAAAGATTATCTTTAGTTTTAAAACTACCTGAATTAGTAAATTGCTTAATTCAATTGTAAGTAGCTGCTCTTGTAACATTGTATTCTTTAGCAAGGCAAGATACTGATTTGCCACTTTGATATAAAGCTACTATTTGTTTTTTAAATTCATCTGAATATGAGTTAATAGTGACCATAATTATAATTCCTTTCTTTTAACTAATTTGTTCACTTGTCTATGCAATTAGTGTCCAATAAAGTGTAACCCATCCATGATTTCAATCAAAAGCAGATACTTATGCAAATATATTAGAATATTTAGAAAGTAATGAATTTTATAATGATAATAAAAATTAAAAAGAATAATAAATGTGGTTATGGTAGAGTTTTTGCTCATAAATGTAATAACTTATGTAAACAAAAACAAAATAAAAGAGTTAGGAAAGAAAGGTTAAATTATGAATAAAGAAAAATTAATTAAAGATTTAGAAGAACGAATAACATGACTTACAAATGAAATATCTAATGTTAAATATTTTAAACAAATAGAATTTTATATATGAGAAAAAATATGTTTAAAAAATCTATTAATTAAAATTGAACAAGGAGAATTTGACTAATGTGTTTTTGTTATGAAGATGAAGCAATAAAATGTGATAAAGGATATTGTGATAACTGTTGTGAAAAATATTGTAATCAAGGAGATGAACATTAATGATAATATTACCTACTTTGTTTGAAAATAAAGATGAAATTGAAATATTGTCACCATTTCCAAAATCAATTCATACCAGTAATGATATTAGAGCAATTATTTTAAGACAATACCCAAATGTTAAATCAAAACACATAATTGTTTCTGACCCAGAAAGTAATGTTGCATTAATAGTTGGTGATAATGATGTTTATCAAGGTTGAATTAAAGTAACCATTAAAAAATTAGAAAATTAAAAAAATTAAAATTAGAATTCATGAATTTGAATTATATGATTATCAAGTAAATACTTTATTAGATATTGTAAGAGAAATGTTAAAAGCAAATAAAGGAGAATAGAAATGGAAACAAATAATTATACATTAACAAAAATAATACGCTCTTCAATAAGTCCTATTTGTGCAATGATTGGTACAAGTGCTTATTATGGTCAAGTAATAAGTAATCCATTATTAGGTTCAATTAATAGTTTATTATTTGGTAAAAAATTAGGTTTAGATATATGAAATTTAAATCAAAGACCAAATACTAAAACTAAATTAATTAATAGTTCTAAAAAAATCTTATTAGGTTTAGGAACAATTGGTTTAGCAAATTATAGTAAATGAACAGAAAATAATATTAATCCTATTATTCCAACAACACCAATGCCAATAACTACTACAACTACAACTGAGGGTCCTCCATGATTATTATTAAATAAACAAGAACATCAGTCATTAATGGATTGAGATACTTATATTTCATTAAATGCTTATGGTATTTCAAATCTTATTAGTGGATTAACTGAGTTAATACCTAATAAATTTGAAGCGATAAGAAAGATTTGTAATATGGCTACTGGTGGATGTTTAATATCAAGTGGTGTTGCAATGGGAATTAATAATGATTTTAATAATGCTTATGCAGTACCTACTATTATTGCTGGTGCAAGTGAAATAATCAATAATTTACTACCTATGGAAACAACACATCATAATCAAGAAATGCAAGAAACATCATTTAATGATGAAACTACAAGATTAATTAATGATAATAGATTTACTATTAATAGTGAAACAACTAGTCAATATGGTAGTGATAATATGAGCGAAGTACCATTAAATAATGATAATGCTTCATTAAATTGAGATTATAATCACATGAGTTTATAAAGGAGGTGAATAATTTATGAATAAAGAAAAAATAATTGAATATTATAATCAGGAAATAAAAACATATAAAGAAAGAATAGAAGAATTCAATAAAGAAATATCTGTATTAGTAGAAATTATAAGTAATTCACAATCAATGATTGAAAGAATTAATGGTGGTCAATTTGATGAATAATTAAAAATAAACAATTGAAAGGAAAATATTCAGATGAAAGAATTTTTACATGAATTAATAATTATTGGAACAAGTGTTGGAACATTAATTTGCAGAGAAATTATTGTTTTATTAAAAAGATTTATCACAACTCCAAAACATGTTAGAGCAAATAACAAAATTATAAAACATCAAAAAAAATTAGCAAAATTAAATGAAAAAATTAATAAAGAAAATAAATAATAAAGGGTGATGTAAATGTTAGAAAATGAAGATAATGTTCAACAAACAACTGAACCTTTAACTGAAAATAATGCTCAACAAGAAATAGAAAATAAAGTTAATGAAGCAGAAAATAAGTTAAATAAACTTAATCAAGAAATTAAAGAAAAAGAAATAATTAATATATTTAAAAAATATCAAGTTAAAACTGAATTTTATGATTTTTTAAAATTTAAAACTAATAATTTAGAAAATTCAAAAATTGAAGAAACTATTAAAAAAATTATTAAAGAACAACCAGTATTTAAAGAAATAATTAATACAGGTGGTAAACAACAAACAATAATAACAAATCAACAAAATTCAATAAAAAGTACATTATTGGATTATAAAAAAAATAATAATTTATAACAGAAAGGAAATCAAAAAATGGCAATACAATTCAATAAAAATTTAGATAATACCGAAAAATTAGTAGAAGCACCAGAGTTTATAGAATTTTATAAACAATCAAATTCACCATGAGCAAGTTTTTTTCCTATCGAAATGGTTAATTCAACAAAAATTGAATTTATAGTTAAAAAACCAAAAAATTCAGAAATTAAAGTATTAAAATGAAATGATAAAAGCAAAGGATTAGATGTTAGTTATGCTGAAACTGTTAAAATTTTAAAAGAAATTAAAGAAGAAGCGGTTACGGGTGAAATAATTGCTAATGTTGATTTAAATGCTGAAAATGGACAAAATTTATTAAATACAATGCAATATGAAGTTGCTAATGACTTAGCAGATTATTTAGCAAATAATGATACAAATGTAATTGCAAAATATGCAACTAAAATAGACATTACTGATAAAACACCATTAGGATATTTAAAATCAATGTTAGATGCTTGAAATACTTTATTTCAACTAAGAAATAGTAATAATTGTCGTTTTTTTATTACTAATAATCTTTATGATACTATTGTTTATTTAGCCAATAATAAAGGTCTAATTACTGATAATCAAATTGCTCAACAATTAAGATTAAATGGAAATGATTTATACATCAAAGGTGTACTATGTCAAATTGTAATGGATGATTATATGACATTTACTGATAATAATGAAACTAAAATTATGTCTTTTGTTTTAGCAACACCAAGAGCAATGAAAAGATATATGTTACAAAATACAGTTGTATATGTTCAAGATATTGCTGATGGTAAAGTTGGAAGAAGATATTTAGTTGGTGGAGAAGTAACTGGTGAATCAATACCCTATATAACAGATGAAGAAACAACTTCACGCTGAATGTTATGTGCAATTGTTAATAATGATAAAAATGATTTAAAAACTAAAATTGCAAGTTTAACAACTGATATTACTGCAAATGTTAATAACAATAATAGTGAATTAAATACACAAATAAAAAGTACTAATGAACTTAAATCATTAAATCCTAATTTAACAAATCCAACTATTAAATATTTTAGTGATGCACAAGGAAAAACTAATGTAAGTAATCAAAAACAAAAAGTAGGTGACTTATATATAACCATTACTGCTAATGTTAATGACTTAAATTATAAAGGAACAACAAATCCAATTAAAATAACTCTTAAATAAAGGAAATTAATATTATGCCAATCGGTACAACTAGTACAGCAATACTTTTAAACATAAATAAACCAAAACATACTAGAACAAGTAACCAACAAGAAAACAAAAGTTTTTGATGAGAAATTTTAGAAATGATTGGTGTACAAGTTATAGCAGTAGCACTTGCTCCTTTTACTGGTGGATTAAGTGAAAGTGTAGCCCTTGGATTAGGTGCAAGTGATTTAATTGCTAGTATTAGTGCTGTTGGTGTAGAATTTTTAACTGATTTTACTATTAATCAAGTTTATGATTATTTAAAAGGAAATGTAACACCATTAAATACTTTTTTTAATATATTACCAGCATTTGCTGGAATTAATAAAATTAGTCGTGGTTATCGTACAACTAAATTTATTAAGTTAGCACAAAAAACTAAAACATTAGAACAAGTTGGTATTAAAGAAGCAAAAAACTTACAAGAAATTATTAGTCAAGTAAGTGGAAAAGAAATTTTAACAGATAAAATTATTGGTAATAAACGTTATTTAATGAAGTATAGTTTTACTCCTAATCGTGAAACAGTATTACGAGATTTAGGATATGTTGCTAAAAGACAATATAAGAATAATTTTCAAAAACTAGAAACAGAAAAATTAATGGAACACTTATTATTACAAAATACATTAATAAAATTAAGTCCACAATTAACTCCTAAATTTAAAATTAAAGATATTGAAAAAGCAAATAACTTTTTAAAAAAATTTAATACTGATTTAAAAGAAGTATTAAAAATGAATCAACATGATTGATTAAATTTAGTTCATACAATACATACAGAAAATAGATATGGAAAAACTTTAATTTTAGATTTACAAAAAATTCGTGCTAATGCTATTAAATTTAATTTTAAAAATAATGTTATTCATCAACTTGTTTTAAAAGCAAATCAAACTTTTAAATATTTTGATATTAGATTTTATTTAAAAAAAGGTTTAAATAAATTTTGAAAAGATACACCATATTTTGAAAAAATACGAGAAAGTATATATAAATTACAAGAAAAATTTGAAAAGTTAGAAAAACAAGTATTTGAAAAAATTCAGAAATTAAAAGAAAAAGCAACTGATTTATTTACTAGTGCAGAAAAAAGAGCAATTAAACACGCACAATTAATTCCATTAAATTCACCAGTATTTATGGGTTATAAAATTCAACCTTTGTCATTAGATAAATGTGCAATTACTATTTATCATCGCAATCCTAAATATAAACCAATTACAGTTGTTGATAGTATTCTTAAAGCAAAAACTTTTGTTACTCAAATACATCCATTCCATTGATATCGTTGATATAGTGGTTGATACATTGGTTATGGAGTTAATCAAAATAAATGATTAAAAGCAATAGCATTTGCTCCACCAGTGGTGCAACAAGTAATTAGAGATAGTTTTAAAGTATATAGAGAAATATTTAGAACTATTAGAACTTATCATAAAGTAGTAAATGTTATTAATAATCCTATTGAAAATATTAACAAATCATTTAAAAATGTTGGTTTAAAATTTAGTGTTAATACTTTATTTAGTACTGGATTATTACATCATTTAGAAAAGTTTGCATATAGTCAAGTTGTAACAAAAAGTAAGAAAAAAATAAAAAAAGGTAAAAATAAAATACAAAAAGAAATTGAACATATAACACATAAAAAAACAAAAAAACATACTCATCATTATAAACAAGCATTTTTTAAGGAATGATAAATTATGATTAATAAACTTTGAACTGATGTCAGTCTTGAAAATTATAATAACTGATATCCATTAACTGGAAAAATTACAGAAACTCCACAACAATATATACAAACATGACCAAATATTAATGATTGATTTATAACTTTTGCTATTCGCGCGCAAAATGATATTAATGCTTATCTTGATTTTATTTTATCTAAATTTCCTTTTGATAGTTTTAAAGATGAATTAATTAAAGAAACATTAAGAGATATGGTTTATGTTATGGTTGAACATTGAGTATTTAATCGTACACCAATTGAATTTAATGTTGATGCTACTATTCAATTTAATAATGGTAATCAATTTAGTGCAAATAGTACTCCTACAATTAATGTTTGAGATTTAGCACCTAGTAGAATGAAAATATGAGCAAGATTAACAGAATTAAAACAAATATTTTCAAGTTATAATAATGATGAAATAGATGTTGAAAAAATTGGCTTAAAAGCATTTTATACTAGAAATCAAGTTGATGAATTAATTAAAGAACAAAAAGAATTTACATTATTAAAACAAATTAAATTATATGATGATTTAGTTGATGATAATGAAAATGAAATATATAGAGGTCCTGTTAGTAAATTTGTTAATAAAGGTTATGTTGCAACTGGTTATGATAAAGAAACTGAAACAATGATTTTAGATTGACCAGATGAAATTGGAACATTACCACCAGAAGCATTACAAAATAATCCGCAAATTGGTGATTTTACTCATGCACCAACTTGTGATTTTTCTGCTAAACAACAAAAACGAATTACTACTAATGAAAATGAAATTACCAAATTAAATAGTGAATTAACTAAAACAAATGAAAACATTGATGATATCAAAAATAATTGATTTAATATTGAAACTAGTCCTTTATGAAAAAAAGTTGAAAATAATAATATAGAAATGTTGAAATGATATTTTATTAAAATCAGTTATCAATATTCAACAGAAAATAACTTTATGAAATTTTATAAAATAATTAAAATTTATTTAAATAATATTTTTCATGAATTTGAATTGTTAAATGTTGATTCCATGACTTATAAAGAACAAATACAAAATGGATGGGTTACACTTTATTGGACACTAATTACATAGACAAGTGAACAAATTAGTTAAAAGAAAGGAATTATAATTATGGTCACTATTAACTCATATTCAGATGATGGATGGGTTACACTTTATTGGACACTAATTACATAGACAAGTGAACAAATTAGTTAAAAGAAAGGAATTATAATTATGGTCACTATTAACTCATATTCAGATGAATTTAAAAAACAAATAGTAGCTTTATATCAAAGTGGCAAATCAGTATCTTGCCTTGTTAAAGAATACAATGTTACAAGAGCAGCTACTTACAATTGAATTAAGCAATTTACTAATTCAGGTAGTTTTAAAACTAAAGATAATCTTTCAGATTTAGAAAAACAATTAATTCAAGCAAATAAAGAATTAAAACAGTTACGAATGGAAATTGATATTTTAAAGCAAGCAGCACTAATAATAGGCAGAAAGTAGAGATTATTGCAAATAATAAATCTAAATATAAAATTCGCACAATGTGTCATTTTTTAAAACTCTCTAAATCAACATATTATTTTAATTTAAAGAAAAAAAATAAAATTCAAAATAATATTTATGAACAAGCTGTTATTAGTGCTTTTAAAGAAAATAAAGAAGTTTATGGTACTAGAAGATTAAAAGTCATACTAGCAAACCAAGAAATTTATTTATCACGCAGAAAAATTAAAGAAATTATGAATAAGCATAATTTAATATCAAAATACACTAAATTATCATTCAAAAATTATCATAATAAAGTCAATGATAGTCAAATAACCAATCTTGTTAATAGAAACTTTAATAATAGAATTAAAAATGAAGTTATTGTTAGTGATTTAACTTATGTTCAAGTTAATGGTAAATGAAACTATATTTGCCTATTAATCGACCTATTTAACCGCGAAATTATTGGACATAGTGTTGGAGTTAAAAAAGATGCATCATTAGTATATCAAGCATTTATGCAATCAAATCACTGTTTAAAAGATATTGAAATATTTCATACTGATCGCGGTAATGAATTCAATAATAAAACTATTGATAAACTTTTATTAGCTTTCAACATAACTCGATCTTTAAGCAAAAAAGGATGTCCTTATGACAATGCTGTTGCTGAAGCAACTTTTAAAACTTTCAAAATTGAATTTATTAATGATAAAAATTTTACATCATTAATCCAATTAAAATTAGAATTATTTGATTACATCAATTGATATAACAACATAAGAATTCACAGTACTCTAAACTACCTAACTCCAATTAGTTATCAAAAACAAATGTCTACCAAAAAATAGTCCTAAAAAGGGTTGCCATTCCATTTTAAATAAAAATAAATTAAAGAGATTATTTTTAAATATTTATTTATTATTAGGTTATAATGTAATTATATTTTTTATAAAAATTTATATTTTAATTTTTTTCTTCTAACATTTTTTAAAATACTAAACATGTTTTTTATTTGTGATAGCAATAGATATTTTAGTTATGAGCTTTTATAAAATATAATATTAATTAGATTAATTTTGTTAGAAAGGATAATATTATGGAAAAAGAAAATCTTGCTAAAGTTACTTTCAATAAACGAACAGAAAGAAATTCAATAAACAAGTTGAAAAGACAAGCTATTTTTAGCACGGCAAATCCATGAAAAGCAATCTTTATTATGCTCACACCACCTTTAATTGCTGTAATTATTTTTTCTACTTATCAAATTTTTGATAAATGAATTGCTACACAATGAGGTGGACAAAGTATTATTGATCGTTATAATAATTATCAAAATTCAGGAATAATGATAACTGCTGAACAAGCATTAAAAATTATTAATATTGCTACTACTTATGCTGCTGTTCCTTCTTCAATGATGGTTTCCTTTGCTTTAATGGTTGCTACTGGAACAGGTATTAAGTTTTCAATTGCATATGGTCAAAATAAACGAGAACAAATGTCAGAATATTTAGGAAATGGGTTTCTATTATCTTTTTTAGTTTCTATTGTTTTTATGATCATTATGTATTTTAGTTGTCAGGGTATTATTGAATTTCAAGCTGGAAGTGATGCTGGAAGTAATCCAGTAATTAGGGAAATAATAATTAAAGAAGCAGTTAGATTTTCACAAATTTTAATTCTTGCTACACCATTACTTTTTTTTGCTTATTTTTTAGTTTCATTGTTACGTAGTGAAGGAATGATGTTATGAACAATTTTAATTAATGTTGCAGCTTGTTTAGTAAATATATCTTTAGATTTTATTTTTGTTATTCCTGGTAAATTAGGAATGGAAGGCACTGCATATGCAACTATTATTGCTTGAGCAAGCATTAATTTATTTTCAATAGGTATTATTTGATATAGTGCCGATAATTTAAGATTTAAAGTAGCACACTTAAAACTTAAATGAGTAATAGTAACGGGCATTTTATTAATTGGTGCAACTTCTTTATTACAAAATATTGCCCAAAGTATTTTGGCAATGGTTACTACTAAAATTTTAAATACATTGCCACCTCCAGACTATCATGGTGGAGGAAGTACTGGTATTCCGGTTTTTGTTCAATTATATGGTGGTATTATGCCTTGGTTAATTTTAATTAATGCACCTATTATTGGAATTACGCAGGGAGCAAGAGCATTAATTGGCTATGTTTATGGTTCAAAGGACTTTAGTCGTGTTTGACAATTGATGTGACGTTTAACTTTATTACTTTTATTGTTGCTAATTGCTTCAGTATTATTAGTAGTAATAGCGGGGCAATATATGATGCATTTCTTTGGCGTAGATTTAGAAATGGCAAGATTCTTTAAAGTTTATATTATTATGCAGTTTGCTTTTTATCCATTAGCTACACTACATTATGTTGCTGTTATTTTCTATCAATCAATTAATCGTGGTAAATTGTCATTATTTGCTAGTTTACAACGAACAATTATAATACCAATTATTTGTTTAGGTTTAGGATATTATGTTGCACATGTTTCTCATAATGGTTTTTATTTTTATTTATTTCTTGGCTTTATTGATTTATTTGCTGCTTTTATATTATTACCATTATTAATTTATACATTTTGAAAATCTAAACCATTTATTCATACAACTAAAGATAAAAAAACGCAAATATCTAATTTATCAGAAAAAAAAGTACTTAATAAAAATATATCTTAATATTAATATATGAAGAAAATAAAAAATACTCATTTAAAACAGAGTATTTTTTTTAATTATTTAAGATTAAAAAAGGTTGTTAATTTTACAAATTAAAAGGAATGAATATACAATCTATATTTGATTGAAGTCATTCCTAAAATAAAATATTTATTTACCTTCATTAACTCTCTTTTTTAATGCTTTACAAGAATTAAATTTAACTACTCGCTTTCTAGGAATAGCCATCGGTTCTGAATTTTGTGGATTTACTCCCGGTCGAGCTTTGCGGTATTTAATAGTAAAAGTTCCAAAGTTACGTAGTGTTACTTTTTCTCCTTTAATTAAAGCAGTAGCAATTTTATCTAAGATAAATTCTAACACTTCTTTGTATTCTTTTTCTGATAATTCTAATTTTTTTTGTACAGCTCGTGCTATCTGACTTTTTTGCATAAAATTTTCAACCCTTTCTTCACCAATTACCATAAGTATGCTATAAAAACATGCCTTAAATGATACTTATTATTATATAACATTTTTTTAAAAAACCTTATTTAATGAAAATTAAAGACTAGTAAAAAAATAAGATTTGAATATATAAATTTATATGTTAATTAATAAGTACAAGGGAAAAAATCTTTACATTCATTTTCTTGTATGTTAAAATTCAAAAAATAAGTAAATAACTATTTCGGAGGTACTAAGATATGCAAATGAAAAATTTATTAAGACTTATGGGTGCATTAGCCCTAACAACAGTAGCTACTACTTCAGTTGTAGCTTGTGGTGATCAAACTGTAGTTAATTTAGATACAGTATTAAAAAAGAAAGAATTAGGTCCAATTTCAGTTGTTGATATTACTAAACCAACTGAGAAAGAACTTAAAGAAGCTATTAAAGCAGTTCCAGAAAATAAAAACATTGATTTAAATGGTATTACAGTTAAAGTTAATACTCCTGAAAAAGAGGGAGATCCAATTACTAGTGCAGTAGTTACTCCTGATGGTAAAATTTATAATGGTGATTCAATAACTATTACATTTACATTAGCACATAAAAAGACAGATGTTGAAGTTACAACTGATATTAAAGCAGCTTTAGAAAAAGGTGTTGATGGTAAATCATTAAATGATTCACAAAAACAAAGTGATGCTAAAGATATTATTACAGCAGCAATTAAAAAAGTTACTGATGAAGATAAAGCTAGTGAAGCAACATTTACTTTTGATAAAGAAGATACAGATTTAACTGTAGGAGATAATACAGTTAATATTAAAGTTACACTTGGGCAATCAAAAGATGTTGCAGTTGCTGTTAAATTAACTGGTGTAACAGCACACGAATAAGAAATATAATATTTTATTATAATTAAAATGACACAATTTAAATTGTGTCATTTTTTTCTAATTATTTTTCAAAATTTATTTGACTATTACTATTAAAAACTGGTATTATACTTATTGGACTAAATTTTGATACACTAGGAATTGTGTATATAATTAATTCTTTAAAATCATAAAGGAGGCTAACGATTAATGCCAACAATGAACCAACTATTACGTAAAGGACGTACAGATAAAAAATACAAATCTAAATCACCAGCGTTAAATGTTTCATATAATTCATTAACAAAAACAACTTCTTCAATTAGCAGTCCGCAAAAAAAAGGTGTAGCGCTTGTAGTTACTACAAGAACACCAAAAAAACCTAACTCAGCTTTAAGAAAAATTGTTCGTGCTCGTTTAACTAACGGTATGGAAGTTACTGCTTATATTTCTGGAGAAGGTCATAATTTGCAAGAACATGCTATTGTTGGAATCCGTGGTGGAAGAGTTAAAGACTTACCTGGAGTTAGATACCATGTTATTCGTGGGTATTCTGATACTGCCGGAGTAGTAAATCGTAATCAAGGTCGTTCTAAATACGGAACTAAAAAACCAAAAGATAAGAAATAAGGAGGTAAAACTAAATGCGTAAAAATCAAGCTATTAAAAGAGAATTAGTTGCTGATCCAATTTATGATTCAAAAATTGTTACTCAATTAATTAACGCCATTATGATTGATGGTAAAAAAAGTGTAGCTCAAAAAATTGTTTATAATTCTTTTAAAATTGTTGGAAAAAAAACCCAACAAGTACCATTAGAAGTATTTGAAAAGGCAATTGCTAATATTACACCACAATTAGAAATTAAAACTCGAAGAATTGGTGGTGCAAACTATCAAGTTCCTATTGAAGTTAGTGCTACTCGTAAGATAACTTTAGCAATTCGTTGATTAGTTTCTTATTCACAAGCAAGATATGGTAATAGTATGCAAGATAAACTTGCAGCTGAGATTATGGATGCTGCTACTGGTAATGGTTCATCAATTAAAAAACGTGATGAAATTCATCGTATGGCTGAAGCTAATAAAGCCTTTGCTCACTATAAATGATAATAAAGGAGAGAGAAAATGGCAGAAAAATCAGATCGAGAATATTCACTAGCAAATACTAGAAATATTGGAATTATGGCTCATATTGATGCTGGTAAAACTACAACAACAGAAAGAGTTTTATATCATACTGGTAAAATTCATAAAATTGGTGAGGTACATGAAGGTGCCGCAACTATGGACTGAATGGAACAAGAACAAGAACGTGGTATTACTATTACTTCAGCTGCAACAACTGCTGTTTGAAGAAATAATCGAATAAATATTATTGATACTCCGGGTCACGTTGATTTTACTGTTGAAGTTGAACGCTCATTAAGAGTTTTAGACGGAGCAGTTGCTGTATTAGACGCGCAAACTGGAGTTGAACCACAAACCGAAACTGTTTGAAATCAAGCAACTAGGTATAATGTACCAAGAATTGTTTTTGCAAATAAAATGGATAAAATTGGGGCTGACTTTGCTCATTCAATTCAAACATTAAAAGATCGTCTTGGTGCTAATGCTCATGCAATTCAATGACCAATTGGTGCAGAAGATGCTTTTGATGGAATTATTGATATAATTGAGATGAAAGCATACCATTTTGATGGTAAACCAAATGAGGATTATAAAGAAATTGCAATTCCTGAAGAACTTAAAGATGTTATTGCAAGTAGACGTGAGGAATTATTAGAAGCACTTTCTCACTTTGATGATGATTTCTTTATGAAATATGCTGAAAGAGAAGTAACTGTTGCTGAAATTAAGACAGTAATTCGTAAAGCAACAATTGCTGCTGAGTTTTTCCCAGTATTATGTGGTAGTGCCTTTAAAAATAAAGGTGTTAAATTAATGTTAGATGCAGTTATTGATTACTTGCCTTCACCATTAGATGTACCTGCAATTAAAGGAATATTACTTGTTTCATCAAAAGAAGTAGAACGTCATTCTAGTGATGAAGAACCTTTCTCAGCGTTAGCATTTAAGATCATGACTGACCCTTTTGTTGGAAGATTAACTTTTTTTAGAGTATATTCGGGAACATTAGAATCTGGTAGTTATGTATTAAACTCAACTAAAGAAAAAAAAGAGCGTGTTGGTCGAATTTTACAAATGCATGCCAATAGTCGTGCCGAAATTAAAAAGGTTTATGCTGGTGACATTGCTGCTATTGTTGGTTTAAAAGATACAACTACTGGTGATACATTATGTGATGAAAAACATGAAGTTATTTTAGAAAAAATGGTATTTCCAGAACCAGTTATTTCATTAGCGCTTGAACCTAAAACAAAAGCTGATCAAGAAAAAATGAGTTTAGGTTTACAAAAACTTGCAGAAGAAGATCCAACATTCCGTGTTTCATCAGACAAAGAAACAGGACAGACAATTATTTCAGGAATGGGAGAACTGCATTTAGACATCTTAACTGATCGTTTAAAACGTGAATTTAAAGTAGCAACTAACATTGGAAATCCACAAGTTGCTTATCGTGAAACAATTAAAGCAGTTTGTGAACGCGCTGAGGGTAAATATATTCATCAATCAGGTGGTCGCGGCCAATATGGACATGTTATTATTAAATTTGAACCAAATCCAGATAAAGGATTCGAGTTTGTTGATAAAATTGTTGGTGGTAAAGTGCCACGTGAATACATTAAACCAGTACAAGAAGGATTAATTGAATCATTAGCTAATGGTTTAATTGCAGGATATCCAGTTATTGACGTTAAAGCAACATTATATGATGGTTCATTCCACCCTGTTGACTCTTCAGAACGTGCCTTTAATATTGCAGCTTCTAAATCTTTACAAGATAATAAAGATTTATTAAAACCAGTATTATTAGAACCAATTATGAATGTTGAAGTTATTATTCCAGATGAATATTATGGTTCTATTGTTGGTAAAATTTCTGGTAAAAGAGGTACTATCGAAGCAGATGAAATGCGTGGTAATAGTAAAGTTGTTAAAGCTAAAGTGCCTTTATCTGAAATGTTTGGTTATGCTACTGAATTACGTTCAATGACGCAAGGACGCGGAACATATACAATGTCTTTTTCACACTATGAAGAAGCACCAAAATCAGTTGCTGAAGCAGTTGCTGGTAAATATCAAAAAGGAAGAATTACTAAAAAATAAAATAATTTAATTGAAAGTATAATAACTTTACTTTAAAATTATCTTAGTGTTTAATTTAATTAAATAAAAATAAGTATTAATTATTTCCAAGGAGGAAACAAAAATGGCAGAAAAAGAAGTAAAAAAATCAAAGCCTGTATCAACAGGCCCAAAACAAAAATTTGAACGTACAAAACCGCACGTTAATGTTGGAACAATTGGTCACGTTGATCACGGAAAAACAACATTAACTGCTGCAATTACTAGTTATTGTTCAAAACATGAAGCAGATGGATATAAAGGTATGTTTAAGGACTATGCTTCTATCGATGCTGCTCCAGAAGAAAAAGCACGTGGTATTACTATTAATACAGCTCACGTTGAATATGAAACACCAACTCGTCACTATGCACACGTTGACTGTCCAGGTCACGCTGACTACATTAAAAATATGATTACAGGTGCAGCTCAAATGGATGGTTCAGTGTTAGTTGTTTCTGCAACTGATGGTCCAATGCCACAAACACGTGAACACATTCTATTGGCACGTCAAGTTGGAGTTAAAAAAATTGTTGTATTCTTAAATAAGTGTGATATGGAAAGTGTAGACGATGACGTATTAGAACTTGTTGAAATGGAAATTCGTGAATTACTAACTAAGTATGAATTTGAAGGTGATGATACACCAATTATTCGTGGTTCTGCAAGAGGAGCATTAGATGGTAAAAAAGAATGAGAAGCAAAAATTAAAGAATTATTAACAGCAATGGATGAATGAATCCCAACACCAAAAAGAGAAGTTGATAAACCAGTATTATTAGCTGTTGAAGATGTTTTCACTATTACTGGACGTGGAACAGTAGCTACTGGAAGAATTGAACGTGGAACTTTAAAAGTTAATGATGAAATTGATATTATTGGTATTAACAAAGGTCTTAAAAAAGTTGTTGTTACTGGTATTGAAATGTTCAGAAAATTATTAGATGAAGCACAAGCTGGTGATAACGTTGGAGTATTATTACGTGGAGTTAAACGTGAAGATATTCAACGTGGACAAGTTATTGCTAAACCAGGATCAGTTACTCCACATACTAAATTTAAAGGTGAAGTTTATATTCTAACTAAAGAAGAAGGTGGACGTCATACTTCATTTAATCCGGGATATCGACCACAATTTTATTTCCGTACAACTGATGTTACAGGAAGTATGGGAAACTTTATTAATAAAGGTGAAAAATCGGAATTAATTATGCCAGGTGATAACGTTACTATTACTGTTGAATTAATTCACCCAGTTGCTCTTGAGAAAGGTACTCAATTCTCAATCCGTGAAGGCGGAAGAACTGTTGGAGCCGGACAAGTTACTGAGGTTATTGAATAATCACATTAAATCAAAAATCTTTATTCTCAAAAGAGAATAAAGATTTTTGATTAAAAATATTGGGAGCGTACCGATGTTGTCAATAATATTCAAATTTGTCTTTAAATTATAAGATTAGACGAGAATAATTTAGACTTCAATATGCAATTGTATGTTAATCTTAACACTTGTAAAATATTAGTCAACAATAATACTTACTTTGTCATTATTTAGTGATAATTTCCTATTAGTTATCGAGTGAAAATTTCTCAAAAAGTGAAGTTAAATATACTTGGTAATAAAAATGGAAAGAAGCATGACTATGAAAGAAAAATATAAATACAAAATTATAAATGACATTGTTATTAATAAATTATCTAAACATCAAGCCAAAAATAAACTTAACCTAACTATTAGAAGAATTAACCAATTAATTCAAATTTTTAATAAAGAAGGTAAAGTTGGTTTTATTCATAAATCTCGCAATAAAATTTCTAATAAGGCAACAAAAATAGAAATTAAAAATAAAATTATAAACTTATATAAAACAAAATATTATAATTTTAATTTTCAACATTTTCAGGAAAAATTAATTAATGAAGAAAACACTAAAATTGCATATAGTACAGTTTATAATCTATTAATTCAAGAAAAAATCACTTCACCAAAAAGACATAAGAATAAAAAAAATAACTTGCATCCCACAAGAAATCGTAGAACAAATTTTGGTGAATTAATTCAAATGGATGCAAGTAATCATCATTGATTTGGTAACGATAAACCAAAAGCATTTTTACATGCTGCAATTGATGATGCTACAGGAAATATTGTTGGACTATGATTTGATCACCAAGAGACATTAGATGGTTATTATAATGTTTTTTATCAAATTTTAACTAAATATGGCATACCAAAGATATTTTATACTGATAATAGAACAGTTTTTGGATATAAGAAAAAAATTGATTCAGGTAAAATAAACACAGAAAATGATACTTATACTCAATTTCAAAAATGCTGTAATGATTTAGGTGTTGAAGTAATTAGAACCTCAATTCCACAAGCTAAAGGCAGAATTGAACGATTATTTGGAACACTTCAAAGTCGCTTAATTAGTGAATTACGACTTAATAAAATTAAAAATTTAGAAGATGGTAATAAATTTCTTAAAACATATATAAACATTTTTAATAATCAGTTTGCTTTTCCTATTGATGATAATAAATCTGCTATGGTTAAAGCTCCTACACAAAATGAAATAAATGTTTATCTTTCAAGATTTTGTAAAAGAAAAACAGATAGTGGTTCAACTATAACATATTATGGTAAAAAATATTTTCCTTATAAAAATAACAAAGTTCAATATATACAACCTAGAACTGATGTAATTGTACTTAAATCATTTATTAATGAATTCTATCTTAGTTATAATAATAAAATATATGAACTAAAAGAAATAGCATTAAAACCAATTATTAAAGAAGATTTGATAAAAACTAAAAAAGTTTATATACCAAATAAAGACCATCCTTGAAGATATGGATATCAATAATTTTTAATTAAAAGTAAAAAAACATATTTTAGAAGAGATTTATTTTATTAATACTAAACCATATAAAATTTTAAAACATTTGTATATGAGCAAATTTGGTGTCTTAAAATCAATTTTAAAGATATAAAGATATTGCAAATGCAATATCTTCCCCTTTTACATCTGTGGTGAGCTTGGTTTATATCCACTTGTTAAAGGTTGATTTTCACTGTTTGCACTGCGTTTTCATTGTTCAAAAATTGAATCAAAATCATAATCTAAACTTGATTTTAATTTTAAATATTTTCCTACATTATCAACCCTTTTTTGTCCTTTTGATTCGATTTTATCTTCTAAATCATATATATTTAATTTTTCAATATATGGAATTATTTTATATTTCTTTTTTAAATTTTCATTTAATGTTTTTAGATATATTTCTAGTTTTTCTATTTCTTCTTTAAGATTTTTTTCAGTATTTATTATATTATCTAATTCTTTATTATCTTTAATTTTACCCTCTAATTTTTTTATTTCAGAATAATAAAATTCATAAACTGGTGAATTAGGTTTAACTTTAAACATTTTTTCTTTTCTCCTTTGAATAAATAATAAAAAAACTCATTTATTTTAAGATAAAATAATGAGTTAAAAACTTATATAATTTTTTGTATAAATTAATTATACAAAAAATTTTAAAAAATTAAAAAACTTTATTTCTATTTTTATCTAGAAAAGAATTTATTTGGAATTTATGTTTATTTAACAGTATAACTTTTCAAAATAATTTATTTTTTAAAAAATATTTTTGGGAAATTTTCACTCGATATTGACACAATAATACTTACTTTTATAACTCAAAAATTCTTATTAAATTTTACTTTAATAAGTTTTATTTTATTTTTAGTTATCTTTAAATTGAAATGGTTAATTTATAATAATTGTATTGCTGTATTTATTTGATAACATTTAAAATTAACCATTTTGGTATACATATCAATGTTATAAGTTCTATCACCAATCATATGCTTTAAAATTTGTTTAATATTAGTTTCAGTAAAGCAACCAATATTTTCAACTAATGCTTGATTTAATACGCCATCTTTTGCATTAACAAAATAACCAACTTTTAATTTTTTATATTGTAAAGTCAATGATTGTAAAAAATCAATTAATTCATAATATTGACCTTTGGAAAATAAATTTATTGCATTTTGATAGTGTAATTTAGCAATTTTATTTTTTCTTCTTCCAGCCATTATGCCAAGAAATAAAACATGAAAAGCATGGAATTTATCTAAAATAAATTTAGCATTTAAAATTGTAGCAGTTTTTCTAATTCATTTTGCACTATCTCCACAAACTATTAAATTTGCTTGGTCAAAATTTTCAAAAAATAAATTACCATATTTTTCAATTAATTTGGCAGTTTTTTCAGCACCAATTTCTGTTTTTGATACTCTAATTTTACATACAGCTCTTTTATTAATTAATTTTCCATTCTTCTTTTTACCAGTACAAAATACTAATAATCTCATTGAACATTTTTTACAATTTTTAGTATTATGTTTTTCATTAAACTTAAATTTTCTATGTCCATCATCAATATTTACATATAAATTTTGATATGGTTGTAATGGTATTTTGAGGATATTGGCTTTTGGTAATTGAAACTTTTTATATGTTCTACAAACTGTACTATTACTTATTAAACCTTCAATAAAAGTATCACAAACATCATGATACTTTTTACCATCTGCAAAATATTTCAAAATTTGTTTAATAACATTAGGTGCAAGTTTACT
Source organism: Spiroplasma endosymbiont of Phycita roborella (assembly GCF_964031195.1). NCBI lineage: Bacteria > Bacillati > Mycoplasmatota > Mollicutes > Entomoplasmatales > Spiroplasmataceae > Spiroplasma > Spiroplasma endosymbiont of Phycita roborella. Next base: position 80,689 of record NZ_CAXIQJ010000004.1, on the reverse strand, counting down.
ATATTTTTTAACACCAAGATAATTATCTAACAATGAAAGAAATTCCATTTTTTGTGTTTTTGGGTTATAATATGTACAAATACGTCGTTTATAAGTTAATAAACCTTTTTTTGTTTTTAATTTTCTTTTTCTAAATCTATATGACTTATATACAGATTTATCACATGCATTTCATAAATAATCATCTATTTTTTTAAATAATTCTTCTGTTTGTTGTAAATTTAATTCATCTTGATTAAAATTGTGTTTGTCTCAATCAAAATGATTTACAAATGGTAATATAAACATTTTTAATGTTCCTTTCAAAATTTTATTTGTTAATAATTTAAGTTTAATTTTTTTTAAAAATAAGGAGTAAATATGGCTTTTATCACTAGTTATGTACAATTAAATAAAAAATATAATCTTAATTTTAGTGATAATAATTATGGTTTTAGTTGGGATATTTTTAAAGAATTTGTTGGTGATGAATGAGCAGAATATTTTACTACCAATTGTTTTTATCGTTTTGTACCAACAGCACGTGGAACAAGAAAAACTTGAAATTGTTTAGCATTTGATTTATTTATATGTTGTAATTTTAGTGATAGTAGTGTTCAAGAAGTAAGAAGATATGAAAATACTCATAGTGAAACTACAATTGGTGCTTTAATGAATGTTTGTCAAGTTTTATTAGATACATATAATATTAATTTATTACCTAATAATCCACATGGTATTAAATGAAAAATAACTAAGGATGGTGGATGTATTATTTTTCCTAATAATCAACAAATTGACTTTATTGGTTATGCTAATGGTAATAAGATTTTTGGAAAAGAAGCCGGTGGTTCAAGTTTTTTAGGTTCAAGAACAGATGAAATTATTATGGCAGAAGAAAAAGAAACACTAACAGAAAAGCAATTAACATATCGATATGAACGTTTACAAAACTCTATGTTTAGAAGTAATCGTATTAAAGTATCAAAAGAACCTATTAAAGAATGAAGTTGAACGTTTATTGATAAAAATATATATAGTCCTAATTTTGGAAAAAAAATTACTCGCTATTTTTATAAAAGTTTCTTTATTACTTTTACATGTAATCCTTATGATAAATATCATCCATTTTATTTAAAATACTGTACGCCATTTTTACCATTAAATGATAAAGTGATGGAAAATCTTAAAAAAAATGGCAAAATTTATTATGAAAATCAAGATATGTTTAGTGGTTTAGGTTTATTTGTTTTAAGATTTACTATTCAACCATTTTGAAATAAATTACCAGATATTCAAAAAAGAACATTATTAGAAATGAAAAAAAGTAATCCTGATGAATTTAATACTGTTTTTTATGGTTTTGAATTTTTAGATAGTGATGTAACAATTTTCCCATTTCAAAAAACTGTAAAGTGCTGACAACGATATGATTTAAAAGAATTTTATAATTCAAAAAAAGATATGTATAAATTTGATTTTTATTCAGTTGGTGTGGATTGAGCAACTGGTCATAAAGACCATACTGTATTTATAGTAGTGGGTTTTAAAGAATATAATAATACTGGTTATTATGATGCTTATATTATTTGTGAATTAGTAGTTACTCCAAATGATTTTATAAATGAAAATGAAAAAATTAATGCTTATGTTAATGAAATTTTAGGATTAATTGATAATTTTGAAAATTTTGAACAAGCAATTTATTTTTATGATGATAAAGCACGAACTGCCATTGATTGATTAAATCAAAAATTAATAGATGAACATAATACTATTTTAATCACACAAACTGCTATTAAACATGCTTCAAATTTAAATCAAGAAGCAGGATTAACTAATAGAGTAGTTTGAATGAGAAACATTATGAGTTATGGAAACTTTTATGCAAATAAAGATGATTTACCAAAGACTACTCAATGTTTAGAAGAATTACGTTATGACCAAAACAAAACTAACATTCCTGATAAAAATATGTATCAAGACCCGTATGATGGATTATTTTATGCATTGTATCCATATAAAAATGTAATTAGGGGTAAAAATAATGCTACTGTGAAAAAAAGCATCTTCACATTTGCCATATAATAAACAACTACAATATCATTAATAGTATAGGTATCACAAAATAAACGCCTTTTATTTAGGCGTTATTTTGCGTTTAAAAACGTACTTGTAAAAATAATCAAAAATAGTACAATTTATAAGTAAAATCAAGGAAAAAAGGAGTAATTTAATATGAAAACATGAATAAAAGCAAATTTAAGTAAAATAACATTAGCATTAGCACTAACTGGTGCTACAACTGGAACAATAGGATTAATCATGGGGGGGTGCTTACCCATAATCTTAGTGGACTTAAATATTATTTAAATTCATATAAAAAACCTATAATGGGTGTTCAGAAAATATGAATGTCTGACATTCATGGTATTTCAGTTTCTATAAAAAGTGAATTTAAAATATACTTTGCTGATAATCCTAAAAAAACAAAATTTTATAATGGTGGAGATACTATTGAAAGAATAGATATACCATGAGATGGCAATTATCCATATGGTTATTTTAATAAATAACATTTAAATTTCTAAATTAATATAAGAAATATTTTCATTATATTTGTCAAATAAATTAATATTAGTTAAGTTTATTTCTTGTTTGTCAGTTATTAAAATTAAATAATAATTACCAGCACCAAATATTCCACTAATTTCAATCCGATTTAAATTATTAATTGGATTTTTAATTTGCAATTCAAATTCATTTTTATTATCAATTTGTAATATCTCTTCATAAAATTCTAATTTAGAAAATAATTGAGATTTATTTGAACCATATAAATTTAAAGCATTCTCAATTTTATTGTTACTAATAATTACTCTTGTAAAGTATTTTCCATATTCGCCATTTCCTAATGTTCAATCTGCTGGAATTAATGACGGAATATTATTGCTTTCTAATTCATTTGTAATAGATAATCAATTAAATTGATTATCATCAAGTTTAAATAATTCATTTTGACTAATATCATTATTTTTTAATTTAATATTATTCATATCTGTAAAATCAAAATATTCAGATTTTAGTATTACTTTTACATCTTTATATTTTCAACTATTATCCTTATTAGAATGTATAGGATTTGATTTTAATTCAAAATAATAAGGTAATAAAATTTTATTATCATCATTTAGACCTTTATTTATTGATAATGTTGAATAAATATACTTTGATAACATAATAAATACTTGTTTAAATATTTTAACTTGTTGCAAATTTATGTAATTTGGATAATCAAGTTCTCATTTTCTAAATAAATTAGTAATAACTTCATCAGGTTTTTGACCTAAGAATTTATTACGTAATTTTGCTATTTCATTTTTATCATCATAATCTGCGCCATCAAAATTTCTATTATAGTTATATGTGTAACTTAGCATATCTAATAATAACTGTTGTAAACTATCAATTGGTGGTTTATCATTTATTTCAATTTCTACATCATAAAATTTATTTGTTGTAGAAATAAATAAATTATAGTTACCTACTAAAAATCATGACTCTAATTTTTTATCTTTTAATTCTATTTCATCTGATAATGGTCATACTTTTAAATTTTTAGAAACATCATAACCTAATTTAGCATTTGTTACTCTTGCATTATTAATAATTTCTTTTCTTGTTTCAGTCCCTCCACCAATAGCAATTAAATCTAAAACTGATTTTTCTTCTCCAATAAATTGTTTTGCTAAGTTTCAAGGTAATATTTGTTCACTAAATCATTGTTGTAATATTCTAACTTTTGGTTGAGTTTCAATAGGCATTGATAATAGCGGAAATGCTATCTTATCTTTAACAAATAACTTTGGGTATACTTCCATATTGTCAACTTCACCAAGTACCTTTATATTGCCAAAAATCATGCTTCTAGGTGCTTTAATTTTTAAACCAGTTACTTTGGTATCTTTATCTAATGGTTTTTGTAATTTAATAATAATTGGATAACCATCTCTTGTTTTAAAATCTTTAATTTTAATAATAGTTATACTTTTAGTACTTCTTGTTTTTGGATTTTGATAAGGTTGTGAATAATTATTAATGATATATAAATTATCAATATTATTTTCAGTTAAAGGTTCATTAATAGATACAGCATATAACTTAAATTGATTTAATAAATTTATTTCTTGAAATATTAAATTTTTAATATCAGTCATACTATATTCAATTGTATTATCATTAATATTAGTACTTGCTCTTTGATTTAATTGCATAGTAAAATCAGATGTTTCAACAGCAGTAGTTTTTAATACTTTATCAATATCAATAAAACCTATTTTAATAGTATTTGCTGAAAATTTTAAACTATTATTTTCATTATTTTTAAATAAACGTTCAATTTCATAAATATATATCGTTCTTTTTTTAAATTCATCATATGCTCTATTAATATCTGGGTCACTAGTAGCACGCATCATATTAGTAAAGTCATAAGGAATGTTATCAATTAAATAATCATTTTCTACTTCTGCTTGATTAAGTTTAGTTTGTTTCTGTGGAAATTTCGTTTGTGGTTTGTTGTTGTTTTCCATTGTTCTCTCCTATTAATTGGTTATTTTCGGGATTAAATAATTTTAATTTAACTGTTAAATTATTAATTTCTTGATCATCATTAATATTAAATGTTTTACTATTTAATAAATCTTTATCTACACTTACTAATATTTGAATAAATTTAAGAATATCAATATTAAATTGTCATAATTTTTGTTCAATATAATTAATAGTTGAAATATTTACTGCTGTACTTTCGGGAACTGATTGTTGTGCTGATTTCTTTTGACTTGGTATATGAATACCACAACGTTTAAATATTTCATTAACATTTCAATCATATATATCAGTTAAATTTTTACCTTTAAAATTACTATTTGTCATATTGATATTTTCGTTTTGTTCATTATTATCTCCACCGCTTTTAAATATGTAATTTTTAGTAACTAATGTTCTTACTGCGTCTTCTATTAAAGATTGAACATTGCCATAAGTTTGACTAAATATAAATTTAGGTGAGTTTAAAATAGTATCTAAAACAATTTGTTCATAAATAACATCTAATGCTTTAATTTTATCCATTACTTTATTACAATCTGCTAGCTCATTTGCTTTATTTCTCATAATTGCTATTGGTATATAGTTAATATTTAGTGTTTGTTCTTGTGCTAAATTAGGGTTATTAATGAATGATTTAAAATCTAATGGAAATTGTTTTTTATTATCACTAATACTATAAATTGCACGATTAATAGTTATTTGTTCATTATTTAATGTATAAACTTCAAATAATCTTACCATTTGTGCATTTTGTTCATAACTATCATAAAAAATAGTACATTCAATTAATTTACCAGTAATATCATAAACTCTTTGTTGTATATCTACTACTTGAAAATATAAGTCATCATTAGCAATATAAATTAAATAAGCACTAATTCCTAATTTACTTAATTTAAAAATTGAATTTCAATTTTTTCTGTAAAATTCTTGTTGAATTAAATATTGTTTAATAGTTTCATTATTAATATCTAATGGAGCATTATATAAATTAGCATTATTTTCTGCTACAAAATCAGTGAAATAAGTTTCATGGTTAAAATCATTAAAACCAAAATAATTTAAAATTGAAGCATGAGTACTTTTATTTTTATTAGTTAAAAATTTTACTTTTTCATTTTGATTATCACTAATATTACTTTTTTCTTTTCTTTTAAATAGACTTAACATAATATTCACCACCTTTTTTTAAAATATTTGATTAATTTTTAATACAATTTTTATAATAATAAATATAATTAAACCTGCTGTTGCTGATGATAAAATTACTCCTATTAAACCTAAAATAATTTTTATAATTTTAAAAAACATAATATTATTCCTGTAATTCTTCTAATTTTTTAAAAATATAATCTCTACCCATACCCCACATTATTCTATTATTATAAATATTAATTTCAGTATCCGCATTAACATTATTATTTGATATTCATAAACTACTTTTTAAAACATTTGTATCTAATTGATAATAAAAATTAATTATTTGTCAACTATAATTTTTATTATTTTCTTTACTAGTATAATCACCAAAACTATAATATATTCTATAATGTGTTTTATCTTTAAATATATATTCTATATGTGTAATATTATTTTTATCTACTACGACTTTACCTACTTCTTTTCAATTTGAACCACTTGGACTGGGTTGTGGTTGTTTTTCTAATATTTCATTAATTGCTTGTAATAATTTTTTATTTTGAGTTTTTAATAATTTATATTCATTATTTTCTAATAAATCTTTACAAAGTAATGAATTTTCTTCATTATTTAATGCAATTTCATTTGTTTCAGTTTTATATTTAAAATAATCATTTGAAAATTTTTTATCTTTTATTTTTTCTTTTAATTCATTAATAGCACCGGCAATAGTTTTATCAGTAGTTTCTAAATTAGGAATTTCTGCACTAATAGCATTTATTTGAAATGCAATAGGAAATTGTGATTTTACATCTTCTAATTTTTTATCTACTTCTTCTTTTTTATAATAATCAGATAAATTAGGAATTTTATTATTGATTTCATTAATTGCAGGAACGATTTGTTTAGAAACTGTTTGTAAAGCATCATCATTGATATTTTGCTTTTTATCTAATAAATTATTAGTTTCTAGTTTTGTGTAATAATCATGTTCAGTACTTTCTTCTGTTATAAATTCAGTTGGTGTATCTATTCCTTGATATTGATATATTTCTTGTATATCACCAATTAAATTAATTTTTCCACGTTCAGGATAGGAATTACCTCCACCACTAAATTTTTTATTTCTATTGTCATAGTAAATAGTTCCAATATTTAAAATATTTTTATTTTGTATTTGTTCTTTATAAGTCATGGAATCAACATTTAACAATTCAAATTCATGAAAAATATTATTTAAATAAATTTTAATTATTTTATAAAATTTCATAAAGTTATTTTCTGTTGAATAGTGATAACTGATTTTAATAAAATATCATTTCAACATTTCTATATTATTATTTTCAACTTTTTTTCATAAAGGACTAGTTTCAATATTAAATCAATTATTTTTGATATCATCAATGTTTTCATTTGTTTTAGTTAATTCACTATTTAATTTGGTAATTTCATTTTCATTAGTAGTAATTCGTTTTTGTTGTTTAGCAGAAAAATCACAAGTTGGTGAATGAGTAAAATCACCAATTTGCGGATTATTTTGTAATGCTTCTGGTGGTAATGTTCCAATTTCATCTGGTCAATCTAAAATCATTGTTTCAGTTTCTTTATCATAACCAGTTGCAACATAACCTTTATTAACAAATTTACTAACAGGACCTCTATATATTTCATTTTCATTATCATCAACTAAATCATCATATAATTTAATTTGTTTTAATAATGTAAATTCTTTTTGTTCTTTAATTAATTCATCAACTTGATTTCTAGTATAAAATGCTTTTAAGTCAATTTTTTCAACATCTATTTCATCATTATTATAACTTGAAAATATTTGTTTTAATTCTGTTAATCTTGCTCATATTTTCATTCTACTAGGTGCTAAATCTCAAACATTAATTGTAGGAGTACTATTTGCACTAAATTGATTACCATTATTAAATTGAATAGTAGCATCAACATTAAATTCAATTGGTGTACGATTAAATACTCAATGTTCAACCATAACATAAACCATATCTCTTAATGTTTCTTTAATTAATTCATCTTTAAAACTATCAAAAGGAAATTTAGATAAAATAAAATCAAGATAAGCATTAATATCATTTTGCGCGCGAATAGCAAAAGTTATAAATCAATCATTAATATTTGGTCATGTTTGTATATATTGTTGTGGAGTTTCTGTAATTTTTCCAGTTAATGGATATCAGTTATTATAATTTTCAAGACTGACATCAGTTCAAAGTTTATTAATCATAATTTATCATTCCTTAAAAAATGCTTGTTTATAATGATGAGTATGTTTTTTTGTTTTTTTATGTGTTATATGTTCAATTTCTTTTTGTATTTTATTTTTACCTTTTTTTATTTTTTTCTTACTTTTTGTTACAACTTGACTATATGCAAACTTTTCTAAATGATGTAATAATCCAGTACCAAATAAAGTATTAACACTAAATTTTAAACCAACATTTTTAAATGATTTGTTAATATTTTCAATAGGATTATTAATAACATTTACTACTTTATGATAAGTTCTAATAGTTCTAAATATTTCTCTATATACTTTAAAACTATCTCTAATTACTTGTTGCACCACTGGTGGAGCAAATGCTATTGCTTTTAATCATTTATTTTGATTAACTCCATAACCAATGTATCAACCACTATATCAACGATATCAATGGAATGGATGTATTTGAGTAACAAAAGTTTTTGCTTTAAGAATACTATCAACAACTGTAATTGGTTTATATTTAGGATTGCGATGATAAATAGTAATTGCACATTTATCTAATGACAAAGGTTGAATTTTACAACCCATAAATACTGGTGAATTTAATGGAATTAATTGTGCATGTTTAATTGCTCTTTTTTCTGCACTAGTAAATAAATCAGTTGCTTTTTCTTTTAATTTCTGAATTTTTTCAAATACTTGTTTTTCTAACTTTTCAAATTTTTCTTGTAATTTATATATACTTTCTCGTATTTTTTCAAAATATGGTGTATCTTTTCAAAATTTATTTAAACCTTTTTTTAAATAAAATCTAATATCAAAATATTTAAAAGTTTGATTTGCTTTTAAAACAAGTTGATGAATAACATTATTTTTAAAATTAAATTTAATAGCATTAGCACGAATTTTTTGTAAATCTAAAATTAAAGTTTTTCCATATCTATTTTCTGTATGTATTGTATGAACTAAATTTAATCAATCATGTTGATTCATTTTTAATACTTCTTTTAAATCAGTATTAAATTTTTTTAAAAAGTTATTTGCTTTTTCAATATCTTTAATTTTAAATTTAGGAGTTAATTGTGGACTTAATTTTATTAATGTATTTTGTAATAATAAGTGTTCCATTAATTTTTCTGTTTCTAGTTTTTGAAAATTATTCTTATATTGTCTTTCAGCAACATATCCTAAATCTCGTAATACTGTTTCACGATTAGGAGTAAAACTATACTTCATTAAATAACGTTTATTACCAATAATTTTATCTGTTAAAATTTCTTTTCCACTTACTTGACTAATAATTTCTTGTAAGTTTTTTGCTTCTTTAATACCAACTTGTTCTAATGTTTTAGTTTTTTGTGCTAACTTAATAAATTTAGTTGTACGATAACCACGACTAATTTTATTAAGTCCAGCAAATGCTGGTAATATATTAAAAAAAGTATTTAATGGTGTTACATTTCCTTTTAAATAATCATAAACTTGATTAATAGTAAAATCAGTTAAAAATTCTACACCAATAGCACTAATACTAGCAATTAAATCACTTGCACCTAATCCAAGTGCTAAATCTTCACTTAAACCACCAGTAAAAGGAGCAAGTGCTACTGCTATAACTTGTACACCAATCATTTCTAAAATTTCTCATCATAAACTTTTATGTTCTTGTTGTTGACTAATTCTAGTATGTTTGGGTTTATTTATTTTTAAGAGTGTGGCTGTATTTGCTGTACCAATAGGCATAATTAATGTCCTTATTATTTAAGAGTTATTTTTATAGGATTTGTTGAACCTTGATAATTTGCATCATTAATATCTGCAGTAATAATTACATATAAATCTCCTGCTTTTTGATTTTGATTACTTACATCAGTTTTGCCTTGTGCATCACTAAAATATTTAATATTTGCATGTACTAAATCTAATGCTGGATTCAAACCAGTAATTTCTCTTGCATTTTTTATTGCTGTATCTAGTAATTGATTTTTTCTATTCGTATTAGCAGTAATATCAGTTGTTAAAATTGTAAGTTTACTACTTAAATCTGTTTTAGTAATAATTCCACATAGCATTCAACGTGATGTTGTTTCTTTTTTTGACATATAAGGAATTAATTGACCTAGTACTTCACCACCAACTTTATATGCTCTACCAAGTTTGCCATCAGCAATTTCTTGAACATAAACAATTGTTTGTTGTAACATATATCTTTTCATTGCTCTTGATGTTGCTAAAATAAAAGGTATAATTTGTTTTTTATTTTCACTATCAGTAAATGTCATATAATCATCCATTACAATTTGACATAATACACCTTTTATATATAAATCATTACCATTTAATCTTAGTTGTTGAGCAATTTGGTTATCTGTAATTAAACCTTTATTATTAGCCAAATAAACAATAGTATCATAAAGATTATTTGTAATAAAGAAACGACAATTTGCACTATTTCTTAATTGAAATAAAGTATTTCAAGCAGATAACATTGCCTGTATATGCCCTGTTGGTGATGTGTCACTAATTATTACTTTAGTTCCGTTATCGCTAATTACTTGTATATCATCAGTTGCTAATTTATCTGCTAAATCATTAGCGACTTCATATTGCATACTTTCTAATAAATTTTGTCCATTTTCAGCATTTAAGTCAATTGCTGCAATAGTTTCACCAGCAACATATAATTTTTCAATTATTTTTGGAATAGTATCAGTTTGTGCATAAGTTACATCTATTCTTTGACTTTTATCATTTCATGCAATAACTTTAATTGATGGGTCTTTTGGAACTTTAATAATAAATTCTATTTTAGTAGAATTAACTATTTCAATAGGAAAAAAGTTTGCTCATGGACTATTTGATTGTTTGAAAAATTCAATAAATTCTGGTGCTTCAACTAGTTTTTCTGTATTATTTAAGTTTGTTTGAATATTAATTGCCATTTTTATTTTCCTTTCTGTTATAAATTATTTTTCTTTTTATAATCCAATAAACTACTTTTTATTGAATTCGATTGATTTGTTAATATTGTTTCTTGTTTACCACCTGTATTAATTGGTTCTTTAAATACTGGTTGTTCTTTAATCATTTTTTTAATAGTGTCTTCTACTTTTGAATTTTCTATATTACTTGTTTTAAATTTTAAAAAATCATAAAATTCTTTTTTAACTTGATATTTTTTAAATATATTAAGCATTTCTTTTTCTTTAATTTCTTCATTAAGTTTATTTAACTTATTTTCTAATTCAACAATCTTAGTTTCTTGTTCTTTTTGCAAATCATTATTTTCAGTTAAAGGTTCAGTTGTTTCTTGAACATTAGTTTCATTTTCTAACATTTACATTACACCTTTATTTATTTTCTTTATTAATTTTTTCATTTAATTTTGCTAATTTTTTTTGATGTTTTATTACTTTATTATTTGCTCGAACATGTTTTGGAGTTGTAATAAATCGTTTAAATCAAACAATTAATTCTCTGCAAATTAATGTTCCTACACTTGTTCCAATAATGATTAATTCATGCAATAATTCTTTCATTTCAATATTTTCCTTTCAATTATTTATTTTTTAATTATTCGTCAAATTGACCACCATTAATTCTTTCAACCATTGACTGATAATTACTTATAATAGTTACTAATAAAGAAATTTCTTTATTTAATTGTTCCATCCTTTCTTTATGTATTTTTATTTCGTGATTATAATATTCAATTAATTTTTCTTTATTCATAAATTACTCACCTCCTTTATAAACTGTCATAATATGTAGTTGGTCTATATACTGGTGATATTCTATCTACAACATCATTAATTAATCTTGCATTTTCACTAGTAAATGTTGTTTCTTGCATTTCTTCAACATGATTAGTTGTTTCCATTGGTAGTAAATTATGGATAATTTCAGATGCACCAGCAATAATAGTCGGAACTGCATAAGCATTCATAAAATCATTATTAATACCCATAGCAACACCACTACTAATCAAACAACCACCAGTTGCCATATTTGCTATTTTACGTATAGTTTCAAATTTACTTGGTATTAATTCTGTAATTCCAGCAACCAAATTTGCAATACCATATGAATTTAAAGATATATAAGTATCTCAATCCATTAAAGATTGGTCATTAACATTATTGTTAGTTACTGATAATGTTAATGCTGGTCATGGCGGAGTTTCTGTAGTGGTTGTAGTTGGGGTGATAGGATTTATTGTTTCAGTAAATTTACTATAATTTGCTAAACCAATTGTTCCTAATCCTAATGCTATTTTTTTACTTGAATTTAATAGTTTACTTTTTAAATTTGGCATTTGATTTAAATTTCATATATCAATTCCTAATTTTTTAGAAAATAATAAAGCATTTATACTACCTAATATTGGATTACCAATAAGTTGACCATAGTATGCAGAAGTTCCTATCATACCAAATAATGGACTTGCTCCAGTTCTTATTAATTTTAATAAAGTGTAATTACTTGATTGTACAGTTATGTCATTTGGCATTTTCTTCTACTCCTTCTACTTTCTGTTTAATAAAAACTTCTATTCAACCTTGATAATTAAAGTTATCTCCAACTAAAATTGCAGTATTAGCATGTGGTTGAGAAACAATTAAATATTTAGCAATGACATTGGGATATTTTCATAAAATCAATGCTTTTATATCATTACTATCTGTTAAATCTTTGGGATTTGGTGAAAATATTTCTATTTTATCTTCACCAAATAAATCTTTTAATTTAATCATTATCAAATTCTCCATTTTCAATTCTTTCTTTTAAAGAAAAGACATATTCTGTATAAGTTCTATGTGGATTTTTATCATTTATAATTTCTGGAATGGCAACCCTTTTTAGGACTATTTTTTGGTAGACATTTGTTTTTGATAACTAATTGGAGTTAGGTAGTTTAGAGTACTGTGAATTCTTATGTTGTTATATCAATTGATGTAATCAAATAATTCTAATTTTAATTGGATTAATGATGTAAAATTTTTATCATTAATAAATTCAATTTTGAAAGTTTTAAAAGTTGCTTCAGCAACAGCATTGTCATAAGGACATCCTTTTTTGCTTAAAGATCGAGTTATGTTGAAAGCTAATAAAAGCTTATCAATAGTTTTATTATTGAATTCATTACCGCGATCAGTATGAAATATTTCAATATCTTTTAAACAGTGATTTGATTGCATAAATGCTTGATATACTAATGATGCATCTTTTTTAACTCCAACACTATGTCCAATAATTTCGCGGTTAAATAGGTCGATTAATAGGCAAATATAGTTTCATTTACCATTAACTTGAACATAAGTTAAATCACTAACAATAACTTCATTTTTAATTCTATTATTAAAGTTTCTATTAACAAGATTGGTTATTTGACTATCATTGACTTTATTATGATAATTTTTGAATGATAATTTAGTGTATTTTGATATTAAATTATGCTTATTCATAATTTCTTTAATTTTTCTGCGTGATAAATAAATTTCTTGGTTTGCTAGTATGACTTTTAATCTTCTAGTACCATAAACTTCTTTATTTTCTTTAAAAGCACTAATAACAGCTTGTTCATAAATATTATTTTGAATTTTATTTTTTTTCTTTAAATTAAAATAATATGTTGATTTAGAGAGTTTTAAAAAATGACACATTGTGCGAATTTTATATTTAGATTTATTATTTGCAATAATCTCTACTTTCTGCCTATTATTAGTGCTGCTTGCTTTAAAATATCAATTTTCATTCGTAACTGTTTTAATTCTTTATTTGCTTGAATTAATTGTTTTTCTAAATCTGAAAGATTATCTTTAGTTTTAAAACTACCTGAATTAGTAAATTGCTTAATTCAATTGTAAGTAGCTGCTCTTGTAACATTGTATTCTTTAACAAGGCAAGATACTGATTTGCCACTTTGATATAAAGCTACTATTTGTTTTTTAAATTCATCTGAATATGAGTTAATAGTGACCATAATTATAATTCCTTTCTTTTAACTAATTTGTTCACTTGTCTATGTAATTAGTGTCCAATAAAGTGTAACCCATCCATTTCATCGATATCTAAAATTAATTTTTCTTTATATTCATTAATATATTTTTGGACAATTTTTCTTCTTATATTTTCAACTTTTATCATATGTTTATCACAAAAATATCTTACTTGAACATTATCTTTATCTAATTTTGTTGGTAAATTATTACAATTTGTTATATGTTTACCAAGTTCATTAACTTCACTAAAACAACATGGTATATTTTCTTTATTGATTATCAATGTCTCCTAAATTTCTTCAACTTCTTCTATTTCATTTATTAACTGATTCTAATCAACAACTATTACAGGTATTGGATAAAAAGTTTTCTTTTACTTTATTGCACATAGAACATTTATCTTCATATTTCATATTATTTCTCCTTATTTTTAATTTGATTAGCAATTTCACTTAATATTTTTAATACTTTATATTCATTTTTTAATTCTTTACTAATAAATATTAAAAATATTATTAGTGTTATGCTTGTTATTAATATTGGTATTATTAATAAAATTTTTCATAATATCATTTTTTACTCTTTTCATTTTTTAAATCATTTAACATTTATTGAACAAAATGCACGATTTTTAGGAATATTTAAAGTGTTAAAAATTTGACCAGTTACAATAATTTCATCGTTTTTGTTTAATAAAATACAGCGTCTATAAAATTTTGGGTTGTTAAAAATTAAAGTAACATAGTTTAATCCATTTCATTGACCTCGAACACTATAATATAATTCTTTATTACCTTTTTCGTAATATTTTGTTTCAATAGTGTTACTCAGTTTTACTGTTAATTTGACATAATTGGCTTTCTCTTTCATTTTTATAATTCCTTAAATAATATTTAATATGCTTATATGCATCTTGTTCATGTTTTGTTAATTTTATATTTCCTTTATAATTTTCTATTTTGTTTTTATTTTTTGGTTCACTTTCTAAATAATCTCAATTCATAACATCTTCTGCTAATACTATTAAAGCACCAATAATTTTAGGAGTTGCTAATGGATTTGTTAATAATTGTTTTGAATTTAAAAAGAAATTTTCTACAATAACTAATATTTTTTTATTATCAAAATGTTTTTTAATTAATAAAAAGTATTCTTTAAATAGATTTTTGCTTTTTAAAACTGTTTTAGTTTTAAATGTTTCATTAAAAACAATATTATTAGTTTCATTTGAGTATATAATAATTCCATTACTACCAATACCAGCAGGGTCAATTCCAATAATTAAGTCATATTGCATTAATCAAATTAACCTCTAACAATTGTTTTAATAATTTCTAAATCACAATTACTTCAGCAATATTTACATTCTTCGATAAACTCTTTATGTCCACAAACTAAATTATTTTTTTGTAAACTATCAATTTGTTTGATTAATCCTACTTTATATTCAATAATCTTTTTTTCCATTATGTAAATCATCCCTTTTCAATTATTTTTGCTGTTTGTTTAAGGTATTTAGGTATTTTGTTATAACAACTGTCACATATTAAATAAGGTATTGGTCAATTTTTATATTTAATAGTTTTAGTAGAATTATTAATACATTCTTTTCAAACTTTATCCATACAAACTCTTAATTCACATTTTTTATTTTTATTATTCATAGTTTTTTTCTTTATAAATAAAATATCTTTTCATTATGAGTTGAAATATGTTTATAAGAAGTGACTATATAATTAATTGACAAATCATTATGGTTATATGGATTATTTAGTTTAAAACCTTTTCTGTTTTCTTCTCATGTAACATTATATTTAAAACAAGGATTAGTAATCTTTGTTTTACTATCAGTTATTTCACCAATAAATCAACTATTATGCTGTTCATAAAATGTTAATGGTTCAAGTTTTATATCATTAAGATAATATTCTTTGGGTGTTTCTGGTTTATTAACAGTTATTTTCTGTTCAGAAATATATGGTTCTAATAATTTTGTTAATTCATCACCATTTAATTCTCTTTTAATATTTTCAGAATTAAAAACCCAATATGTGTAATTATTATCAACAATAAAAGAATTATTTTTAATCATTCATTTTGGAAGTGATAATTTATATTCAACATAATCAATAAGAATAGATTGTGGTTTATCTTTAACAATTTGTTCTTTTTTAAATTCTATTTGCATAATAATCCTTTCCTAATATGTCCTGTTGCTTCTAGCATAAAGGACATATATTTTGATTTTTAAATTATTAATAATACTATTATTAGTTTTATTCATTCCAGAAATTCTGGGCTCAAAAATAAATTGTGAAATTTTAAAAAACATTGAGGCATTCGATTCAATATTTATTTAATTTATGTTTAATAAATTAATATTTTAATTGAACCGGCACCGCTCAATTTTTTTTACAAGTTTGAAATTTATTTTCTCGCCCAAAAAAATTTTTCAAAAAAAATAAAAAATAAAACCAACACTTGCTCACTGGGGAGTGGCAAGGTTGGTTAAATAAAGAATAGAATTAATACAATAGGTCCCTACAACAGGTCTATATATACTAGTTTCCAATTCGCTCCCACCCCAAGAATTACCATTAAATGGTTAGTATATTTTATTAGGTATCACTCCACTTTTTATTTATCCATGCAAGTCCACATGTTCTAGCTACTATTTTTAACAACTGTGTTGTAGTTCACTTTTTTAGTTCCCTAACACGTGTTGATAATAGCGTTAAAGAAGATTATTAATTATTAACTTTCTCCTACTTGGTCACTGCGTGTAGTAGATATTTAAAGGATGTTAATAATAAAAATTTTAAAATTTTACAATTACAAAAAAAAGACAAGAATTTTATTCTCGTCTTTTGTCATTTATTTTTAATTCAAGGGTTTAAAAAAGAAAGGAGCTATTTTTAAAACTTTTTAGTTATCGACATCTTCGACACGCTCCCAAAATATTTTAGTAGTAAAATTAATTTATAGAAAAGAGATGACAAATCAATGCCTTATGTTAAAGAACTGGAAAGTCTAATTTTAAATCGTAAATCAATTCGTAATTATGATCCTAGTAAAGTTATTAGTGATAGTAAAATTAACGATATTCTTAACTATGTGCGTCATACCCCATCTTCATATGGTTTAGAACCATGAAAAATTTTAGTTATTAGTAATTCTAAAATTAAAGCACAATTGCAACCAATCATAAATAATCAACAACAAGTTAGTACTTGTTCACATTTATTTATTTTATTAAGTTATAGTGGTGAAAATTTCAATACTAGTAATCAATGATTTGTTGATACTGTTATGAAAAGACGTAATTTAACAAAACCACAATACGAAATTTATAAATCAACATTTAATAATTTCTTTGATCATGACAAAAAAACACAAATAAATCATTGGGCACAATGTCAAACTTTTATTTTATTACAAAACCTTTTATTATTATTAACTGCTCATGAAATTGATAATGTTGTATTAGGTGGTTTTAATGAACAACAATTATTAACTTACTTAGAATCAAATAAGATTATTGAACCTAATAAGTATCATGTTACAATTTTAGTGTCTGCTGGTTATGGTTATCCATCAAAAACTAAAATTATTAAAAATGAAGTTAGTGAAATCAGTACGCTTATCAAATAAATGTATTAGAAAAGGTATTGCAATGGAAAAATTAAAAATAAATAACTTAGATATTGAATTAAATATTAATGTTATTGGTAAATTTTTAGATAAGATTGAATATCCAATTCTTATTTTTGATTTTGAGACTTTTCGTAATTTATTACATAAAAAAAAGAACAATTCGTATGCTCATGATTTTGAAAAAATTTTTTCAATTGCATTATTAATTATTAATAAAAAAGAAGATTTAAGTGTTAGTAATTTACAAAATAAAAAGTTACATTTATTCGTTAAAACTGTTATTCCACAACCAAATATTTTAAATGAAGATTTAAAACTTGTTAAACATCAACAACAGTTTTTTAAATTTTTAACTAATAAGTTATTAAAATATAACATTAAATCTTTGATTTTACTTGGTGCCAGAACTGAAATATTAATGTTAAAAAACTATTTGAGTTATCATAATGATGAAAGTAAATTCAAAAATAAAGTTAGTTATTTTTTTCAAAAACATAAAATTTTTGATTTATATGATATTTGAAATAATGATCAAGTTTTAAATTTACCTTTATATAAAAAAGGTTTACATCTTGATGTTGGTGCTACTAAAAAAACTTCAATACTAATTAAAAATAATAATGATTATTGTAAAATATTAAAAGAACAATTTTCATTAACAAATAATAATATTGGAAGAATTATTGATCAATTTTTTTTTAATAATATTTGTTTATTACCTAGTTTTACTACGCAAGTAGCAAATCATAATCAAAATGATGTTTTAATTGGTGCTGCAATCTTATCATTACTTTATACTTTTTGTGATAAATATTAAGAAAATAAAAAATATTAATTTAAATAATTAATATTTTTTATTACATTTTATTTTTTTAGTTCAAATTTTTTGGTATTTGTGAATTATATATTGTTGTATTTGTTGATAAAGGCATTAAATTATTAATTTCATTAACATTCAATCTTGTTTCACTATTTGAACTTACATCTTGAGTTTCTAAATTATCATTATTATTTGTTAATTTAAGTAAATTTTGAAATTGTTTTTCAAGTTCTGTTTTAGATTGACTAATTAAATAAGTATTTTCAAACACTAATTTTTTGCAAGGATATTAATATCCATCTTCATCTCAAATTAAAACATCTTCTTTAGTATATTTTACTTCTTTTTTAGTACCATTTGGACCCCAAGGTAGTGATAATTCTCCGCTTTTATTATCTTTATTAAGATTAACTATTTTTATTTTAGAATCGGGATTTGCTCAAGCTTCCCCCTTACTTATATTATTAATAACTGGAATATAAGTAGTTTTAAATTTTTTTTGGTTAACAACTCAATGTTCACCAATAACTCCTGTAATAATATAATCACCGCGATGACAAGTTACTGTTACTTTTTCTAGTGTTTCAATTTCTAATGGGTTATTATCTTGATGTAATTGAAATTCATATTTTACAGTAGGATTTTTAATACAAAATGTAACATTTGAATTTTCTGTATTTTCTTTAAATAACATATTTTCTCCTTCATCTTTTTGTTTTTTGAATAAAGACTTTATTTTAAAAATAAACATATAGTAAATTTTAAATTTCAATATTTATCTTTATTTTTTTTAAAATAATTTAATAAAATTAAAAAAACTAATATAGATAAAAATATCTATATTAGTAATGAACATTTAATCGAGAAAAAGCATATGCACGAACACCTAAATCATATTGATTTTGAGATTTTATATCATTTTGTACTTTTACAACATATTTACTTAAATACTTAACTATATTTTCATTAGTACCTTTTTGAACAACTCTTACATCATTAAAACCAAATGGTCATCATTGTGGCAACATACTTTTATGTATTTTTCTATTAAATAATATATGAAAATGAATAGCACCGCGTTTTTGATATTCATAAACATACATATATTTTAATTCACCTAAATATTTAGCACGTTTAGGGTCATTTCATCAACGTTTTAAACGTTTAAAGAATATAGCAATATCATGTTTTGCTTTATTAATATCTTGCATATTATCGGCATAAGTTAAAGTAACAAAACTTAAAACTTTTGAATTATAAAAATTATGATACGCTTTATGTATTAATTTTGTTTTAGTACGAATAGTAGAATTACGTAACTTTTTATCATTAATACCTAAATTTTTAATACCAACTTCATTACGCTTATTATTTAAAATAGCACTCATAGGTAAAACTATATTTTTAACATAAGCACCATAATAAACTTTCTTAATATAAAAATTTTCTTGCATATATAAAAACTCCAGTTCAATTGTTATAAATAACAATTTATTTTATATACTTTAATAACAAACTAATCATAACACAAAAAACAAAATAATTAATAAATTATCTTGCGGTGAATTGTGTTACTTAATTGAATTGTGTTACTTAATAAATTATCTTGCGGTGAATTGTGTTACTTAATTTAATTGAATTGTGTTACTTAATATATACTTTAATAACAAACTAATCATAACACAAAAAACAAAATAATTAATAAATTATCTTGCGGTGAATTGTGTTACTTAATTAAATTATCTTGCGGTGAATTGTGTTACTTAATTGAATTGTGTTACTTAATATATACTTTAATAACAAACTAATCATAACACAAAAAACAAAATAATTAATAAATTATCTTGCGGTGAATTGTGTTACTTAATTAAATTATCTTGCGGTGAATTGTGTTACTTAATATTATCTTGCGGTGAATTGTGTTACTTAATTGAATTGTGTTACTTAATTAAATTATTATTAATAATATCATTTTTTTATCTTTTTTAAAAATATTTTTGTAATTAAATTATTATATATAATTGTAAAATTATAAGTAAAAGTAGCAATATTATAAATTAAAATCATAATTTTATGATTTACTAACACCCAAACTAATACCTAATATAAGGTGTACTTATGTTATAATTACTATAGTATATTGTGTCAATATCGAGTGAAAATTTCCCAAAAATATTTTTTAAAAAATAAATTATTTTGAAAAGTTATACTGTTAAATAAACATAAATTCCAAATAAATTCTTTTCTAGATAAAAATAGAAATAAAGTTTTTTAATTTTTTAAAATTTTTTGTATAATTAATTTATACAAAAAATTATATAAGTTTTTAACTCATTATTTTATCTTAAAATAAATGAGTTTTTTTATTATTTATTCAAAGGAGAAAAGAAAAAATGTTTAAAGTTAAACCTAATTCACCAGTTTATGAATTTTATTATTCTGAAATAAAAAAATTAGAGGGTAAAATTAAAGATAATAAAGAATTAGATAATATAATAAATACTGAAAAAAATCTTAAAGAAGAAATAGAAAAACTAGAAATATATCTAAAAACATTAAATGAAAATTTAAAAAAGAAATATAAAATAATTCCATATATTGAAAAATTAAATATATATGATTTAGAAGATAAAATCGAATCAAAAGGACAAAAAAGGGTTGATAATGTAGGAAAATATTTAAAATTAAAATCAAGTTTAGATTATGATTTTGATTCAATTTTTGAACAATGAAAACGCAGTGCAAACAGTGAAAATCAACCTTTAACAAGTGGATATAAACCAAGCTCACCACAGATGTAAAAGGGGAAGATATTGCATTTGCAATATCTTTATATCTTTAAAATTGATTTTAAGACACCAAATTTGCTCATATACAAATGTTTTAAAATTTTATATGGTTTAGTATTAATAAAATAAATCTCTTCTAAAATATGTTTTTTTACTTTTAATTAAAAATTATTGATATCCATATCTTCAAGGATGGTCTTTATTTGGTATATAAACTTTTTTAGTTTTTATCAAATCTTCTTTAATAATTGGTTTTAATGCTATTTCTTTTAGTTCATATATTTTATTATTATAACTAAGATAGAATTCATTAATAAATGATTTAAGTACAATTACATCAGTTCTAGGTTGTATATATTGAACTTTGTTATTTTTATAAGGAAAATATTTTTTACCATAATATGTTATAGTTGAACCACTATCTGTTTTTCTTTTACAAAATCTTGAAAGATAAACATTTATTTCATTTTGTGTAGGAGCTTTAACCATAGCAGATTTATTATCATCAATAGGAAAAGCAAACTGATTATTAAAAATGTTTATATATGTTTTAAGAAATTTATTACCATCTTCTAAATTTTTAATTTTATTAAGTCGTAATTCACTAATTAAGCGACTTTGAAGTGTTCCAAATAATCGTTCAATTCTGCCTTTAGCTTGTGGAATTGAGGTTCTAATTACTTCAACACCTAAATCATTACAGCATTTTTGAAATTGAGTATAAGTATCATTTTCTGTGTTTATTTTACCTGAATCAATTTTTTTCTTATATCCAAAAACTGTTCTATTATCAGTATAAAATATCTTTGGTATGCCATATTTAGTTAAAATTTGATAAAAAACATTATAATAACCATCTAATGTCTCTTGGTGATCAAATCATAGTCCAACAATATTTCCTGTAGCATCATCAATTGCAGCATGTAAAAATGCTTTTGGTTTATCGTTACCAAATCAATGATGATTACTTGCATCCATTTGAATTAATTCACCAAAATTTGTTCTACGATTTCTTGTG
This sequence comes from Spiroplasma endosymbiont of Phycita roborella, assembly GCF_964031195.1. NCBI lineage: Bacteria > Bacillati > Mycoplasmatota > Mollicutes > Entomoplasmatales > Spiroplasmataceae > Spiroplasma > Spiroplasma endosymbiont of Phycita roborella. Next base: position 58,440 of record NZ_CAXIQJ010000004.1, on the reverse strand, counting down.
GGATGCAAGTTATTTTTTTTATTCTTATGTCTTTTTGGTGAAGTGATTTTTTCTTGAATTAATAGATTATAAACTGTACTATATGCAATTTTAGTGTTTTCTTCATTAATTAATTTTTCCTGAAAATGTTGAAAATTAAAATTATAATATTTTGTTTTATATAAGTTTATAATTTTATTTTTAATTTCTATTTTTGTTGCCTTATTAGAAATTTTATTGCGAGATTTATGAATAAAACCAACTTTACCTTCTTTATTAAAAATTTGAATTAATTGGTTAATTCTTCTAATAGTTAGGTTAAGTTTATTTTTGGCTTGATGTTTAGATAATTTATTAATAACAATGTCATTTATAATTTTGTATTTATATTTTTCTTTCATAGTCATGCTTCTTTCCATTTTTATTACCAAGTATATTTAACTTCACTTTTTGAGAAATTTTCACTCGATAACTAATAGGAAATTATCACTAAATAATGACATACTATAGTATATTGTTGACTCTTCGTTAAAATTAAGTTTGAAAAGGAGTACTAACTATGAAAATTGGAATTATTGGAGCATCAGGAAAATCAGGACTTGCCTTAACTAAAGAAGCTTTAAAACAGGGATATCAAGTTGTTGCCATTACTAGAAATCCTATTAAAATGCCAATTCTTAATAATGATAATCGATTGACCATTAAAAAAGCTGATCTTACTAATAAAAGTAGTATTAAAGCGGTTGTTAATGATGTTGATATTTTAATTAGTGCTTACGGCCCTACTATTGATAATCCCCAAAATATTCATCAGCAAGTTGCTAAAAACTTAATTACTATCATGCATGAATGTCAAAATATTAAAAGGTTATTAATTGTTGGTGGTGCTGGTAGTTTGTTAAATGATAAGAATGAAATATTAGTAGAAACAATTGCATTTCCTGAAGCATGAAAAGAGCATGCACAACAACAAGTTCAAGCATTAGATACTTATCGTAGCAGTGACATTAATTGAACATATTTTAGCCCTTCTTTATACTATGACCCAGAATTACCAACTTTAGGCAAATTTAAAATTGGTAACAATCACTTAATTGTTAATAAAGAAGGAAAAAGTGAAATTAGTTATGGTGATGCTGCAATTGCTATTATTAATGAGATTAAAGAACAAAAATTTATTAAAAAACGTTTTACAGCGGGTTATAATTAATATTTTGTTTGAAAGGATATTAGACAAATGTTAAAACTTACAAAAGAACAAATTTTACAAAAAACGATAACTTTAAATAATGGTGTCAAAATTCCTCAATTTGGATTAGGTACATATTTAATGGTTGATAGTAAATCTATTTATAATTCAGTAATTTGTGCTTTGCAAAATGGTTATCGTCATATTGATACTGCAGAATATTATAAAAACGAGGAGATAATTGGTAATGCAATTAAAGATTTTTTAGCAGAAAATCCAGAAGTTAAAAGGGAAGATTTATTTATTACTTCTAAAATTTGAAATGACAATCATGAATATGAACTTACTAAAGATGCTTTGCGTGGTATCCTGAATCGTTTAAAACTAGATTATTTAGATTTATGTTTAATTCATTGACCAACTAAACAAAGTTTTGAATGTTGAAGAGCCTTAGAAGAATTTTATGAATATGGTAAAGTTAGGGCAATTGGTGTTTCAAATTTTAATAGTTCACAATTGAAAGATTTTTTAAAAAAAATAAAAATAAAACCAGCAATTAATCAAATTGAAACACATCCTGGTTTTAATCAAAAAAACACAATAGATTTTTGTTACGAGAATAATATTGCTGTTACTTCATGAAGAACAATGCTAGGTGGTAGAGCAGATGAAATACCATTATTACAAGAATTAGCAAATAAATACAAGGTTACTACTAGTCACATTGCTTTAAGATGAGCTTGACAATTGGGTCAAGTAGTTATTCCTAAATCAACTAATCCAGAGCGAATTATTAGTAATCCCGATATTGGGGGTTTTCAACTAACAGAAGAAGAGATGTTAAAAATCCAAAAATTACCACAAACTGCTTTAGGGCCACAATCTAATGATAAAATTTGGGAGCGTGTCGAAGATGTCGATAACTAAAAAGTTTTAAAAATAGCTCCTTTCTTTTTTAAACCCTTGAATTAAAAATAAATGACAAAAGACGAGAATAAAATTCTTGTCTTTTTTTTGTAATTGTAAAATTTTAAAATTTTTATTATTAACATCCTTTAAATATCTACTACACGCAGTGACCAAGTAGGAGAAAGTTAATAATTAATAATCTTCTTTAACGCTATTATCAACACGTGTTAGGGAACTAAAAAAGTGAACTACAACACAGTTGTTAAAAATAGTAGCTAGAACATGTGGACTTGCATGGATAAATAAAAAGTGGAGTGATACCTAATAAAATATACTAACCATTTAATGGTAATTCTTGGGGTGGGAGCGAATTGGAAACTAGTATATATAGACCTGTTGTAGGGACCTATTGTATTAATTCTATTCTTTATTTAACCAACCTTGCCACTACCCAGTGAGCAAGTGTTGGTTTTATTTTTTATTTTTTTTGAAAAATTTTTTTGGGCGAGAAAATAAATTTCAAACTTGTAAAAAAAATTGAGCGGTGCCGGTTCAATTAAAATATTAATTTATTAAACATAAATTAAATAAATATTGAATCGAATGCCTCAATGTTTTTTAAAATTTCACAATTTATTTTTGAGCCCAGAATTTCTGGAATGAATAAAACTAATAATAGTATTATTAATAATTTAAAAATCAAAATATATGTCCTTTATGCTAGAAGCAACAGGACATATTAGGAAAGGATTATTATGCAAATAGAATTTAAAAAAGAACAAATTGTTAAAGATAAACCACAATCTATTCTTATTGATTATGTTGAATATAAATTATCACTTCCAAAATGAATGATTAAAAATAATTCTTTTATTGTTGATAATAATTACACATATTGGGTTTTTAATTCTGAAAATATTAAAAGAGAATTAAATGGTGATGAATTAACAAAATTATTAGAACCATATATTTCTGAACAGAAAATAACTGTTAATAAACCAGAAACACCCAAAGAATATTATCTTAATGATATAAAACTTGGAATGGCAACCCTTTTTAGGACTATTTTTTGGTAGACATTTGTTTTTGATAACTAATTGGAGTTAGGTAGTTTAGAGTACTGTGAATTCTTATGTTGTTATATCAATTGATGTAATCAAATAATTCTAATTTTAATTGGATTAATGATGTAAAATTTTTATCATTAATAAATTCAATTTTGAAAGTTTTAAAAGTTGCTTCAGCAACAGCATTGTCATAAGGACATCCTTTTTTGCTTAAAGATCGAGTTATGTTGAAAGCTAATAAAAGTTTATCAATAGTTTTATTATTGAATTCATTACCGCGATCAGTATGAAATATTTCAATATCTTTTAAACAGTGATTTGATTGCATAAATGCTTGATATACTAATGATGCATCTTTTTTAACTCCAACACTATGTCCAATAATTTCGCGGTTAAATAGGTCGATTAATAGGCAAATATAGTTTCATTTACCATTAACTTGAACATAAGTTAAATCACTAACAATAACTTCATTTTTAATTCTATTATTAAAGTTTCTATTAACAAGATTGGTTATTTGACTATCATTGACTTTATTATGATAATTTTTGAATGATAATTTAGTGTATTTTGATATTAAATTATGCTTATTCATAATTTCTTTAATTTTTCTGCGTGATAAATAAATTTCTTGGTTTGCTAGTATGACTTTTAATCTTCTAGTACCATAAACTTCTTTATTTTCTTTAAAAGCACTAATAACAGCTTGTTCATAAATATTATTTTGAATTTTATTTTTTTTCTTTAAATTAAAATAATATGTTGATTTAGAGAGTTTTAAAAAATGACACATTGTGCGAATTTTATATTTAGATTTATTATTTGCAATAATCTCTACTTTCTGCCTATTATTAGTGCTGCTTGCTTTAAAATATCAATTTCCATTCGTAACTGTTTTAATTCTTTATTTGCTTGAATTAATTGTTTTTCTAAATCTGAAAGATTATCTTTAGTTTTAAAACTACCTGAATTAGTAAATTGCTTAATTCAATTGTAAGTAGCTGCTCTTGTAACATTGTATTCTTTAACAAGGCAAGATACTGATTTGCCACTTTGATATAAAGCTACTATTTGTTTTTTAAATTCATCTGAATATGAGTTAATAGTGACCATAATTATAATTCCTTTCTTTTAACTAATTTGTTCACTTGTCTATGTAATTAGTGTCCAATAAAGTGTAACCCATCCAATTTTTACAACATAATCTACCAAAATAAAAACTCTATCCATCATTAATATTTATTTGCTTTTTTATATTGTTAATGATATTATTTTTAAGTGCTTTTTATTAATAGTAATTTTATAAGTGAGGTGAAACCATGGCAAAAGCAAGCATCCATCCAGAGTATTTTCAAACTAAAGTAACATGTATAACATGTAGAAATAATTTTATAAGTGGTTCAACTAAGGGTAAAGAAATCCGTGTTGATACATGTTCAAGTTGTCATCCATTTTATATTGGAAAACAATCATTTGTTTCAGCAAAAGGAAGAGTTGAACGCTTTAATACAAAAGCAAGTAAACAAGTTGAAACAAAAACAAAAACTGTTGAAATAAACAAAGCAAAACCACAAAATACTAAAACTATTGTATTAGAAACAGCAAAAGATGTTCTAAAACTAACTGATACTAAACAAGTTAAAAAATAATTTTAATTAAACTAGAAACTAATCATAGTTTCTTTTTTTATACTCTAAAAATAAAATTATTTACAGACATATTTAACATTAATTAAGTTAAAATATTGTATGTATACAACCCAATAAATATAGAATATAATTTTAATAGTATATGAAATAAAAAACTTTAAGGTAGGGAATGGTTTTATGGAAAAATCATCTGATTTTAATAAATTGGTAATAAGTAAAGGTATTAGATATAATACTGAGCAAACTAGTAACTTTAATTTTAGTATTATTAATTTATCCGTTGAAAAAGCCGTAAAAGATTGAAGTTTTGAAGGAAAATATCCTAGTTGCTTGGCAATTTTTAGTAATGATGAAGATAATATTGAAAAATTAATTAATGCTCTAGCAGGTTCTTCTCCTATTATGGAGGGTAAAATTTTAATTGATGATATTGATGTTACTTATAATAGTATTGGTTTTGAACGAAAAATGGCTTATGTTAGTATGCATTTACAGAGTTGAAATAAATTATTTAGTATTCAACGTAACTTAGCAAGAACAGCAGTTACTAATAAACCTTTTTTACAAGAAATAAGTAATATTAATCAAAAAATTAAGACTGATATTGAAAACTTAAAAAATACAGGTTTAAATTTAGACAGTGGTTATTTTAAAGAAAAATTAATTAATATTATTAAAAATTTTATTAATGAGACACAAAGCACTCGTAATAATTTTATTAAAGAATATCAATATCAAATTAATCATTTTCATAAAAACTTTGCTCAAGAGAAATTTAATTTTGCTGGAAGTGAAAAATTAACAGATATTCTAATTAAAAAATTCACTGCCGAAGAAAAAAATATTATTGCAAATAATAACTTATTATTTTTACAATATTTGCAAGATCGTATTTCTAGTTTGGAAAGTTTAGTGGGACCATGTTTTTGTGGATGTAATCCACCAAAAGAAAGAAAATGAGAGTTTCAACTACGAGAAATTAGTTTTGTTATTAAAGAAATAAATAATTATTTAAATAGAGAGATTAGTACTACTAGAAGTGAAATTAGAACTACATTAAAAACTTGTAACAATCATAATCAAAATTTTAATAGTGAACTTAATCATTTAGTTTCATATCAACAAATTAAATGTACTCGTAGTCAAATTGATCAAATTTTAGACCAGTGAATTGACTTAGCAGAAGTACAAAGAATTAAATTTAATATGAAACAAGATTTTGTGGCAATGCAACTTTTACCAGATGAAATGCATTTACTTTTAAAAAATATTAAAGATGAAATTAAAATCTATCATGATAAAATTTTAAAAAATCCACAGTTACAAGATAAAGAAACATATCAACAACAATTACAAACTTTATATTCACAGTTAATTGATGTCCGTGATTTAATTAGTGAAAATATTGTTATGATATTTAAACATTTAGATCTAAGTCATTTATTGTCACTACGTTTAACACAATTAACAATAGTAGAGCGACAAATAATAAAAATCATTCAACAATTAATTGTGCCTACTAAAATTTTAATTTTACATAACCCATTTGAACTTTTAAATGTTGATAATAAAGAACAATTAGCAAATTGAATTAAAAAATTACAAAAATTTTTGAAAATAATTATTATTTTTACAACTAATAATCAAGTTGATATTAATTTATTAGCAACTAATGTTACTGTTATTGAAAATGAAATAATTATTCAACAAGGAAATGTTAGTGAGATCACTGATAAACCATTATCTTTAAATTTATTAAAAGAAATAAATGAACAGCATATTAATATCGCAAAGGGAGAATGAAATGCTCATAATTTATATTTTTATAATGTAAATTTAGGTAAGTTTGGTGCTAAAACCGCTTCTACTATTGCTTTTAAATCAAATGCCATTTTGTTTAGTGCAAAGAAACCACGATTTACTTTTTTAAAAAATTCAATTATTATTAATGGTGTTATTAAAAATATTACTAAAGTTGATGATAAAAAAGCATATTTATTGGTTGAAACTACTAAATCAGAACAATTTGAAGTTTTAACTAATAATAATGATAATTTAGAAGTGGGAATTGTTGGTTGAATTAGTATTACTAAAAATTCAATTTTTGTTTTTGATGATGAAACAAAGCAATTAATTGGTACATGATAGAAAGGATATATAATATGAATAAGTTTAAAAAAGAAGTACAAGCAATTTATGAATTAATAAAAATTAGTAATCCAATTATTATTCATCGTCATATTAATCCTGATGGAGATGCTTTGGGTTCACAATGAGGATTAAAAAAAATTATTGAAGATAATTTTGAAAATAAAAAAGTACTTGTTCCAGGTGAAACAAATGAACATATGGCATCATTATTTCCACAACCAACTTTTGTTAAAAAAGAAGATTATGAAAATGCACTAGTAATAGTCACTGATACAGCTAATCGCGAACGAATTAGTGGCGAATTTTGAGAAGAAGGAAAAAAGATAATTAAAATTGATCATCATCCAATTGTTGATAAATATGGTGATATTGATTTAATTGAAGAAAAGGCTTCTGCTGCTTGCCAAGTAGTGGCAAAATGAGCACAAGTATTGAATTTAAAAGTTTCTGCTTTAGCAGCTAGAAATTTATTTCTTGGTTTAGTTACTGATTCTGGTAGATTTTTGTATCGCTCTGTTAATGAAGAAACTTTTCAGATTGCTAGTTTTTTAGTTAAACAAAATTTTAATTTATTAGACTTATATCAAAGTTTATATATTCAAAATTTAAAAATCGCAAGATTGAAAGGATATATATTATCAAATTTTAAAATTACTGATAATGGTGTTGCTTATATAATATTTAACGATAAAATAATTACTGACTTACAAACAAAAATTATTACTCAAAATAAAATATTAAATATTAAAGGTGAAGTTGTTTTAACTAGAGAAGATTTAACTAGCCAAGTTAATGTAATGTCAAATATTGATGGTATTAAAATTTGATTAATTGCTGCTTATGATCAAATGAATAGTAAAATCAAAGTTAGTGTTCGTAGTGCAAGATGAATAATTAATGATACTATTGCCAAGTTTGGTGGTGGTGGTCATCAGACAGCAGCTGGTGCATATTTACAAAATATTAATGAAGTTGAAAAATTGATTGATAGTTTAGATAAAATTGCTAGTAAATCACTAGAATTAACAAACAATTAAAATTAGAGATGGAGTTGGATATAAATGTATAGTCGTTATAATGAGGGATGAATTGAAGTAATTACTGGTTGTATGTTTGCTGGAAAAACCGAAGAGTTTATGCGACGTATAAATCGTTTACAGTATGCTAAACGCAAAGTGCTAGTTTTTAAACCCAAGGTTGATATTCGTTATGATGCTAAAAAAGTAGTAAGTCATAAAGGAGTATCTATCACAGCGATAGTAATTGATGATCCAATGCAAATATTAAAACATGTAGATAAAGAAATAGAAGCAGTTGCAATTGATGAAGTACAATTTTTTAAACCATCAATTATTGAAGTGATTAAAACATTAGCAAATCAAAATAAGCAAGTTATTGTTGCGGGTTTAGATCAAGATTTTCGTGGTGAACCATTTCCTGTTACTAAAGAATTATTAGCCTTAGCAGAATTTGTAACTAAATTAGATGCTGTTTGTGTAAAATGTGGTAAAGCAGCAACAAGGACACAACGTATTATTAATGGCCGAGAAGCTAGATATGATGATGAAATTATTTTAATTGGTGCGCAAGAACAATATGAAGCTCGATGTCGTAGTCATCATCGTGTCTTAATAAATAATCAGAATAGATAAATCAGGTGTGATATTATGAATGAAAAAACATTAGAACAGTTAATGCAACTTACTAAAAAATATAGTGAAATTGAAAAGCAGTTAGAAAATCCCGAATTAATTCCTCGTGATAAATACACTGAATTAACAAAAGAACATAGTAGATTAGAACCAATTATTGAACAATATTGAAAATATGAAAAAATTAACAAAGAAATTATTCAAGCAAAAAAGGCATTAGCAACCGAACAGGATCAAGAACTTTGTGAAATGCTTAAAATAGATATTAAAGCAAATGAAATAGAATTAGAAAAAGCAGAAAATGAATTAAAACTAACACTAATTCCTAAAGATATAAATGATGATAAAAATGTTATTATTGAAATCAGAGGAGCTGTTGGTGGTGATGAAGCAAATATTTTTGCTGGTGATTTATATCGTATGTATAGTAAGTATTGTGAAATTCAACGATGAAAAATTGAAACTATTGAGGCAAAGGAAGCAATAAATGGTGGATTTAGTTATATTGCTTTTATGGTTAAAGGTAAACATGTATTTGCTAAATTAAAGTTTGAAGCTGGTGGACATCGTGTTCAGAGAGTTCCAAAAACCGAATCACAAGGACGAGTTCATACTTCAATTGCAACGGTTGCTGTATTGCCAGAAGTTAATGAAGTTGAAATTAAAATAAATAATTCTGATTTAAGAATTGATACTTATCGTTCTAGTGGTGCTGGTGGTCAACATGTTAATACTACCGATTCAGCAATTAGAATTACTCATATTCCAACGGGTGTTGTTGTAACTTCACAGGACGGACGAAGTCAACATGATAATAAAGATAAAGCAATGCGGGTATTAAGAGCTAAACTTTATGAAAAAAAAGTTGAAGAAGAACAGGGAAGAATTGGTAATTTAAGAAAAACAGCTGTTGGTAGCGGTGATCGTTCAGAAAAAATTAGAACATACAATTATCCACAAAATAGAGTAACCGATCATCGGATTGGATTATCTTTATTAAAGTTAGATCGTATTATGGAAGGTAATATTGATGAAATTATTATTGCTTTAATTAGTAGTGAACAAAAAGAAAAATTAGAAAATATTGATGAAAATATTACAGTATTAAAGTAAAGAAGGAAGAAATTATTATGGATTTTAAGATTTTAGACTCTAGAACAAAAATTTTGTTTTTAATATCAGTTATTTTTTTATATGCGACATTAGGAACATTTATTACATTAACTTTTAGTAGTGGTATTATTCACATTTTATTTTTAGTTTTAACATTATGATTTGCTAGTGCATCTAGTTTAATTTTTCATTATTTATTATGAAAAAATTTAGAATTTTTACGAAATATTAATGGTAACAATATTAATAATTTTGGTTTTATTATTAGTATTTGTAGTTACATTATTCTTTTTCCAATTATTTGTTTATTAACAATTAGTTTTTTATTTATTTTTAGTATTATTGTTTTAATTCTCGTTGTTAATAATTTAATAAAAAAAACTTCAAGAAATAATAATTCATCTGTTAATTTTCAATAAAATATTTATTTTTGGAGTATAAATTAATGACTTATAGAGATTATCTTTTATTAGCAAAAAAAATTAATAAAAAAAATGAACAAATTAATAAGATAATTTTATTAAAGTTTATTAATAAAGATTTATCTTGATTATATGCAAATCTTAGTCAAACAATAGCAATAGATTTTTTAGAATCATATTTACAACTAGTTAAAAAATTTGTTGCTGGCTATCCTTTACAATATATTATTGGTTATCAATGATTTCTTGATCATAAGTTTGTTGTTGATAATAGAGTATTAATTCCTCGTAATGAAACTGAAGAACTAGTTAAAAATGTTTTTGTCTATGCACAAAACATTTTTAATAATGATAATTTAAAAGTATTAGATTTAGGAACAGGTAGTGGTGCTATTGTTATTAGTTTAGCGTTAAAGAAACCTAATTGAAATATAGTAGCAAGTGATATTAGCAAAGATGCATTAACTATTGCTAAGATTAATAATGATAATTTTAACCTAAAAAATATTAATTTTGTTGAAAGCGATATATTTACAAATCTTAAAAATCATAAATTTAATATTATTATTTCAAATCCGCCATATATTGATGAGACAGCGAATACTTTTTCAAAACATAATTTACAATATGAACCAAAATTAGCTTTATTTGCTGATCATAAAGGATTATATTTTTATGAAGTAATTTTTCAACAATGTCATGCAGTTTTAGAAAAATCTTTTTTATTAGCATTTGAATTTGGTTTTGATCAAAAAGAAGCACTAACTATTCTTATTAAAAAGTATTTACCACAATATAATTACAAATTTATTAAAGATATTAATAATAAATGAAGAATGCTATTTATTTGGCAAACATTATAACATATAAAAACAATTTAAGAACAATAATTTTGTCACTCAAAAGGTGACTATTTTATTTTTTGAAAAGGAAAATCTCATTTAATCTTTCAATTAGGATAACGGGGGCAGTTTTAATGTGGCGTATCATTGAAATATTAAAATATTTTCAGTATTCTTGTTCGGTTAATATAGCATTTCTAATGGAAAAATTTAATGTTACATTTCGAACTTTACAAAGAAATATGGAATGGCAACCCTTTTTAGGACTATTTTTTGGTAGACATTTGTTTTTGATAACTAATTGGAGTTAGGTAGTTTAGAGTACTGTGAATTCTTATGTTGTTATATCAATTGATGTAATCAAATAATTCTAATTTTAATTGGATTAATGATGTAAAATTTTTATCATTAATAAATTCAATTTTGAAAGTTTTAAAAGTTGCTTCAGCAACAGCATTGTCATAAGGACATCCTTTTTTGCTTAAAGATCGAGTTATGTTGAAAGCTAATAAAAGTTTATCAATAGTTTTATTATTGAATTCATTACCGCGATCAGTATGAAATATTTCAATATCTTTTAAACAGTGATTTGATTGCATAAATGCTTGATATACTAATGATGCATCTTTTTTAACTCCAACACTATGTCCAATAATTTCGCGGTTAAATAGGTCGATTAATAGGCAAATATAGTTTCATTTACCATTAACTTGAACATAAGTTAAATCACTAACAATAACTTCATTTTTAATTCTATTATTAAAGTTTCTATTAACAAGATTGGTTATTTGACTATCATTGACTTTATTATGATAATTTTTGAATGATAATTTAGTGTATTTTGATATTAAATTATGCTTATTCATAATTTCTTTAATTTTTCTGCGTGATAAATAAATTTCTTGGTTTGCTAGTATGACTTTTAATCTTCTAGTACCATAAACTTCTTTATTTTCTTTAAAAGCACTAATAACAGCTTGTTCATAAATATTATTTTGAATTTTATTTTTTTTCTTTAAATTAAAATAATATGTTGATTTAGAGAGTTTTAAAAAATGACACATTGTGCGAATTTTATATTTAGATTTATTATTTGCAATAATCTCTACTTTCTGCCTATTATTAGTGCTGCTTGCTTTAAAATATCAATTTCCATTCGTAACTGTTTTAATTCTTTATTTGCTTGAATTAATTGTTTTTCTAAATCTGAAAGATTATCTTTAGTTTTAAAACTACTTGAATTAGTAAATTGCTTAATTCAATTGTAAGTAGCTGCTCTTGTAACATTGTATTCTTTAACAAGGCAAGATACTGATTTGCCACTTTGATATAAAGCTACTATTTGTTTTTTAAATTCATCTGAATATGAGTTAATAGTGACCATAATTATAATTCCTTTCTTTTAACTAATTTGTTCACTTGTCTATGTAATTAGTGTCCAATAAAGTGTAACCCATCCAAAGTTATTGTTAGTGATTTAACTTATGTTCAAGTTAATGGTAAATGAAACTATATTTGCCTATTAATCGACCTATTTAACCGCGAAATTATTGGACATAGTGTTGGAGTTAAAAAAGATGCATCATTAGTATATCAAGCATTTATGCAATCAAATCACTGTTTAAAAGATATTGAAATATTTCATACTGATCGCGGTAATGAATTCAATAATAAAACTATTGATAAACTTTTATTAGCTTTCAACATAACTCGATCTTTAAGCAAAAAAGGATGTCCTTATGACAATGCTGTTGCTGAAGCAACTTTTAAAACTTTCAAAATTGAATTTATTAATGATAAAAATTTTACATCATTAATCCAATTAAAATTAGAATTATTTGATTACATCAATTGATATAACAACATAAGAATTCACAGTACTCTAAACTACCTAACTCCAATTAGTTATCAAAAACAAATGTCTACCAAAAAATAGTCCTAAAAAGGGTTGCCATTCCAATTACTTTTATTAATACAATGTTAATAAAAATTAGTAATTGCAATATTTCCAGAAAGCAAGATTACTTTGTAATTAATGGTGACAATGAAATAGTAGCAATAAATACTTTGCTTACACAGTTTATCCACATATCCAATGAATATCCTTTTGTTAGAATGAGTAATTTGTTCTTAATATGTGTATGACAAAAAAAATATTTAAGTAGTGAGTGACTTATCAATATAAGTAACACAAATAAGTATAATTTAAAAAAAGACATTATTTACTTGAATAACTTTTTCTTTGAACAAAATTTAAGATTAAAATTAAAATTTGAACATAATAAAGGGTTTCAATTAGATGGTTATGAATGACATTTAAGATTTATAACCGCTATTATTATTATAAAACTTATTAGTAAAGATAAAAAAATCTCTTAACTAATGATAAAGTCCTAACCTATATATACAAAAAAATAGAAATTATAATGATCAATATCGGTTATAAAAAATATTATGATGATCAACTAATATGATTTTTAACAATTCATGTACGAAAAATTAAACTTAATTTTTTTCTTGAAAAAGATGAACAAATTGAATTTAATTTAAACTTAAGTATAAAAAGAGAAGTCGAACATTTTAGATTAATAATTGCTAAAGAGTTTGCTATTGAGTTTGATAAGTTTGAAACCAATTATTTTAATTTCATTTGTTTACTTAATATTAAAGTTGACAGTCAATTATTTCCAAATATAACTTCAGAAATTAGTAACATTACTCAAAAAATATTTTCTTTTATTACTTATGAATATCAGGTGTCTTTATATTCAAATACTTTTAAAAGTAATTTGAATAGTTTTCTTAGTGATAATTGATTTAAATTACAATTTAATTATTATAGTGATATTGGTTTTGCCTTGGATGATACTTTTAAAATAGAAAGTGACTACCAATGAGGGCAACAACTCCTTTTTATTATAAATTCGCAATTAAAAAATAATTATTTTCCCAATCTTAATCTTTTACAAAATAAATTTTTAATAATTACTTTTCATAAAAGTTTTATAGCAAACGAGAACTGAAACATTCCCTTATATATATTCTTAATTGATGACTCCTATGCTAATAAAATTCAAATAACTTCATTTATAAAAGTAAATTTCCCTAATATTTTAATTATTTCCCTAAAAAATAACTTAAGTAATAATTTTAAACTTCATTTACTAAATCAAAAACCTTGTATATTAATTGAAAAGGTAAATATCTATAGTAATTATAATTTAGATAAATATAAGAATATTTCTGTTATTAATATTAATGAAAATTCATGAAATTATGAATTAGAAAAAAATATTAATGAAAAAATAAAACAAGTAATGTTAAAAAGAATTCAATATTCAATTGTGGTATTTAATTTTTATATCCAAGAAAAATTTTATAGTATTAAATCTATTTTGTGAGCATTTCAAAAAACATTTATCAAAAAATATAATTTAAATTTAGAATTTTTAGATATTGATGAATGTTCTATAATTAAAAATCATATTTATGAAAAAATATTATTAATAAATCAATTACTACCTATTCCTAATTACGAGTTCCCTATTATCCTTTTATATATAAAAAACCCTTTGATATTTCAAAACAAATTTAAAATTCATTTTATTTTCATTTTATTTACTAATAAAAACAATACTCAAAATTATAATTGAATCAATTTGTGAATTTCTTTATTTAAGAAAATGATTAATACTAATATTAAAAGTATTAGTCATATATATAAAATAATACAATCAATCATGACAATTTAATGTTAATTTCCCTTACATTTTTATATAAAATTAATAGTATAAATAAAAAACAAATATGAAATCATTTATTTTTAATAAATTTAATAATGATCATTTAGTTAAATAATCATCAGAAAGATAAATCTTAACTTTCATTATATTTTTGGTAAATAAGAATTAAATTTAATATAATCTATTTCTGCATCTTTAAATTGAGTTTCTAATTTTATAATTTCTTTTTTTATAGTACTATCTAATTCTTTATTGGGAAAAATCATTTTTGTAAAATCATTATTATTAAATTTTTTATCAATTGTTTTTTCAATGATATTTTGAATACAAATTGTTTCTATTATAAATGGTTTATTATCATTATCTTCATTTTCTTTTCTTATTTTTTCAATTTCTTCATTAGTATGTTGTATTCCTATTTTTCTTTTGGGCATATTTTTTGATTCTCCTTCTATATTTAATTTAATAAAAATCTAATATAAATATTAATCTATATTAAATTAAGATGTTTATTAAACCATTAATTAATGATTTTCCAATCCTTAATTAGTAATTTTAAGGTTTATTTTAAATTACAAATATTATTTATAAGTTTTTTATTCATTATTTTGAAACAACTATTATATTTAAAATAATAGGTGTATAATTTAGTTAAAATTTATAGTGGTGTTTTCATGATAACTTTACAGCAAAATCAAATTAAAGAAATTAGCCAAATCATTGCTAATGGCGAAGTGGTTGCTTTACCAACAGATACAATTTATGGTCTTGTTTGTAAATTTGATGATGACAAAGCTATTAATAAAATTTATCAAATTAAAAAACGTGATTATAGTAAAGAACTGCCAATTTTAGTTGCTAGTTGAGAGCAAGCTAAAAGCATTGGTATAATTAGCGATCAATTACAGTCATTTTTAATAAATAATTTTAGTGCTGGTAAAGTTACTGTTATAGTTTTAAAACAACCTAGTTTAAACACATCATATTGAATAAATAAAAAGACAATAGCAATTAGAGTTAGTGCTTCACATTTTATTCAAAAATTAATTAAATTAACAGGGCCTTTAGTAGCTACAAGTTGTAATTTAAGTAATGAACAACCAATTAACGATTATCATAATATAAACTTGCCTAATTTAAGGTATAGAGTAGCAGGTGAGATTTTAACAAATAAACCATCAACTATTTTTAATAGTTTTAATGATAAAATTATTAGATAATAATTAGATAACAGTATTAAAAAAGGAGATAATACTATGAATTGATGAATAATTTTAATTATTATTGCGTGCACAACAATATTGATTTTATTAATTGCACTAATTTTATTAATTAAAAAAAATAAACAAAAGAAAATATTAAAAATTACTAAAGATATAAATACTTTATATAAATACTTAAAATTAAAAAAAATAAATACTAAAGAATTACCAGTCTCAATAGAAAAAATTAAAGAAGATATTTATTATAGTGACAAAGTCATTTTGGGAAAGTATGAAGAACTTAATAAGATTTCTGGCCAAAATATTTTGCTAAAAACTGAATATAGTGCTGCCAAAAAATTATTTTTACGTTATAAAATTAAAGACGTTAATCTTATCAAATCATCAGATTTTATACCTTTAAATCAAATAGACTTGTTAATTTCACAAAATAATCTTTATTTTATTGATTCTTTTGAACTACAAATAATACCATTAGTTGATGTTAAAAGTATTACATTTTTTTGAGAAAAAAATAATTATATAAAAAATAAACAAAAATATATTGGTATTGAAATTAATTTTCAAAATAAACGTTTATTTTTTCTTTTTAATAAATATGAAGAAGCAATTAGTTTTGCTGTTCATGTTATTAGTTTATAACAATTATTATTTAATAATTAAAAATTTTGCTTTTTTTGTGAAAATGATATAATTATACAAAATATATTATTAGGAGCAAAATTATGTCAAAAAAACACTTTAAATTTAATACTTGAAAGTTTATTCAATTTACTGGCTTTTTTTTAATTATTTTAGGAATTATTTTTTCTTTTTCTTCTTTTAAAGTTAGCCTATTGTTATATTTTGGTTTAGTATCAGTATTAATAGGTTCTATTAATATTTTAATTTACTATATTTTTATTGGAACAAATAGTTATAAAAAATATTCAAGAAAACAAAATAATAATAAGTTAATAATCAAAAATAATTAAGAAATATAAAGTTAAAACTAAGAAGATTAGTTTTTTCGAGAGAATAATAGGTGAAAAACTATGAGAAAAATATTAAAAGTATTTAAAGCGATGTTTTTAACGAGCATTATTTCTTTACCACTTATTGCATGTGATAAGGTAAATGATGCAAATCAAAAATATGTTGATATTAGTAATATTAATATGGAAGTTACTAATGCTCCTGTTGAATTAAATAAAGATATTTATAATATAGCTTTAATTAAATTTAAAACTAAAGTACAAACTGAAATTAGTAAATTAGTTCCAGAAGGAAAAAAGCCAGAAAATGGTACTGATTATAAAATAACAATTCTTAATCATAATGATATGTATGCTAAAATTAATAAATTTGAATCACTTACTGTTAATGTATCTGCTTCAAATAATAGTAATATTTTAAAAGGTAGTTTTAATGCTTGTGTAAAATTAGTACCAAAGGCTAAAGACATTAGTAATATTAATATTGATAAGCAAGAAGAAAAAATTAAAATTAATACCACTACTTTTGGTGAAGCAATTGCTTTACGTTGTTTATCATTAATTGAAAGTAAAATTAACGCTATTGTTCCAACAGCAAAACAAGATAGTGACTATGTTGTTAATGTAGAAGGTCATACTTTATCAGAATCTATTAAAACATTTGATGATGTTCATATTAATGTTAATGCTATTGAAGATGATTATCATTTTTTATTACATGGTAGTTTTAGTTTTTTCTTAGCCTTTGCTAAAGATTAATTTATATTATTTTGGGTAATAAAAAAGATAACTTAATTTTCATTATTATCATAAAAATAAAGTAGTATAGTATGGGGTAAGCATGTCAGAAGTAGAAAAGTTATTAACAATGAATTATGAAAATGTTTGTAATTTTTTAAAAAATAAATATGGATGTATTTCAAAAAATTATTTTTCAGATGCAACAATGTCTAAGAAATCACAAGGAATAACAAGGGGAAAAGAAGGTTTATATATTCATCATATTGATGAAGATAAAGCAATTTTATTATCTACTCCCAAATGAGCTCAAAAGTCACCATTTGCCTATCAATATGCTGATCGATTAGTTTATTGTAATTTATTAGAACATTTGGTTTTACATATTAAAATTTTTGAATATCCTCATCCAAATAAACATAATTTTATGGAAGTTGGTGTTGGTGGAATTTATGCTTTTATTGTTCCTGAATTAAATGATATTTATAGTGGTATTCAATATAAACAACCATGAAAACAGAAAGTTGCTGAAGTTGTTTTACCATTAAAAGAAGATTATTTTAAATGTATTAAAAAATTAGTAGAACTTGGGTTTTCTTATCCTTTGCTTACTTCTTTTAATCATCAATTTGGTACATGAAATAATAGAAATAATAATAAGTTATATGAAGAAATGAAAAAAATGGGTGTTAAACAGTAACTTTTTTTATTGTTATTTAATCATAAATAAAAAATGTTAGTAAATTACTAACATTTATTTTTATTAAGTTTATTAAAAAGTTAATTGACAATGATTTTGATTAATTATTGGTAATTGTTCACTATTAATACTTGTTATATCGTTGTTTCTTAATAATGGAGTTCTTTCAGATATTTGTTGTTCGTTATTACTTTCAACATTAATATCAGAAATATTTGTTGGAAAACATTTATCATAAATATTTGAAATGGAAGTGCCAATTCCATACCGTAGTTTAGAGCCTAAAAATGCTCCAATCAAAGGTGAACCTGCTATAGTAAACATTATTCCAAAGAGTGCCATTCCTGCTTCTGGATCATGGAAAGCTTCCTTATTTTTTGAAATTAAATCATAATAAAAATAACTTATACCACCTAATGCTGTACTACCACCTAATATTCCGCCTGTATATGTAAAGTATTTTTGAATTTTTTTCATTTTTTCTCCTTTCAAAATAAAAAACTATTTATTTTAAAATTAAAATAATAGTTTAAAAACTTGTATGAAGTTTTATATTTTAATTTTAACATAAGATTTTTTTTGATAAAAATAAGACAAAAATTACTATTAATAGTTTATTTCAAATATATAATTTTCTATATCAATAAAAGAAATTTATTAAATTTATATTTTAGATTATAATTTTTTTAAAATAAAAACAAAGTTATTAAAATAAAATTTATAAATTATATTTTTATTTAGTTAATTTTGAACTATAAGAATGTTATTAACAATTAAAAAAATAATTTTTGAATAAATCTTTTATCTTTTTTCGTTATTTTTATTGTTATTTTATTGATTTATAAATTAAAAGGCGTAAAATTTCATATTAGTATATATTTTAAATTATTGAAAATATACGCATTAAAGATAAAGGAGTGTTTTTAGTGGAAAGTAGTAAAAATCTGTTTATTGTTAATCATCCTTTAATACAAGATAAATTAACAAGAATTAGAAATCACTTAACCCAAAAAAAAGATTTCAAAGAGAATTTAAGCGAAATTGCAACGTTAATGGCTTATGAAGTATTTAAAGATATTCCTCTTGATGAAATTGAAGTTGAAACACCCATTACTAAAGTTATTGGTAAAACATTAACCAAGACAATCATTCTTTCTCCGATTTTAAGAGCAGGATTAGGGATGACAAATGGATTTGAGTATGTAGTACCTAATGCAATTATTAGTCATGTTGGTCTTTATCGTGATGAAGAAACTTTAAAACCACAAAAATATTTTTTTAAATATCCCAAAAATATTAAAAATATAAGTGATGCATTAGTATTTATCTTAGATCCAATGCTTGCTACTGGTGGTACTGCTGATGCTGCTATTAAAGAATTAAAAAAAGTAGGTTTTAAAAACATTACTTTAGTTTCCATTGTAGGAGCACCAGTAGCTATTAAGAAAATTAATCATAATCATCTTGATGTTAAGATTTTTTTAGCAGCGTTGGATAAAGAATTAAATGATGATGGTTATATTGTACCTGGATTGGGTGATGCTGGTGATCGAATTTTTGGAACTAAATAAATATTTTAATGGAAAAAATTAGAAATAACCTTTTTCTTTCAATACTTTTTACAATGTTATGCTATTGATTATTAATTAATGTAGGATTAATTATAACTGTTATAATTAATACAAACCATTGGTTATTAATTACTGGATTTAATATTGGTTTTATAGGAAGTATGATTGGGTTATGCTTTTTATATTTATCGTCAAAATGATTAACCAGTGGAATACATTTAAAACAAACCTTAGCATATTTTGGATTCTTATTAAGAATGTTAATTTATGGTTCAATTATAGTTTTGAATATTTTCTTTAATTTTGCTAATATTTTTACTATAATTGCCGGAATGTCAATATTGATGGTTGCTACTATTACTGCAACGTTATGTGTATATCAAAAAAATAACTTAAAAGAAGGAATTTAAATGGAAACTTTAGCTGGATTGGAAAGTTGGAATTATTTACAAATTATGCCACAATTGGTAACAATTTTGATAACAATAGTCTTTATCAGTGTTATTAGTTATATTTATTATTATAAAGTAAAACGAATGAAGCCTGATGAAGATCCAAGAGGTATTGTTTTAGTTGTTGAATTAATAATTAAATCAGTTGAAAAAATTGTTGTTGATGTTCTTGGTGTAAAGTATAAAAACCTGACAGTTTATTTGTTATATGTAATGGGTTATATTTTAATTGGTAATTGATTATCGATTATTGGTCTTGAACCACAGTCATCAATGTATACGGTTACTTTATCAATGGCATTAGTTACTTTTATTGGAATATATTATATTGCTATTAAATTTCAGAAACTTTTATTTTTTAAAAAATTTATTATTAACCCTCTAGAATTAATTACTCAATTTGCACCTTTGATTTCTTTATCTTTTCGTTTATTTGGTAATATTTTAGGTGGAAGTATTATTTTGGCAATGCTTTATGGGGTAACTGCTAATATTTGAAGTAATATCCCAATTATTGGTCAGATGAATTTATTAATTGGTGTAATTGGACCATTCTTACATATTTATTTTGATTTATTTGCTGGAAGCATTCAAGCCTTAATTTTTGGCACCTTAACTCTTGTTTATTGGAAATTACAAATGGAAGAAGGAAGTTCTCATAAGGGAGAACTTACTATTAAATTACCAAAAAAACTTCGTAAACAACAAGCAATAAATCATGAAGAAGAAATTTATACCGAACGTTCAATTATGGAAAAAAAATAAAATACAAAAAGGAGAATTTATTTATTATGGAATTATTAACAACAGTAATGACACATGTCTTTCATTTTTTTAATCATTTAGCAGCTGATCCTAATGGATTGATGAATTTAAAGTTTGTTGGAGCTGGAATTTCAACTATTTCTTGTGCAGGAAGTGGAATTGGTCAAGGTTTTGCTGCTGGTAAAGCTGTTGAAGCGGTTGCTCGTAATCCTGAAGTAGAATCTAAAATTAGAACACAATTTGTTATTGGTGCAGCTATTGCCGAATCAGGTGCTATTTATGGTTTAGTTGTTTCTCTAATTTTAATATTTGTAGCATAAGGTATTAAAAAATATTAAAAAGTAGGTGATTTTATGAATTTTAATTTCAATGATTTAGTATCAGGTGATGATATTGTTAATCAATTATTTCCCAATCTTCCTGTTTTTATTGCTCATATTTTTGCAACATTAATTTTATTAATGGTACTTTGAAGATGAGTTTATGCTCCGTTTCGTAAGGCTTTACATTCGCGACATTTAGTAATTAAAGAAAAACTTGATGATGCTGCTTGCAAGCAATCATTAGCTAATCAAGATCGTGGTGAAGCTAGTCAAATATTAAAAGCTGCTAAAATTGAAGCTCAGGAAATTATTGCTAATGCACAAAATGATGGTTACAATAAGCGTAAACAAATTATTGATAAAGCGCAAGAAGAGAGTATGCGTATTACTAATCAATCAAATCGTGATTTAGTTCGTGCTCGTAAAGAGGCAGAAGCAAAGATTAACGAAGAAATCAAAGTAGTAGCATTAGAAGCAGCTAAAAAAATTATTGGTGCTGAAATGAATGCTAAAAAACATGAACAATTAATTACTGATTTTATTAAGAATTTGGAATAGTGGTGAAGTTAAATGATAGATGAAGGATTAGCTAATCAATGAAGTAATGGTCTTTTTCAATTAGCAAGAGAAATAAAAAAAATTACTCAATTTGCTGAAGAAAGTAATAAATTAATTGATATTTTTACTACTTATCCAGAATTTATTGATATTACTAGTAGTAGTAATTTAACTATTGAAACACGTAAACAAATTATTAGTGAAACTTTTAAAAATCATATTGAACCATATATGTTAAATTTTTTCTTTTTGTTGATTGATGAACATCATTTCCAGTGTGTTCGTTTCATTTTAAAAGAATTTCGCAAATTATGTAATGAATATCAAGATGTAAACTATGGCATTATTTATTCAGTGATAGAACTTTCAAACCAACAAATAAATCAAATAAAATTGAAAATTGAGAAAGTCATTAAACATAAGATTAAAGTCGTTAACAAGATTGATAAATCATTAATTGGCGGTATTAAAGTTAAAGTACGGAATCAAGTTTTTGATGGTTCAGTTAAAGGTCAAATTGATCAATTAAAACAAGAATTATTAAGTCATGAATAGAGGTAAAACAAATGTCCTTAAACGTTAATCAAATTTCAGAAATTATAAAAAGCCAAATTAAAAATTATGGTAAAAAAATTAGTGCTAATGAGGAAGGCATTGTTGTTACTGTCGGTGATGGAATTGCACTAATTCATGGTTTAGATAAGGCTGTTAATGGTGAATTAGTATTTTTTCCTAAAAGTAATATTTATGGTATGGTTTTGAGTTTAGAAGAAACTGCTGTTGGTGTTACTTTAATGGGGGATGACACGGGTATCAAAGAAGGAGATATTGTTAGTAGAACAGGTAATGTTGTTGAAACACCAGTTGGTAATATGCTTTTAGGAAGAGTTGTTAATGCACTAGGGCAAAAGATTGATGGTAAAGGTCCAATTAAAACTACGAAAACTAGACCGATTGAAAGAATAGCGCTGGGTGTGATGACTAGAAAATCTGTATCAGAACCTTTAGCAACAGGATTATTATCAATTGATGCAATGATTCCGATTGGCAAAGGTCAAAGAGAGTTAATAATTGGTGATCGTCAAACTGGAAAAACAACGATTGCTATTGATACTATTATTAATCAAAAGGGTAAAAATGTTTTTTGTGTTTATGTTGCTATTGGTCAAAAGGCCTCAACTGTTGCTCAAATTGTTGATAAATTAACACAATTAGGGGCAATGGAGTATATAACTATTGTTGCTGCTACTGCTAGTGAAGTTGCTCCTTTGCAATATATTGCTCCTTATACAGGAGTAACTATTGCCGAAGAATGAATGGAAGAAGGTAAAGATGTCTTAATTGTTTATGATGATTTGAGTAAACATGCAGTGGCCTATCGTGCTATTTCTTTATTATTAAGACGACCACCAGGAAGAGAAGCTTATCCAGGAGATGTTTTTTATCTTCATTCACGTTTATTAGAACGTGCAGCTAAATTAAATGAAAAACATGGTGGTGGGAGTATTACTGCCTTACCTATTATTGAAACACAAGCCGGTGATATTTCTGCATATATTCCTACTAATGTTATTTCAATTACTGATGGTCAAATTTTTTTAATGTCAGAATTATTTAATGCCGGAATTCGTCCAGCAGTTGATGTGGGTTTATCAGTTTCACGGGTAGGTTCATCAGCACAAATTAAAGCAATAAAACAAGCAGGTGGAACATTAAAATTAGAATTAGCACAATTTCGTGAATTACAAGCTTTTTCACAATTTGGTTCTGATTTAGATGAAAATACTAGAGCTGTTATTGAACATGGTAAACGTGCCATTGAAATTTTAAAACAAAAACAAAATGAACCATTAAATCAAATTGATCAAGCAATTATTTTATTAGCAATTAAAAATAAGGCAATTAAATGATTACCAGTAGAAATGATGGATTCTTTTAAAAAGGAAGTAATAACTTATTTTCAAAAACAACAACGAAAAAGTTATTTAAAATTACAGCAAGATCAAGCGTTTAGTGAAGAGTTACAAGTGAGCATTAGTCAAGGCATTATGCAGGTTGTTTATAATTTGACCAATAAGCTAAATGACTATAATCCTAAAATATATGGTAGTCTTGAAGAATGGGAAACATTAATTAAAACATTCAAATAATGTATTTAGGAAGGTAAGGTGAAATATCATGGCTCAAAGCATGGAACAAATTAGACAAAAAATTAAATCTGTTAATACTAGTTATAAAATTACTAAAGCAATGCAACTAGTATCAACAGCTAAATTAAAAAAAGTAGGTAAAAGAATTGAGATGATTAAACCTTATTATTCTGAAGTTTATGATACATTCAATCAACTAATACCTAAATTAAGTAATTCAATTTATTTAAAAACAAAAGATCAAGTTATTAATAAAACAATATGAGTCGTTTTTAATTCTAATTTAGGATTATGTGGTGGTTTTAATAATAATTTAAATAAATTAGTATTAGAACAATATAAACCACAAGATGAAATAGTTGTTATTGGTAGTAAAGGAGTTTCATACTTTACTAATCATCATTGTAAAATTATGCAATCTTATACTGAAATTAACATTCAATCATCATATAATGATTCGCAAGAGATATCTTTGTTGTTACTTTCTAAGTTTAATAATAAAGAAACTGATGCTATTAAAATTGCATATACAAAATATTTAAATACGGTAACAACAATTCCAAAAATTATTGATTTATTGCCAATTGTTTCTATTAAAACTAATCAAGAAAGTAATTTAATTCAAACCGATTTTGAACCAGACGCTAATACTGTTATTAATAGTGCTATTCCTTTATATGTTGGTGCCATTGTTTATGGTACATTAGTAGAATCACAAGTGTCAGAGCAAGCATTACGAAGATTAGCAATGGAAAATGCTTCAAATAATGCCAAAGAAATGAAAGATAAATTATTAGTAAGTTATAATCGTGCCCGTCAAGGTGCTATTACCCAAGAAATTTCAGAAATTATTGGTGGCGCTGATGCCCAATCATCATAATAAAGGAGTAAACTAAAATGAAAAATGCAACTAGTAAAAAACCTATAACAATTAAAGAAAAAAAAGTTAGTGATAAAAATTCTTTAAAAAAGGATAATACTAAAGTTATTGCTAAAGTAAAAGCAAAAGTCACTAAAAAAGTAGTTAATAGCAAAGAAAGTGTTAAAACTAGTAAACAATTACCAACTAAACGAAATATTGGAAAAATTGTTCAAATTTCAGGTCCAGTTATTGATATTCGTTTTAATGATAATAGTTTACCTAATTTAAATAATGCTATTAGTATTGATAATAATGGTCAAAAATTAATTGTTGAAGTTGCAAAACATATTGGTGATGATAGTGTTCGTTGTATTTCAATGGGTCCAACTGAAGGATTACTACGTGGTCTTGAAGCAGTTGATTTAGGAATACCAATTAGTGTTCCTGTTGGTGAAGAAGTTTTGGGTAGACTTTTTAATGTATTGGGTGAAGTCATTGATGATGGTAAAGAACTTAAAACTAAATTAAAATATCCTATTCATCGTACACCTCCTAGTTTTGATGAATTACAATCAAAATCAGAAGTTTTAGAAACAGGAATTAAAGTTATTGATTTATTAGCACCTTATGCTAAAGGTGGAAAAATTGGTTTATTCGGTGGAGCTGGAGTTGGTAAAACAGTTTTAATTCAAGAATTAATTAATAACATAGCTAAAGAACATGGTGGTATTTCTGTCTTTTCAGGAGTTGGCGAAAGAACACGTGAGGGTAATGATTTATATTATGAAATGCAAGAGTCAGGTGTTATTAGTAAAACTGCTTTAGTGTTTGGTCAAATGTCAGAACCACCAGGTGCTAGAATGCGTGTTGCATTAACTGGTTTAACAATTGCTGAATACTTCCGTGATGAAAAACAGCAAGATGTATTATTATTTATTGATAATATATTTCGTTTTACACAAGCTGGTAGTGAAGTATCGGCCTTATTAGGAAGAATGCCTTCAGCAGTAGGATACCAACCAACATTATCGACAGAAATGGGTGCTTTACAGGAACGTATTGTATCAACAACACGTGGTTCTATTACATCTGTACAAGCAGTATATGTACCAGCCGATGATCTAACTGATCCAGCTCCTGCGACAACATTTACTCACTTAGATGCTAAAATTGTTTTAGATCGTAATATTGCTGCTTTAGGGCTTTATCCTGCTGTTCATCCTTTACAATCTTCATCAAGAATGTTAGATCCTGCTATTGTTGGTCAGGAACATTATGATGTTGCACAAAGAGTTATTGAAACAATTCAACGTTTTTCTGAATTAGAACCAATCATTGGTATTTTAGGAATGGATGAGTTGAGTGAAGAAGATAAAAAAATAGTAGCTAGAGCAAGAAGAATTCGTAATTTTTGTTCACAACCATTTCATGTTGCTGAAAAATTTTCGGGTTTAAATGGTATTTATATTCCTATTAGTCAAACTGTTAATAGTTTTAAACAAATTTTAGATGGTGAATGTGATGATTTACCAGAGCAAGCATTTTTATATGTAGGAACTATTGAACAAGCAATTGAAAAGGCAAAGAAATTGAGATAATTGAAGGTGATAGTATGGCATTAAATCTTAAAATTATTACTCCTGATGGTATTTTTTTCGATGGAGAAGTACAGTGAGTTAATGTTAAAACAACTGAAGGCTATGTTGGTATTCTTGAATGGCATACACCTTTGATTGCTAATATTCAAATATCAAAAATGTCATTTAAAATTAAAGAAAAAATTCGTAATTTAACGATTTCTGGTGGACTTTTGGTAACTGATTTACATATGGTTCGTATTATTAGTGATAAAGTTGAATATACATCAATTTTAAAAGAGCAAGAAACAAAGGTATTTGATGAACGTATTAAAAGGGTTAGTGGAGGTTAATAAATATGCATGATTCACATTTAATAAAATGAATAATTGAAATAAGTATTTATCTTTTTAGTTTTATTGCTAGCGGATTTGCTGTAAAAGCAATTCCTTTTAATAAATTTCTTGATCATAAAAGAGTAAAAGAATCATGAATTTTATATATGTTAACAACTTTAGTTTTTACTTATTGTATTGGTACGTTAATTATTAAATTTATTGGTTTAGATATTTGATTTAATTTAAATTAATACTTAAAATTAAAAAAATAAAAATAGTAAGTGTTTTAAAATATTTACTATTTTTTTAATTACAATATACTATTAAAATTTATAGTAGTTATTAATAATATCTATATAGATTATAAAATTTCTCCGAAATTACTATTATAGTAGTAAAAAAATCGTTTTTATTTATTTTATTGTTGTTTTTACTATTATATATATATATAATATTTTTATCTGTATAGAACAATATAGAATGGAGGTGAAAAAATGAGTAAATTTTTTCATAGTAAACAAACATCTCCTGAGGATAAGAAAAATCCTAGTTTTACTTTTAAAGGAACTTTCAATAAATTAGGTGGCAAAATGTTTGGTAAAATGCAAAACTTATCAAGAGCCATTGTTTTACCAATAGCTACATTACCAATAGCTGGTTTATTGTTAGGAATTGGTGGTGGAGTTGCTAGTGCTTTAAAGCAATTGCCTAATCATGATAATCTTGTTGCTATTATTAATATTTTTTCAATTATGCAATCAGCCGGAAACGTTGTTTTTGCTAATTTAGGATTGATTTTTGCTATTTCTATTGCTTTTGGTTTTGCAAAAGCTAGTAAAGGTGTAGCTGCTCTTTCTGGATTTATTACTTTTATTGTTATGACTTCAGTTATTAGTGGCATGTTTTTTTGAAATCCTAAAACAGGAATGTTGGGGTTTGATCCATGAGGTTTAGGTGAAGGTGCAAAGATTACTCCAGAAAGTGGTAAATCTTCTGGTTTATTTTCTTCTGTCTTAGGATTATTTCCTACGTTTGATACTTCAGTTTTAGGTGGCATTCTTGTTGGTTGATTAGTATCAATTGTTCATAATCATTCATACAATATTCGTATGCCAAGAGTATTAGCTTTTTTTGGTGGTGAACGTTTTGTGCCAATTTTAGCTGTTTTTGTTGGAATAGGAATGGGATTAGCTTTTTTCTTTATTTGACCAATGTTATTAATTGCTTTTAGAGAAATTGGTAATGGCTTAGCAGCTGGTATGAATACAGGTCAACTTACTGATGGACAGTTAACTGGTGATAATTTTCATCCGACAGTTGGTGGAGCATTTATTGCAATGTTTTTTGGAATTACTGAGCGTTTATTAATACCAACAGGATTGCATCACGTTCAATATGCGCCTTTCTGATATACTGGAATTGGTGGAAATTGAATTAATGAATCTGGTGATCATTTTGTTGGAGCGTACAATATTTTCTTTGGACAATTTGCTTCTAATGCAGTAGGACACATGAATCAAACACCGGGAACAATGTTTATGAGTGGGCGATTTGCATATATGCAATATGGCTATCCCTTTGCAGCACTTGCTATGTGAATGTTAGCACGACCAGAAAATAAAAAAATGGTTGGTGGTATTTTAGGATCTGCTGCTCTAACTTCTTTCTTAACAGGAGTTACAGAACCATTATTGTTTTCATTCTTATTTGTAGCACCATTATGTTTTGTTTTCCATGCATTTATGGCAGGAATTAGTTTTATGATGGCGTATTTATTAAATATAGTTGTTGGTCAAGGTTTTGCTGCTGGATTTATTGATTTTTCTTTCTTTGGAATATTACCAAGTATTCTTGGTAAAGAAACAGGATTCTATTGAGTATTTGTTACTGGATTAATTATGGTACCTGCTTATTTCTTTGGGTTCTATTACATTATTAAGTGAAGAAATTACAAAACTTTAGGTCGTGAAGAAGGAGAATTAGCAACCAACTTAGCTTTACAAAGTGTTGAAAGTTCTTTAGATAAGTCTTCAAAAAAAGGTAGAACAAAAATAGAAAATTTATTACTTGGACTTGGTGGAGCATTAAATATCATTGATGTTAACGCTAAAGATAAAGTATTAGTTGCAACTTTAAAAGATGCAAATATTTATTCAAAAGCTTTATTAAGATTAAGTGGAACTAAAAATATTAAAGTAATTGCCAATAAAGTTGAAATTACCTATCTTGATGGTGCAGAGTCTATTCATAAAACTTTACAAGCAGAAATGACAAAGAAACAAACATTAACACCTGATACTAATAAAGATAAAAATAATGATATGTTAGAAAATATTTTTAAAGGTCTTGGTGGACGAAGTAATGTTAAATTATTAGACAATTGTGCTACAAGATTGCGTGTTACAGTTTTTGATGAAACTAAAATTGATGATAATATTTTAAAATCAACTGGTGCGGTTGGTATCTTTAAAAAAGGTACAGCTATTCAGGTAATTTATGGGCCACAAGTAGGTAATATTAAAAATGATTTATTAAAAACTTGAACTCCAAAATAAACTATTACTAAAATATAAAAATGAGCAACTTTTTGAGTTGTTCATTTTTTTAGTTTTAGTTACGGATAATGTTAAAATTATAATATAGGATGGAGGGAAAACTATGTTTTTTGATAATGAAGAAAAAAAGTTAGAAGAAGCTAGGTATGAAGAAATACAAACAAATATACAAAATTTAACATTAACAATTGATGTTAATATTGTTGTTAAAGATTTATTTAAATATATTAAATTAAAATGTACACAAAAAATTAGAATTATGGATATATTAGCATTGTTTTTATCAATATTTTCAATAATTCTTTCAATATTATTAACTGTTATTGATAAAACTGATCAAAAAATTAGTTTTGAACTTCGAAAATTATTGTATGCGGTAAATATATTTAAAGATTTAACAGTGGTAATGGTATTAGTAATTGCATTATTTATGAGGTTAAATATTGAATTAAACAAAATAAGCAATTCAAATCTTTTTATGCAGCAAATGCTGATTTTACACCAGAAGAAATTGTTTCGGAACTAATGGATCTTAATAATATTTTTAGTTTCAAGCATTGAAATGAAATTTCATTCCATATTAAATATTATAAAAAATGTAAATCATTTAAACGACATGCAATTTTAATCGCTATTTTGGATTATTATCAATTGCCAATTAATAAATGAAATTTAATGTATTTAAATCAAACAATTAGTTATTTAAATAAAAAACATTTTCGTCATATTCTTAGATTATGCATATTTAGTTGTTTAGCAATAATAACGATTATTTTAATGAGTACTTTCCCTTCAATATTTTTAAGATAAAATATTTTATATAGATAGAAAGGTATATATGGAAAAATTTAATGAAGAAATAAAAATATTAACGACAATTTTTATTAATAATGCTAATATCAATACTAAAATTAAACAAGAAAAATTTTTAATTAATAATTTCAAATTTTATGGAATTTTAACTAGTAAACGAAAACCATTAGTAAGATTATTTTTAGATAAATGAAATAAAAATTTATCTTTAATAAGTAAAAAACAGTTATTTGAAACATTATATTTACAAAAAAATCGTGAATTTCAATATACAGCAATGGAATTTTTAAATCTTTGATGAAAGAAAAACTTAAGTTTTAATGACTTAGATTGGCTTTTATCGATAATTAAGCATAATATTTGATGAGATACTACTGATTATTTTGATAATATTATTGGTGTTCTTATATTTAGTAACAATAATATTAGTGTTAGAGATCAATATTTATTTAAGTTAATAAATGATAGTAATTTTTGAATTCAAAGAATAGCAATTCAATCACAATTAATGTTTAAAGAAGATACTGATTTTAATTTACTATTTGCATTAATTAAGCCATTGTTATTAACAACAAATTTTTATCTAATACGTTCTATTGGTTGAGCATTGCGTAATGCTAAACGAGTTAATTCACAAAAAATTAATGATTTTATTAAAATTAACAATGTTAGTAAAAAAATAATTGTTGTTATTAATGAACATTAAAAATAAATGAAGGTTTTATATTAATATTAAAAATAAAATTGCTTATAAATAATATTTATAATAATATTCTTAAAATAGTGTAAGATTCACTTAATAGATAGAGAAAAATATTAAAATATAAATATAAGTTTTTGACCTATTTACTTTATTTTAAAGTAAATGGGTTTTTATTTGGAAAGGAAAAGCACATGCCTAATAATTATTCATTGATTGTTAAACCTCTTTTACAAGAAGAACCTATCATTAATAGTAATATTTCAATTTTTAAGACTTTACAAGTAGAATCTAATACAACAATGATTTCAATAATACCTTCAATAAAAATATCAATTTTAACAGATCATGAAATAAAAGCTTTATCTAAATATCAAATTCAATCATTGCTACCAGAGCAAATACCACTTTTTACAGCAGAACAAATTAAATCGTTTAGACCCAAACAAATTCAATGATTTTGATTATGACAAATTCAGTCATTTACATCTATTCAAATTGCAGCATTTACATTAGAACAAATTCCGTATTTAACATATGAGCAAATCCCAATTTTTACACCAGAACAAATCCTTGCGTTTACACCGTTGCAAATTCAATCTTTTACGATTGAACAAATTCGGTTATTTACAACCGAACAAATCCCTGCGTTTACACCGTTACAAATTTCTGCTTTTACAAAAGAACAAATCCCAGAATTTACAGAAAAACAGATTGCATCTGGAATGGCAACCCTTTTTAGGACTATTTTTTGGTAGACATTTGTTTTTGATAACTAATTGGAGTTAGGTAGTTTAGAGTACTGTGAATTCTTATGTTGTTATATCAATTGATGTAATCAAATAATTCTAATTTTAATTGGATTAATGATGTAAAATTTTTATCATTAATAAATTCAATTTTGAAAGTTTTAAAAGTTGCTTCAGCAACAGCATTGTCATAAGGACATCCTTTTTTGCTTAAAGATCGAGTTATGTTGAAAGCTAATAAAAGTTTATCAATAGTTTTATTATTGAATTCATTACCGCGATCAGTATGAAATATTTCAATATCTTTTAAACAGTGATTTGATTGCATAAATGCTTGATATACTAATGATGCATCTTTTTTAACTCCAACACTATGTCCAATAATTTCGCGGTTAAATAGGTCGATTAATAGGCAAATATAGTTTCATTTACCATTAACTTGAACATAAGTTAAATCACTAACAATAACTTCATTTTTAATTCTATTATTAAAGTTTCTATTAACAAGATTGGTTATTTGACTATCATTGACTTTATTATGATAATTTTTGAATGATAATTTAGTGTATTTTGATATTAAATTATGCTTATTCATAATTTCTTTAATTTTTCTGCGTGATAAATAAATTTCTTGGTTTGCTAGTATGACTTTTAATCTTCTAGTACCATAAACTTCTTTATTTTCTTTAAAAGCACTAATAACAGCTTGTTCATAAATATTATTTTGAATTTTATTTTTTTTCTTTAAATTAAAATAATATGTTGATTTAGAGAGTTTTAAAAAATGACACATTGTGCGAATTTTATATTTAGATTTATTATTTGCAATAATCTCTACTTTCTGCCTATTATTAGTGCTGCTTGCTTTAAAATATCAATTTCCATTCGTAACTGTTTTAATTCTTTATTTGCTTGAATTAATTGTTTTTCTAAATCTGAAAGATTATCTTTAGTTTTAAAACTACCTGAATTAGTAAATTGCTTAATTCAATTGTAAGTAGCTGCTCTTGTAACATTGTATTCTTTAACAAGGCAAGATACTGATTTGCCACTTTGATATAAAGCTACTATTTGTTTTTTAAATTCATCTGAATATGAGTTAATAGTGACCATAATTATAATTCCTTTCTTTTAACTAATTTGTTCACTTGTCTATGTAATTAGTGTCCAATAAAGTGTAACCCATCCACTAATTTTTTACCAAATAATAAACTATTAATTGAACCTAATACTGGATTACTTATTACTTGACCATAATAAGCACTTGTACCAATCATTGCACTTAAAGGACTTATTGAAGAGCGTATTATTTTTGTTAATGTATAATTATTTGTTTCCATTTCTATTCTCCTTTATTTGCTTTTAACATTTCTCTTACAATATCTAATAAAGTATTTACTTGATAATCATATAATTCAAATTCATGAATTCTAATTTTAATTTTTTTAATTTTCTAATTTTTTAATGGTTACTTTAATTCAACCTTGATAAACATCATTATCACCAACTATTAATGCAACATTACTTTCTGGGTCAGAAACAATTATGTGTTTTGATTTAACATTTGGGTATTGTCTTAAAATAATTGCTCTAATATCATTACTGGTATGAATTGATTTTGGAAATGGTGACAATATTTCAATTTCATCTTTATTTTCAAACAAAGTAGGTAATATTATCATTAATGTTCATCTCCTTGATTACAATATTTTTCACAACAGTTATCACAATATCCTTTATCACATTTTATTGCTTCATCTTCATAACAAAAACACATTAGTCAAATTCTCCTTGTTCAATTTTAATTAATAGATTTTTTAAACATATTTTTTCTCATATATAAAATTCTATTTGTTTAAAATATTTAACATTAGATATTTCATTTGTAAGTCATGTTATTCGTTCTTCTAAATCTTTAATTAATTTTTCTTTATTCATAATTTAACCTTTCTTTTCTAACTCTTTTATTTTGTTTTTGTTTACATAAGTTATTACATTTATGAGCAAAAACTCTACCATAACCACATTTATTATTCTTTTTAATTTTTATTATCATTATAAAATTCATTACTTTCTAAATATTCTAATATATTTGCATAAGTATCGGAAATGTTTAGTAATCTGTGTAACTTACAAAAATAACTATGTTTAATTAATTCTAGTAAATATAATTAAATGACTAGAAAGAGTGAGTTACAGATGGCTAAAAAAGATAACTTTAATAATAATGATCCAATATCAAAAGCAGTAGATTTATTACTAGAAAATACTGAAGATTTAACAACAGTTTTTAAACCTGGCGGTTTATATAAAGAATTAACAAAAAGATTAGTTGAAAAAATGTTGAATTCTGAAATGCAAAATTATTTAGGATATGAAAAAAATCAACATAGTACTACTGAAAATGCTCGTAATGGTACAAGTTCAAAAAAATTAATAACTCAACAAGGTAAAATTGAAATTGATGTACCAAGAGATCGCAATAGTAATTTTACTCCTGTAATAGTTCCTAAAAGGCAAAGAAGATTTGATGGTTTTGATCAACAAGTTCTTTCCTTGTATGCAAAAGGAATGACATTATCTGACATTAGAATGCAGTTGCAAGAGTTATATCATGGTGCTGATATTAGTGAAAGTGTTATTAGTCAAATTACTGATGATGTTATTGATGATGTTAAAGCATGACAAAATCGACCATTAGAAAGTATTTATCCTATTGTTTATTTTGATTGTATAGTAGTTAAAGTACGACAAGATAAACGGATTATTAACAAATCAGTTTATATAGCATTAGGAGTTGATTTAGAAGGCAAAAAAGATGTTTTAGGATTATGAATTAGTGAAAATGAAGGTTCTAAGTTTTGATTATCTAATTTCACAGAAATGAAAAATCGTGGCTTAAATGATATTCTTATTGCTTGTAGTGATAATTTAACAGGCATGTCAGAAGCAATACAATCAGTTTATCCTAAAACAGAACATCAATTATGCATTGTTCATCAAATTAGAAATAGTTTAAAATATGTTTCATACAAACATCGAAAAGGTCTAGTTGCAGATTTAAAACCAATTTATAGTGCATGTAGTGAAGAACAAGCAATGCAAGCTTTAGAATCGTTTGAAAGTAAATGAAATAAACAATATCCTCAAATTACTAAATCTTGATATAAAAATTGAGATAATTTAATGGTTTTTATTAGTTATCCAGTAGAAATCAAAAGAGTGATTTATACTACAAATGCTATTGAATCTGTTAATAGTCAATTACGAAAAATCATCAGAAATAAAAAAGTTTTTCCTAATGATATGGCAGTTTTCAAAATATTTTACTTGGCAATTGAAAATATAACAAAAAAATGAACATTGCCTATTCAAAATTGAAATACAGCAATTGCTCATTTTATGATAAAATTTGAAGACAGAATTAATCTAAATTAGTAACTTTGTAAAACAAAGATACACAGATTATTAAAAAGCCTCAATGAAAAATATGATGCATCATATTTAAATAAAAAAACTAATGCTAATAATTGTATACTTTCATAAACGTTTTCTTTAATCTTTATTTTCTGTTACGTCAATAATAACTTCACTATTATCATCAAGAATTTCTTTAGTTATAAATTGACCAACGCTTTCAGCACCAGTTTTATCAGCAACAGTTTTTAAACGACTTAATTGTTTTTCCAACGGAACCAATGTTTTATTAATGCCAACATAAAGATCGTGATTTTCTACTAAACACTGTAAAAAATTATTATTTAATAACTGAATATGAACGAAAATATTATATGTATGATTACTATTTCTTTCAATACCAACTTTAGCAATCATATCTTTTTTAATATATTTAGAATACTTTTCTTGTAAATAATTAAAATTTTTATCAACAGCATTTTTAATTTCATAAGTAATATTAATATTTTTTCCATGGACAATAACTTGCATGATTAATTGCTCCTATCTTTTAATTATTATATACATTTTCCCATAAACAAATAAATTTTAAAAGATAATAGTGTAATTAAATTTAAATTATTAACAACTAAGCAAAATACCAATTATATTTATAATATGCTCAATATAATCTTCAATTAAATTAATGATTAATACTCTATTTTTTATCTTTTCATGATTTTTGTTTTAAAAAATTTTGTTTTCCATTAAAAGCAATAGCTGTTTTTCAACGTGGATAATTATTACCTTTAGTAATAGCATTAGTATTATTCATTGGTTGTAAATTACTAATATCAGAAGTGCCTCCATGAAATAAAGGTCGTTGATGTATAATAGTTCAATTATAACTTTTAGGATCATCATCAAGTTTAACATTACTAATAAAGTTATTCCTAAACATTAGCGCACCTGCATAGTCTTTTCGATATAACTGTGGATTATAATCATCAATAATTTCTCCTTTATTTCATACTTCTTCAATTTGTTGTGGTGTTCAAGTTACTTCGCTATTAACAACATTACTACTGTTATTAGTTTGAACAGGATTCGGATTACTAGTTACTTGATAATCAAGTAATTTTGATTGTGGAAGTGCACCTCCACCAGTATTATTAATAACTATATTTATACCTTGTGTTGATTTATCGTGTTCATTAAAAAATCGATCTGTAAATGATGGTCCAATAGTTTGTTCACCAAAAAGAGAATTTTGTTCAACACTCGCGGATATTTCTGTTGCTGATAAAGCATTATTATTTGTCAATGATAATGCTTTTTTTGATTTATTTCTTAGATTAGCCATTATTAATCATAAAGAAAAAAGTACTAAAAAGAAACTACAAATTAATGCAAAGCCTCAAGGCAAAATAAAAAATAAAACATTAATAATTTTTTTGTCCATAACATAACTATAAATTTTTTTATAACCATAACTTATTAATAATCCTGAACCAATAAGTAAGACAAGCGAAATTACTACTACTATTAATGCTCATACTAAAGTTATTACTCCATATTTATTTAAAAAAATAAATGGAATTGTAATAAACACTAGAGTAATAACCGAAAAAATTAAAGTAAAAATTGTTAAAATCTGAAAAGTAAGAGTAAATGTAATGCCTTTACTATTAATTACTTCAGTTAAAATTACTAAAATCTCATTAGCATTAGTACGATAAAGTATAAGTCATAATACTCAACTTATAATCAAAGTTATTGCCATTAACCCCGAACTAACAATAATTCCTCAACGATTATGAGAATTAATGTTTCTATAATTCTCTGCTGACACTTCCATACTAAAACCTCACAACTCTAAAATCTCATATATTAAATTCTATCATAAATGATGATTAACATGTTTAACGACAATTATGAAATATAAATGAAAATATAACCTTTATAAAAATACTTCTTGAAAATTAAAATTTAGATTTAACTTAATAAAAATGTATCATAATATTTTTAATAAACTTTAAATTTGCAATGTTCTTGCGAATAATTTTTTGTTAAAAATTGTTGATTTTGTGATTCTGATTTATTAATTTCTTCAATATTTAATCTTTCATCTAATGATTCATCTTCAAAAAATTTCCTTCTACTCTCTTTTTTTGCTAATCTATTTTTTTCTAAAATATCAAATAAACTTTCTACTTTTAATGTAGGGAGATTGTCAAAAATCCGGAATAAATTAATTCATAAGTCTTATTATTATGTTAGACAAGAAATAATTTGGATTTTTATGAAATTGTATTTAAATAATATAATTTTTTTAAATTTATTGCAACTAAAATACTTATAATTAAGTTTAGTAAGTGTTAAACTTATGAAATAAAATTAAGGAGAATTTAAAGATGACAATTAAAGCACTTAAAAAATTACAGTTAATAACTGTATTACTATTTATTTTTACTATTTTAATTATGACTATAGGTTTAACTCTTATAGGTTCTTGTGATTATCATTCTCATATTTATAATTTATTAACAAAAAAACATATAAATCTAGAAAAAAATGGATTTGGAATATTAAGTACAACCAGTATAATCCATATTTTAGGTTGTTCTCCGAAATTTGTATGTTCAATAACTAATTGTAATGGAAATTATTATAATTGAATTCAATTACAAATTGGAGTGATTTTTTGTCTAATTTTAGTACCAATTTTAATAATTATAATTTTATCATTAACTTTTTTCATTATTGGTTTAAAAGTAAAAATAAAAAATAATAATTTTTGAGATGCTATTCAAAATTGTGAAATAATAAGTAACTATTACATACATTAAAACTATGTTTCTAAATTTATCTTATTACATTTAAAAATAACCATTTTAATATAAATTAAAATATTATATGTTCTATTACCAAGCATTTCTTTTAAAACGTGTCAAATATTTGTTTCTGTAAAACAACCAATATTTCATTTTGCACCCTGATTTTCGATACCTTGTTTATTATTTTTAAAATACTGTTTCTTTAATTTTTTATGATTATCTAATTCTTTATATAAATAGATAATTAATTGTTCATATTGACCATTATTAATTAAATTTTTACAGTGATTATATTTTTTTAAATATTTTCCTTTATTTCCAGACATTATTCCAAGATATAATGTTCTAATTAAATGAAATTTATCTAAAACAAATTGTGCACCTAAATAATCTGCTACATCTTTAATTCATCCTGCACTATCACCACAAATAATGATTTTTGCTTGTTCAATGTTTTCATAAAAATTTTGACAATGTTCTTTAACAAATTCAGCAGTTTTTTTAACACCAATTGCTGTTTTTGTTGGTCTAATAATTGCTTTTACTCTTTTATTTTGTACTTTGTGATTAATATTATCTGTATATGTTCTATTACCAAGCATTTCTTTTAAAACGTGTCAAATATTTGTTTCTGTAAAACAACCAATATTTCATTTTGCACCCTGATTTTCGATACCTTGTTTATTATTTTTAAAATACTGTTTCTTTAATTTTTTATGATTATCTAATTCTTTATATAAATAGATAATTAATTGTTCATATTGACCATTATTAATTAAATTTTTACAGTGATTATATTTTTTTAAATATTTTCCTTTATTTCCAGACATTATTCCAAGATATAATGTTCTAATTAAATGAAATTTATCTAAAACAAATTGTGCACCTAAATAATCTGCTACATCTTTAATTCATCCTGCACTATCACCACAAATAATGATTTTTGCTTGTTCAATGTTTTCATAAAAATTTTGACAATGTTCTTTAACAAATTCAGCAGTTTTTTTAACACCAATTGCTGTTTTTGTTGGTCTAATAATTGCTTTTACTCTTTTATTTTGTACTTTGTGATTAATATTATCTGTATATGTTACTATTAAACGCATAGAGTGTTTTATACCCTTACGTTTAAAATTTCAAAATTTTCGATGTCCATCATCAATTGCTACAAAAATAGGTTGATTTTTTTCTAATTTTACTTTTACTGGATTTACTTCAATTACTTTTAAATTTTTAAAAACTCTATGAACAGTACTAACACTAATACCTGCTTTTTTACAAATAGCACAAATATCATGATATCTTTTTCCATCAGCAAAATATTCAATAATAGTTTGTTCAACATCTTCACCAATTCTTTTATATTTAGGTAATTCTAGTCATTCATCAACTAAACAAACACGAACTCATTTTTGTAATTTTTCATCAAAATATTCATAAATTCTTCTTTTATAAGTTACTAATCCATACATTATTTTTCTTGTTCGATATTGATAATCAACAATCTTATATTTCTTTTTATCTCTTGTATTTTTTATTCTTCAATCTCATTTTTCTCATTTTTTTGTTATATGTTCTAAAACTAATTTATCAATTTTTGCACTTTGTTCTCTAAAATTTCATTTATAATTAAAATTCACATTTACTTCTCCTAACTATTTTAAAAAAATCTAAATTTATTGTAAATATATTTAAAAAATTAATTTACTTAATTATTATATAAATATATAAGTGTTATTTTAAATAAAATAAAAAATATTTAAAAAATCACTTTCATATTTAAAATATAATAAACAAATACAATTCAATTAATAATATAGGTATCACAAAATAAACGCCTTTAATTTAGGCGTTATTTTGCATTTAAAAGCATACTGTCAATATCGAGTGAAAATTTCCCAAAAATATTTTTTAAAAAATAAATTATTTTGAAAAGTTATACTGTTAAATAAACATAAATTCCAAATAAATTCTTTTCTAGATAAAAATAGAAATAAAGTTTTTTAATTTTTTAAAATTTTTTGTATAATTAATTTATACAAAAAATTATATAAGTTTTTAACTCATTATTTTATCTTAAAATAAATGAGTTTTTTTATTATTTATTCAAAGGAGAAAAGAAAAAATGTTTAAAGTTAAACCTAATTCACCAGTTTATGAATTTTATTATTCTGAAATAAAAAAATTAGAGGGTAAAATTAAAGATAATAAAGAATTAGATAATATAATAAATACTGAAAAAAATCTTAAAGAAGAAATAGAAAAACTAGAAATATATCTAAAAACATTAAATGAAAATTTAAAAAAGAAATATAAAATAATTCCATATATTGAAAAATTAAATATATATGATTTAGAAGATAAAATCGAATCAAAAGGACAAAAAAGGGTTGATAATGTAGGAAAATATTTAAAATTAAAATCAAGTTTAGATTATGATTTTGATTCAATTTTTGAACAATGAAAACGCAGTGCAAACAGTGAAAATCAACCTTTAACAAGTGGATATAAACCAAGCTCACCACAGATGTAAAAGGGGAAGATATTGCATTTGCAATATCTTTATATCTTTAAAATTGATTTTAAGACACCAAATTTGCTCATATACAAATGTTTTAAAATTTTATATGGTTTAGTATTAATAAAATAAATCTCTTCTAAAATATGTTTTTTTACTTTTAATTAAAAATTATTGATATCCATATCTTCAAGGATGGTCTTTATTTGGTATATAAACTTTTTTAGTTTTTATCAAATCTTCTTTAATAATTGGTTTTAATGCTATTTCTTTTAGTTCATATATTTTATTATTATAACTAAGATAGAATTCATTAATAAATGATTTAAGTACAATTACATCAGTTCTAGGTTGTATATATTGAACTTTGTTATTTTTATAAGGAAAATATTTTTTACCATAATATGTTATAGTTGAACCACTATCTGTTTTTCTTTTACAAAATCTTGAAAGATAAACATTTATTTCATTTTGTGTAGGAGCTTTAACCATAGCAGATTTATTATCATCAATAGGAAAAGCAAACTGATTATTAAAAATGTTTATATATGTTTTAAGAAATTTATTACCATCTTCTAAATTTTTAATTTTATTAAGTCGTAATTCACTAATTAAGCGACTTTGAAGTGTTCCAAATAATCGTTCAATTCTGCCTTTAGCTTGTGGAATTGAGGTTCTAATTACTTCAACACCTAAATCATTACAGCATTTTTGAAATTGAGTATAAGTATCATTTTCTGTGTTTATTTTACCTGAATCAATTTTTTTCTTATATCCAAAAACTGTTCTATTATCAGTATAAAATATCTTTGGTATGCCATATTTAGTTAAAATTTGATAAAAAACATTATAATAACCATCTAATGTCTCTTGGTGATCAAATCATAGTCCAACAATATTTCCTGTAGCATCATCAATTGCAGCATGTAAAAATGCTTTTGGTTTATCGTTACCAAATCAATGATGATTACTTGCATCCATTTGAATTAATTCACCAAAATTTGTTCTACGATTTCTTGTGGGATGCAAGTTATTTTTTTTATTCTTATGTCTTTTTGGTGAAGTGATTTTTTCTTGAATTAATAGATTATAAACTGTACTATATGCAATTTTAGTGTTTTCTTCATTAATTAATTTTTCCTGAAAATGTTGAAAATTAAAATTATAATATTTTGTTTTATATAAGTTTATAATTTTATTTTTAATTTCTATTTTTGTTGCCTTATTAGAAATTTTATTGCGAGATTTATGAATAAAACCAACTTTACCTTCTTTATTAAAAATTTGAATTAATTGGTTAATTCTTCTAATAGTTAGGTTAAGTTTATTTTTGGCTTGATGTTTAGATAATTTATTAATAACAATGTCATTTATAATTTTGTATTTATATTTTTCTTTCATAGTCATGCTTCTTTCCATTTTTATTACCAAGTATATTTAACTTCACTTTTTGAGAAATTTTCACTCGATAACTAATAGGAAATTATCACTAAATAATGACAGCATTTAAAAGCATACTGTCAATATCGAGTGAAAATTTCCCAAAAATATTTTTTAAAAAATAAATTATTTTGAAAAGTTATACTGTTAAATAAACATAAATTCCAAATAAATTCTTTTCTAGATAAAAATAGAAATAAAGTTTTTTAATTTTTTAAAATTTTTTGTATAATTAATTTATACAAAAAATTATATAAGTTTTTAACTCATT
Organism: Spiroplasma endosymbiont of Phycita roborella; assembly: GCF_964031195.1. NCBI lineage: Bacteria > Bacillati > Mycoplasmatota > Mollicutes > Entomoplasmatales > Spiroplasmataceae > Spiroplasma > Spiroplasma endosymbiont of Phycita roborella. Next base: position 16,214 of record NZ_CAXIQJ010000004.1, on the reverse strand, counting down.
ATTTTATCTTAAAATAAATGAGTTTTTTTATTATTTATTCAAAGGAGAAAAGAAAAAATGTTTAAAGTTAAACCTAATTCACCAGTTTATGAATTTTATTATTCTGAAATAAAAAAATTAGAGGGTAAAATTAAAGATAATAAAGAATTAGATAATATAATAAATACTGAAAAAAATCTTAAAGAAGAAATAGAAAAACTAGAAATATATCTAAAAACATTAAATGAAAATTTAAAAAAGAAATATAAAATAATTCCATATATTGAAAAATTAAATATATATGATTTAGAAGATAAAATCGAATCAAAAGGACAAAAAAGGGTTGATAATGTAGGAAAATATTTAAAATTAAAATCAAGTTTAGATTATGATTTTGATTCAATTTTTGAACAATGAAAACGCAGTGCAAACAGTGAAAATCAACCTTTAACAAGTGGATATAAACCAAGCTCACCACAGATGTAAAAGGGGAAGATATTGCATTTGCAATATCTTTATATCTTTAAAATTGATTTTAAGACACCAAATTTGCTCATATACAAATGTTTTAAAATTTTATATGGTTTAGTATTAATAAAATAAATCTCTTCTAAAATATGTTTTTTTACTTTTAATTAAAAATTATTGATATCCATATCTTCAAGGATGGTCTTTATTTGGTATATAAACTTTTTTAGTTTTTATCAAATCTTCTTTAATAATTGGTTTTAATGCTATTTCTTTTAGTTCATATATTTTATTATTATAACTAAGATAGAATTCATTAATAAATGATTTAAGTACAATTACATCAGTTCTAGGTTGTATATATTGAACTTTGTTATTTTTATAAGGAAAATATTTTTTACCATAATATGTTATAGTTGAACCACTATCTGTTTTTCTTTTACAAAATCTTGAAAGATAAACATTTATTTCATTTTGTGTAGGAGCTTTAACCATAGCAGATTTATTATCATCAATAGGAAAAGCAAACTGATTATTAAAAATGTTTATATATGTTTTAAGAAATTTATTACCATCTTCTAAATTTTTAATTTTATTAAGTCGTAATTCACTAATTAAGCGACTTTGAAGTGTTCCAAATAATCGTTCAATTCTGCCTTTAGCTTGTGGAATTGAGGTTCTAATTACTTCAACACCTAAATCATTACAGCATTTTTGAAATTGAGTATAAGTATCATTTTCTGTGTTTATTTTACCTGAATCAATTTTTTTCTTATATCCAAAAACTGTTCTATTATCAGTATAAAATATCTTTGGTATGCCATATTTAGTTAAAATTTGATAAAAAACATTATAATAACCATCTAATGTCTCTTGGTGATCAAATCATAGTCCAACAATATTTCCTGTAGCATCATCAATTGCAGCATGTAAAAATGCTTTTGGTTTATCGTTACCAAATCAATGATGATTACTTGCATCCATTTGAATTAATTCACCAAAATTTGTTCTACGATTTCTTGTGGGATGCAAGTTATTTTTTTTATTCTTATGTCTTTTTGGTGAAGTGATTTTTTCTTGAATTAATAGATTATAAACTGTACTATATGCAATTTTAGTGTTTTCTTCATTAATTAATTTTTCCTGAAAATGTTGAAAATTAAAATTATAATATTTTGTTTTATATAAGTTTATAATTTTATTTTTAATTTCTATTTTTGTTGCCTTATTAGAAATTTTATTGCGAGATTTATGAATAAAACCAACTTTACCTTCTTTATTAAAAATTTGAATTAATTGGTTAATTCTTCTAATAGTTAGGTTAAGTTTATTTTTGGCTTGATGTTTAGATAATTTATTAATAACAATGTCATTTATAATTTTGTATTTATATTTTTCTTTCATAGTCATGCTTCTTTCCATTTTTATTACCAAGTATATTTAACTTCACTTTTTGAGAAATTTTCACTCGATAACTAATAGGAAATTATCACTAAATAATGACACATTTAAAAGCATACTTGTAAAAATAATCAAAAATAGTATAATTTAAAAGTAAAATTAAAAAAAGGAGTAATTTAATGAATCCAGAATTTTTAAAATTAATTAAAAAAGACTTTATGTATGGTGTTGAAGAACCTTGATGTAATAACCAAGGAGTGGCAATATTACCCTATGTTTTAGAAGACAATCAATATTTTTTTTTATTATTAACTAATGAAAATAATCCATTATTTAAAGATAAAAAAATTAGTAAATATAGTAGTATCACTGGTGGACTTGAAAATTTAGACCCTTATCAAACTGTAATTAATGAGATGTTGGAGGAAACTGGAATTAATGTTAAAAATGATAAATCAAAAATTTATTATTTAGGTAAACATTATGCAAATAAATCAAGTACAAAATTATGATATTTTTTTACTATAGATTTAACAAATCTAAATTTAAATTTGAATGCAATTTACAAAGGTAAAGGTGATGGAACAAAAGCAGAAGAAGTAATCAGTGCAGAATTTGTAAATTATAAAGATTTAAACAAATCAAATGATGCTTTATGCTTAGTTAACAAAGAAAAATTTTTTTTCACTTTAAAAGAAAAGGAAGATTTAAAAGAAAAAATTGAAAATGAAGAAAAAGAAAAATTTGCTTATAATATATTTAAATTTATATTTAATGATTTTAATGATAAAAAACCTTTAAAATCATATGAATCATTTAATGCTATGACTAAAAATTGAAATAATCATGTTGATAAAAGACTTAGTTCAATTGATAAATCATGAATGATTTTTGATTCATCATCTGAAAAAGTTCAAAATTTTAAAAGAAAAGCTGAAAAAAATACAATTGAAAAAGAAATTATGAAATGAGTTGAAGAACATGATGATGAAAAATATTCCCTTGAAGAAATACAAAATGGAAAATGATGAAATGAAGTAAGCAATGAACAATGAAATGATTGAAATGATAAACTTAATTATAAAATTCAAAAAATAGATAATTCAATATCACCATTAGTCGATAAATTAAAAAAAGAAGCTGAAAATTTTGAAAATTCATTGTTTAAATATGCCATTAATAAATTAGCAGATAATTATCCTACGATTGAAAATAATTCAAATTCAAATAAAAGAATTTGAAGACCATTTTAATTATAAAAATAAAGAATAAGTTATCAAAAATTAAGAAAAAATAACAAATTAAAAAGGAGTAATTTAATATGAAAACATGAATAAAAACAAATTTTTATAAAATAACATCAATTTTAGCATTAGTTCTTGCTACAACCGGTTTAATAATTGGTTCGATAGCACAAAATAAAACTAATGGTTATCAATCATTTTTAGGACATGATTATACAGTCTACTGGGGGGGGCTGGAACAACAATATGAGAAACTAAAAATTTATATGATGAAAATAAAATAGATTTATATTTTGATATTAAGCCAAAATTTAAAGAGGATATAAAATGAAATGGTCAATATCCTGATGGATATTTTGATAATTAAATTTCTAAGTTTATGTAAGAAATGTTTTCATTATATTTATCAAATAAGTTAATATTAGTTAGATTTATTTCTTGCTTATTAGTTATTAAAATTAAATCATAGTCACCAGCACCAAATATACCACTAATTTCTAGTCGATTTAAGTTATTAATTGGATTTTTAATTTGTAATTCTAATTCATTAATATTATCAATTTGTAAAATTTCTTCATAAAATTCCAATTTTGAAAATAATTGAGATTTATTTGAACCATATAAATTTAAAGCATTCTCAATTTTATTGTTACTAATAATTGTTCTTGTAAAATATTTTCCATATTCACCATTTGCTAATGTTCAATCAGCAGGAATTAAAGAAGGTATATTATTACTTTCTAATTCATTTGTAATAGATAATCAGTTAAATTGATTATCATCTAACTTAAATAATTCATTTTGACTAATATCATTATTTTTTAATTTAATATTATTGATATCTGTAAAATCAAAATATGGAGATTTTAATATAACTTTTACGTCTTTATATTTTCAAATATCTTTATCACTAGGTTTTATTGGACTTGATTTTAATTCAAAATAATAAGGTAATAGTATTTTATTATCATCATTTAATCCTTTATTTATTGATAAAGATGAATAAATATATTTTGATAACATAATCAATACTTGTTTAAATATTTTAACTTGTGATAAATTGATGTAATTTGGATAATCTAATTCTCACTGTTTAAATAAGTTAGTAATAATTTCATCAGGTTTTTGTCCTGAAAATGTATCACGTAATATTGCCATTTTATTTGTTGGTTTACCTGTTTTTTCATCATATGTAGCACCTTCAAAATTTCTATTATAGTTATATGTGTAACTTAGCATATCTAATAATAGTTGTTGTAAACTATCATTAGTTGGTGCATCTTTAATTTCTATTTCAATGTCATCAAATTTATTATTAGTTGCAACATATTGATAAAATTGACTTTCACCTACAAAATCTCAAACTTCTTTATCCTTTAATTCTTTTTGGCTTTTTAATGGTCATTTACCACCTAAAACATTACTAAACTCATATCCTAATCAAGCATGAGTTATTCTTGCATTATTAATAACTTCTCTTCTTGTTACAGAACCACTACTAATTTTAATTAAGTCTAAAACTGATTTTTCTTGTCCTATAAATTGCTTTGCTAAATTTCAAGGTAATATTTGTTCACTAAATCATTGTTGTAGTATTCTAACTTTTGGTTGCGTTTCAATAGGCATTGATAACAGCGGAAATGCTATTTTATCTTTAACAAATAACTTTGGGTATACTTCCATATTGTCAACTTCACCAAGTACCTTTATATTGCCAAAAATCATACTTCTAGGGGCTTTAATTTTTAAGCCAATAACTTTGGTATCTTTATCTAATGGTTTTTGTAATTTAATAATTATAGGATAACCATCTCTTGTTTTAAAATCTTTAATTTTAATAATAGTAATACTTTTAGTACTTCTTGTTTTTGGATTTTGATAAGGTTGAGAATAGTTATTAATGATATATAAATTATCAATATTATTTTCAGTTAATGGTTCATTAATAGAAACTGCATATAACTTAAATTGATTTAATAAATTTATTTCTTGAAAAATTAAATTTTTAATATCAGTCATACTATATTCAATTGTATTATCATTAATATTTGTACTTGCTCTTTGATTTAATTGCATAGTAAAGTCAGATGTTTCAACAGCAGTAGTTTTTAATACTTTTTCAATATCAATAAAACCAATTTTAATAGTATTTGCTGAAAATCTTAAACTATTATTTTCATTATTTTTAAATAAACGTTCAATTTCATAAATATAAATTGTTCTTTTTTTAAATTCATCGTATGCTCTATTAATATCTGGGTCACTAGTAGCACGCATCATATTAGTAAAGTCATAAGGAATATTATCAATTAAATAATCATTTTCTATTGCTGCTTGATTAAGTTTAGTTTGTTTCTGTGGAAACTTCGTTTGTGGTTTGTTGTTTTGATTGTCCATTGTTCTCTCCTATTAATTGGTTATTTTCGGGATTAAATAATTTTAATTTAACTGTTAAGTTATTAATTTCTTGCTCATCATTAATATTAAATGTTTTACTATTTAATAAATCTTTATCAATTTTCACTAATATTTGAATAAATTTAAGAATATCAATGTTAAATTGTCATAATTTTTGTTCAATATAATTAATAGTTGAAATATTTACAGCTGTACTTTCCGGAACAGATTGTTGTGCTGATTTCTTTTGACTTGGAATATGAATACCACAACGTTTAAATATTTCATTAACATTTCAATCATATATATCAGTTAAATTTTTACCTTTAAAATTACTATTTGTCATATTGATATTTTCGTTTTGTTCATTATTATCTCCACCACTTTTAAATATGTAGTTTTTAGTAACTAGTGTTCTTACTGCTTCTTCTAATGTTGATTGAACATTACCATAAGTTTGACTAAATATAAATTTAGGTGAATTTAAAATTGTATCTAAAACAATTTGTTCATAAATAACATCTAATGCTTTAATTTTATCCATTACTTTATTACAATCTGCTAATTCATTTGCTTTATTTCGCATAATTGCTATTGGAATATAATTAATATTTAATATTTGTTCTTGTTCTAAATTAGGGTTATTAATATATGATTTAAAATCTAATGGAAATTGTTTTTTATTATCACTAATACTATAAATTGCACGATTAATAGTTATTTGTTCATTATTTAGTGTATAAACTTCAAATAATCTTACAGTTTGTGCATTTTGTTCATAACTATCATAAAAAATAGTGCATTGAATTAATTTACTAGTAATATCATAAACTCTTTGTTGTATATCAACGACTTGAAAATATAAATCATCATTAGCAATAAAAATTAAATAACCACTAATTCCTAATTTACTTAATTTAAAAATAGAATTTCAATTTTTTCTATAAAATTCTTGTTGAATTAAATATTTCGTAATAACTTCATTATTAATATCTAATGGAGCATTATATAAATTAGCGTTATTTTCTGCTACAAAATCAGTGAAATAAGTTTCATGATTAAAATCATTAAAACCAAAATAACTTAAAATAGAAGCATGTGTACTTTTACCTTTTAAAAAAGTTAATTTAGTTTTTTCTTCATTATTAGTGCTTTTATCTTTTCTTAAAAATCTACCTAACATAATATTCACCACCTTTTTTTAAAATATTTGATTAATTTTAAATACAATTTTTATAATAATAAATATAATTAAACCAGCAATAGCTGATGATAATATAACTCCTATTAAACCTAAAATAATTTTTATAATTTTTCAAATCATAATATTATTCCTGTAATTCTTCTAATTTTCATACATTACCTTTTAAATTACCTTTTCCAGTATAAATAGTAATCCATTTTGCATGTTGAACTGATAAAATTACTATATTAGCACTATCATTAAAGGTTTGTATTTGTACACCAGCAATTTTTTTATCAGTTATAATAAATTCTTGAATAGTATAAACTGGATTATATATACTTCAAGAATAATAAACTCTATAATGTTTATTCTCTTGAAAATCATAAGTAATTTGTCAATTATCTCATTTATTTTTTTCTCTTGTTCCTACATCTTTTCATTGTTGATTATTTGGAGTTGGTGTTGGATTATCTGGTAATTCAATATCTCAATAATTTTCTTCTATTTCATTAGTTTTTAAACTTCTTGAATTAATTTTTATTTTTGGTGTAACATCAACTTTAATTGTATTTTGTAATTCTTCTAATGAAAAAATATTTCCATATTTTTCATTACCACCATCTATAATTAATTTGAATTTATGTTCGTTTCCTATAACCAAATATAAATTTGCTTCTACACTATCAATTTCTCCTTTTGTAAGAAAAAATTTCTCATTAACACTACCACCTAAATAAGAACCAGTTTTAAATTCTACTGTAATTCTTGTATTTACTTGATTAAATGGTGGTTTTTCTCATATAATAATTACTCTATAATATTTATTAAAACCAAGAGTAAAATCTTCTCATGTACGATTATCAAGACTATTACCTATTACTTTTCAATTTTCTTTATCTTGTTTAGTATTTATTTTATCATCAACATATTTTTTATTTGGTATTTTATTATCATTATTCATAGTTGGTGCTTGTGAATAAATTAAACCATTAACACTTACTTCACTTAAAACATTATTAATTAAATACGTAACTTTATTTTTATCATCTTTATCATTAAAAATTTTATCTTGTAAATTATCTATTTTATCTTGTTTTTTATCTAATAAATTATTAGTTTCTATTTTTGTATAATAATCACGTTCAGTACTTTCTTCTGCTATAAATTCAGTTGGTATTCCAGTTCCTTGATATTGATATACTTCAATTTGATTAATTACATTTGTATTAAATTCTATTGTTGGAGGAGTAGGAGAAACTTCGAATAAAATTTTTTTTGTACTATAATCATAAAATAAAGTTACGCTTCTAGTAACATCTGCTACTGTTGTCATTTCTTCTCATGATATTATTTGAATGATTGATTTTGTATTATAACTTTCATTGTTATTTAATAAAAATTTTATTTCTTTTTTAAGAGTATTAACTATTTTTTTATCATTTTTATCTTGTAAATCAATTACTCAAAGAATTATAGTTCATTTATCTAAATAAAAATTATCATTATTAATTTTCTTTCATAATGGACTAGTTTCAATATTAAATCAATTATTTTTAATATCATCAATACTTTCATTAGTTTTAGTTAATTCATCATTCAATTTAGTTATATTATTTTCATTTGTAGTAATTCGTTTTTGTTGTTTAGCAGAAAAATCACAAGTTGGTGCATGCGTATAATCACCAATTTGTGGATTATTTTGTAATGCTTCGGGGGGTAATGTACCAATTTCATCAGGTCAATCTAAAATCATTGTTTCAGTTTCTTTATCATAATCAGTTGCAACATAACCTTTATTAATAAATTTACTAACAGGACCTCTATATATTTCATTTTCATTATCATCAACTAAATCATCATATAATTTAATTTGTTTTGATAATGTAAATTCTTTTTGTTGTTCGATTAATTCATCAACTTGATTTCTAGTATAAAATGCTTTTAAATCAATTTTTTCAACATCTATTTCATCATTATTATAATTTGATAATATTTGTTTTAATTCTGTTAGTCTTGCCCATATTTTCATTCTACTTGGTGCTAAATCTCAAACATTAATTGTAGGAATACTATTTGCACTAAATTGACTACCATTATTAAACTGAATAGTAGCATCAACATTAAATTCAATTGGTGTACGATTAAATACTCAATGTTCAGTGGTTACATAAACCATATCTCTTAATGTTTCTTTAATTAATTCATCTTTAAAACTATCAAAAGGAAATTTAGATAAAATAAAACCAAGATAAGCATTAATATCATTTTGAGCACGAATAGCAAAAGTTTTAAATCAATCATTAACATTTGGTCATGTTTGTATATATTGCTGTGGTGTTTCTGTAATTTTTCCAGTTAATGGATATCAGTTATTATAATTTTCTAGACTGACACCAGTTCAAAGTTTATTAATCATAATTTATCATTCCTTAAAAAATGCTTTTTTATAATGTTTAGTTTTTGTTTTAGTTTTTCTATGTGATATATGAATAATTTCTTTTTGTAATTTTTTCTTACCTTTTTCTGCAACTTGACTATATGCAAATTTTTCTAAATGATGTAATAATCCAGTACCAAATAAAGTATTAACTGAAAACTTTAAACCAACATTTTTAAATGATTTGTTAATATTTTCAATAGGATTATTAATAACATTTACTACTTTATGATAAGTTCTTATTATTCTAAATATTTCTCTATATACTTTAAAACTATCTCTAATTACTTGTTGTAAAACTGGTGGAGCAAATGCTATTGCTTTTAATCATTTATTTTGATTAACTCCATAACCAATGTATCAACCACTATATCAACGATATCAATGGAATGGATGTATTTGAGTAACAAAAGTTTCTGCTTTAAGAATACTATCAATAACTGTAATTGGTTTATACTTAGGATTACGATGATAAATAGTAATTGCACATTTATCTAATGATAAAGGTTGAATTTTACAACCCATAAATACTGGGGAATTTAATGGAATTAATTGTGCATGTTTAATTGCTCTTTTTTCTGCACTAGTAAATAAATCAGTTGCTTTTTCTTTTAATTTATTAATTTTTTCAAATGCTTGTTTTTCTAACTTTTCAAATTTTTCTTGTAATTTATATATACTTTCTCTTATTTTTTCAAAATATGGTGTATCTTTTCAAAATTTATTTAAACCTTTTTTTAAATAAAATCTAATATCAAAATATTTAAAACTTTGATTTGCTTTTAAAACAAGTTGATGAATAACATTATTTTTAAAATTAAATTTAATAACATTTGCACGAATTTTTTGTAAATCCAAAATTAAAGATTTACCATATCTATTCTCTGCATGTATTGTATGAACTAAATTTAATCAATCATGTTGGTTCATTTTTAATACTTCTTTTAATTCAGTATTATATTTTTTTAAAAAGTTATTTGCTTTTTCAATATCTTTGATTTTAAATTTAGGAGTTAATTGTGGACTTAATTTTATTAATGTATTTTGTAATAATAAATAATCTTTTAACTCTTTGGTTTCTAACTTTTTAAAATTATTTTTAAATTGTCTTTCAGCAACATATCCTAAATTTTGTATTATTGTTTCACGATTAGGAGCAAAACTATAATTGAATAAATAACGTTTATTACCAATAATTTTATCTGTTAAAATTTCTTTACCACTTACTTGACTAATAATTTCTTGTAAATTTTTTGCTTCTTTAATTCCAATTTGTTCTAATGTTTTAGTTTTTTGTGCTAACTTAATAAATTTAGTAGTACGATAACCACGACTAATTTTATTAATTCCAGCAAATGCAGGTAATATATTAAAAAAAGTATTTAATGGTGTTACATTTCCTTTTAAATAATCATAAACTTGATTAATAGTAAAATCAGTTAAAAACTCTATACCAACAGCACTAATACTAGCAATTAAATCACTTGCACCTAATCCAAGTGCTATACTTTCACTTAATCCACCAGTAAAAGGAGCAAGTGCTACTGCTATAACTTGTACACCAATCATTTCTAAAATTTCTCATCAAAAACTTTTATTTTCTTGTTGGTTACTTGTTCTAGTATGTTTTGGTTTATTTATGTTTAAAAGTATTGCTGTACTAGTTGTACCAATTGGCATGATATTAATTTCCTTTATTTAAGAGTTATTTTAATTGGATTTGTTGAACCTTTATAATTTAAATCATTAACATTTGAAGAAATAACTATGTATAAGTCACCCGCTTTTTGTTTTTGATTACTTACATTAGTTTTTCCTTGTGCATCACTAAAATATTTAATAGTTGGATTTGTTAAATTAGGATTTAATGATTTAAGTTCATTAGTACTTTTTATTTGTGTATTTAATTCACTATTATTGTTATTAACATTTGCAGTAATATCAGTTGTTAAAATTGTAATTTTAGTTTTTAAATCAGTTTTATCACTATTAATAATTCCACATAACATTCAGCGTGAAGTTGTTTCTTCATCTGTTATATAGGGTATTGATTCACCAGTTACTTCTCCCCCAACTAAATATCTTCTCCCAACTTTACCATCATTAATATCTTGAACATATACAACTGTATTTTGTAACATATATCTTTTCATTGCTCTTGGTGTTGCTAAAACAAAAGACATAATTTTAGTTTCATTATTATCAGTAAAAGTCATATAATCATCCATTACAATTTGACATAGTACACCTTTGATATATAAATTTGTTCCATTTAATCTTAATTGTTGTGCTATTTGGTTATCAGTAATTAAACCTTTATTATCTGCTAAATAAACTAAACTATCATATAAATTATTAGTAATAAAAAATTGACAATTATTACTATTTCTTAATTGAAATAAAGTATTTCAAGCAGATAGCATTGATTTTAAATATCCTACTGGTGTTTTATCAGTAATATCTAATTTAGTTGCATATTTTGCAATTACATTTGTATCATTATTTGCTAAATAATCTGCTAAATCATTAGCAACTTCATATTGCATTGTATTTAACAAATTTTGTCCATTTTCTGCATTTAAATCAACATTAGCAATTATTTCACCTGCAACTGCTTCTTGTTTAATTTCTTTTAAAATTTTAATAGTTTCAGCGTAACTAACATCTAATCCTTTGCTTTTATCATTTCATTTTAGTACTTTAATTTCTGAATTTTTTGGTTTTTTAACTATAAATTCAATTTTTGTAGAATTAACCATTTCAATAGGAAAAAAACTTGCCCATGGTGAATTTGATTGTTTATAAAATTCTATAAACTCAGGTGCTTCTACTAATTTTTCGGTATTATCTAAATTTTGATTGAATGGTACTGACATTTTTTTATTTCCTTTCTGTTATAAATTATTTTTCTTTTTATAATCCAATAATGTACTTTTTATTGAATTTTGTTGATTTGTTATTATTGTTTGTTGTTTACCACCTGTATTAATTATTTCTTTAAATACCGGTTGTTCTTTAATCATTTTTTTAATAGTTTCTTCAATTTTTGAATTTTCTAAATTATTAGTTTTAAATTTTAAATAATCATAAAATTCAGTTTTAACTTGATATTTTTTAAATATATTAATCATTTCTTTTTCTTTAATTTCTTGATTAAGTTTATTTAACTTATTTTCTGCTTCATTAACTTTATTTTCTTTTTCTTGTTGAGCATTATTTTCAGTTAAAGGTTCAGTTGTTTGTTGAACATTATTTTCATTTTCTAACATTTAACATTCTCCTAATCTTATCCCAATAATCAATCTTTAACTAATTGTGGCATTTCACTTATTAATTTTTTATAATCATTAACTGCATTTTCTAATGTATCAATATCAGAAAATTTAAAGCAATTATCAATATGTAAATCAAAATCTCTATCAATACTAATATCTTGTTTTCTATATTTTTCATTAAATTCAATTTTTGTCATATTATTTTTCTCCTTTATTAATCTTTTCATTTAATTTTGCTAATTTTTTTTGATGTTTTATAATTTTGTTATTTGCTCTAACATGTTTTGGAGTTGTGATAAATCTTTTTAATAAAACAATAATTTCTCTGCAAATTAATGTTCCAACACTTGTTCCAATAATAATTAATTCATGTATAAATTCTTTCATTTCAATATTTTCCTTTCAATTATTTATTTTTTTATTTTTAATTATTCATCAAATTGACCACCATTAATTCTTTCAATCATTGATTTTGAATTACTTATAATGTTTACTAATAAGGCAATTTCTTTATTTAATTGTTCCATTCTCTCTTTATATGTATGAATTTCATTATTATAATATTCAAGTAATTTTTCTTTATTCATAAATTATTCACCTCCTTTATAAACTCATGTGATTATAATCTCAATTTAATGAAGCATTATCGTGATTTAATGCTACTTCGCTCATATTATCACTACCATATTGACTAGTTGTTTCACTATTAATTGTGAATCTATTATCATTTACTAATCTTGCAGTTTCATCATTAAATGATGTTTCTTGCATTTCTTCATTATGATGTGTAGTTTCAATAGGTAGTAAATTATGAATAATTTCACTAGCACCTGCAACAATAGTAGGAATTGCATAAGCATTATTAAAATCATTATTAATACCCATAGCAACACCACTTGATATTAAACATCCACCAGTTGCCATATTTGCTATTTTACGAATAGTTTCAAATCTATTAGGAATTAATTCAGTTAATCCACTAATAAGATTTGATATACCATAAGCATTTAAACTAATATATGTATCTCAATCCATTAATGACTGATGTTCTTGTTTATTTAATAATAATCATGGAGGACCTTCTGTTGTAGTTGTAGTAGTTATTGGAGTTGGTGTTGTTGGAATAATAGGATTAATATTATTTTCTGTTCATTTACTATAATTTGCTAAACCAATTGTTCCTAAACCTAATAATATTTTTTTACTACTATTAATTAATTTAGTTTTAGTATTTGGTCTTTGATTTAAATTTCATACATCTAAACCTAATTTTTTACCAAATAATAATGAATTAATACTACCTAACACTGGATTACCTATTAATTGACCATAATAAGCACTTGTACCAATCATTGCACAAATAGGACTTATACCAGTTCTAATTAATTTAGTTAAAGTATAATTTGATTGTGTATTTTCATTTGACATTATTTAACTTCTCCGTTCGTATTCAATAATTTTTCTAAAACATAATGATTTTTATCAAATTCTTTAATAAGTCATTTTTTTGTTTCTATGTGATTGTTAGTAACAAGAATTAATCTTTCTATTATATAAATTAATTCTTTTTTATCTGCTCTATCAAAAATTACTTTTAAAATTTCATCTAACATAATTTAATCTCCTTTAATTTTCTAATTTTTTAATTGTTACTTTAATTCAACCTTGATAAACATCATTATCACCAACTATTAATGCAACATTACTTTCTGGGTCAGAAACAATTATGTGTTTTGATTTAACATTTGGGTATTGTCTTAAAATAATTGCTCTAATATCATTACTTGTATGAATTGCTTTGGGAAATGGTGATAATATTTCAATTTCATCTTTATTTTCAAACAAAGTAGGTAATATTATCATTAGTCAAATTCTCCATTTTCAATTTTATTAATTAAAATTTTAATAATATCAATTGAGTAATTTGTTAATTTATATCCATAATATATATTTTTTAAATGTTCAAGTAATTTTTCTTTATTAATTTCAACTTTTTTCATTATCTAATACCCTTTCTATGTTCTCTTACATGTTCAATATTTTCTTCATCACCAATCATTATTTCTCCACAAAAAACACATTTATACTTTGTTCAATATCCCATTATTTATTCTCCTTATTTTTATCTTTCTTTTCTAAATCTTTTGCAATTGAATTTAATAGATTTAAAACTTTATATTCATTTTTTAAATCTATAATTATATAAATTAAAAATATTAAAATAGTTATACTTGTTATTAATATTGGTACTATTAATAAAATTTTTCATAATATCATTTTTTACTCTTTTCATTTTTTAAATCATTTAACATTAATTGAACAAAATGCACGATTTTTTTGAATATTTAAAGTATTAAAGATTTCACCAGTTACTATAATTTCATCGTTTTTGTTTAATAAAATACAGCGTCTATAAAGTTTTGGTTTATTAAAAATTAAAGTAACATAGTTTAATCCATTTCATTGACCACGAACACTATAATATAATTCTTTATTACCTTTTTCGTAATATTTTGCTTCAATAGTGTTACTAAGTTTTACTTTTAATTTGACATAATTTGTTTTATCTTTCATTTTTATAATTTCCTTAAATAATATTGAATATGCTTATATGCATAGTGTTCATGTTTTGTTAATTTTATATTTCCTTTATAATTTTCTATTTTAGTTTTATTTTTTGGTTCACTTTCTAGATAATCTCAATTTATAACATCTTGTACTAATACCATTAATGCACCAATAATTTTAGGGGTTGCTAATGGATTAGTTAATAATTGTTTTGAACTTAAAAAGAAATTTTCTACAATAACTAATATTTTTTTATCAATAAATTTTTCTTTAATTAATTGAAATTTTTCTTTATAAATATTTTTAGTTCATAAAACAGTTAATGTATTGAATGTTTCATTAAAAACAATATTATTAGTTTCATTTGAATATATAACAATTCCATTATTGCCAATACCAGCGGGGTCAATTCCAATAATTAAGTCATATTACATTAATTAAGTTAACCTCTAATAACCGTTTTAATAATTTCTAAATCACAATTACATCAACAATATTTACATTCTTCAATAAATTCTTTATGACCACAAACTAAATTATCTTTTTTTAAATCATCAATCAGTTTAATTAGCCCTATTTTAAATTCAATATCATCACTGTCTGGTATGCAAATCGTTCCTCTTTTAGTTAAATATTCTTTATCCATATTTATACCTCCTACTTAACTTAATATTTAAAATACAGTCATAACAAATTGCTTTACTATTTTTATCTCTTAAAAAATATTTTCTTGTTTTTATATCATTAGTATTAAAGAATAAATAATCTAATTTATTTTGTTTACATGTTCAACAAAAATACTTTTTCATTATGAGTTGAAATTTCCTTATAAGAAGTAACTATATAATTAATTGGTAAATCATCATGTTTATATGGATTATTTATTTTAAAACCTTTTCTGTTTTCTTCTCACGTAATGTTATATTTAAAACAAGGATTAGTAATTTTAGTTTTGTTATCAGTTATTTCACCCATAAATCAACTATTATGATGTTCATAAAATGTTAATGATTCAAGTTTTATATCATTAAGATAATATTCTTTTGGAGCAGTTGGTTTATTAACAGTTATTTTTTGGTCTTTAATATATGGTTCTAATAATTTTATTAATTCATTACCACTTAATTCTCTTTTAATATTTTCTAAATTAAAAACTCAATATGTATAACTGTTATCAACAATAAAAGAATTATTTTTAATCATTCATTTTGGAAGCGATAATTTATATTCAACATAATCAATAAGAATAGATTGTGGTT